>CAZVZK010000004.1:0-142220 GCA_964630925.1 uncultured Alcaligenaceae bacterium
CTTCGCGCCACCCCACCCCGCTGTTACCCGGAAACGACCCCTTTTGAACCATGCCAGAATCGGTGACTTTCCGACCCAGGCAGCTCACGCCGGCTTGATGAACGCGACCATGTTGGTTTGATACCCCTTGCCCTTGCGGTGGTACAGCACGGCGGAGGTGGGGTCGTCGGGCCTCGGGACGGTCTTGCGGCGTCTGCCCGGCTTCCCCGGCGGCATGTACTCCAGGCCCAGCTCGGTGATCGTCTGGTAGCCGACCAGCACGACACGCAGCTCGGGATACTGGGCGAACCACTTCCGCGCCACACGGCCGTTGTATCCCTCGGCCTTCTCTGCCCGTGCGCGGGTGAACGCATCGACATCGACCTTGGCGAGGCGTTTCAGCCGCGTCACGAGGGCGTCGTCTTCGCGCCCGTTCTCCTCCAGCCAGTCGGCATAGGCGAGCAGCAGCTCGGGGTCACCTGGCGTTTCGGCCAGGAGCTGCAGGAATCCCTGTTCGTTCATCGGGGCCTCTTCGCATCGCCCTTGCAGCATCCCCCCCTCGGCCGCGACAACGGCGGGGGATTGACAACCCGGCCCTCCCTGCCCTGCCCATCGTAGCCGCCGCCGTCGCCCGTCGCCAGCCCTCACGGACCGCCTCTCCCCCCAGGCGCGGAGGCGGGCCGACGTGACGCGCCGCGCTTGTTGTCGGGCCGCGGCCGTTACCACTGGCGCGGCACAACCCTCCTGTGACTCGGCGCTCAACGCCGCTTCACGCCCCGTCGGGGCGTTCCTTGATGCGGTCGAGCTGCTTGCCGAACTTGATGATGGCGTCCGAGCTGACGACGCCGTCGCCGCCCCCGCCCAGCATCTTCTCGAGCTTGTTCAGGTCGATACGCGGGCCGGCGTCCTTGCCGCCGAAGGCGTGCCGGCCGAAGTGGAGCAGCGACGCGGGCAGGTCGCCCAGGCCCCAGGAGCGGATGGGCACCTGGCCCTGGATGATGAGGAGGCGGCGGTCCGTCACCACGAGCCGCGTGTAGTACGCGGTCAGGAAGCCGATGACGATGATCGACCCGAAGACGATCAGGATGGCGGCGATGCCGAACGCGGGGTGCAGCAGCTTCCACTCGCCGGCGATGATGCGGCCCACGGCGAGGCAGATGGCCGCCGGAGGGATGGCCGCCAGGAACGCCAGCGGGTGGGTCATCATCCGCTCCCACGGCGGCGCGTACCTCGGGCCACGCACCCACTCCGGCTTCTCGTCCGGGTACAGGGCGGTCTTCGCCAGCCACTCCGGCAGCGGCGGCCCGGCCTTGATCCTCGGGGGCGCCGACGCCTCGGGCCGTTCGACCCTCTCGGGGCGTCCGGGCGACTCCGGCGGATCGGGCTGATACTGGTCGGACATCGTGGATCCTCCCGCCCCGCTGATCTACGCCCCCCCGCCCCCCCGTCAAGGGCGCCGGGCGTGAGCTACAGTTGCCGCGGAGGTGCCGCGATGAACGACTTCGTGCCGTGGTGGAAGGTGTGGCTGCAGATCGCCGTCGTGTCCGTCGTCCTGCTGAGGTGGACGCTGCGCGACGACCCCGTCGGACGCATCCTCCGCCTGTTCATCCTCGCCCAGATCGCCTACGGCATCGCCCAGGACCAGATCAACGCCCGGCTGTCGCCGGAATACTTCCTCGTCGTCCACTCGCCCAAGCTGGAAGGCGTCACCGACCCGACGCTGCTGGCGCTTCTGTGGGGCTTCCTGGGCTCGTGGTGGGGCGGCCTGCTGATAGGCCTGGGCGTCGTGCTGTCCGGCACGCTCGGCCCTGCCCCGCCCATCACGGAGCGCCGGCTCCACCGCCCCCTCGCCTGCGTCCTCCTCTTCCAGGCCTTCGTGACCGCCCTGTGCGGCTTCGCTGCCTGGCAGATCCACGGCATCCTCGGCCTGTCGATGCCGGACGGCCTGGCGTCGCTGGTCCCGGAGGCGCGGCGCGGGGCGCTCGTCGCCGTCGCCGCGTCCCACATCGGGACGTACCTCTCCGCCGTCGCCGGCGCCGTGGTCTTGTGCGTCTGGGTGGCCCTCAACCGGCCCGCGCCCCAGGTGGCCCCGGCGGCGGCCTGGTGCCAGCCGACGGCCTTCCCGCACGAGGTCGCCGGCTGACGGTGGCCAGACGCACGCCGCCCGCCTAGCCTGACACGCGGGCCGCGCAAGGCATCACCAGCGCTGGCGATGCCCTCGCCGCGCCGACGCCGCGTGCGGGGCGGTGGGGGCGACGTCCCCCGGCCCCCCCTCATCGCCCAGTCGGCCCTTGTTCGGCGGCACCGCCTTTGCAATGTCCGTGCCGGACGCCCACATCACGAGGTGCATCGATGCGAACGACCCTGTGCGTCGCCCTGCTCGGACTGAGCCTGGCCGCGCTGCCCTCCCGCGCCGCCGGCCCGGACGCCAAGGAGCTGAAAGAGCTCACCGACAAGGCCATCGCCTTCCTGAAGAAGCAGCAGAAGGCCGACGGCTCCTTCTCGGACCCGCGCATGGCCGCCGGCGTCACCGCCCTGGCCGTCGCGGCCCTCGTCAAGAACGGCGTCGGCCCGGAGGACGAGGCCGTCAGCAAGTCCCTCAAGTACCTCGAGAAGCTGGTCAAGAAGGACGGGGGCATCTACGGCAAGGGCCTCGCCAACTACACGACGAGCGTCGCGATCATGGCCCTCAAAGAGACCAAGGACAAGAAGTACGACACCGTCCTGAAGAACGCCGCCGCCTACCTCAAGAAGCTCCAGACGGACGACCCGGCCAACAAGAGCATTCAGATCGGCGGGGCGTCCTACGACGGCAAGGGCAAGCCGGACCTGTCCAACACCCATTACTTCCTGGAGGCCCTGCTGGCCGCCGGCGTGCCCAAGGACGACCCGGCGGTGAAACGCGCCCTCAAGTTCATCACCCGCTGCCAGAACCACCCCGGCAAGGAGGAGGGCAACGACCTCCCCTTCGCCGCCAAGGCCAAGGACGACGACAAGGGCGGCTTCGTGTACCGGATCGACACCGACGACGAGGGCCACGTCGTGGGCGGCGACGGCGGGCTGCGCTCGCAGGGAGCCATGACCTACGCCGGCCTCAAGAGCTTCCTGTACGCGGGCGTGGACCGGAAGGACCCGCGGGTCAAGGCGGCGGTGGGCTGGATCGCCAAGCACTACACGCTGGAGGAGAACCCCGGCCTGAAGAACGCCGGCCTGTACTACTACTACCACACCTTCGCCAAGGCGATGGACGCCCTGGGGCAGGACGAGTTCGAGACCTCCGACGGCAAGAAGCACGACTGGCGGAAGGACCTGTTCGACGCCCTGAAGAAGCGTCAGGGCGAGGACGGCGGGTTCCGCAACAAGGGCGACAAGACGTTCGGCGAGGCCGACCCCGCCCTGGCCACGACGTTCGCGCTGCTGGCGGCGCCGTACTGCAAGAAGTAACAGCCACCTCACCCCCTTGCCCCCTCTCCGAAGCGGAGAGGGGGGATCGTCAGATCATCGCCTGCGCGGACGGGTCGTACGCGTCTCCCCTGTTGGACGAAGCGATACAAGAGACGCGCACACATCCCATCCGCTGAGGTGATACTCTGACGGCTCCCCCTCTCCGCTTCGGAGAGGGGGTTGGGGGGTGAGGTAGAAGGATCCCACCATGCGACCGTTCTTCGTCCTCCTCCTCGCCGCCGCCTCCGTGCGCGCCGAGCCCTTCGACTGGTACACCTCCCCCGCGCTCGACAGGATGGCCGAGGACGGCAAGAGCTGGAAGGCCGTCGAACGCCTCACCCCGACCATGATCGTCGATCACGACAACGTCTTGCCGAAGGCCGGCTCGGCGTTCGTCGTCGTCCGCACCTCCGGCGACCGCTGGGCCAAGCTGCTCGTCACGGCGGCCAAGCAGAAGGTCGGCAAGGACAAGACGGTCCCCATCCTCCTCGTCGAGAAGTTCGTCACCTACAAGGAGGGCGAGGAGCGTCAGGTCCTCGCCTCCGGCTCCAACCTCTCGCTGTTCAACGGCTTCCGCCTCAGCCTTGACCAGGGCCAGGTGGTGCCCGAGGAGCTTGGCGGCGACATCCGCTTCGTCGTGGACGGCGAGAAGGTCCACGCCGAGCCCGTCGGCAAGGCGAAGATGTACATCGTCACCAAGCACGACCCGTCACTGGCGCCGAAGAAGGACGGCAAGTTCGTCCTCGGCGAGAAGCTGGAGGCGAGGCACGTCGCCGGGACATTCAAGCTGTTCGACGACGGCCGCCGCAGCGGCAAGATGACGCTCAAGGTCGATGAGGAGCAGAAGATCACCGGCTGGTACTACTCGGACCGCGACGGGGCCAAGTACGAGGTCAAGGGCAAGGTCGGCCCGCTGCCTCATCAGGTCGAGTTCACCATCCGCCTGCCCAGGACCGAGCAGTCGTTCAAGGGCCTGCTGTTCACCGGCGACGGCAAGGCGATGGCCGGCACGTCCAAACTCGCCGAGCGCGAGGCCGCCTTCTACGCGGTCCGCGAGGAGTGACCATGGCCAGGCTATGCGTCCTATCGGCCCTCTGCGTCCTATCGGCCCTGGCGGACGCCCCCGCCCAGGGCTACAAGAAGGCGCCGCCGGCGGTGCGCAGGATCCTCGACCTGCCGCCGCCGCCTGTCGTGGCGCTGACGCCCAGGCGTGACGCCGTCGTCGTCGCCGAGTGGAAGGCGTACCCGTCCATCGAAGACTTCTCCCGCCCGTACCGCAAACTGGCCGGCCTGCGTCTCGACCCCGACTCGCTGGAGCCGCGCCCGACGCGGTACTATCACCGCGTCACGATCAGGCCCCTCGACGGCGGCAAGCCCGTGCAGGTCGATGGAGTCGAGGGCATCCAGCTCGGCCTGCCGGTGTGGGCGCCGGACGGCAAACGCTTCGCCATCACCGGCACCGTGGACGGGGCCGTCCGCCTGTTCGTTGGGTCCGCCGACACGGGCAAGATCACCGCCCTCGGCACCCGCCTCAACCCCAGCCTGGCCGACCCCGTCCGCTGGACGCCGGACTCGAAGACCATCGTCTGCCTGGAGGCGCTGCCGCCGGAGGACCGCGAGCCGAAGAAGCCGCCGCCCGCCCCCGTCATCAGCGAGACCTCCGGCAAGGCCGGCCCCGCACGCACCTACCAGGACCTCCTCCGCGACGAGGGGGACGCCCGCGCCTTCGAGCTGGCCACGACTTCCACCGTCAAACTCGTGTCCGCCCACGACGGCTCCGCCCAGGCCATCGGCGAATCGGCGTCCGTCTCCGCTCTCTCCATCTCTCCCGACGGCAAGCACCTCCTCGTCGACACGGTCCGCCGCCCGTTCTCCTACTCGCTGCCGGTGTCGTTCTTCCCGCACCGCACCGAGGTCTGGGGCCTCGACGGCAAGGTGATCCAGAAGGTCGCCGACCTGCCGCTGGCCGACCGGGTGCCCATCGAGGGCGTCCGCACCGGGCCGCGCCTGATCCAGTGGCACCCCGGCGCCCCGGCCTCCGTCGTGTGGGTGGAGGCGCTCGACGGCGGCGACCCGCGCCGCAAGGTGACGCACCGCGACCGCGTGCTGTCGCAGGCGGTCCCGTTCAAGGGCGAGCCGCGCGAGGCCCTCAAGACCGAACACCGCCTGTCGTCGCTGGCGTTCACCGACAAGGGCCAGATCGTCGTCAGCGACTTCGAGCGCGAGAAGAAACGCCGCCGGACGTGGCTCGTCGCCGGCGACAAGGCGAAACTCCTCTTCGACCGCCTGACCGAGGACCGCTACCGCGACCCCGGCACGCCCCTGACCCGCCGCACCCTGAACGGCCAGCGCGTCATCCGCACGCACGGCGACGACATCTTCCTGACCGGCGAGGGTGCGTCTCCCAAGGGGAGCCGCCCCTTCCTCGACCGCTTCAGCCTCAAGACGCTGGAGACGAAGCGCCTCTTCCAGTCGGAGGTGAATGCCTACGAGCAGGTGGTGGGCATCCTCAAGGACGACGGGACGAAGTTCCTGACGCGGCACGAGTCGCGCTCGTCGCCGCCCAACTGGCGTGTCCGCACCGCCGGCAAGGACGACTTCGACGAGGTCACCCAGTACAAGGACGGCGCGCCGGAGCTTCAGAAGATCACCCGCCGGCTCGTCGTCTACAAGCGGCCCGACGGCGTGCTGCTGTCGTTCACGCTGTACCTGCCGCCGGGTTACAAGGAGGGGACGCGCCTGCCGACGGTGGTGTGGGCGTACCCACGCGAGTTCACCGACCCGGCCCTGGCGGGGCAGGTGTCCGGCTCGCTGGGGCGGTACAACACGATCAGCGGGGCGTCGCACCTGTTCTTCCTGCTGGCCGGCTACGCCGTCCTCGACGGGGCGGCCATGCCGGTGGTCGGGCCGTCGGACAAGGCCAACGACACCTTCGTCGAGCAAATCGTGGCGAGCGCCAGGGCCGCCATCGTCAAGGCGACGGAGCTGGGCGTCACCGACCCGGCCCGCGTGGGCGTCGGCGGGCACAGCTACGGGGCGTTCATGACGGCCAACCTCCTGGCCCATTCCAACCTCTTCCGGGCGGGGATCGCCCGGAGCGGCGCGTACAACCGCACGCTGACGCCGTTCGGCTTCCAGAACGAGCGGCGGACCCTGTGGCAGGCGCCCGAGGTGTACGCCAAGATGTCGCCGTTCATGCACGCCGACAAGATCGACGAGCCGATCCTCCTCATCCACGGGGCGGACGACAACAACAGCGGCACCTTCCCCATGCAGAGCGAACGCCTGTATCAGGCGATCAAGGGCCACGGCGGCACGGCCCGGCACGTCGTCCTGCCGCACGAGTCGCACGGCTACGCGGCGCGGGAGTCGGTGGAGCACTCGCTGGCCGAGATGATCGAGTGGTTCGACAAGCACGTCAAGAACGCGCCGCCGCGCAAGAAGGGCAAATGAACACCGACAAGCACCACGCCGACAACCGGGCCTTCTACGACCGCATCGCCGACGCCTACGACTGGCTGGCCGACTCCAACGAGAAGGCGGCCCGCGTGGCCGGCCTGGACCTGCTGGCGGTGAAGCCCGGCGAGAAGGCGCTGGAGCTGGGCTTCGGCACGGGCAACGAGGTGCTGGACCTGGCGGCCCGCGTCGGGCCGACGGGCCTGGTGGCCGGCATCGACATCTCCAGCGGCATGCTGGCCGTGACGCAGCGGAAGATCGACGCGGCCCCGCCGGCGGCGCGGCTGGACCTGCGCGTGGCCGACGCGCGCAAGCTGCCTTGGGAGGACGCGACGTTCGACGCGGCGTACACGAGCTTCACGCTGGAGCTGTTCCCCGAGGCCGACATCCCGGCCGTGCTGGCCGAGGTGAGGCGGGTGTTGAAGCCGGGCGGGCGGCTGGCGGTGGTGTCGATGGCGACGGTGCCTGCGGGGCAGAAGCCCAGCGTGCTAGAGAACGTCTACGTGTGGATGCACCGCAACTTCCCGCACATCGTCGATTGCCGGCCCATCGACCCGCCGGCGATGCTGGCGGCGGCGGGTTACAGGGTGGAGAAGGTGCAGGAGATGGTGATCTGGACGATGCCGGTGCGGGCGGCGCTGGGGAGGGCGGGATGATCGAGTGGATCGAGGACGGGGCGCCGGACAACGGGGTCGTGCTGGCGGCGGCGGCCAGGGAGGTGGCCGGCCTGCGGCGGTGGATGTGGCTCTGCGCCTGCCTCCTGCCGACGGGCCTCCTCATCCCCGTCGCGCTCCTGCTCCCCGCCGGGGACCTCTGGATCGCGTTGTTGTGCATCGGCGCCGTCGTCCTGATGGTGTCCTCGCTCTGCCTGGCGATCCTGGCCGGCAGCGTCTCCACCGCCGCGGGGCGTCTCGCCCGCCTCGAAGAGGCGGACCGCCTCGGGTATCGGGTGGTGGTCGAGAATGACCGCAAGCGCGTGGCCGGCCTCCGCCGTTTCCGCCTGCTCAACGAGGCGACGAAGCTCACCTCACGCACCCGCTTCGAGGGCAGTGTCTCGGGCATCCGGTGCGAAGTCTACGAGGCAGAGCTGACCTGGGTATGGGCCACCGGAGAGGGCCTGCTCGAGTCCGACACCGCCAGCGGCGTCTCCCAATCGCTCGTCCTCCTCCCCGGCGCGGTGGAGGGTGTGGCCGCGCTGCGGGCCACGCCAAAGGGCTGGATGAAGCGCACCGGCGGTGGCGTGGAGGTCAGCGGGGAGCCCGCCTTCAACAAGGCATACACCCTGGCCTCGCGTGAAGGGGAGGAGGCGGCCCGGCACCTCTCGCCGGCGCTCGCCGGGCTGTGCGTCGGCGACGGGCGGCTGGCGTTCGAGGTCCACGGCGCGGATCTACTCGTCTACTGGCCGGGGGAGCTGATCCCGGCGGGGAAGTTGGAGGAGCGCCTCGGTACGGCGTACGAGATCGCCCGGCTGCTGCGGGCGGCGGCCCGATAGAATGACGCCGGGTTGACGGGGCTTGCGATGGACGACAGGGCGGACAATGCGGCGGAGATGGGGAAGGCGGAGGCGCGTCTCGCCGGTGCCCGCGTCTGGTTCTGGGGCTGGCTCGTCGTGCTGCTCCTCGGGCCGGGGCTGATCCCGCTCGGCCTCTTCGTTGTGGACGACGGCATCGTGGGCGTCCCGCTCATCATCGGCGGCATCATCCTCCTCATCGCCGGGCTGGTCGGCGTCTTCTGGATGGCCGGCTCCTGCTCGCGCGCCCGCCGCCGGGTCGCCCTCGCCGAATACGCCGGGCGGTGCGGCTACGAGTACATCGACAGGCCCGACAGGCGGAAGCTCGGGTTCCTCGACGCCTTCCAGCTCATCGCCGGCCCCGGCCCGTACAAGACGGGGTGGCTGGTGCGGGGCGAGGCGGGCGGCCATCACTTTCTGGCGATGGACTGCCGGATCGTCTGGAACAAGGGGCCGGAGGAGGCGGCGGTCTCGCAAACGATCCTCGTCCTCGAGTCCTGCGTCAAGGGCGTGCCGGGGCTGAGCGTGTCGCCGCGTGGGATGTGGCAGGCGCCGGGGCTGGTGGTGCGCGGGCAGGACGCCTTCAACAAGGCGTTCGTGCTGGCGTCGCAGGAGTTCGAGGCCGCCCCGCGCGCCATCGGCCCCGGCCTGGCGGCGTTCTGCGTCGCCGAGAAGCGTCTGGCGTTCGAGTCACGCGGCGACGACCTGCTCGTGTACTGGCCGGGCGAGCTATTGCCGCCGGACAGGCTCGATGAGCGGCTGAGCATCGCCTGCGAGGTCGCCCGGCTCCTCAGGGGTAAGTTCTGATGTTCACCGGCCTCGTCGAAGCCCTCGGCACCGTCGTCACCCTCGCCGATACCGGCGCCGGACGACGCCTCGTCGTCCGCCACCCCCTCGGCCCCGTCGCCCTCGGTGACAGCGTCAGCGTCAACGGCGCCTGCCTCACCGCCGTCGAATGCACCGCCGAAACGCTCGCCTTCGATGTCGGCCCGGAGACGCTCCGCCTCACCAACCTCGGCGCCCTCGCCCCCGGCGCCCACGTCAACCTGGAACGCGCCCTCCTCGCCTCCTCGCGTCTCGGCGGCCACCTGGTGCAGGGCCACGTCGATGGCGTCGGCGCCGTCGCCGAGAAACGCCAGGAGGGCGAGTGGGTATTCATGTCGTTCACCGCGCCCCCTGCCCTCCTCGCCCAGATGGTGCCCAAGGGGAGCATCTGCGTGGACGGCGTCAGCCTCACCCTCGTGACGGTGGACGCGACATCCTTCAGCGTCATGCTCATCCCGCACACGCTGGCGAATACCACGCTGGGCTTCAAGGGGCCGGGCGATCCCGTGAACCTGGAGACGGACCTGTTGGCGAAGTATGTCTTCCGGGCGATGGAGGCCTTCCGGGGGCGGTGAGTGGTGGGGGTCGGGCCGCCCGGAGCGTTCGCGTCCGCTACCAGCGCCGGGCGGCCCTGTCGTGCATTCGTCCCCCTCGCGGGGGAACAGGAGGCGGGCCGGTCCCGTGCCGCTTCCGCCTGCGCGGAGCTAGGGACACGCGAAAGCCCAGGTTGTTGTCCCGGTCCGTCGGGTCGTTCCTGTCACGGTACGCCGACCGGCAGTTCTGGGAGTCGTTGTTCCAGCTACCGCCCCGGATCACCCGGTTCGTGCCCTGTGGCCCGCCCCCGCCATCGATTCTAGCACCGCCCGCCGGAAACGGAAGGAGCGCAGCCCGGGCGTCCGCGTGAACGCCAGCAGCGCCGACGCCCGCCGCTGCATCTCGGCTTCCGGCAGCCCCGACGCCTCCAGGGCCGCCACCTTGCGGCGGAATCGTTGTCGCGCACGCCTGCCCAGCACCAGATGTGTCGGGAACACCCGGCATCCCAGCGCCTCCAGCCCGTGCCGCGTCCGGTTCAGGTACGGCGTCGGCTTCGGGGCCAGGCCCAGCCCGGCGAGGTGGGCCGTGCCTTCGGCCAAAGCGTCATTGAGGCGTCCCTTGTCATCATCCCACAGGATGACGTCGTCCATGTAGCGGACGTAGCCGCCGATGCGGAGCCGTGCCTGCATCAGGCGGTCGAGGCCGTCGAGGTGGTGGTTGGCGAAGTGCTGCGACGTGAGGCTGCCGATGGGCAGGCCCTTGCCGATCTCGCCGCGGAACGAGCGGACGATGCGCCCGAACAGGGCGAGCAGCGGAGCGTCCTTGAGCCGCCGGGCGAGTTGTCCGAGCAGCACGTCGTGCCCGATGCTGTCGAAGTACTTGCGCACGTCCATCTTCAGGAAGTAGGCGAACCGCCGTGAATGCCCCGCCATGCGCTCGACGGCCTTGAGGCGGCCCTTGCCCTTGCGGCAGGCGTAGCTGTCGAACACCAGCCAGCGGCCGAAGTGCGGCTCGCAGACGTTCATGACGGCGTGGTGCATGACGCGCTCGGCGAAGCAGGGCGCGGTGATGACGCGCTCCTTCGGGTCGTGGATCACGAACTGGCGGAACAGGCCCACGGGGAACGTGCCGTCACGCAGCCCCGCCGACATCTCGCCCAGCCGGCGTTCGGAGTCGGCGGCGAAGGCCCGCGCCTCGGCGCGGTGACGCTTGCCGCGCAAGGCCCGGTGCAGGGCGAGCCGCAGGTTGTCGCGCTCGACGATGGCGTCAAGTAGGTGGCCGACCCGTTTCATCGCCGGCCCTCCAGGCGTCCGCGAGGATCTCGAGCATGCGGCCGGCGTACTTGTCCAGGCGGGCCTCGCCCACGCCCTCGATCCTGCCCAGGTCGGCGCGGGTGGCCGCCCTCGCCTTCACCATCCCGGCGAGCTGCTCGTTGGTGAAGACGGCGTAGACGGGCACGCCTTCCGCGTTGGCGATCTCCTTGCGTGCCTCGCGCAGCCGGGCGAAGACGGCGAACTGATCCGCCGGTAGCTCCTCGCGGTAATCAATCTTCGGCTTCGCGCCCGGCGGCCTGCCGGTCTGCGGCGAGGCCGTCCCCGGCTGGCCGTCGAGGTAATCGACGGCGAAGCTCCAGAAGGATGACGCGCCGAGATCGACCCATCGCCGGTCCACCGTCAGGACGCGGTGCGAGCGCACGAAGCCGTTCAGTGCCGCCTCGGCCCTGCCGTCGTCGTTGATCGGCACCGTGAAGAACTTGAAGGCCATGCGCGTCGTCCTTGACGGTTGTAATGGTTGTGATGGTTGTGATGGGCTGATCGCGATTTTTCAATTTTCGCCAGGGGCTCCGCCCCTGTACCCCGCCCCCTGCCTCTGCGTCTCCCGCTCCGGCACGTCGGTCGCTCCGCTCCGCTCGTCCCTCGCTCCGCTCCCGCTCCCTCCGGCCTCCGCTCGCCTTGCTATCCCGGCACGGGGACGAGGGACACGCGAAAGCCCAGGTCGAAGACCCGGTCCGCCGGGCCGTCCCCGTCACGGTACGCCGACCGGCAGTCCTGGGAGTCGTAGCTCCAGCTACCGCCCCGGATCACCCGGCACGCGCCCTCTTCCGGCCCCGTGGGGTCGGTCACCGCTCCGGCCGGGTAGTCTCCGTACCAGTCCGCGCACCACTCCCAAACATTGCCGTGCATGTCGTGCAGCCCGAAGGCGTTCGGAGGGTATGAGCCGACGGCGGTCGTCCGCTGGAGGCCGGAGTCGTGGAAGTTGGCAAAGGTCTTGTCGAGGGCGTCGCCGAAGTGGAACGGCTTTGAAGCAAGCCCTCCCCGACAGGAATACTCCCACTCCGCCTCCCCAGGCAAGCGGTACACCCGTATTTCTCGCTTTTCTTCCGCCAGCGCCGACAGCCTCTCGCAGAACTCCGCCGCGTCCTCCCACGACACCTGCTCCACGGGGAACGACGACGTGTCCGTCTTCTTCACCTTCGCCTTGCCGCCACCCTTCTTACTGAAGTAGCTCGGATTCTTACCCACCACCGCCTCGTACTGCCCCTGCGTCACCGGATGCACCCCCAGCCAGAACGCCCGCGTCAGCGTCACCTCGTGCCGCACCTCGTCCTCGGAGCGGTCCGCCTCATCCTCCGGCGACCCCATCCAGAACGTCCCCGCCGGGATCAGCACGAACCGCATCCCGACGCTGTTGACGACCTCCGGCACGCACGGACGCACGCCGGACGAGAGCAGCTCGCGGATGCGCGCCTCCGCCGTGACACGGCACGCTGACGCCGTGCCGCTCGCCCTGAGCGAACGCGTCAGGCGCAGCAACTCGGCGCGCTCGGCCTGCCCTTCCTCCTCCAACAGGTCGGCCACGGCCAGCCAGAGCAGGTCATCTTCCGGCGCCTGGTGCAGGCATGAAAGGAGTCGGGCCAGCTCGGGGTCGGTCATGGCGTGTCGGCCTCTTCGGCGGGGGTGCGGCTCGGAGGGCCGCCTCCGGTGCATGTTATCCGCCGGGGGTCGCGCGCGAAGCACGAACGAGGGCTCCGGGATCGCCCCCGCCGCGTATGATGACTGCATGCCACCCACGACGCGACAGACCCTCGGCTACCTCCGCACCCTGTTCCAGGAGCGCGGCATCGCGCCCAAGAACAAGCTCGGGCAGAACTTCCTCATCGACCTCAACCTCATCGACCTGGCCATCAAGGCCGCCGAGCTGTCGCCCGCCGACGGCGTGCTGGAGGTCGGCAGCGGCACCGGCAGCCTGACGATGAGGCTCGTGGAGAACGCCGGGGCCGTCGTCTCCGTCGAGGTCGATCCGCCGTTCGCCCACCTCACCCGCGAGCTGATCGAGACGCACTTCACCATCGTCGAGGGGCTGATGCGCCCCACGGGGGCGAAACGCGAGCACGTCCGCCTCATCCAGGCCGACGCCCTCGCCTCCAAGAACACCCTCAACCCCGACGTCGTCAACGCCGTCCGCGACATGCTCGCCGTCCCCGGCATCACCCGCCTCAAGCTCGTCGCCAACCTGCCCTACGCCGTCGCCGTGCCCATCCTGTCCAACCTGCTGCTCACCGACCTGCCGGTGGAGCGCATGGTGGCGATGGTGCAGTGGGAGCTGGCCGAGCGCATGCTCGCGGCGCCCGACACGTCGCCCTACGGCTCGCTCGCCGTCCTCATGCAGTCGATCGCCGACGTGTCGCTGGTCCGCAAGGTAGCGCCGTCGGTGTTCTTCCCCCGGCCGCTCGTCGATTCCGCCATCATCCTCATCAAGCCGGACCCGGCCAAACGCGCCCACGTCGGCGACGCCCAGGCCTTCCGCAACTTCCTGCGTGACCTGTACACGCACCGCCGCAAGAACCTGCGTGGCGCGCTGGCGTCGCTGCCCAGTGGGCAGCTGGCCAAGGGCGACGTGGACGCCCGACTCGCTTCCCTGGGGATCGACGGCTCCCTCCGCGCCGAGACGCTCACGCCGGAAGACCACCTGCGCCTCAGCCGGGTTTTTCGCGCCGATTCCCCCTCCGGGCCTTGAACAGCCGTCCACCTTCTGGCATAATCTCCAAACCAGCCAACGGGGGTCTGGGGGCGTCTCGCCCCCAGCTCATACAAGGAAGCGGGGTGGCTGATGCTCGCCTTCTCATGCGCCCACTGCGGGAAACGGATGACCCTCTCGGAGCAGGACGGCGGCAAGCGTGCCGAGTGTTCCTCCTGCGGCCACTCCCTCGACATACCCGGCGGGCGGAAACGCTCGCGGGCCGACCGGGTGGAGACGCTGACCGCCACGCCCGTCCACGAGCTGCCCACGCGGATCGACCCCGGCCCCGTCGGGCAGGCCCGGTTGACGGCGATGCTGTGGCCGCCGCGCGGGCCGGGCGAGATCGGACGCTTCGGCGGTTACATCATCAAGGAGGTGATCGGCGCCGGCGGCATGGGCGTCGTCTTCCGCGCCGAGGACCCGCAGCTCCTCCGCGAGGTCGCCCTCAAGGCCATGCTGCCGGCCCTGGCCGCCAACGAAACGGCCCGCGAGCGGTTCCTCCGCGAGGCGCGGGCGGCCGCGGCGATCCAGCATGACCGCGTCGTCGCCATCTACACCGTCGGCGAGGACAACGGCGTGCCGTTCCTGGCGATGCCGTTCCTGCGCGGCGAGTCGCTGGAGCAGCGCCTGCGCCGGGGCGCGCTGCCCGTGTCCGAGGTCGCGCGCATCGGCGCCGAGATCGCCGAGGGGCTGGAGGCGATCCACGAGCGTGGCCTGATCCACCGTGACATCAAGCCGGCCAACGTCTGGCTCGAGGGGGCGGCGGGGCGCGTCAAGGTGCTGGACTTCGGGCTGGCGCGGGCGGCGGGCGCCAGCACGCTGACGCGGGACGGGCTGGTCGGCTCGCCGGCGTTCATGTCGCCGGAGCAGGCACGCCGCGAGACCGTCGACGCCCGCAGCGACCTGTTCGCCCTGGGCGTGGTGCTGTACTCCATGGCGGCCGGGGCCCTCCCTTTCGACGGCGACGACGCCCTGGCGGTGCTGCTGGCGATCACGGCCGCCGAGCCGCCGCCGTTGCCGGAAACCGTCACGCCCGGGCTGTCGCGGCTCGTCCTGCGGCTGCTGGCGAAGAGGCCCGCGGATCGCCCCGCGAGCGCCGGCGAGGTGCGTGCCGAGCTGGAGCGTCTGCGCTGAGCCGCCTCACCCGGCCTGGGCGCGGAACCAGAACGGGCGCGTGCCCGGCACCTGCTCCTCCTCGTACCGCGCGCCGGCGGTCTGCCAGTCGCCGCAGCCCTTGCACATCTCCGGGATGTCGCCCCAGCGGTGTTCGAGGTGCGGGCGGCGCAACTTCTGGCTCAGCACCGCCCACAGCTCGCGGATGCTCCGCTCGCGCGTGTCGCCCGCCACGAAGCGCCCTGCGTAATCGACCGCGCAGCAGACCATCGACCCGTCGGCGTGGATCGCCGCCGTGTTGACCGCCCAAGGGCAGGCGATGCGGAACGTGGTGCCGTGCATGATCGTCTCGGTGGAGATCAGCCCCGTGTTGCCCCACTCCAGCATCGGCCGCGACTTCACCTCGGCCCCGGCCGCCTTCCAGTGGGCGGTGAACGCCTCCAGCTCGTGGGCGTTCTCCTTCATCACGGAGAACTGCACGGTGACCGCCGGGTACACCTGGCCGCGCTCGCGCCGCTTGCGGCACAGCTCCTCGACGGCCTGATAGATCTGGTCGCGCTTGCCGCCGACGCGGATCTTCTCGAACGTCTCGGCGGTGAAGCCGTCGAGGCTGAGGATGAAACGCCGCAGGGGCGAGGCCAGGATCTTCTCGATATGCCCGAAGCGCCCGAGCAGCGAGCCGTTGCTGTTGAGGACGAGGTTGCGGCAGCCGACGCGGGCGGCGTGCCCGAGGCGGTCCCACAGCTCGTCGCGCAGGATGAGCGCCTCGCCGTAGAACGTGGGCCACAGCTCGCAGTCCGGCGACTCGCGGCCGACCTCCTCGACCAGCTTGTCCCAGAGGGCGCGGTCCATGTGCATCCGCGGGCGCTCCATCTCGCGGTGCGCGCAGTGGATGCACTTCATGTTGCAGTGCGACGTGTTCTCGATCACCAGTTGCGGCGGGAACGGGGCCTCCGCCAGCCCCGCCTCGATGGACCGCAGCTCGTGCCGGCGGCCGGCGTCGTCCAAATGCCGGCGCAGGAACACGTCCTCGCTCATCGCCATCCTCCGCCGTGCGGTTGACGGGCCAATCCACATTCCCGGGCCCGAATAGCGGTGGGCTCCCCGGAGGTCAATGCCGATTGAGGCGATGGCGCCGCGATCACGCGGGTTTCTGGCCGCCGCCCGGCAGCTTGTAGCGGACCGGGGCGGCGTCGTGGCCGTCGAGCTGGCCGGCCAGCACCGTCCGCATGCCGTTGTAGTCGGCGAAGACGATGTCGCGGTACAGGGAGTAGGCCGACCACATGAGGTTGGCGCACGAGCGGACGGGCACCTTGCCGGTGCTGGCCCCCAGGCCCGGCAGGGCCACCGACGTGATGCTGCCCGGCTCGATCGCGTTCTGGTGGTGGACCGCCTGGAAGGCCGCGGCGCAGGCCAGGGCCACGTTCTGGGTGCCGCGGATGTCCTCGGCCGGCTTGACCATCGTGGGCACGGAGATGAGGAAGTACGGCGAGCTGTCGCCGGTGCGGACGCAGGTGGCCGACCCGACGGGCATCTGCCCCCCGTAGAGCCGGGCGATCTCGGCCTGTACGACCTTCTCGATGGCCGGGCCGAAGTGGCGTTTGAGGACGCCGTCGAGGCCGCCGCTCATCTTGCCGGCGGAGTTGGTGGGGGTGACCCAGGCGTCGCACTCCTGATCGAGGAGCGAGCCGTGGACGACGGTGACGGCCTTCTCGGCGGCGAAGACGGCCTTCCAGGCGGCGACCATCTCCGGGTTGATGTCCACGAGGACGACACGCAGGCCGGGGCTGGACATGGCTCCTCCGATGTGCGATGGGGCGGCGACGGGGATGTCATACCACGGGCGGGCCCGCGCCGGTAGGTCCGGAGGGGGCCGAGACGCGGGAGCCGTCGTGGCCGCCCGCACCGTCGGTGCTTGTCCGATCCTCACGGCAAGCTGCACGATTCCCCCGTGGGAAGACCGGGCAGCAACGCGAGCGGGCCGGCGTCCCCGTGTAGGGAGGCCGGCCCGCCTGCTACTCCAACGCCCGGTCAGAAGTCGATCTCGAACTTCTTGGTCTGCTTCTTGAGCATGTCGAGGACGCTGCTGTCGAAGGAGTCCTTGCCCTTGCCCTTCTTCTTCATCTCCGCCGCGATGAAGTCCGAACGCTTCTTGTCCAGCTCCACCGCCTCCTTGTTCAGCTTCGCACGCTCCGCCGCCTTCTCCTTGATGTACTTCTCACGCTCGGCGTCGGTCTTGAGCTTCTTGAACTCGTCGGGCATCTCGGCCTCCTTGACCTCCTTCAGCTTCTTCATGTCGACCTTGCCGTCCTTCACCGCCTCATCGACGAGGTCGCGGACGCCGGTCCCTGGCCCGAAGCCGCCGCCGCCGGCCTCACCCGTCTTGCCCGCGAAGCCCGCCCGGTCCGCCGCCGCCGCCAGCGCCTCGGCGGGCGGGGCCGCGCCCGGGGTGGCCGGCTTGGCCAGCTCGCCCGCCGCCTCCAGCTTCTTCTCCGCCGCCATGCGGGCCTTGCCCTCACCAACCGCCACCACGGTCCGCGTCAGCTTCGTGTTGATCTCGGCGAGGCGCGCGTCGAAGGGCGTGGCGACGGCGACGACGCCGCCCTCCTGGGGGATGGCGGCGAAGCTGCCCTCGCTCTTGACGGCGATGTCCTTCCACACCTTGGTCGTGTCGGCGTCCAGCCCGCACTGGATGGTGTTGATGATGATGCCCTTCTCGACGGCCTTCTTGCACGTCACGGGGTACTTCACGTCGTCCGTGTAGTCCATGTGCGGCGGCGCGTCCCCCACCAGGAAGATGATCTTCAGCGTCTTCTTGTCCTCGGACCACTTGATCTTGTTCACCGCGTCGAACAGCGCCTGGTTGACGTGCTCCGGAGTGTCCCCGCCGCCGTTGGCGTCGAACTTCTTCAGCTCGGCGTGGATGCTGTCCAGGTCCTTACTGAGGTCGAAGACCTTGGTGATGTAGTCGTCGCCCTTGTCGCGGTAGGCGACGAGGCCGACCTTGAGGTCGGGCGTGGGCTTGGCGCCGGCGATCTGGTTGCAGATGCTCCAGATCTTCGCCTTGGCCCCGTCGATCAGCCCGCCCATGCTGCCCGTCGTGTCCAGGCAGAACACCACCTCCACCTTCGGCTTCTTCGGCAGGGGCTCGGGGGCGGCGTTGGCCGGCGAGGCCAGGGCGCAGAGGGCCAGCACGGCGGCCGGCACGAGGCACGCGGAGATGCGCGGCATGTGGGATGCCTCCTGATCGTGGGAATGGGGATGCGGGCGCGGCCCGCCTTCTACCCTACAGACGGCGGCGGGGGCGCGACGGATTGGGCGGCGCGGCGGGCCAGCTCGGCCTCCAATTGGCCAGGGTCGCGCTCGACATCCGCACGCCCTCCTCTCAACGCCGATCGTACCCCGCCGCCGTCCTGGGAGGCGCGCCCATCGGCGAGCCCCCGAATGTCAACGCGAGCGGGCCGGCGTCCCCGTGTGGGGGGCCGGCCCGCCTGCTACTCCAACGCCCGGTCAGAAGTCGATCTCGAACTTCTTGGTCTGCTTCTTGAGCATGTCGAGGACGCTGCTGTCGAAGGAGTCCTTGCCCTTGCCCTTCTTCTTCATCTCCGCCGCGATGAAGTCCGAACGCTTCTTGTCCAGCTCCACCGCCTCCTTGTTCAGCTTCGCACGCTCCGCCGCCTTCTTCTCCAGGTACTCGCCGCGCTCCTTGTCGGTCTTGAGCTTCTTGAAGTCATCGGGCATCTCGGCCTCCTTGACCTCCTTCAGCTTCTTCATGTCGGCCTTGCCGTCCTTGCCGATGGCCTCGTCGAGCAGGTCACGCGGGCCGCCGGGGCCGCCGAAGCCGCCACCGCCGGCCAGGCCCGACTTGCCCGCGAAAGCCGCCCGGTCCGCCGCCGCCGGCGCCGACAGCTTCGCGGCGTCCTTCAGCTTATCATCGGCCTCGCGGCGGAGCCTGGCGGACCCGGCCACCACCACCGTCTTCGTCAGCGCGGTGTTGATCTCGGCGAGGCGCGCGTCGAACGGGGTGTCGATCGCCACAGCGCCGCCGTCCTGGGGGATGGCGGCGAAGCTGCCCTCGCTCTTGACGGCGATGTCCTTCCACACCTTGGTCGTGTCGGCGTCCAGCCCGCACTGGATGGTGTTGATGATGATGCCCTTCTCGACGGCCTTCTTGCACGTCACGGGGTACTTCACGTCGTCCGTGTAGTCCATGTGCGGCGGCGCGTCCCCCACCAGGAAGATGATCTTCAGCGTCTTCTTGTCCTCGGACCACTTGATCTTGTTCACCGCGTCGAACAGCGCCTGGTTGACGTGCTCCGGAGTGTCCCCGCCGCCGTTGGCGTCGAACTTCTTCAGCTCGGCGTGGATGCTGTCCAGGTCCTTACTGAGGTCGAAGACCTTGGTGATGTAGTCGTCGCCCTTGTCGCGGTAGGCGACGAGGCCGACCTTGAGGTCGGGCGTGGGCTTGGCGCCGGCGATCTGGTTGCAGATGCTCCAGATCTTCGCCTTGGCGCCGTCGATGAGGCCGCCCATGCTGCCCGTCGTGTCCAGGCAGAACACCACCTCCACCTTCGGCTTGCGCGCCATCGGCTCGGGGGCGGCCTGGGCCGAGGGCGCCAGGGCGAACAGGGCCAGCGCGAGGCCCGCGGAGAAGCGCGTCATCGGGATGCCTCCAGAATCGTGAGAAGGGGTCGCGGGCACCGCCCGCCGTCTATACCCTACAGACGGCGCAGCAGCCACGGCGGATTGACGTCAGCGTCCCTTCGGGGCATCCTTCTTCGGCGGCGGCATGAAGCAGTTCTCCCGCTCCAGCGGCAGTTGGAACGCATCGGCGACGCGCGTCATGTAGTTGCACCAGGCGCCGTACCAGATGAGGTCCATCGCCCGGTGCTGGCCGAACGCCTCCACCAGCCGCCCGATGTCCCTGTCGCTGATCGTCGCCGGCTCCTTGGCCAGCTTGCAGGCGAATTGCAGCGCCACCTGTTCGGCGGGCGAGAACGACTTCCAGGAGCCGCCCGCCAGCTCGCGGGTGCGCTCCTTGATCTGCCCATCCTTCTGGCCCGCGACCGCGAGCAGCATCACGCTGTGGCCCATTCAGTAGAAGCATTCGTTGCTACGCGTGATGACCCAGAAGTAGTGGTTGGCGAAGACCGGGTCGGTCTTGCGCTCGGCGGATGACGCCGCCATTGTGTCGAACCACGCCCCCGTCAACTTCGGCTGATGACCCAGGCTGACCGCCGACCAGACGACGCGCCGCGAGCGGGCCGGCACCCCGTCGAGGTTCTCGGGCGGCGCGATGCGCGGCTTGCGGTCCTTCTGGGCCTCCATCGCGGCCTCGGCCTGCTCGAACGTCATCGGGCGCCAGGGCGGGCGGAAGGCGGGGTCAGGGCTCGCCTTCGCGGTGGCGACGGCCTTCCAGTCCGGACGCGCCGGAGCCGCGGGCATCCGCTTCATGTCGAACTTGACGTCCAGCGACGGGAACGGCCCGCCGGCCTCGACCCGACAGCCGAGGGCGAGGAAGATGCGGTTCTGGAAGTTGGCGTGGGCGAGCGTGTGGACCAGCGCCACCGTCTTCGCGTCGCCGAGCCGCTCGCGCAGGGCCGCCATCTCCTCGTCCGTGACCGCGTGCGCGGCCAGCGTCATCTTCCGCGCCCAGGCGGACAGGGCGCGGTCCTCGGCGGAGGCCTCGGTACGTCCCTCGGCCAGTTGGCCGACCTCGGCGGGCTTGACGCCGGCGCGGAGGAGGTCGGCCTCGGCGTAGCGCCGGGCGTAATCGCAGCCGATGGCGTCGGCGGCCACCCACCGCAGCTTGCCGGCCAGCACCGCGCCGAGCGGGTTCTCGACGCGGTGCAGCCGGTCGAGGGACAGCATGGCCGCCGTGGTGCGAGGCATCGATTTGACGAGGGTGCGTGCCCACACGGGCAGAGGCGGCTCCTCCCTCGGCAGGAGCTTCCACGCGCCGTCGTCGGTGGCGGCGGGGAAGCGTGGCGGGGCCGGCGGGCCGATGGCCCAGGTGGAGGAGGCCAGGGCGAGAAGCACGACGAGGTGACGCATGGGAGGTGTACCCGGAGCAGAGAGAGGGAGTCATGTTACCAGCGCGGCGCGGCCGGACAAGACGTTGAGCCCGGCCGCGGACGGAGGATCGCGTCATCCGGGCGGACCCGGATCGTGATTGGCGGGCGCCCGTTGCGGACCTGCGGACGAACGAGTAGGATGGCGCGATCCATGAGGAGGGACGCCCATGCGTGTTCTGCTTTGTCTGACGCTGCTTGCCGGTGTCGCCACCGCCGCGGCACCGCCCGCCGTGCCCACGCCCGGGCAGGCCGCCCTCCTCGACGAGCATCGCACCCTCTGGGCCCGCGCCCACCAGACGGCCCTCGCCCCGGCCGCCATCGCCATGCTCAAAAAGGCCGCCGACGCCGCCGAACGCGCCAGCGGCCCCGCCTCACACGTCACCATCGCCACCCTCCTCCGCGTCGCCGTCCGTGAGGACCAGATGGGGCTCCACGCTGACGCCATCGGACACCTCACCCGCGCCCGCAAGGGCATCGACGTGATGCGTGGGCCTGGCTCGTGGCAGGCCCACGACGCCCACTGGCACGCGGACCTCCTCCGCCGCCTGTCGCGCCTCACGCCCGAGCAGCGGCGCCGCTGGGCCGAGGCCCGCTCCTTCGCCGGCCAGGCCGTCAACGCCCACCAGGCGGGCGACGCCCTCCGCGCCCTGGCCCTGCAACAGAAAGCACACCCCGTCCTCATCGAGATCCTCGGCGATCACCCCAACGCCGCGACCTGCCTCAACAACCTCGCGACCATGCATTTCGAGGTGGGCGACCACAAGGCGGCCTTCCCCCTCTTCCACAAGGCGCTGGACCACTACGCCCGCGCCTACAAGGGCGCCCACCCTGACATCGCCCAGAGCCTCAACAACCTCGCCGTCCTCCTCGCCGAGGTCGGAGAACACGGCGACGCGCTCCGCCGGAGCAGGGCCGCCCTCATCATGTACGCCGACACCGTCGGGCGCCACGACCCGCGCTGCATCGACGTGCTCCGCCACCTCGCCATCATCCACGTCACCATCGGGGACGGCATGGCGGCCGTCACCGCGGCCGGCCTCGCCGTCCACATGGCCCGCGAGGCCCTCGGCGAATCGCACCCGGTGTACGCCGACGCCCTGCGCGCGCAGGGGGCGGCGCACCGCCTCGCCGGCAGCCACCCCACCGCCCTGGCCGCCCTCCGCCGCGCCGTCGAGCTGCAACGCAAGGCGCGCGGCCCGCGGCACCCGCTCGTCGGGACGGCCCTCAACAGCCTCGCCGTCCTCCTGAGCGACATGGGCGACGAGAAGGGGGCCCTGGACGCCTACCGCGAGGCGCTCGCCATCTTCAAGGCGGCCCACGGGGAGAAGAGCAGCGAGTACGCCAACGGCCTGTACAACGTCGGCTTCAATCTGAACAGGCGCGGCGACCTCGCCGCCGCCCGCGAGCACTTCGAGAGGTCGGCCGCGACGGCCAAGGCCGTCCAGGGCGAGGGCTCCCCCGACCACGTGCGCTCCTTGCGCGAGCTGGCCTCCGTCCTGGCAGGCCTCGGCGAGGACGACAAGGCCCGCGCCCTCGCCGACGAGGCCTTCGCCCTGGGGGGCTCGCACTTCGCCGGCGTCGCCTCCGGCCTGCCGGAACGCCAGCAGCTCGCGGCGGTCCTCGGCCTGCAACGCACGCTCGCCGTGCGCATGTCCCTCGGCGACAACAGGGCGTACGGCCACGTCTTCCTCTACAAGGGGGCCGTCCTCCTCGCGCAGAGGCAGCGGCGACTGCACGCCCGCCTGGCCGACGACCCCGCCACCCGCGACGCCGTCGTGCGTCTCCGGGCCGTCACGCGCCGGCTGGCCGCCCTGGCCCGCGACCCCCGCGCCAGCGCCAAGGATCTCGACGCCCTCACCGCGCTGCAGGAGCAGTTGCAGGGCAAACTGGCCGACCTCTCCCCCGAGGCCAAGGCACAGGACGAGGGCCGCGTCCTGGCCCCGCGCGCCATGCGTGAGGCGCTCCCCGCTGGCGTCGCCCTCATCGACCTCATCGCCTACCCGCACCACGTCAGGGACAAGGCCGGCAAGCTCAGCCACGAGACACGCCTGGCCGCCTTCGTCATCCGCCGCGACCTCGTCCCCGTCCGCGTCGATCTGGGCCCGGCCCGCGCCGCCGGCGACGCCGCCCTCGCCTGGCGCGCCGCCCTCGTCGCCGGGAAGCCCGACCTTGAAGCCGCCGAGAAGGTCAAGCGCCTCCTCTGGGCGCCGCTGGAGAAGCACCTCGGCGCGGCGTCGTCCGTCCTCATCGCCCCGCACAGCGTCTTCGCCACCGTCCCCTTCGCGGCGCTGCCCGGCAAGAGACCCGGCACGCGCCTCATCCACGACCTCGCCGTCGCGATCGCCCCCGTGCCACGCCTCCTCCCCGAGATCCTGGCGGGCAAGCCTTCCGGGGCCCGTACCCTGCTCGAGGTCGCGGCCGTCGATTTCGGCGACGGCGCGCCCTGGTCGCCGCTGCCCGCCACCGGGCCGGAGGGCGACGCCGTCCGGAAGCTTTTCGCCGGTGAGGTCACGTCCCTGCGCGGCAAGAAGGCCGACAAGGCCGCGGTGGCCGCCGCCCTGCCGATGCACCGCTTCGCGCACCTGGCGACGCACGGCTATTTCGCGCCGGAGACGCACAAGGACGCCCTGGCGCCGGCGGGGACGCGCGGCCCACTCGTCGGGGGCATGCCGGCCAGCGGGTGGCACCCGCTGGTGCTCTCCGGCGTCGTCCTCGCCGGGGCCAACAACCCGTCCGCCTCGGATGACGGGGTGCTGACGGCGCTGGAGCTGTGCGAGATGGACCTGTCGAAGGTGGAGCTGGCGGTCCTTAGCGCCTGCGAGACGGGACTGGGCAAGCTCGCGGGCGGCGAGGGCCTCCTCGGGCTGCAACGGGCGCTCTCCGTCGCCGGGTGCCGGTCGGTGCTGGCGTCGCTGTGGTCGGTGGACGACGCGGCGACGGCGGCCCTCATGGGGCGTTTCTACCACCACCTGTGGAAGGGGAAGCTGTCGAAGATCGAGTCCCTGCGCCGCGCCCAGCTCGATGTGCTGGAAGACCCTGGGCTGGTGGAGAGGCGGGCCAGGGAGCTGTCGGAGGTGCGCGGGACACGCGCGGCCGGCCTGAAGCCCGAGGCCCTGCCGGCAGGCAAGGGGCGGCGCAGCCCGCCGGCGTGGTGGGCGGCGTGGCAGCTCAGCGGCGACTGGCGCTGACGCTCACCCCTCGCCCGGCAGCTCGATCCGCGCCAGGCCACGCAGGCGGCCCGCCCCGGCGGCCAGCCACGCCTCGCCCTTGACGGCGTCGCTGCGCGACTGCCGCAGCCGCTCCACCAGCCGCGCCGGCGCCTGCACGACCAATCGGTGCCCGTGCAGCTCGACGCCCGTCGCCTCGGCCTCCGCCTGCGGCAGGCTCCTCTGCTGGCACCACGCCAGCCACGCCGCATGCCACTCCGCCGGCCCGACCTCGCCGAACACCTCGCCCAGCTCCTCCGCCGAGGGCAGCTCCCATACCACGTCGCGGCCGATCGCCCATCCGTCCGCCTGGACCGGGTACGCCCGCACGCGTCCGCCCTCGCCCTCTGCCAGCACCAGGTGCGCCTGTTCCGCCGCCGCCACCGGCACGCGCGGCCAGTCCTGCGCCGTCGGCTCCGCCGGGGGCTTCAACACGCGGCGCACGTCCTCCGGGAACCCGTGCCGCCCCTTCCACTCCGCCGGCCGGCCGAGGCAATCCTCCAGCATCGCCAGCGAGCAGGCCCAGCCGGGCGGCGGCGTCAACGGGACGGCGGCGGTCAACGCCACGAAGTGCGCCGGGGGCCCGGCACAGAAGCGGAACACGCGGCGCTCCAGCCGGGGGGGGCCATCGCCGCCCGCCCGCGCCACCTCCTCACCGGCGGGCGTGAGCCTGCCGCCCTCGGCCAGCCCCTCGGCCTCCAGCCGGCCCATGAGTCGCCCCAGCAGCGCAGCGGGCAGGCCGAGCGAGGAGGCAGGGGCGGTAGACACCACGCCGGCGAGGGCGCGGGCCAGGGCGTCGAGCGGCGGCAGGCCGGACGACTCGGTGAGCGCCTCGATCCGGTGCAGCAGGGGGTGGGCGTACCACAGCCGCCCGGCCGCCGGCCCGCCCAATTCGCGCCACCAGCCCAGCAGCGCCCGGCTGCCCGGCAGGGCCATCAGGTCGGCGGTCATACGCTGCTGCTCTCGCGGACCCGCGCCGCCCGCCCGGGGTCCGGCGAGGACGCGGCGGACACCACCTCCGGCCAGCAGCCCGCCAGCGCCTGCATCAGCGCCTGCTCCTGCGGCCCCGCGATGTCCCCCTGATGGTCGAGCGGCCCGTACCACTGTCCCCTCCGTGCCATGGACCCGGGGTCGCCCACGAGCACCAGCCGCCCCGCCGCCCTCGTCAGCAGTACCGCCAGGTCGTCCGGATGCTCCGAGAAAGCCGGCGCCTCCGTCCCCTGACTCCGCACCAGGCTCACGACGGCCGCCAGGCACCCGCGCCCGCGCATCCCCTCCGCGTCACTCACCACGATATCGACGGAGGAGCCTTCCAAAAGGGCGGAGAGAAATTGCCGCAGAAGCGCTGCCTGCGCCGGCGACGGCGTCAACACGGCGACGGCCGGCCCGTCGCCCCAGGCCCGCGCCTCGGCCAGGAACGCCTCGTCGGCCAGGAGGGCGCCCAGCCGGCCGAGGATGGCGTTCGCCTCCGCGGGGTTGACGACGCCCCGGGGAGGCAGCGCCGCCCGCACCGCCCCGGAGAGGGCCGGGTGCGGCCCGCGCAACGTGCCCAGGTCGATCTCCTGACCCGCCCCGCGTGCGGGCCGCGGCCTGCCGTTGGCCGGCCCCGCCTTCCCTTCGGGACGCGGCACCGGGAGGAATTCGACGTGCGCCGCCGGCACCGGGCACGGCCCGTGATAGAGCACGTGGTCGAGGAACGCCGCCAGGGCCGGCGCCGCCCGGTGGGGCCGCGTCAGACACGCCGTCCGGCCCGTGTCGGCCAGCCCCAGCTTCTCGCGCGCCCACTCGCGTGCGCGCCGCCTGTCCCAGTCGGAAGGGAACGCAAGCCCGGCCGTCCGCCAGCCGGGGCAGCCCGGCCCGCCGGCGCAGGACGTCAGGTACTCGATGACGCCGTCGAGGAGCGGGACCGCCTGGGCGTCCCCGCCCGGCCAGTCGTCGCACAGCGCGAGGGCGGGGGCGCCGGAGTGGTCCGCCCAGTACGCGGCGGCGCCCGCCGGCTCGACGGCCAGCTCCTGCATCTCCGCCCGGATGTACGACCGCGCCTCGGCGACGGGCGTCTCGACGGGGAAGCTGACCTCGCAGACGGCATCCTCGGTGCCGCCGAGCTGCCGCCCGATGCACACCTCGACCTCGGGGCGGTCGAACAACGGCTCGCGGAAGGAGGGGGCGCGGGTGTCGAGCGGGCGCAGTGCCGCGATGAGCCGCCCTCCGTCCTTGCGCCAGCGGGCCGAGAGGTCCCGCGGGTCGGAGTGCAGCTTCGACCACAGGATGTGGAACGGCACGGAGGGCGGGCGTGGCGGGCGTCCCGGCAGCGGCGGCGACGGCAGGGCCGGCTCGCCCAGCAGCGCCCAGCGTCGGCACTTCTGGGCCAGGGTCAGGAGGAGCGGCTCGGGGAAGAGGTGGGCCTCCTCGACCAGCAGCAGGCCGAACGGCCCCTCCGCGTCGAGCAGGACCTCGGCGGGGCCGGCCAGGATCGACGCCCCCGCCAGGAGCGTCGGGCCGAGGTGCGGCAGAGCCGCCTCCAGCGCCTCGCCCCAGCGGTAGCGTGCCTCGGCGGCCTCCTCCTCGGCCTCACGGCGGGCGTCGAGGCGGGCCAGCCCGTCCTCGCGTCCCTCCGCGGTGCAGGCCGGCGGCTCCGTGAGCCAGGTTGACCAGAACGCGCCCCACGCCGCCTCCGCCTCGGCACGCAGGCGCTCCGTCTCGACGATGCGCGCGTCGATGGCCGCCTCGCGTGTCTGGCGCTCGGCGGCGATCAGGGCCACGCGGGCCTCGGCGGACCTGGCCGTGATGGCGTCCACGGCGGCGCGGATCTCGGCCTCCTCGCGGACGATGCCGGCCTCGGCCAGGTCGGCCGCGGCGTCCTCACCGGCCAACGCCGCGAGCCGGCCCGCCACGTCACCGGCGAACAGGGCTTGCCAGAACGCCAGGGTCCACCAGCGGCCCTTGGCCTCGGCGAGGGGCGTGAGGGGCGCGCGCTCCTGCTGCCGCGCGGCGCGGGCCGAGCGCGACTCGCCCATGCGTACGGAGGCGGCGGTCAGCCGCTCCGTCAGCGGCGTGATGAGGCGGGCCGTCTCGTCCTGGGTGGCACGCCACGCGATGCCAAGAGCGGATGCCCCCTGCACGATCTCGCGCTCCAGCGTCTCCGGGAGGGCGGCACGCTCGGCGCGGAGGGCGGCGAGGGCCGCGGCCTGACCCTCGACACGCGACAACAGGGAGGCCGATTCTTCCGGGGCGGAGTCGGCACGCGGGTCATCGGGCGGCCCGCTGTCGCGGGCCAGCGCGGCAGAGCGGCGCAGGGATTCCATGCGGTTGGGCAGGGACAGCGGGCCGAGGGCGACGCCGAGGCGGATGGTGGCGGCCTGCGCCTCCTGCGAGAGGCGGGTGAGGGCGGCGGCGGTGCCGGCGGCGCTGAACGAGGCGAACAGGACGCGCTCGCCGCGGGCCAGCGCCTGGTGGAGAATCTCGGCGGCGACGCGCGACTTCCCTGTCCCGGCGGCGCCGAGGATCAGGGCCACGTCGGGGGTGGCGATGGCGCGGGCGGCGGCGTGGCACTGGCAGGGGGTGAGGTGCGGGTCGAAGGGCGTGATCGGGGGCGGGTCGAAGGCCGGCGGCGGGGTGTCGGAGGTGAGGAGCGGGCCGAGGGCGCAGGGGGCCGGCGGGGCGGGGGCGGCGTGTCCGGGCAGGAGGTGGGCGGGCACGACGGCGCCGCCGCGTGCCAGCGCCAGCGCCTGGTGCCGCTGTGTGGCCGACGCGGCCTGATACCACGCCTCCCAGGTGGGCCCGGCCGCGGTCCGGGCGGGGTGGAGGGAGGGGAGCCTGTCCCGATGCGTCATCAAGGCCTCGATCAACAAAGCCACCGCGGGTAGAGAGGGCCCGCGCTGAGATGGCCGGCCGGGGGTGCGGAGGGCGGCCCCTGCCCGAATCGCTGTAGTATAGACGGGGCGACGGGGGCAAGCTATCGAAATGCGGCCAGATTGGCAGCCCTCGGCTCGCCCGACTGTTACACTGCGCCGGCTCCTCGCCGGATTGTCGGGCACATCCTCCACGACGGCCCGAAGGAGATGACGGGGGCACGCGCCCGTCGGCTCACCGCTCGGAGGCCGTCGTGGCAAACATGCTGATGCTCCGGGCACGCATCCGCTGCGTGCGCCACTCCCCGGAGGCGCGGAGGATCAATGTCCGCTTCGGCGGGACGCAGGTCGATGGCGCGGCCCTCGCCCTCGTCTCCCTCATGACCCTCGCCGGGTCGGCCGGCTTCGCCGGGATCGAGGTCAGGGTGAGGCAGGATGCGACTCCGGGCCCACGTCGCCGCCGCGCTGTTCGTCCTCCACGGCTGCGCCTCCGGGAGGATGATCGGGGAACACCGGCACCCCGCAGGCACGGAACTGCCGCCGCGGCGCGATAATCCTCCGCCGCTCCTGGCGTATCAACCCGCGTGGCACTGATCCGACACCGACATGACCCCGGAAAAGAAGGAGACATGTGGCTATGCGAAGCGGAGATGCACGAATTGGGATTGCGCAGGCGGGGCGAGCGCTTCCGCGTCTGTGAGCGCCGGCACGGGCTGACGGGCCACGACCACATCAGCGTGTTCTCGTGGGGCGAGGAGCGTGGCGGCGGCGGCCGGATGCGCGCCGAGCTGACGGAGTTCCACGTCACGCTGTACCGTTGCGGCGAGGCGCTGCACTTCTACTACCACGAGGCCGACCACAACAGATGGAGGCGCGGCGGTCACACGTCGCGCCTCGAGATCGCCCGGCTGGGGCTGTGCGCCCGGGCGCTGCGCCGCGAGGCCGGGGGGGTCGCCCGCCGCTTCGTCGCGGCGCTGGGCGGGGAGTGGGTCGGGGGCTGAGCGTGCCGGCTCACCAGATCTCGGCCGCCGGGTTGCCGTCGTCGACCTGGCAGGCGACGAGCCACGCCGCGGCGCTGACGCCGGGGTTGACCGAGCGGACGCTGCCGTCGGCCAGGGCCACCAGGAGGGCGCCGGAGGAGTGCCCCTGCGGCACGTGCTCCAGGGCGCCGTCGTCGGAGGGCCTGAATTGCGGGGCGTTGACGCCGTCGGCCCAGACCCAGGTGTATCCGGAGGCGTGGGGGGAGGTGGAAGTCGGCCCCGTCGCCCCGGCCTTGTCGAACAAGTGGGTGACGGGGGCGGGGAGCGTGCTGACGGCGTAGCGTTCGACGAGGGCGACGATGTTCGAGGTGCCGTCGGGGAAGTTGGCCTTGAGGTTGGTGCCGCCGGAGAAGCCGAAGGCGTGTGCGTTGCTCGCGTAACTGGTGGTCATGGCCAGGTTGTTACAGGTCAGGTCGGCCGGGCCGTGGTAGGCCTTGACCGGCTCCGTCACCGCCCCCGTCGCCGCCCAGGACTGGTAGAGCGCCTCCTGCTCGATGAAAGGCAGGAGGGCGACGAACAGGGTCGGCACGGGCTTGACGTTGTGGTTCTCGGAGGCCGGCATCCCGTCGTTGTAGACGACGGCGTGCGAGTGCAGGGCGAGGCCCATCTGCTTGAGGTTATTCGCGCTGTGCGCGCGGTTGGCGGCGTCACGGACCTTCTGGACGGCCGGGAGGAGGAGGCCGATCAGGATGGCGATGATGGCGATGACGACGAGCAATTCGATGAGCGTGTAGGCAGTGCGGCGCGCCTGCGTGCGCATGGGTATCTCTCCAGTGGGGGAGCATTGGGAGGATTGATCGAGGTAAAGGTGGGAGGACCGCCTCGAACCGGGAGGTAGGCTGGCATCCGACAGGGCCGGTAGCGAGAAGACGAGGCCGGTCGGCCCGTCTAACCTCTTCAACAGCCCTTATCGTTGTTGGCTCGCCGCACCAGACAGGATTCCGTGAAGAAGGCGCGATATTCCGAGGGCTGGACAGCAGGGGCGGCGTGTGGGAGGATGGCGGTAGGAGGGACGAATATGAATCACACGCCGGAAGAGGTCGCGGCCCTGAAGCGGCGCATCGCGGAGCTGGAGGCCAAGGTCGCCGAGCTGGACGAGTACCGCAAGATGTGGGAACACTACGACCGGATCGGTATCCTGCCGCCTCGGACATGCGAGATGGAGGAGGCGGTCAGGAGCGGACGGACGCTCGACTCTCTCATTGACGAAATGACGCTCACCATCCCGAAGGAAGAGCGCCTCGCCTGACCGGTTACGCCGGCACGGCCTCGATCACCGCCACCTCGCTCCGCGTCGGCACGACCCGCGTCAGCCGGAATCCCGCCTTCGCGAACAGCGCCGCGTACTCCGCCTCCGTCCGCTCCTCGCCGCCCGGCAGCACCAGCATGTTCAGGTCGAGCAGCTTGGTAAAGCCCGGCCCGTTCCCCGCCGCCACCACGCCCTCCGCCACCAGCAGCCTGCCGTTCGCCGGGATCACCTTGCGCACGTTGCCGAGGATCGTCAGGCACCGGGCCTCGTCCCAGTCGTGGATGATGTGCCGCATCAGGTACGCGTCGCCGCCCGCCGGCACCGACTCGAAGAAGTTCCCGCCCACGGCGGTGCAATTCGCCGGCAGGTTGCGCCGCGCCCGCTCGACGACGTGCGGCAGGTCGTACAGCACGCCTCGGACGTTCGGCCACTTCGCCGCGATGGCAGACAGCAGCGTGCCGTTGCCGCCGCCCACGTCCACCAGCGTGCCGATGCCGCCGAAGTCGTACACGTCGGCGATGGCGCCGGACTCGTCGCCGTGGACGCCGACCATCGCCAGGTCGAAGATCTTCGCCTGCTCCGGGTGGGCCGACAGGTAGTCGAATACGCCCATGCCGTACGCCTTGTCGAAGGCCGGCAGGCCCGTGCGGACGCTGAACTCGAGGTCGGCCCAGGCGCGGTAATGCTCGTCGCCGTTCATCATGGCGAAGGCGCGCTGCGTGGTCGGCCCCGTCCGCAGGCAGGCCGACATCTCCGTCTGCGCGAACCGGCCCTCACCGTCCTCCGCGAAGACGCCCACGCTCGCCAGGGCGCGCAGGAGGCGGTACAGCGCCCGGGGCTGTGTCCCGGTGGAGGCCGCCATCTCGTCGGCGGTCCTGGGGCCGTCGGCGACGAGGTCGGCGAGGCCGAGCTTGGCCGCCAGGCAGATGCTCTGCGACACCCAGTAGCCGGTGACCATCTTCAGCAGGCGGATGCGGGCAGGGAGGGATTCGGACATGGGTCCTCCGTGATCGTCTCGGGCTCCAGTTGGAGGACGGAGAGCGTGCGGTAGACGCCCTCGGTCAGCCCCATCAGCTCGGCGTGGGTGCCGGCCTCGGCCACCGCGCCGTCCTTGAGGACGTAGATACGCGAGGCGCGGCGGACCGTCGAGAGCCGGTGTGCGATCACCAGCGACGTGCGCCCCTGCATCAGGCGGTCGAGCGCCTCCAGCACCAGGCGCTCGCTCTCGGCGTCGAGCGAGCTGGTCGCCTCGTCGAGGAGCAGGATGGCCGGGTCACGCAGGATCGCGCGGGCGATGGCGATGCGCTGCCTCTGGCCGCCGCTGAGCTGCACGCCGCGCTCGCCGACCTTCGTCTCGTACCCCTCGGGGAACGTGGCGATGAAGTCGTGGGCGTTGGCCTGGCGGGCCGCCTCGACCACCTCCTCGCGCGACGCCCCCGGCCTGCCGTACTCGATGTTCTCCGCGATGGTGCCGCCGAAGAGGAGCACGTCCTGCGGCACCAGGGCCATCCGCGAGCGCAGGGCCGCCAGGCCGTAGGACGAGGCCGGCCTGCCGTCGATGAGGATCTCGCCGGCGTCCGGCTCGAAGAACCGCAGGAGCAAGGACACCAGCGTCGATTTGCCCGCGCCCGACGGCCCGACGAGGGCGACGCGCTCGCCCTCCCTGGCCGACAGCGATACGCCACGCAAGACCTCGGCCTCCGGGCGCGACGGGTAGCGGAAGCGCACGTCGCGCAGCTCGACCTCGCCGCGGAGGGGGAGGCGTTCCGCGGGGCCGGGGTCCTCGGCGGGCTCCTTGAGGATCTCGCGGACGCGCTGGGTCGAGCCGAGGGTGCGCTGGAGCTGGCTGTACATCTCGGCGAAGGTGCCGGCGGCGCCGCCGACGAAGACGGTGAAGAGCATGAACCGCGTCAGGTCGCCCTCGTTGACCTCGCCGGCGATGTAGAGGCGGGCGCCGAACCAGAGGACGAAGACCATCGACCCGAACAGGGCCAGGACGATGAAGGCGAAGAACGCCCCGGTGTAGACGCCGCCGCGGATGGCGGCCTTGACGTACTCGGCGAGGGCGGCGCCGTAGCGGCCCCGCTCGAACGGCTCGTTGGCGAAGGCCTTGACGGTGGCGACGTTCTGGAGCGTCTCCTCGACGACGACGTTGCTCTCGGCGAGGCGGTCCTGGGCCTCCTTGGCCACCTTGCGGAGGACCTGGCCGAAGAGGACGGCGACGACCATGAGCACGGGGAAGGTGACGAGCATGCCGAGGGTGAGCTTCCAGGAGGTGACGAGGAGGAGCGTCACCCCGCCGACGAGGATGACCACCTGGCGGAGGAAGTGGGGGATGCCCTCGATGAGCATGTCGCGGATGCTGACGAGGTCGGTGGAGAGGCGGCTCGTCAGCTCGCCGACGCGGCGGGCGTGGTGGAACCCCATCGGCAGGTGGATGAGGCGTGAGTAGGTGTCGCGGCGGAGGTCGGCAAGGGCCTTCTCGCCGACCTCGATGCCCCAGAGGGCGCGGCAGAAGGACATGGAGGCCTGGACCGCCAGCACGCCGATGAGGAGGAGGGCCACGGTGTTGATGTTCTGGTTCCACGCCTCGGGGGTCTTGCCCTGGCTCTGGTATTTGGCCGCGTTGACGAGGTCGCCGGCGAGGTAGGGGAAGGCGAGGCCGAGCAGGCTGCCGGAGAGGAGGAGGGCGAGGACGGCGAGGAACTTGCCGCGGTAGGGCATGAGGTAGTTGAGGAGGGCCGCCGCCTCGGCCAGGGTGACGGCGTTGATGGGGGCTTTCGGCAGGTCGTCGGGGTCTTCGGCCGGCGGCATGCGGCGTCTCCGGGGGTCAGGGGCATTGTAGGGTGGCCGGGTGTGATACAATGCGCCCTGAGGAGGGCCCCCATGCCTCTACACGACCACTTCGAACGGCCACTGAGCGTCACCCGGCCGTGGGAGTCCTTCCACAGCCTCTGGGCCGGGCAGATCGCCATCTGCCTCAACCGCATCCTCCTCCCCCGGTACGTCGCACTGCCGCAGACCTCACGCGGCCCCGTCGTGGAGATTGACGTGGCCGCCGTCGAACGCGCCACCGTCACGACGCGGGTGCCGGTGTCCTGGAGGCCGGAGGCGCCGGCGCTGAGCGGCCCGGTGGAGCTGTCGGGCCGGGATCTGTTCGAGATCCGGGTCATCGATCAGGAGGGCGGCCGTCTCGCGGGCGCCATCGAGCTGGTGAGCCCGGGCAACAAGGATCGGCCTGCGGCGAGGCAGACGTTCGCGGGGAAGTGTGCAGGCTACCTCCGTGTGGGGGTGGGCCTCGTCGTGGTTGATGTCGTCACGTCGCGGCATCACGACCTGCATCGCCAGCTCCTCGAGCTGCTCGAGTTCGACGCGCCGGCCGCGGACGTGGGCCCGCTTTACGCCGTCGCCTATCGCACGACGGGTGAGGAGGAGACACGCCTCGACGTTTGGCCGCACCGCCTCCATGTCGGCGGCGTGCTGCCGGCCGTCCCGCTGTGGCTGGCCCCGGATCTCGTCGTCCCGGTGGATCTGGAGGCGTCGTACGCCGCGACGTGCGAGGCGCTGGGGATCGCCTGAATCCTCATCCCTCGCAAGCCGGCCAGCGGATGATGAAGCGGCTGCCCTTGCCCGGCTCGCTCTCGACGCGGATCGTCCCGTGGGACGACTCCACGATCTGATGCACCACCGCCAGGCCCAGCCCCGTCCCCGTCTCCTTGGTGGAGAAGAACGGCTCGAAGACGCGCGTCAGCACGGCCTGCGGCATCCCCTGCCCCGTGTCGCTCACCTCCAGCACGACGGTCCCGCGGTCCAGCGCCGTCCGTACACGCAATTCACCGCCCTCGGGCATGGCGTCGCGCGCGTTCAGGCACAGGTTCATCAGCACCTGTTGAAGCTGTGTCTCGTCGCCGGAGATCGTCGGCCCCGCCTCCGCCAGGTCCGCCGCCACGCGCACCTCGGGGGGCAGCGACGCCCGCAGCAGCTCCAGCGTCCGGCGCGCCACGTCGTTGACGGCCACGCGCCGCGGCGCCGACACCCGGTTGCGGCTGAAGGCGAGGAGCTGCGACGCCAGCCCCGCCGCCTGCTCGCCGGCGTCGGCGATGCGCACGAGGTCGGCGTGGGCGGGGTGGGCCGGCGCGACCTGCCCGAGGGCGAGGTCGGTGAGGTTGAGCATCACCCCGAGCTGGTTGTTGAAGTCGTGGACGATGCCGCTCGCCAGGCGTCCGATCAGGTCGAGCCGCTGCGCCCGCAGCAGATCGCGTTCGAGCTGGCGCTCGCGTGTGGTGTCGAGGATGATCACCAGCGCCCCGATCACCGCCTCGTCCTGCAGGCGCGGCTGGATGAGCATCAGGCCCGACTTCTCCACCCCGTCCTTGGCCCGGTACCGCAATTCGCAGCGGTCGGCCTGTCCGGCCCAGGCCGAGCGGTACATCTCCAACACGCGTGCGTGGTCGTCGGCGTGCAGCACGGCCAGCCAGGCCGACGGCTCCGACACCTCGGCGAGGGAGTACCCGGTGATGGCCAGGGTCGCCGGGTTGAAGTACGTCACCCGCAAGTCGCGGTTGACGAGGATCACCATGAGAGGGAGCGACTCCACCAGCCCGCGGAAGCGCTCCTCCGACGCGCGGATCGCGTCCCGCGCGTGGATCGTGGCGCTGATGTCCGCGAACGTCGTCACGACGCCCGACGGCCCCTTGGGCCCCATCAGCGGCACGGCATTCACCACCACCCAGCGTACCATCGACGCCGGGATGCGCCCGGAGTCCGTGGACGGCGTCGCATCCGCCGGCACGGCGCCCATGACCACGTTGCGGACCGGGTGCCCCGTCCGCAGGGCCACACGAGACGGCAGGTCTTCGGGCGACACCGCCGACCCGTCCTCGCGCCGGAAGTCCCAGCCCAGCTCGTGGACGATCTTGCCACGCATCTTGTCGGCGGACACCCCGAAGAACGCGCTCGCCGCCGGGTTGCACGACATGATGCCCCCCTTGGCGTCGTGCAGCAGGAGCCCCTCCGCCATCGCCTCGATGGTCGCGTGCAGGCGGCCCTCCGTGTCGATGCGCGCGGCCTCGGCCTGATGCACCGCCGTGAGATCCTCCAGCACCCACACCGCCGCGTCCGGCGCGCCGCGCCCGGCCATCCGCACCGGCGCCGCCCACGTCACCAGCGGCACGCGCCGCCCGTCGGGGCGTTGGACGACGATGTCGTCGCGCATCGTCGTGCGCCCGTGCCGCAGGGCCTGGTACACCGGCAAATCCTCGGCCGGGTACGGCGTGCCGTCGGCCCGGTGCAGCCGGTACGTCTTCACGAGCTGATCCAGCCCCGTCGAGGCGTCCTCGCGCTGGCCGAGGAGCTGCCGCGCCCGCGCGTTCACCAGCGCGGGGGTGCCGTGAGGCCCTTGCACGAAGAACACGCCGGCAGGCAGGTTCGAAAGCAGGGCGTGGAACATCCCCGTCGTCCGCCGCAGGTCGTCGGCCAGGACGCGCTGCTCGGTGATGTCGCTGACCACGCCCTCCCAGCCGATCAGCTCGCCCTCGGCGTCTCGGTGCGGCGCCAGGGTGTCGCGCAGCCAGCGGACAATGCCGTCGCCGACCCGGTACTCGCAGGTGACGGGCACGCTCTGCCGGCGCAGCTGCTCGAGTGCGGCGCGTACAAGCTCGCGGTCGTCGGGGTGGACCAGGGCCAGCCAGCGGGCGTGGTCGCCCAGCATCTCCTCCGGCGGCTTGCCCAGGAGGCGTGCGCTGGCCGCGCTGGCCAGCACCACGTCGGCCTCGCCGCCCTCGCGGAAGCGGGCGCTGTAGATCATCACCGGGATGTGCGCCACCACCTGCCGGTAGCCGGCCTCGTGCAGGCGCGCCAGCGACGACGCCGACGCGACGAGGAGGGCCGCGCACCCCTGGACCAGCAGGTGGGCCTGGAGCAGCAGCGACGGCCAGCCGGCCTCGGCGGGCGGCCAGAGCTGCATCGCCGCTAGCGGCACCGCGGCGGAGGCGGCGGCGACGAGCGTCCCGCCACGCACCCCCTGGCGCGTCGCCGCCCAGACGATGAGCAGCACCTGCACGCCCCACAACTGCCAGCCGAGCATCTCGCGCCGCGCGTTCAGCACACTGATGATCAGGCACAGGGCGCCGGCCCCCAGGGCCAGCCCGGCCGTCTCGATCCAGTCGCCCCACCCCCCGCCGGGCCGGGCCGCCGCCACCGCGCCACGCTCGCCGGACTGGGGGTCGCGCGGCTCGGGGCGGGCCAGCCCTCGGCGTGTGAGCGGGTCCGTCAACGTCACGAGCAGGGGGGGCGTGACCAGCGCCAGCGCCAGCGCGTGGTCGAGCCACAGCCGGGCCAGGAGCCACGCCGCGGACGCGCCGTCCGCCGCGAGGAGGAGCGCGGGCGGCAGCCGCGTGACCGCGATGGCCAGGGCGGCCGCACCCGGCACGAGGAAGACGTACAGGATGGCCGACCGCGGCCCCTCGAGCCGGCGTGAGCCGCGGGCCAGGTGGCGGTACAGGAGCCATGCGAGCAGCGGCTCGGCGACGAGCGAGACGCCCTCGGCGGCGGCCCACCCCAACGTCGCGGAGTCGCCGCGCAGCGCCTGCCGCGCCACGACGAGCGCCGCCGCGAGGGCCAACGCCATGACGGCCCTTGTCCCCCACCACGCCACCAGCGCCAGCCCCAGCCCCGCCGCGGGCGTCCACGCCGGGACCGAAGCGCCCACGTACAGCAGCGGGTGCAAGAGCGCCAGGGCCACGCCCCCGACGGCCAGCGTCAGGGCCGTCGGCGTGCCGGCCGGCGGGGGCGCCGGCGCGGCGCCGAGCATGGCACGCAGGCCGGAGCCGTTGGCCTGGGGCCGCGCGGGGGCGGGGACTTCCGGCAGGTTGGAGTCGGACAGGGAGTGCATGCCGCACTTCGCCAAGGGCGACGGGGGTTGTCGGCCAGAATGAGTCTAAGGCATCATCGGGCCGCGCTCAAGCCGGCGAGGTGGAAAAAGGGGGAGGGGTGTGCGGATTATTCTTCCGCGCGCCCCGCCCCGTCCTGGAGCTTGAAGTCCTCGACCTTCTTGTGCAGGGTGTTGCGGTTGATGCCGAGGCGCTTGGCCGCCGTCACGCGCACCCCCCCGCATTGACGCAGCACCTGCTCGATCAGCTCGCGCTCCACCCCGCCGACGATCCGCTCGTGCAGCGTCTCGTCCGGCAGGGTGCGTGACCCCACGCGGACGAGCTGCTCGATGAGTGCCACCACGTCGCCGGCCCTGGCGCGGGCCGGCATCCACCGGCGCTCCGTCTGCCCGCCGGGCGGCGGCACCACGTCCGGCGACACGGGGCGCCCCGCCGCCAGCACCAGCGCCCGCTCCATGTAGTTCTCCAATTCGCGCACGTTGCCCGGCCAGTCGTGCCCCTCCAGCACCGGGCCCATCGCGTCCGCAAGGTCCGGGGCCGCGCACCTGTGCTCGTCGGCGTGCCTCTTGAGGAAGTGCCGCGCCAGCGGCACCACGTCCTCGCGTCTCTCGCGCAGCGGGGGGAGGTGGATGGGCAGCACGTTGAGGCGGAAATACAGGTCGTCGCGGAAGCGGCCCGCCTCGATCTCGTCGGTGAGGAGCTGGTTCGTCGCGGCGACCACGCGGGTATCGACGCGGATGGTGCGGCTGTCGCCGACACGTTCGAACTCCTTCTCCTGCAACACCCGCAGCAGCTTGACCTGCAACTTGGCGGACATCGACGAGATCTCGTCGAGAAAGATCGTCCCGCCGTGGGCCGCCTCGAAGCGTCCGATCTTGTTGTCGATGGCGCCCGTGAACGCGCCCTTGACGTGGCCGAACAGCTCGGACTCCAGGAGGCTCTCGGCCAGGGCGCCGCAGTTGACGCGGACGTAAGGGCCGTCGGCGCGGCGGGAGAGCTTGTGGACGGCGCGGGCGATGACCTCCTTGCCGGTGCCCGTCTCGCCGACGATGAGGACGGTGGCCGGGGTGGGCGCGACGAGGCGCGTGAGGCGGTACACCTCGCGCATCGCGGGGCCGGCCCCGACGACGCCCGGAAGGGCCGCCTCCAGTCCTTCGCTCTCACGTGGCGGCATTCGGTAGACTCTTGCCTCGGGCCGCCAGCAGGGCGGCGAGCTGGCCGGCCGCCAGGCGCGGCTCGTCGAGCAGCAGCTCGTACATCTCCGTGCGTATGAACCCCTGCATGTCATCGCCGCCCCAACCCAGCTCGCGCATGTCGCGCTCGATGAGGAGGTGGGCGCGTTCGCTGATGCCGTCGAGCCGGCGCGTGACGTTCCCCTCGTGGATGCCGACCACCCGGGCGACCTCGCGCTGGCTCAGCTTGTAGCGGAGGCGCAGGCCGAGCAGGAGCATCTCGTCGTCGTTGAGGGTCGAGAGCCAGCCGCGGGCGCACTCGCGGAACAGGTCGTGCCAGCGGCTGTCGGAGCCCTCCGGGTCGTCGCGTGCTGCCGCCCCGATGTCGCCGTTCTCGGTGAGCTGCACCTCGCCCTTGCCGCGGCGCATCTCCGACAGGTGGCGGTTGTGGAACACGCGGATGAGCCACGGCACCAGGGGCCGCAGCCCGTCGTAGCGGGCGAGGATGGACTTCGTGCCCTCCCGCTGCCCGGCGAGGAGGAAGCCCCAGAAGTCGAGGACGGCCTCCTCCTGCTTCTCCTCGTCACGCGGGAAGAGCCGTGCCGCCCGCAGGCGGAGGGCGTCGATGAGGAGGGCGTCGGTGCGGCTGGCGCGCGACTGGAACAGGGCCTCCCACGCCGGCTGGAGGTTCTCCAGGCATGCGGACGCCAGGAACCAGTCGAGGGTGTACAGGGCCTCGAGGAACGGCGAGGGCCGTTCCTCCTGGGTGTAGAAGTCGTAAGCGCGGGCGAGGTGGTGGCGGAACCGCTCCAGCCCGAGCGGCACGCGCGGCAGCCGCAGCCGGCAGAAGTGGTACAGCAACGCGCCCTGGCTGCGGCTGGGTCCCTGCCCTGTCATCCGGCCCTCGCCCATCACTGTTGCGGGACGAACACGATCACCTCGACGCGGGCGGGCGGGATGGCCCCGCTCTCGGCCTGGGGCGGCCTCTGCGGGCCCATGCCCAGTGCCGTCACCTTGCGGGTGCCCGACAGCCAGCCCCAGCCGCCCAGCTTATGGGCGCGGTGCTTGTCCTTCAGGTACGCCGCCACCGCCTCGCTCTGCTGCCGCGACACGGCCATCGGCGTCGGGCCGTCGCCGGCCTTGGGGTCAGTGTACGCGACGACGACCACATCGGAACCGGGGTGGCGCAGCCCGGTCAGCCACGGCCCCAGCTCGTCCAGCGCCTCGCGCCCCTTGGCAGTCAGCACGGCCCGGCCCTGGTCGAACAGCTCCAGCTCGGCGAACACGCGGCGGTTGCGCTCGCTGTTGGCCCGGACGAGCAGCGCCGTCGGGTCCTCGACGTAGCCGCCGATGAACGGCACCTTCTTGAACGCATCGGCGTCGCGCTGGATGCTGGCGAGGGTGTCCTTGCCGCGTTCGGAGGTGGCGCGGCTCGACTCCAGGAGCGCCACCAGGGCGTCGTAGGCGCGCGGGTCCGAGAGGAGCCTGCCGACCGTGCCGTCGCCCTTCTGCAGGCCCTTGAAGGCGTCGGTGATCTGGGACGCCAGCATGTCCGCCAGCTCCTTCTGCGGCTCGGTCGGCAGCATGGAGTCGGCGGGGATCAGGGGCAGGTCGGAGAACTTCTTGCCGGCGGCGAGGCGCGGGGCGCGGACGTCGATGGCCTTGTGCCCCAACATGCTCACGTCGCTGACGCGGACGGAGACGCCCTCGCGCAGCTCCTTGCGGAACTCGTTCTTGATCTTGAGGCGGAGCACGACGGGCGGGTCGTCGTCGCCGCCGCGCTCGACGGCGACGACCTCGCCGGCGTGGACGCCGCGGACGAGGACGCGCGTGCCGACCTCGACGCCGCGGACCTCCTCGAACCCCGCGCGCATCTCGAAGTGGCCGCCGCCGAGCCAGCCGCCGAGGGTGAACACGCCGAGGACGCCGAGGCCGACGGCGGCGAGCAGGACGGCGGCCAGCAGGATCGCCTTCCATCGAGAGAGCGGACGGGTCACGGCGGGGCCTCCCGGATGCCGCCCGAGGGCGCGGGCGGGCACCTGGATTATACAGCGGCGCGGGCGGAAATGCCCGCGTGATCGGGGAGGAATGGCTGCGAACGGCTTGACGGACGGCGCACGCCACCGCTAAGATGAGAGATGTTGGCAGGATGGCCATGTCCCTGATCGTCGGCCAGCCCGCGCGTCCGCCCGAATCCAGTCAAGCGCGGTGAAGCCGAGGCGAGACCCGTTCCGAGGTTCTGCGCGACAACCCCCGTATCGAGCCCGCGTCAACCCCTGGAGACAGGGGCGATGGTCCGGAAGTGGTGCAGTCGTCTCCAGCCCCCCGGAGACACACCCACTTCCGGACTTTTTTCGCGCGCCACCACGCCGCTGCCCTGATTACCACCCGTCCTCCAGGCCGAGGCCGAGTGCCGCGAGTCTCTCGCGCAGCTCGCGGAGGGGCATCTCGGAGAATCCGTGCGTGGCCACCACCTCGGCCGTCCGTCCGTGCAGGTCCCCGAGGGTGGTGACGTGGAGGTGACGGACGACGCTCCGCGTCCGCAGGGACAGCTCCCCCAGTAACTCCAGCGGCTCGACGAGGCGCAGCCAATCCTCCGTGTAGCCGCGCCGCAGCTCGCGGAGACGCTGCTGCGCCCGCGTGTTGTCCGGCGTGCCCAGCGGCATCGAGGGCAGGGCCAGCTGCAGGCGCAGGAAGGCGGCCCGCGCGTCGCCCTGCTCCTCCAGCCAGTCGGCGTAGGCCGAGCGTGTCAGCACGTCGTGCGGGTCGTCCGCCACCGCCCGCAGCAGCGCCGCCTCGGTCACGCCGCCTCCTTCTGGGTCTCAAGGCTCCGGGATGCCCAGGTCACGGCAGATCTTGCGGGCGAGGTAGTCGTTGATCTCGCGGTGCCTCGGGACGGCTGATGTCTGATCGTTCGCCGGGTTGACGTAGACGCTGTGATTGCCGCCTTCACGAAGCAGGCGGCAACCGTGTGCCTCCAGATGCCGGATGAGGTCGATCCGTTTCATGACGCGGCCGGCTCGAAGGCCTCGCGCCGAACGGGCTGGCCGGCCAGACGCTTCTGCGACAGCTCGCGGTTCGCCTCCAGCACCAGCGCGACGGCCTCACGGAGGTTCTCGCGGGCCTCATCCAGCGTGTCCCCCTGGGTGTTCGCGCCCGGCAGCTCTTCCACGAAGGCGATGTAGCCCTCGGGCACCTGCATGTAGACGGCGGTCAGCTTCATCGGCGTCCCTCCAGGCGTCCATTCTACACGCCCGCCTCACCGCACGCTACTCACCGCCGCGCCCGTCCACCAGGCTCAGGCCGAGGCCGGCGAGCTTCTCCGCCAATTCGCGCCGGCTCGTCTCCCCGAATGCCTTCCGCCAGAGAACCTCGCCCCAGGTCATCCCGTGCAGCTCGCTTAGCGTCGTCACGCCGCGGCCTTGAAGCGTTTTCCCCGCCCTGACCGACAATTCCCCCAACAGCGTCAGCGGCTCGACGAGGCGCAGCCAATCCTCCGTGCAGCCGCGCCGTAGCTCGCGGAGACGCTGCTGCGCCCGCGTGTTGTCCGGCGTGCCCAGCGGCATCGAGGGCAGGGCCAGCTGCAGGCGCAGGAAGGCGGCCCGCGCGTCGCCCTGCTCCTCCAGCCAGTCGGCGTAGGCCGAGCGTGTCAGCACGTCGTGCGGGTCGTCCGCCACCGCCCGCAGCAGCGCCGCCTCGGTCACGCCGCCTCCTTCTGGGTCTCAAGGCTCCGGGATGCCCAGGTCACGGCAGATCTTGCGGGCGAGGTAGTCGTTGATCTCGCGGTGTTAGGCCCTCGAGCTGCCGGAGCTGCCGGAGGACTCGATCAGCCTGGCCGTCAGGGCGCCTCGCCGCGCATCATGTAGCCGTGGCCCCAGCGTGTCAGGATCAGGGGGCGCGGGTGGCCGCGGTCGATCTTGTCGCGCAGGTGGCGGATGTAAACATCCACGACGTTGGACCCGGCGCCGTCGGGCCCGCCCCACAGGCCCTCGCGGATCATGTCTCGCGTCGCCACCTCGCCGGGGCGGGCCGCCAGGAACTCGAGCAGTGCGAATTCGCGCGGCGTCAGCTGGATGGTGTCGCCGCCCCGACGCACGCTGCGCGCCGCGCGGTCGATCTCCAGGTCATGGACGCGTAGGACGCCGGCCGGCCTCGCCCCCTCACGCCCGAGGCCTTCCATCAACTGGAAAAGCTCGTCCAGCTCGAACGGCTTGCCGAGGTGGCCGTCGGCCCCCGCCTCCAGGCACTCGCGTTTCTGCGCCGGCACGGCCTGCGCCGTCAGGACGAGCACCGGCGTCTCCAGGCCGCCCGCCCGCCAGCGCCGCAGCAGCGCAAGGCCGTCCACTCCAGGCAGCGTCAGGTCCAACAGGATGAGGTCGAATGCCCCCGCGCGGACCGCCGTGTCCGCCGAAGGCGCGTCCTCCGCCAGCGTCACCGCGTGCCCCTCGCCCTCAAGGGCGGTGGTCAACGCGCGCGAGAAGAGCCTGTAGTCCTCCACGAGAAGGACATGCATATTCGCCTCCGAGGCGGCAGCCCGTGAAGAAAGGGGTGAAGGATGGTGGGGTACGAGTCAGCCACGTTGCTGTGAAGACGAACAGGGCATCGAATCATAACGCGCTTATGCGTTCACGGGCAAGCGGGGTGTGAAGCGGCACGGCCCCTGATGAAAGCGAGGGCCCGTACAGGACGCACGAACGGCAGGGAGGGGTTCGATAGGAGGGGTCGTGCTTCATGGCTGCCGCCCCGAAAGTCATGAAGTGTGCGGTCATTCCGCGTGGCCGGGATCGACGAGGTTGGCGCGGATGCGTGTGGAGAAGTCGGGCGCGTCGCCGGCGGCCTTCGCCAGCTCGTTGATCCGGCTGCGACGCCGCAGCTCGTCGTGCGGCAGGTGGGTGGCGATCAGGCCGCGTTCGTACAGCAGGCGGTCGCCGGTGCCGTTGAGGAACACCTCGCGCTCGCGCCAGTCGATGCGGGTGGCCCCCGCGTGCCAGAGGAGGTTGTTGGTGCAGTTGTTGGTGAGGAAGTTGTACCACTCGGGACGCTCGGCGAGGCTCGCCGCCTTGAGGAAGACGCTCTCGCACAGGCGACGGCGCTGCTCTGGGGTGAGCTTGAGCCGGTACAGGTACACGTCCTGATCGAGGACGTTGGTGCACTGGTAGACGATGTCGCGCTCGTCGCCGATATGGTAGATGATCTCGAACCCCTTGAAGCAGGCGCGCGGGATGGAGTAGGGGTTGCCCTCGGCGCGGCGCGGCTCGATGGTCAGGCAGACGTACTTGCCCCCCTTGAAGCCGAAGCCCAGCATCGTGTGCGACACCGGCCCCGGCCCGAGGAAGTCGTCGAAGAGGACGTCCACGGACTCCAGATCGTCGAGGCTCACCGTGAGGTCCGAATACCCCGCCTCGAAGGTGGTGGGCGACGTGTGCTTGAAGTCGCGCAGCTTGCGCAGCGTGACCTTGCTCCCGGCGAACTCGGGGACGCAGAGGACCTTGCACGTCTGGTTCCAATCGCGGGCGTTGCTCGGCGGCAGGAGCATCCACCATCCGATGACCGCGAGGCAGCCGCCGGCCAGCCATGCCAGGCGAACACGCTCGCGTTTGGCGGCGCGGAGCTGGTAGCCCAGGAGGAAGGAGAGGCCCAGGGCGAGGGGCCAGCCGGCGTAGGGCAGGTCGAAGCCGAGGGCGAGGAAGCACCAAAGGGAGATCAGGAAAAGGGGCACCCTGATGGCCCAGCGCGCGAGGAAGACGAAGGCGCGGTGCGTCGTGGAAGGCTTGTGGGGATCGGTCATCGGGGCGGCCTCGGGTCGGTTGGTTGTCTCCATGATACAAGCGGCACCGAGGTATGGGGCCGCGTCACGCCGGCGATTTCACGGCCCGAGCCGGCTTAGGGCCGCCGCCGCCTCACGCGTCAGGGCCGCCCCCGCCGCGCCGCCGGCCAGGCGCTTCAACACGGCGGCCGCCTCGGGCGTGCCGATGCGCTCCAGCACCTCGACGGCGCGCGTCTGCCGCGCCCACGCCGCCGAGGCGTGCAGCTCGTCCAGGGAGCGCAGGAGTCGGTTCAGACGCAGGCGTGGCTCGAGCAGCGCCTTCTCCGCCGCCGCACGCATCGCCCCTTCCGCCTGGATCAGGTGCGCCTTCAGCCCGGCCTCCGCGGCGGCACGCTCGTCGTAGTCGTCCGAGTCGAGTTGGGCGATCCACCCGGCGATCCGCGCCGCCGGCACCTGGGGGACGGGGGTGAGTTTGCCCGAAAGTAGGCGCACCACGCGGGCCGGCCGCCGCAGGAGCGCCTCCAACGTGGCACGCGGCTCGCCGCCGCCGAGGGCGGCCCATTCATCGAAGGCCGGGCGGGCGGCCCGCAAGGCGTCCAGATCCCAGACGTAACAGGTCCCGTCGGCGTGGGCCGTCACGAGCCGTGCCCTGTCCTCGTCCAGCGCCAGCGCCTTGATCTCGGGGCAGGGCGGCTCGACGTGGTCGGCCGGGTCGGCGGGGTGGCGCGAGTGCAGGTCCCACAAGGCAACCGTGGTGGCCCGCTGGCTCTGGGCCATCCAGCGGCCGGAGCCGGACACGACGGCATGATTCCCTCCCACGGGGATGACGGCGAGCCGCCGGCCCGTCAGCACGTCGAAGACGACGGCGTCGTTCTGCATCGTCCGGCGTACGATGACCCGGTGCATCCTCCTGTCGAAATCGATCTCGAACGTCGGCGGGCTCGACTCGCGGAGCTGGGGGATACGCCAGTGCGCGTCCCAGCGGATCTTGCCGGTGGCTGCCTCGATCAGCCACGCCTCGGTCCCGGCGGCGTAGAGCAGGAATCGCCCATCCGGGGAGAACCGCGCGGACGCATCCCAGCCCGACTCCTTCACGATCCGGAGCAACACCTTCCCGCCGGAAGGGGACAGGAGGCGGGCGGTGAGGTCCTCGTCGTTCGACTCGGCGGACCAGATCGCCTTGCCGGAGGGGTGCAGGTCGAAGCCCGCGATCCCCTTGCCGACGGCGTGGCGGGCGACCACCTTGCCCGTCCGCGTCTCGGCGACCACGACGCCGCCCTTCGCGTAGCCGGCGGCCAGCGTGCCGTCCGCGCTGAACCTCACGGGGAGGGTCGGCATGTCGGCCTCGGAGAGGGCCCTGCCGGTGCGGGCGTCCCACGTCACCAGGCGTCCTTCGGCGGTCCAGCTTGCGGCGGCGTCCTTGCCGAGCATCTGCACGCCGACGAAGGCGGGGTAGCGCGAGTGGCGGTCGAGCTGCCTGCCGGTGCGCAGGTCGTGGACGCGGAGGACGTTATTCTCGCCGTACAGGGCGACGCGGCGGCCATCGGGGACCAGGCCGAAGGACTTGACGCCGGCGACTGGCACTTCCCACGCCTTCTCGCCGAGGTCGAGCGGGATCGCGTGCAGCACCTTGTGTCCCGTCTGCACCACGAGGAGTTTGCCGGCGGCGGAGAACTCGGCCTCGCAGAACTGGTGCAGACCCGCGACGGGCTCGACGCGGAGGCTCTTGCCCGTGACCGGGTCGAGGAGGCGCACCCCCTTCGATGTGAGCCGGGCGATGATCTTGCCGTCCGGGCTGATGGTGGCGCGGAGAGTGCCGTCGCCGTCGTCCTGCTTCGGGACGAGGGCGGTCTTGCCGGTGACGAAGTCGTGGACGCGGATGCCCCCGTCGGTCCATATCGCGTGTCGTGCGCCGGCGGCGAGACGGAGCTGCCAGGGGTCGTCTTTGCCCGTGGCGAACGCCTGCCAGCGTACGGGGCCGGGCCGGCCGAGCGGCGACTGATGCAGGGTGTACCGGCGCTCCTGCTTCTCGATCATCACGACGCGCTTGCCCGCAACGTCGAAGTAGGCCGGCGCCTTGCCCACCTCGATGACCGCCGGCTCGCGGGCCGAGGCGGAGGCGAAGTGCAGGTAACGGCCCTCCTTGCCGACGAGGTACGCCCCGTCAGGGAAGACGCGGCGGAAGGTGTACCCGGGGGGCGCGGTGCCGGGCGGGGCGTCGCGCCCGTCGGACAGGCGTATCCACTTTACGGGGTGGAACGACTCCTCGCCGTAGTGCGACCACGCGGAGCGGATGAGCGTCCCGTCGGGCGAGACCCACAGGTCCGAACGATCGACGGCGATCATGCGGGCGACGCCGAGGCGGGCGATGGCGCCGAGAGGGAGCGGGTCAGACAATGGCGGCGCGGCGGCGAATGTCAGGTACGCAATCAGGAGGAGGGGCATTGGCGGCCTCACCGGTGGGGGTGCCGATGCCGTCCATTGTAGAAGAGGCCGCAGGAAGGATGACACCACCGCACAAATCCCGTCACCCCAGTGACCGCCGCAGGATCTCGGCGAACAGCGGCGCGACGGGCAGCACACGGAACCGCGCCCGCCCGCTCACCTTCTCGTGCGCCGGGTGCGAGTCGGTGCCGATCACCGTCACCAGGGGCGACGCCTCCAGCCTCTCGACGGCGTCGCCGGGGATGACGAGGTGCGTCGTGGCCGCGTGAACGCTCCGCGCCCCCGCGTCGGCGTAGGCGTGGGCGGCCTGCACGAGGGAGCCGCCGCTGCGGATCATGTCGTCGTAGATGACCACGTCGCGGCCCGCCACGTCGCCGACCACGGCGGCGATCTTCGTCTCGCTGCCGGAGAGGCGTTTCTTGTGGATGAGCGCGACGGGGGCGCCTAGCGCGTTGGCGAGGCGTTCGACGGCCTTGGCCCGGCCCATGTCGGTGCTGGCGAGCGTCAGTTGGGGGAGGTCGAGGGCGCGGACGGCGTCGAGGATGATCCCCTCGGCGGTCAGCTCGACGGCGACGGCGTCGCCCTCGAAATAGTGGACGATGCCGGCGGCGTGCAGGTCGAGGAGGAGGATCCAGTTACCGCGCGGGGCGCGGGGGATGGCGGAGAGCTGCCGCGCGATGGTCTTGGCGGTGACGACCTCGCCGGGCTTGACGGCCCGCTCCATCGTGGAGTAGGCGAGGTAGGGGACGGCGAGGACGAGGCGCTCGGCCCCGTACTTCACGGAGGCGCAGGCGAGGCGGTACAGCTCGTCGATGCTGTCGTGCGACTCGGCGGCGCCGGCGAGGACGACGGCCCGGCCGAGCAGTCCGAAGCGGTCGGGCATCGGCAGGCGCAGATACGTCTCGCCGTCGGGGAAGGTCTGGCGCTCGACGGGCGCGGCCGGGACGCCGAGGGCCTGGGCGAGGCGGGCGGCGAAGTCGCCGGAGGTCGAGGTCGAGACGAGGGTGATGTCCATGTGATGTCCCCCTCACCCAAGCCGCGCCTTCGCCGCCGCCACCTCGGAGGCGCGCATGGCCCGGAACCGCTCGAGATTCTCGCGAACCAGCGGCGACAGCTCCACGCGCCTGTACTTGCCCCACGTCCGATCCGCCCGATCTGCCTGCTCCTCGAACGTCTCGCGGTACACGATCCGCCCCTGATCGACCAGCTTCACGAACAGCGGCTCGCCTTCCATCTCCTCCGATGCGTCCGCCACGATCAAGGCGTCGTCCCGCCCGTACACGCGCAGATACCCCGGCAGCGACTCCTTGCCGGGGGAGTTGGAGAACTTGATGTTCGGCCTGTCCTCCGTGGCCGTCCGCTTGAACGCCGCCGCCACCGTGTCCCGGTGAATCAGCCGCCACCAGTAGCCGCCGGCGCCGGGGAAGAGCATCGTCGGCTCCTGGCCCGTCGCCTGCCTGAAGTGCGCGTACACGGCCTTGACCGTCTCCGGCGTCACCTCGTCCTCGAAGACGATCATGCGCGGCGGGATTCCGGCGGCGCGCATCCTCTCGAAGTACAGCACGCACTGGGCGGCGATGTCGCCCGAATCGACGCGGATGCCGACACGCTCCGTTTCGGGGTGGGCCTTGATGACACGCAGGGCGTTCTCTAGGCCGACGCTCTCCGCGTCCACGAGGTCGCACAGGAGCGACGCCTGACCCATCGCCGTGATGAAGCGGTCCATCATCTCGTACTCGGCCTCGCCCAGCGACTTGTCGAACGACTGGCCGGCGCACATCATCTCGTGGCCGATGGTGCCCACGGACTGGAAGAGGTCCGGGAAGAGGAACTCGGCGGTGTCGTTGGACGTGAGCCGGCCGCGGCCGCCGACGTAGCGGGCCAGCAGCAGGACGATGTTCGACAGCTCGTTGGGGGCGGCCCGCAGGCCGAACTCCGCGTCGCGCGGCGTGGCCAGCTTCATGAGTCGCGCCTTCGTCGCCTGCAAGACCGGGGCGAAGTAGCGGCACATGGCCGGCTCGAGATATGAGACGATCGCCCCCGGCCCCTCGAAGAACAGGCACGGCAGGCCCGGCAGGAAGGTCTGCCCGCCGGGGAAGCCCCACACGTCCACGGGCAGGTGCACGTCCTCGCCCTTCTGCGCATCGAGGACGGCACGCCACGCCGCGTGCGGGAAGGCGCGTGTCGCGGAGTGCTTCGAGAACCACTCGCCGGCCAGCTCGATGTCGGCCCGCTTGAGGGGCCGATGGAACCACTGGGCGAGCATGGCCTCGTGGCCGGCCATGATGAGCTGGCCGTCGGCGCCCGGCTCGGGGAGCCCCTTGCGCATGGTGAGGGAGTAGCCGGCGCGGGCGACGGCGACCTCGGGGACGGCGGCCCACATGGTGCGTTTGTAGGTGTCGGTGCCGCCCAGGAACCCGCCGAGGAGGAAGTGTCGGGCGAAGAGCTCCTCGCGCATGCGGGCGCGGAGTCCGTCGAGGCGGTCGGTCACGTCACGTCTCCGGGCGTGGAACGCGGGCCACAGCCGGCACTATAGATGATCGTAGTCGGTCGGGCCAGCGAGGGCCGGCCCGGCGGCAGGCCAGGAGATCCCATGACCCTCCCCGACTTCGACCCCACCCCCGCCTACGTCGTCCTCGGCGCCACCGGCGGCATAGGCCGCGCGCTGTGCCGCCGACTCGCCGGCCGCGGCGCGCGGCTGGTGCTGGCGGCGCGGACCGCCGCGCCACTGTCGGACCTCGCCGCCGGGCTACACGCCCACGCGGTGCCGTGCGACGCGGCCCGCTTCGCCGAGGCGGACCGGCTCATGGACGAGGCCAGGGAGAGGCTGGGTGGGCGGATCGACGGCGTGGCCTGCTGCGTGGGGTCGCTGCTGCTGAAGCCGGCCCACCTGACCACGGAGGAGGAGCTGGCCGACGTCATCGCCCGCAACCTCACCGCCGCCTTCGCCACCGTGCGGGCCGCCGCCCGCGTCATGGGCGATGCGGGCGGTTCGATCGTCCTCTGCTCCTCCGCGGCGGCGCGGGTGGGGTTGGCCAACCACGAGGCCATCGCGGCGGCCAAGGCGGGCGTCGAGGGCCTGACCCTGGCCGCCGCCGCCACCTACGCCGGACGCAACATCCGCGTCAACGCCGTCGCCCCCGGCCTGATCCGCACCGGGCTGACCGCACGCCTGACCGGCAGCGAGGCGGCCCTGAAGGCATCCGTGACCATGCACCCGCTCGGCCGAGTCGGCGAGCCGTCCGACGTGGCCTCCGCCATCGAGTGGCTCCTCGACCCGTGCCAGTCCTGGGTCACGGGGCAGGTGATCGGGGTGGACGGCGGCCTGGCCGGCCTCAAGGTGCGGCCATGACCTCCGCGGCGGTCGTCTGGCTGCGACGCGACCTGCGCCTGGCGGACAACCCCGCCCTCGCCGCCGCCGCCGCCGGGGCCGTCGTCCCGGTGTTCGTCTGGGCGCCCGAGGAAGAGGGCGACTGGCCCCCCGGGGCGGCCTCGCGCTGGTGGCTGCATCAATCATTGAAGGCACTCGACGCCTCGCTGCGGAGGGTCGGCTCGCGGCTGCTGGTCCGCCGCGGACCTACCCTGCCGACGCTGCTGGACGTCGCCCGCGGATCGGGGGCCGACGCCGTTCTGTGGAACCGGCGGTACGAGCCGGCGGCGACGGCGCGGGACACGGAGGTGAAGTCGGGGCTGAGGAAGGAGGGACTGCGGGCGGAGAGCCACTGCGCCTCGCTCCTCTTCGAGCCGTGGACGATTCGGACGAAGCAGGACCGGCCGTTCCAGGTGTACACGCCGTTCTGGAAGGCGTGTCTGGCCTCCGGCCCGGTGGAGGAGCCGACGCCTGCCCCGAGGAAGCTGGCGGCGCCGAAGGCGTGGCCGGCGTCGTTGCCGTTGGAGGATCTGGGGCTGGTGCCGACGATCGACTGGGCCGGCGGCATGCGTGGCCACTGGACGCCGGGCGAGGCCGGGGCGGCGGCCCGGCTGGATCGGTTCCTGGGCGTGATCGAGGCCTACAAGGAGCGGCGCGACTTCCCGGGCGAGGACGCCACGTCGTCGCTGTCGCCGCACCTGCACTTCGGCGAGGCCGGGCCGCGGCAGGTGTGGCACGCCGTGTTGCGGACGGCGGGGGCAGAGTCGGCGTCGCGGCTGCCGGCGGGGCACGAGCATTTCCTCAAGGAGCTGGCCTGGCGGGAGTTCGGCTATCACCTGCTGTACCACTTCCCGCACACCCCCTCGGAGCCGCTCCGCGAGGAGTTCGCCCGCTTCCCGTGGCGGACGGACGCGGCGGCTCTCCGCGCGTGGCGGCGCGGGCGGACCGGCTACCCGATGGTGGACGCGGGGATGAGGCAGCTGTGGTCCGTCGGCTGGATGCACAACCGCCTGCGGATGGTGGTGGCGTCGTTCCTGGTGAAGCACCTCCTGCTGCCGTGGCAGGAGGGGGCGCGGTGGTTCTGGGACACGCTGGTGGACGCCGACCTGGCGAACAACACGTTGGGCTGGCAGTGGACGGCTGGCTGCGGGGCCGACGCCGCCCCGTACTTCCGCATCTACAACCCGGTCAGCCAGGGCGAGCAGTTCGACCCGGCGGGCGAGTACGTCCGCCGCTGGGTGCCGGAGCTGAGGGACGTGCCGTCCGAGTACCTCCATCGCCCCTGGCTGGCGCCGACGCCGCCGCGCGGCTATCCCCCGCCGTTGGTGGACCACGCCGAGGCGCGGGCCCGCGCCCTGGCGGCGCTGGCGACGATCACGAAGCCCAGGGGCTGACGCCACCGGTCCGTCGCCGGCGTCGCGCCCGTCTGGTAAGGTAGCGGTACCCACACCAGACAGGCACTCATCGACGGCCGCACGGCCGCGCCGGAGGCGTTCATGTCCCACAGGCATCTTCTCGCGGCCGCCGCCCTCCTGTTCGGGTGCGGCCTGCTCACCGTCTCCGCACAGGGGAAGGACCCCTTCACCGGCAGGTGGGTGGCCAACCAGTCGCCGTACAAGATCAGCTACGTCATCGCCAAAGACGGCGACAGGTGGGCCATCTCCGGGAGCTGGGCGCAGGACGGCGAGGTCAAGGGGAAGTTCGTCGGCGAGGACGCCGAGGTCAAGGGCGGGCAGCTCGTCTTCAAGCACCGCTTCACCAAGGCCCCGCCCGGCAGGCTCGAATTCGAGGGCACCAGTTTCAAGCCCACCTCCTTCGGCCTCGAATTCTGGTTCAAGACACGCAGCGGCGCGCTCCGCTACCAGCTCCGCCGTGAGGAGGTCGTCAAGGAGGACAAGGCCGCCATCAAGGGGGACCTCGCGGCGTTGCCCGGCGTGTGGAAGGGCCCCGGCCCGTACGGCTGGGAGGAGACGTGGACGGTCACCCGCGACGGCGACAAGTGGGAGCTGAAGGCCGTGTTCCTGGCACCGCGGGCGGGACGCGGGCGGGCCCACGGCGAGGACATCGCCGTCAAGGGCAACGGCCTGAGCTTCCGCCGCGTCATCGACATCGGGCCCACCAGCAAGTACAAGCACGCCCCCTGCACCCTCGTCGCCGAGGGGGATCGCGCCGAGCTGGTCGTCCTGGGCGGCCCCGGCGGCAGGCCGTCCGACAGGATCGCCCTGAAACGCGAGGTCGCCGTCGTCAGCAAGGACAAGGGCAAGGAGCCGCCGCCCATGCCGAAAGACGAGAAGGAGAAGGCGCTGATCGGCGTGTGGGCGGGCGAGTACCCCGGCCTCGACTACAAGGTGATCCTGGAGGTCAAGAAGTCCGGCCCGTTCTGGGACGTGGAGGTGCTCCTCCTCAACGCCGCCGGCATCCCGGCGGGGCACTTTCAGCGGAAGTCGGCGCCCCTCGCCGCCGAGGGGCTGCGCGTCGATCCGGCGTGGCGGGCCAGGCCCAAGGGGGTCGAGGCGTCCGCCGTCTTCGTCCTGGCCGGCGAGGGCGAGGGCCTGCGTCTGGAGGTGCGGCAGGGGGCGAAGAAGGCGTCTTCGGTCCTGAAGCGCGGCGACGAGAAGACGGAGGCCCTCCTCCGCAACCCGCCCAAGGACCCGAACGCGCCGGTCGAGGTGGGCGGCCTCATCTGGGGCATGGGCTTCCTCGATGAGGGCAAGACGCTCGTCGTCGGAATGAGCACGGGCGAGATCAAGTTCCTCGACGTGGAGAAGCGTGAGTTCACGCGCAAGATCGACGCCGGCCTGGCGATGGCCGGCTTCGGCGTCTCGCCGAAGGGTGACGCCTTCTCGCGCAGCCACATGGAGATCGTGGGCAAGGTGGGCGGCGTGACCGAGCTGTTCGACACCGCCGGCAAGGTGACGGCCACCCTGCCCGGCACGCCCCTGGGGCAGGAGGCGCTGCGCTTCTCGCCGGACGGCAAGATGCTGCTGTCGAGCGACCGCGGCAGCCCCGGCAAGTCCAAGCCGGGCCTGATGCTGCGGAGCCTGCCGGACGGCAAGACGCTGGCGAAGATCGAGCGGGCGGATCTGGAGGCGCCAACGGGTCTGGGGTTCGCCCAGGACGGCAAGCGATTCTGCTGGGCCGGCACCTACGACGACGTGAAGGCGGGTCGCACCCGCTTCATCGCCATCACCGACCTGAAGGGCAAGGTGCTGACGACGCTCCTCGGCGTGCATCGCGGCAACGTCAACGCCTGCGCCTTCTCCCCCGACGGCGCGTCGCTCGCCTCGGTGGACGGCAACGGCCAGCTCGTCGTCTGGAACATCAAGACACGCAAGGCCGTCCGCGGTGCCGTCCTGGGGACGAAGGGCGGCACGGTCCTCGACGTGGTCGCCTACTCGCCGGACGGCAAGGAGGTGATCGTCGGGCAGAACGAGGGCAACGTCTACTTCCGCGACGCCAAGACCCTGGCCGAGACGCAGACGCTCAAGCCGGTCCGCAAGGAGGTCAAGCACTTCGCGTTCTCGCCGGCTGGCCTGATGGCCATCGGCTCGTCCGACCTGAGCGGGCAGATCGCGTTCGTCAAGCTGACGGGCATGGGGGAGAAGAAGTAGGAGAAGCGGACTCACCACAGAGGCACAGTAGACACAGAGAAGAGGAAGCGGAGGAAGACAGGCATTGACTTAGAATACAAATATTGACCCATACCTGGAGCGACACCGCCGGAGGTGGCCGCGGCGTCCCAAGCGTCCGTCGGATCAGGCCCAGGCTAACCCTACCGGGCCGTCCCTGCCCGGCCCGGGGGGGCGAATGGACGACGATCAGCGAAGGAAACGAACCGGGGTAACGAGCTGTACGGGGGGCAAGCCGGGCCGGCCCAAGGAGTTGCCCGACGAGCTTTACGCGGACCGGGGCTACTACAGCGTGGCGAGGCGGCTGCTGTGGATGGGGATCGAGACGCACATCGCCGGGAGGGGGACGGCGCACGGCAGCGGGCTGGGGTAGGTGCCATGGGTGGTGGAGCGGACGATCTCCTGGCTCAAGGGGCTGCGCGGAGGATGCGCGTGCGCCACGGCCCCTCTGGCGTCATCCAGGATGCCTGGACCACGCTCGCCGCCGCCGTCACCTGCTTCCGCATCCTTCACGAGGATGACCCCGACGAATAGGTTTTGTCAGGGCCTGTAAGATGTCCGTGTGCCCCCGAAGACGGAGGACGCCTCCATGACCGCCGCCACCCAGGCCGCCCCGCCCACCCCGCCGCTCGTTGACGGCGAGCGGCTGACACGCGACGAGTTCGAGCGCCGCTACCACGCCATGCCCGAGGTGAAGAAGGCCGAGCTGATCGACGGAGTCGTCCACATGCCGTCACCCGTCTCGATGCTGGGCCACGGAGAGCCGCACGCCCACCTGATCAGCTGGATGGGCACCGAGCCTCAGCCCGACAGCCTGCTCCTCATCGACCCGGCGCGCGGCGGGCGGACGGAATTCACCGACGGATACGTCACCGGCGGGCCGGAGCTGGCCGGCGAGGTGGCCGCGTCCTCCCTCTCCATTGATCGCGGGGCGAAGTTCCGCGCCTACCGCCGCAACGGGGTCTGCGAGTACATCCTTTGGCGCGTCGAGGATGGAGCCATCGACTGGTTCATCCTGCGGGATGGGGAGTATCACGATCTCGCCCCCGGCCCGGACGGCATCATCCGCGGCGAGGCGTTCCCCGGCCTGTGGCTCGACGTGGCGGCCGTGCCGGCCGCCGACCTCGTGCGCGTCATCGCCGTGCTGCAGTTGGGCATCGCCAGCCCCGAGCATGCCGCCTTCGTCGCCGGCCTGCCGCCCGCCCCCTGACAGGAGGCTCATCATTCTCACCGGCCCCCTCGTCCGCGTCCGCTACGGCCGCGACCGCATCATCCCCTACCTCATCGACGCCGACGACGCCGAGTGGCTGGCCGTCGCCGGGTCGCTCATCGAACTGTTCGGGGGCCTCGTCGGCAAGACCCGCGGCGAGATGGAGGACGCCCTCGACGAGCTGTACGGCGACGACAACAACACCCTCGTCCACCAGGGCCTCGCCAAGCTGCTGGAGGAACGCTGCGACTTCGAGGCCGACGCCGGCCACCCGCCGGAGGAGCTGCGCCGGGAGGTGTTCCAGGCGGCGGTCGCCTTCCGCAACGCGCCTGTCGCCGAGGGCGAGGCCCCGCCGGAGTTCGACCGCGCCGAGGTGCTGCGCCGCGTCGCGGCGAAGCTGAACACCGAGCCGGCGAAGATCGATCTCGGGCTGTACGCCGACCTCAAGAGCGAACACCGCATCACCTCGTTCGAGACGATCTCGTCGGAGCATCTCCTGCTGCGCTACAACGTGGCGTTGTGCCAGTCGATCCTGCTGCGGGCGACGCGCGTGCACGTGACGATCAACGACGAGCCGCCGGTGCGGTGGCGGGCGATCCTGCGCCGCCTCAAGTTCCACCGCCTGCTGTGCGAGATGGAGCGGGTCGGGCCGTCGACTTACACGCTGCACCTCGACGGGCCTTTGAACCTGTTCAGCGCCACGACCAAGTACGGCCTGCAGCTGGCGATGTTCCTGCCGGCGATCCTGCCGTGCCATTCGTTCGAGCTGAAGGCGGAGCTGCGCTGGGGGGCGCAGAAGAAGCCGAAGGTGTTCCACCTGACGAACAAGGACGGCCTGGTCTGGCCGGGGGCCGATCCGGGGCAGTACGTGCCGGCGGAGCTGGGGCTGTTCGTGGAGTCGTTCCGCAAGCGGGCGGCGGCGTGGGAGCTGAAGGAGGAGGCGGAGGCGTACCCGCTGGGCAACGGGTTCTGGGTGCCGGACTTCCGGCTGGTGCACCGGGCGAGCGGGCGGAGCGTGCTTCTGGAGGTGCTGGGGTTCTGGCGGAAGAGCAGCGCCGAGAAGCACCTCGCGTTCCTGAAGCGGTACGCGAAGGAGCCGTTCGTCCTGGCGGTGTCGGACCAGCTGCACATCGAGGAGGAGGATCTGGAGGGCCTGACGGCGGGCGTGGCGCGGTTCCGCAACATGCCTCTGGCCGACGAGGTGGCGCGGCTGGCGGAGGAGGCGCTGCGGGGGAGGTGAATGGCTCGGGCCGCAGGCATCTCACCGTCAGCTCGCTGGCGGTCTGCTCGGGGGTATCTTCGGGCATCTCCTGCCCCGTCATCCGGGGATGAGAGAGGACGCGGCGGCCTTGAACGCGGAGTGGTCGCGGCACGCCTGGTCGGCGCAGGCCAGCGCGAAGGCCAGGACGCGCTGGATGAAGAGGTCCGGCTCGGCCAGCTCGGCCGGCGTCACGGAGGGGCCGGCGGTGCCCGTGGCGCAGCGGGCATGCACCCGCGCCAGGATGGCGGCCTGCATGCGGGCCAGCCCCTCCATCGCGCCGGGCTTGAGCCCGCGCGTCTCGGCCCGGGCGTCGTGCGGGCCGAGCTGCCGCACCTGGAACGACTGCCCGCCGTCGAGGGCCCACCCGATGTACTTGTTCGTCGCCGCCTGCGTCCGCCGCATCATCGCCGCCACCTGCCCCGCCCGGCGGGCCGGCGCGGCGTCATCCAGCTCGCGCCCCCGGCAGACGTCGTAGGCGGACGGCAGCGACTCCTTGAATTCGAGGAGGACGTTCTTGCCGTCGCCCTTGCCGGCGATCACCACGACGTAGCGCAGGCGTCCCATGCTGCCGATGCCGGACACGCGCCCGGCCACGTCCTCGACGGCGAAGAACGCCGGCCCGTGCCCCAGGGCGGACCGCGCGCGGTAGTCCTCCACCAGCCGGGCCGCCTGGGCCGCCTGATCGTCGGGCAGCGTGTAGTATTTCGCGGACCGGATGAGGTGCCGCCTGCCCGCCTTCACCGTGCTGATCTTCGCCAGGAAGGCCTCGCGTTTCGCGTCCGCGGCCTCGCGGATCAGCTCGTCGATGTCGGCGGAGCCGGAGGGTCGCCCCTCGCGCACGTCCGCCCCGGCGGACTTCCCCTTGAACAGCCGGGCCAGCTCGTCGGCGTAGGAGGTGATGCCCGCGAGGGTGATCTGGACGGCCCGGCCGAGCGGGTCGTCGCGGCCGCGGCAGGCGAGGTAGAAGCTGGCGGCGAGGCGCCCGATGTCGAGGCCGAACGGCCCGGCGGCCGTCTCGTCGAAGTCGTTGATGTCGTAGTGGACGACGCCGTCGTCGCCCTTGAACGTGCCGTAGTTCTCCGCGTGGATGTCGCCCACGAGTGGCAATTCGGCGCCGGCGGCGCCGAGGGGGCCGAACGTCTCGTCGATCACGTCGCGGGCGAACAGGTGGAAGGTCCCGCGGAAGAAGGGGAAAGGCCCCTCGATCATGCGGGCGATCTTGGCGCGGAAGAGGTCCGGGCTGCGGGCCAGGAACGGCCCGTTGAACCTCATGAGGTCGACGACGGGGTCACGCATGGCGGCTCGCCTCGGGGGGGCGGCGCAGGGTCAGGAGCGTGACCTCCGGCGGGCAGTTGTAACGCAGCGGCTCCTCCCCCGACAGCCCCCGGCTGACATAGAGGATCGACGGCGGCTCGGCGAACGCCCCCTCGTCGTACCAGCGCCCGAACCGGCTCGGCATCACCATCGGCCCGATGATCGGGAAGCGGATCTGCCCGCCGTGGACGTGCCCGGCGAGGACGAGGTCGATGCCGTTGGCCCGCGCCCAGCCGATGTTGTCCGGCGTGTGGCTGAGGCCGAGGCGGAACGCCCCCCCCGGGCATCCGTCCAGCGTCAGCGGGAGCGGGCACCAGGGGCGTTCATCGCCGACCACGACCAGCGGCTCGCCGAGGAGCGTGGCCGCCTCCCAGCGGTTGGAGAGGACCGTGAAGCCGACACGGCGGAGCCGGCGGCGGATGATCTCCGGCTCCTCGAGGTAGTAATCGTGGTTGCCGAGGATGGCGAAGGCCGCGTGCTTCCAGCGCAGACGCCCGAGGAGCGGGATGATCCAGCGGTGATGACGCGGGCTGTCGGCGATGTCGCCGGTGAGGGCGACGAGGTCGGGCTGCCAGGCGTTGCAGCGCTCGATGACGGCGGCGAACCACTCGCGGTCCGGGGTGCCGTGGAAGTGCAGGTCGGTGAGGTGGAGCAGTTTCAGGCCGTCCCAGGCGGCGGGCAGGCGCGGGAGGTGGACGTCCGCCTCGACGCACTCGACGCGGAACAGCTCGTTGCCGGGCAGGTGGGCCATCCAGTGGTGCTGCCCGTCCCCGACGGGCAGGTGGCCGAGCTGACGGGCGAAGTCCACGGTCTCCGTCCGTGTGACGGTGATCGGACGCTCACGGAGGAGGCGGCGGACGGTGATGGCGGGGAGGAAGAGGAACAGGGCGGCGAGGCAGACGCCGAGGTACGCCTGGACGGCGGCATGCGTCCAGCAGGACGGGGGCTGGGCCAGGAGGTTCGTGAGGGGGAGCCCCCAGCCGGCGACGAGGCCGACGGGCAGGGCGATGACGCCGAGGGCGGCGGCGACGTGGGCGGCGGTGCCGACCCACTTGGGGGTGCGCAGGCCGTAGACGAGGTTGTGCAGGCCGGTCATGAGGATGAGGTGGCCGAGGCAGGCGAGGGCGGCGAGGAGGTGGGTCATGGAGCGTCCCTGTCCCGGCGATGGCGCACGGGGGGATTGTACGGGAGGGGGGCGGCGGGGCTACCCGAGGCCCGTACAACGAGGGCGGGACACAGGAGGATCGAGCGATGAAGTCACACACCGCGTATCTCACCATGAACGTGCCGGGGAAGATGACGTTCGTGAACATCACGCCGCAGGTGGATGCGGCCCTGCGCGCCAGCGGCGTGCAGGAGGGGATTCTCCTGGTGAACACCATGCACATCACGGCGAGCGTGTTCATCAACGACGACGAGCGCGGCCTGCACCACGACTTCGGCGTGTGGCTGGAGTCGCTGGCGCCGTTCAACCCCAGCCCCGAGCACTACCACCACAACCGCACCGGCGAGGACAACGCCGACGCGCACATGAAACGCCAGATCATGGGGCGCGAGGTCGTCGTGGCGGTCACGAAGGGGAAACTCGACTTCGGACCGTGGGAGCAGATCTTCTACGGCGAGTTCGACGGCGGACGTCCCAAGCGCGTCCTCGTCAAGATCCTCGGCGAGTAACGGCGACACCCGGCCCTCGACACCGCCCGCGGGGGGTGGCGGACGCCCAGCGCTCGGCTCCCCAGCAGGCGACTGCCAGGACCTTGAGGTCGCAGCCTGGGCCAGGCTCGTGTCCGCTCCAGGTGCTGGCGTGGGGTACGTGGACGGATTTGTAAGTGAGCGCGGAGTGGCGGTAGGATGTCGCACGGCGCTGGGGCGAGCCTGAGGCGCATGCGGCGGGGCGAGGCGCCTCGCCCTCCCGTGCGGTGTCAATAGTCCGCCAGTGACGCGTACTCGCGTTTCGGCCCGGGGAAGGCGTCATAGATCGCCCGGTGCCGCGCCAGGCCATATTCGTCGCCCGAGGTGGCGTAGGCCCGGATGAAGTCGATGAGCGGCCCGAGGAACCGTTGCTGGTCCTCGGGCGAGGCGCAGTACGACGGCTCCCAGGGGCGCCGGCGGGCGTTGTCGATGCACGCCTCCGCGCCCGGATTCAGGAAACGCAGCTCGGTGCAGCGGGGCAGGGCGGCCTCGATCAGGTCGCCGTAACACCCCTCGATGGCCCACTCGTAGTTGGCGTCCATGAACGCCGCGAGGGCGGCGAGGCTGTCGGCGAGGGGGCGGCGGACCGCCTCCTCGCCCCAGGCGATGTGGTCGAGGTGGAGCAGCGGCAGGCCGAGGGCGCGGGCCATCGTCGTCTTGCCCGACCCGGCGTTGCCGTAGACGATCACGCGGCGTGCGCTCACCCCTTCTTCTCCACCTTCTCCACCGGCGGTGGCGGCGGCACCGGGCGTCCGCCCGGCCCGCGATCGAGCAGGTCCAGGACGGCGGCGGCCTCTGGCTCGACCTCACCGTCGATGGTGACCGACTTCCCGTCAACCTTCACCTTGGCCGACTCCAGGATCTTGATGACGGCCTTGAGCTGGGGCACCATCATGACCTGGCCGCCGAGCGTGAGCTGAGCGAGGGTGATGCCGCCGGTGACCTCCTTCGCCTTCTTCTTGGCGGTATCCTCGTCCTTGCATTCCAGCGTCACCGTGCCTTTGAGGGTGTCCTTGCCGGTGACCACGACGCGCGCCCCCGAGAAGCCCGTCGATTCGCCGAAGGTGTGCGTCTTGAACGTGCGGACCACCTTGCCCATGCCGTCGTCGCTGGCGCTGCCGGAGGCGCCAACGACGGCCTCGGGCAGCACGATGCCCTGGACCGCCGGCCCCGCCTTGAGGGCGGCGACGAACTTGGCCATCGGCGCATGCTTGAGGGCCTTGCGCGGGGCCTTGGAGCGTGCCAGGGCGGCGGCCAGCCCCTTCGGGCCGGGCGAGATGCCCAGGGTGCCGCCGGGCAGCACCGCGACGAAGGAGCGCCCGTCCTCGGACAGCTCGTAGAGCTTGTGCTTGCCCTCCTCGACGGCCTTGACACCCTTGCCGTCCTTGGCCAGCTTGTCGAGGGCGGCCCGCAGGGACGCCTCGGACTTCGCCGTCTGGAACAGGATCACCGGCCCGCCGCGGCTCTCGTCCGCGTCCTTCCAGTCGCTGGCGGCCATCATCACCGTCACGCGGTGAAGGTCCTTCGTCGGATCGACGCCGAGCGGCTTGAGGCGCACGGGGACGAGGAAGCGGTCGGACAGCAGGTCGGGCAGCTTGCCCTTCATGCCCTTCTTCACGAAGGGCGAGGCCAGGATCTGCTTGACATCAATGGTCAGCAGGCCGTCGGTGTCCTCGGCGAGGAGGCGCTTCCAGGCGTTCTCGTCCTCGCCCGGCTCGACGGGGTCGGCGGCGAAGAGGGGCACGATGGGTAACAGGGCGGCAAAGCAGACCAGGCGTGCTGGCATGGGTTGCTCCGTTCGGGTTGTGGGTGCAGGAGCTCGACTTACCGATACTTCGACATCCTGCCGCTCATCTTGAGGCGATCACTTGTCGTCGCCGGGCGGGAGGGGGATGAGGTCGAGGGCGGCGACCGCCTCGGCCTCGATCTCGCCCTCGACGCGGACGGTCTTGTCGTTGGACGTGGCCTTGGCGGAGTCGAGGATCTTGATGAGGACCTTGAGCTGGGCCATCGCCATGACCTGCTGGCCGACGAAGAGCTGGGCGGCGACGATGCCGCCGGTGATCTCCTTGGCCTTCTTCTCGGCGGTGCCGGCGTCCTTGCAGAGGAGATCGACGTGGCCCTTGATGGTGCCCTTGAGCGTGGCCTCGATGCGGACGCCGTCGAAGCCGGACTCGGAGAGGGTGTTCAGGGTGACCTTTGGCTGCATGCCGCCGCCGAAGTTGGACGAGACGCCGGTGACGGCCTCGCCGAGGATGAGGCCGCGCAGGAATGGCCCGGCCTTGAGCCCCTTGACGAACTTGGCCATCTCGGCGGACTTCAGGGCGGGGCGTTTGGCGGCCTTGACCCGGTCCAGCGCCCTGACGAGCGTCAGGCGGTTGGGTGCGAGGGCGATGACGCCGCCGGGGAGGACGGCGGCGACGCCGGGCGCCTCGCCCTTGACCTCGTAGAAATTGTGGGCCCCCTCGGACGCCTCCGTGGAGCCCTTGCCGGCCTTGGCGGCGGCGGCGAAGGACGCCTTGAGTGCGGCCTCGGTCCTGGTGGTGTGGAGGAGGATGATGCCGGCCGTCTGGTGCGAGGGTTTGCCGTCCTTGTCCAACCAGTCGCCGCGGCACTGGGCCATGACCATCGTGCGGATGTCCTTGGTCGGATCGATGCCGAGCGGCTTGAGGCGGACGGGGAAGACGAAGCGGTCGGCGAGGATGGCGGGGAGCTTGCCCTTCAGCTCCTTCTGCACGAGCGGCGAGGCCATGAATTGCTTGATGTCGAAGTGGAGGAGGACGTCGGTGTCCTCGGCGAGGGCGCGTGTCCAGGGGTTGTCGTCTGGCGGCTCGACGGGCGCGGGGGCGGCCCGGAGGTCGAGCGCGAGGGCGAGGACGGCCAGGGCGACGAGGCGGACGGGCATGGGAGGCTCCGGTTCGGGGCTATGTTGAGGCTATCCGCCGGCGGAGCGGCGGTCCAGAGAAAAGGGCAGCCCGTATCATGCCCTGACGCCCAGGAGACGCCATCGACATGCAGACGCGCGTCCTGCTGCTTCGCCACGCCGAGTCCGCCGACCCGTCGGTCTTCCACGGCGCCGAGTCCGACATCGGCCTGAGCGAGCGTGGCCGGCGCCAGGCCGACGCCGTCGCCGCGTACCTCGCCACGCGCGGCCTCCAGGCCGTCGTCAGCTCGGCGATGCGGCGGGCGCGCGACACGGCGGGGCCCATCGCGGCGGCGTGCGGCCTGCCGCTGGAGATCGAGCCGGAGATGCACGAGCGCCGCGTCGGCGAGCTGGGCGGCACGCCGACGGGGCACCGCGAGGGGCCGTGGATGGAGACGGTGCGGCGGTGGATCGCGGGCGACACGGCGTTCTCGCTCGGCGGGGCGGAGTCATTCGACGAGATGCGCGACAGGATGCTGCCGGCGTGGGAGGGGGCGGCGGAGCGGCACCGGGGCGAGACGTACGCCGTCGTCGCGCACGGGGCGGTGATCAAGGCGCTGCTCCTCTCGATCCTGCCGGGGCGTGGGGCGGTGGACTGGCTGCGGATGGGGCCGATCCACAACGTCGCCGTCAGCGAGCTGGTGCGCGGCGAGGGTGTCTCGTGGTCGGCGGTGAGGGTCAACGAGCGCGTGGTATGAGGTTGCCGGGGGGGAGGTGCGGCCGTAGATTCACGCGCATCCCGTCACCCAATGCGAGCCCGCCGTGCCCGCCCGCGAAGACCTCCTGTTCGGCATGCTGGCCGTCCAGACCGGCCTGCTCGACGCCGTCGCGTTCCTCGACGCCTGGGCCTCACTCGACGAAGGCGGCCCGCCGCTGCCGGATCTGCTCGTCCAGCGCGGGCTGATCCTGCCCGAGGACCGCGAACATCTGGCGTACCTGGCGCGGCGCCGCATGCCGGGGGCGGATGCGGCGCCGCGGACCGCCGTCACGGTCATGGGTGGCAGGGCGGGTGATGGAGGGCGCTACCACTACCTCGACCGCTGCGGCACGGGCGGCATGGGCGACGTGTGGCGGGCGCGCGACACGCGGCTGGGCCGTGACGTGGCGATCAAGGAGCTGAAGCCCTCGCTGGCCGACGACGAGGTGATCCGCGCCCGCTTCCTGCGCGAGGCGCGAATCACAAGTCAGCTCGACCATCCGGGGATCGTGCCGCTGTACGACCTGCTCCCCGACGAGGGCGGGAGGCCCCGGTACGCCATGCGTCTGTTGCGTGGCCGCACCCTCTCCGAGGCGATCCGCGCGATGCACGGGCGGCGGCAGGCGGGCGAGGATGTTTCGTTGGAGAGGGCGGGGCTGTTGCAGGCGTTCGTGACGGTGTGCAACACGGTGGCCTACGCGCACTCGCGCGGCGTGTTGCACCGCGACCTCAAGCCGGCCAACATCCAGCTCGGAGACTTCGGCGAGGTGGTGGTCCTCGATTGGGGGCTCGCAGGCTCCGTGCGCGGCGGTGACACGCCGACGGAGGACGCCGACGCCCGCGTGACGCTGCCCGGCCACGTCTTCGGGACGCCGGAGTACATGGCCCCGGAGCAGGCGTCGGGCGACATCGGCCGCATCGATCAACGCAGCGACATTTACGGGCTAGGCGCGATCCTCTACCAGATGCTGACCGGCTCGCCCCCGTTTCGCGGGGCATCGATGAGCGAGACGCTTGCCCTGGTGCGCGAGGGCGAGCCGACGCCGGTGCGCGAGCTGTGCCCCGACGTGCCGGCGGGCCTGGAGGCGATCTGCCACAAGGCGCTGAGCAAGAGGCCAGAGGACCGCCACGCCGACGCCGCGTCGCTGGGTGCGGCGGTGCTGCAATGGCAGGAGAGCGAACGCCTGGCGGCGGAGGAGGCGCTGCAAAAGAGCGAGGAGCGGCTGCGGCTGGCGCTGGACGCGGGCCGGTGCGGGGTGTGGGACTGGGACATCCTCGCCGACCACATCACCTGGTCGGAGCGTGTCTATGAATTCCACGGCGTGAAGCCCGGCGAGTTCAGCGGGCGGGTCGCCGACTACGCCGCGCTGCTCCACCCCGACGACGCCGCGGCCCTACGCGACGCCATCCGCCGCGCCGTCGAGCTCGGCGAGCCGTACGCCCAGGAGCGGCGCGCCGTGCGGCCCGACGGCGAGGTGCGCTGGTTCTCCACGCAGGGCCGGGTGATCCGCGACGGGGACGGCCGCGCCGTCCGCATGCTCGGAGCGATCATCGACGTGACCGAGCGGCGGGCCGCGGAGGAGGCGCTGCGGGAGAGCGAGGAGCGGTTCCGTACGCTGATCGAGGCCATCCCGCAGATCGTGTGGATACGCCGGCCCGACTGGTACGTCGAGTATATCAATCACCGCTCGATGGGGACCGCTGACTCCCGTTGGAAGCGAGAGCAGTTCCTGGGCATGAGGTGGCAGGAGATCTTTCATCCGGAGGACCTCGAGCGCAACGCGGAGCGGGTGCGGCAGGCCCAGGAGACGGGCAAGCCCTATGAGAGCGAGTTCCGCCTGAAACTGCCCGACGGGACGTATCGCTGGTTCCTCACCCGCGCCGTCCCGATGCGCGACCCCGAGGGGCGTGTGTCCCGCTGGTTCGGCACCAGCACGGACATCCAGGATCTCAAGCAAGCGATGCAGGAGCGCGACGCGGCCCTGGAGCAGGCGAGGGCGAGCGAGGTGCATTTCCGCACCCTGGTCGAGGCGGTCCCGCAGATCGTGTGGATCCGGCGGCCGGACTGGCACGTCGAGTACATCAACCACCGGACGATGGGGGCGGGCGACACGCGCTGGTGGAGTGGGCAGTTCCTGGGCCTGCGGTGGCAGGAGCTCTTTCACCCAGAAGACACGGAGAGGAGCGTCGAGCGGGTCCGTGTGGCCCAGGAGTCAGGCAAGCCATACGAGAGCGAATTCCGGCTGCGGCTGCCGGACGGATCATATCGCTGGTTCCTGACGCGTGCCGTCCCGATGCGTGACGCCGAGGGACGCATCGAGAAATGGTTCGGGACGACGACGGACATCCACGATCTGAAGCAGGCGGTGCAGGAGCGCGACGAGGCGCTGGCCCTGGTGCGTCTGAGCGAGCAGCGGCACCGGCTGCTGACCGAGATGATCCCACATAGTGTGTGGACGACCACGCCGGAGGGCGTCCCGGACTACGTCAACCGGCACGCCAGGGATCTACAGGGGCTCGGCCTGGAGGAGATGGGGCGCGATACGTACCACCAGGTGGTCCACCCCGACGACCTGCCAGGCTTCAAGGACCGCTGGGAGCTCTCGCTGGCCACCGGCGAGCCTTTCGAGAAGGAGTGCCGGGTCCGCGACGCCGCCGGCGAGTACCGCTGGTACCTCTCACGGGCGGTGGCCATCCGCGACGATCAGGGCCGTATCACGCAGTGGTTCGGGACGAACACCGACATCGACACCCTCAAGCGGGCCGAGATGGGACGGTCCGAGGCAAATGAGCGTCCGCGGGCCTCGTAAGGCGTGGGCGCCGCGCTTCGTCTTGCCCCGGCCAACCCGCCTCGCTATGGTCCCGCCGGACTGGATGGGGTGTCCCCGCCGCCGGAGGAGCGTGCCGATGCTGTCCTGCCGTCTTCATGGTGCCGTTGTCCTGTTCCTGGCCGCCCTGCCGGCGCTGGCCCCTGCCGCCGACCTCGCCGAGGCCGTCAAGCCCGGCGACTGCTTCGAGGTCAGCCTCGATATGAAGCTCACCGGGGAGCTGCGCATCCGCAAGGACGAGGGGCCGTCCACCGTCAAACTCACCGCCAGCGCCGAACACGCCTTCAAGGAGCGCGTCGTCGCGCACGCCGCCGACGGGCAGCGCGTCGTCCGCCATTACGACACCGCCAGGGCGAGCGTCACGGCGGGCAAGGACACCACCGAACGCACCCTCCGCGACAAGCGCCGCCTCATCGTCGCCCAGCGGCACAAGGACGCCCGCCTCGTCTACAGCCCCGCCGGCGCCCTCACGCGCGGCGAGCTGGAGGTGGCCGGCGATCACTTCGACACCCTCCTGCTCCCGGCGCTGCTGCCGGGCAAGGACGTGAAGGCCGGCGAGACGTGGAAGGTGCCCGCCGGCGTTGCGGCGGCGCTGTGCAACCTCGAAGGGGCCTCCGAGAGCAAGCTCGAAGGCAAGCTCGGCAAGTCGGAGGTCGATCAGGCCCACTTCACCGTGTCCGGCACCGTCTCCGGCGTCGAGCACGGCGCCGTCGTGAAGTCGAAGGTGGAGGCCGAGGGCGTCTTCGACATGCGGGCGAAGCGGCTGGTGAAGCTGAAGTGGCAGCAGGAGGACGAGCGCGACCTCGGGCCGGTCAGCCCGGCGGGCACGATGAAGGTGGCCATCTCTCTGACGCGCAAGCCCGTCGAGACGCCGGAGCAGCTCAACGACGTGGCCCTCGTGCCGGTGCCGGACGGCTTCGCGCCGCCCGCGGCGATGACGCACGTCGAGCACCGCGACGCCAAGGGGCGCTATCTTCTCTTCCACGCCCGCGAGTGGCAGAACGTGGCGGTGACCGCGGACCACATGGTGCTGCGGCTCGTGGAGCGTGGCGACTTCATCGCCCAGGCCACGGTCGCGCCGTGGGGCAAGGGCAAGGGCGGCAAGGCGATGTCGCCTGACGACTTCCGCGCGGCGGTGAACAACACGTCCGGCTGGAAGCCGGAGCGCGAGGTCCAGGCGGACAAGATCCCGTCGGCGGAGGCGAAGACGGTGTACCGCCTCTCCGTCCTGGGGCAGCTCGACGGGCTGCCGGTGATGCAGACCTTCTTCCTGGTGGCGAACGCGGACGGCGATCAGGTGGTGATCACGTTCACCATGCCGCCGCGCAACGCCGACAAGCTCGGGGCGCGCGACCTGTCGTTGGCCGGCAGCCTGGAGGTGCCGGCGCCGGCGAAGTGAGCGACTCAGCCCACGGCGTCGGCGAGCCTGCGCTCCAGCTCCTCCGCCTCGCCGAATCGTGGGCCGCTCAGGTCGCCCAGGTCGTAACGGTCGGCGGGTTTCTCGTACAGCTGCGCTGGCCCGCCCGCCGGCTTGCGCAGGAGCCACTCGGCCGTCCGCACCGCCGTCTCGCCCTCGGCGCCCAGCCACACGGCCTCGCGCGGCCACGGCGCGCCCGGCTCGGCCAGCGGGAGGAGTGACGCCCCGTCCGCCTCCAGCGGCACGCCGAACATGCCGGCCAGTGTCGGGGCGAGGTCGATCGACGCGGTCAGGGCGGGGACGCGCCAGCCCGGACGCCAGCCGGGGCCGAGGATCATCAGCGGGACGTGCGTCCTCATGTCGAAGAGGCCGCCGCCGGGGCCCATCCAGCCGTGCTCGCCCAGGGGCACGCCCTGATCCGACGTGATCAGCAGCGTCACGTCGTCCGGCAGGCCGTCGAGCAGCTCGCCGAGCATGGCGTCGATCTGCATGACGGCGGCGGCCATCGTCGATTGGGCGCGGAGGAACAGCGTGTCGTCCGCTGCGTCCACGGGGCCGGCAGGCGGGACGAGGAGCGGCTCCAGGCGCTCGTCTTCGGGCAGATGCTCCAGGCCGCGTGTCTCCTCCTCGTCCTCCTCGTCCTCGTCCGGCCCCTCCTCGCGCGGGGCGGCGCCGAACGCCTGATCGAGGAACTGGCCGGCCACCTGCCACGGCGGCAGGACTGTGAATTCCGCCCACAGGAGCCAGCCGTCCGTCGGCAGGAGGGCCTTCAGACGCGAGCGAGCACGCTTGAGCGTGGCCTCCGGGCCGGTGCAGGCGTGGGCCTCGGTCCAGCCGTCGGAGAAGCCCGCGGGGACGCCGCGGCCGGTGTCCCGCACGAGACACGTCTTGACGTCACCGACGCTCAAGGACGGGATCAGGTCGGCGCCGGCGGAGGGGCGGAAGCGGTGCCTCCCCGTGCGCCAGACGGCGTGGGCCTCGGCGGGGTGGCAGGAGAAGTGCAGGTCGAAGACGGCCCCGCCGGCGGCGAGGATGTCGAGGTTGGGGGTGTCGATCCAGCGGTTGCCGTACGGGCCGATCATGTCGGCGCGCAGCCCGCGGATCACCACGGCGAGGAACTTCATCAGGCGGCCTCCGGGCTCCGTCATTGTACCGCCCTTGCCGCGTGGCGCACCGCCGATAGGAAGGCCGCAGCCCACATCCCCCTGACCGAGGTGCATAATGGCCGACGAGGTGATCGTCAATCAGCGTGAGATCCTGGCCAACCAGAAGACGATCCTGGAGAACCAGGGGAAGCTGTCGAAGATCGTGGCCAACCAGGCGACCATCCTGGCGAATCAGGAGGCGATCCTGAACAACCAGGCGAAGCTCGATAAGGTCCTCGCCAATCAAGCGACGATCACCGCCAACCAGGAGACCATCCAGGACAACCAGGCCGCGATCATCGCCAACCAGCAGGCGATCCTCAGCAACCAGGCCCGCATCCTCGGCAAGTGACCGGATCACGCCGGGCCATGCTCCTTCTTCCTCGGGCGCGGCGGCGGCATGGGCGGGCCCTCCTTCGGGTTGAGGATGTCTTCCAGCTCCTTCAGCCGCCGCACCCTGTCGTCCCTGTTGCCGCGCATCTTCTCGCGGTTGAACCTCTTCTTCTCCTCGTGGTGTTTGGCCTCACCCAACTCCCACAGGAGGCCCTTCTCGCGTAGGTGGAGAGCACGGACGCGCACGGCGCTCTTGTCGCCGGTCTTCGCCCTCTCCCGCTCCAGCTCGGCGGACACCGCCTTGAGCTGGGCCTCGATGGCCTCGCGCCCCTGCTTCGCCGTGGCAAAGCCCGCCTCGGCGTCATTGACCTTGCCGTCCCAGTGGCGCACGTCGCCGCGCAGCGACTCGGCGTGCGCCTCCAGGCGGTCCAGGGTGCGGCGGAAGGCGTCCCGGCTGCTGGCCAGCGAGACTGCCAGCATGAGAGCGAATGCCGCCGCCCCCGCGAGGAGGATGATCAGCGACGCCGGCAGCGGGTAGCGCCACACCCAGCGGCGCAGCCGGCCCAGGGGGCCGAGGGGCCGGGCCTTGATCGGCTGGCCGTCGAGGAAGCGTCCGAGGTCGTCGGCCACCTCTCCGGCCGTGGCGTAGCGGCGGGCGGCGTCCTTGTTCAGGCACTTGAGGCAGATGGTCTCAAGGTCGGCGGGGACGCGCGGGTTGAGGCGCGACGGCGCCACCGGGTCCTGGCTCAGGACGAGGAGCATCGTCTCGGCGGCGGTGGCGGCCTTGAACGGCGGGCGTCCGGTGAGGCACTCGTAGAGGATGGCCCCCAGCGCCCAGATGTCGGCCGGCGGGCCGACACGCTGCCCCGTCGCCTGCTCAGGGGCCATGTACGCCGGCGTCCCCATCACGTCGCCGGTGCGGGTGTGGCCGGAGTCGTCGTCCACATTCCGGGCGAGGCCGAAGTCGGCGACCTTCGGCTCGGCGGCCTCGGGGGAGACGTGGGTCTTCTCGGCGGCGCCGGGGCCGCCCGTCGCGGCGCCGTGCGTCACGTCCCCCTGGGCGTGGGGCTCGCCGGCGAGGAGGACGTTGGCGGGCTTCAGGTCGCGGTGGATGACGCCGTGCTCGTGGGCGTGTTGCACGGCGCGGGCGAGTTTCTGGCACAGGGCGGCGGCGTCGCGCGGCTGGAGCGGGTTGCCGTTGAGGGCCGCGTCGAGGTTGCCGCCGGGGCAGTACTCCATCGAGTAGTAGGCGACGGGGGCGGCCTGGGGGTGGGGCCGCCACTCGCCCACGTCGAAGACCTGGACGATGTTGGGGTGTTGCAGGCGGGCGACGGCGCGGGCCTCGGTCTTGAAGCGGGCCGGCTCGCGGGCCCCGGGCAGGAGGGTCTTGAGGGCGACGGGGCGGTTCAGGCCGCTCTGCCGCGCGAGGTAGACGACGCCCATCCCGCCGCGCCCCAGCTCCTGGAGGACCTCATAGCCGGGGATCTCGGGGAAGAGGCTGACGGAGGGCAGCGAGCGCGGGCGGCGGCCACGCGGGCCGATGATGGTGGCGAAGGCGTCCACCGGGGCGGCGCCGCACTGGGGGCAGGCCCGCTCCTGCGGGGCCTTCCAGACGTGGCCGGCTGGGCAGGCCCACTCGTTGGTCACGGCCGGCTGGCTCCGCGCGGGGTTGGCCATCATCGCCCCCTTCTTCTATATCTGATCCCGGCCCGGCCGACACCCCGCTCCTCGGGGACGGACGTCCGCAATGGCATGGAGCTGCCCGTCAGACGCCGGGCCTTGTCATTCGGATGCCGCCCTCGGAGCGACCCTCATGTCACGCCTCGTCGTGCCCGCGGCCGTGTTACTCTTGCTGGCCGCCATCGGCCTGTCGCAGCGGACGCTACGCCCTACAGTCTACGCCATCCGCGACGCCCGTGCCGTCATCTCCCCCGGCAAGGTGATGGAGAAGGCGACGCTCGTCATCCGCGACGGCGTGATCGAGGACATCGGGCCGGGCGTCAAGGCCCCCTCCGACGCCGTGGTGATTGACGGCAAGGGGCTGACGCTCTACCCCGGCTTCATCGACGCGCTTTCCACCGTGGGGTACGACAAGGACCAGCGCAAGAGCAGCGGCGGCGACCCCGCCCCGGACGACCTCGCCGCCGAGGCCCTGGCCGCGACCAGGCCCGACAACCGCAAGGGCATCACGCCGGAGTTCCAGGTGCGGGCAGCCCTCAAGGACGACCCGTCGGCGGACGAGTGGCGGCGGCTGGGGTTCACGGCCCGGCTGGTGGCGCCGGAGGGCGGGGTGTTCGCGGGGCAGTCGGCGTTCATTTCGCTATCCGGCATGCCGGCGCGCGAGGCGACGCTGCGGCCCTCCGTGGCTTTGCACTCCTCCTTCCGCGTCTTCGGCGGCGGGGGCGACTACCCGCGCGTGTTGATGGGCCAGGTGGCGCATGCCCGACAGGCCCTGCTCGACGCGGGCCATCACATGCGCCGCCTCGCGGCGTTCGAGAAGCGCGGCGGCAGCGGCAAGCGCCCGCCGGCGGACCTGGCCCTGGAGACGCTGGCGGTGGCGCTGGGCGGCACGCTGCCGGTGGTGTTCGAGGCCGACACGCGCGACCAGATCGAACGCGCCCTCGACTTCGCCGACGAGTTCAAGCTGACGCGCGGCATCCTGGGCGGGCGCGACGCCTGGAAGCTGGCGCCGCGGCTGGCCAAGGGCGGCGTGCCGGTGATGCTGCGTGTCGATTTCACCGACCCCGAGACGCGGGACATCCCCGAGCGGCTCAAGGAGGAGAAGGCCCGTCTTCGCCGCGAGGAGGTGGGGGGCGCGGCGGCGCTCCTGAAGGCCGGCGTGCGTGTCGCCCTCTGCACGCAGGGGCTGCCGGGCGACAGGCCGTGGGCGAAGTTTAAGGAGGCCGTCGCCGAGATGCGCAAGGCGGGGCTGAGCGATGACGCCCTGCTGTCGGCCCTGACGATCATCCCGGCGAGCGTCCTGGGCGTGGGCAATCAGCTCGGCACGTTGGAGAAGGGCAAGGCGGCCCACATCATTCTCTCGGAGGGCGAAATATGGGCCCCGAAGTCGCGCATCCGCGGCGTCTTCGTGGACGGCGTGAAGTTCGACGCCGACGACAAGGGCGGGCCCGCCGACGCCCCCGTCGGCAAGAAGGGCAAGAAGGGCAAGAAGGGGCCGAAGGACGAGAAGGACCCGCCTGACGAGAAGAAGGTCGAGAAGAAGGACGAGCCGAAGGAGGACAAGGAGGAGGCCAAGAAGGACGAGAAGAAGGACCCGCCGACGTTCGCCGTCGAGGCCGAGGCCGACCGCAAGCCGGCGATCCGCACGAAGGGCAACGTGCTGATCAGAGGCGCGACGGTGCTGACGGGCGTCGGGCCGGCCCAGGAGAAGACGGACATCCTGATCATCGATGGCAAGATCGCGGCCATCGCCAGGGACATCAGGCCGGGCGACGACGTGGTGACGATCAACTCCGCGGGCATGTTCGTGATGCCGGGCATCATCGACACGCACTGTCACTTCGCGGTGAGCGGCGGCGTGAACGAGTTCTCACTGTCCATCGTGCCGGAGGTGCGGATCAGAGACGCGATCAACAGCGAGGACGTGCAGATCTACCGGGCACTGGCCGGCGGAGTGACGACGGCGCGCCTCCTGCACGGATCGGCCAACGTCATCGGCGGGCAGGACGCGGTCATCAAGCTGAAGTACGGTCAGAACGCGGCGTCGCTCATCGTGACCGACGGCCCGCGGGGCGTGAAGTTCGCCCTCGGTGAGAACGTGAAGCGGACGGACGGGCGTTTCCCCAACACGCGGCTGGGCGTCGAGGCGGTGCTGGTGCGCGCCTTCACGGAGGCGCGCGAATACGCCAGGGAGTGGAAGCGCTGGCAGAGCGACAAGAAGGGTGACGAACCGCGGCGGGATCTTCGATTGGAGGCGCTGGCGGAGGTGCTGGAGGGGAGGATCAAGATCCACTGCCACTGCTACCGGGCGGATGAGATCCTGATGCTCCTGCGCGTGTGCGAGAAGTTCGGGGTCAAAGTCGCCTCGCTGCAACACGTGCTGGAGGGGTACAAGGTGGCCCCGGAGATCGCGAAGCACGGGGCGTCCTGCTCGCCGTTCTCCGACTGGTGGGCGTACAAGTGGGAGGCCGCCGACGCCATCCCGCACTGCGCCGCCCTGCTGCACGCCGCCGGCGTCAGCGTGTGCCTGAAGTCGGACAGCAACGAGCTGATGAGGCACATGAACCAGGAGGCGGCCAAGGTCATCAAGTACGGCGGGATGAGCGAGCTGGAGGCGCTGCGTACGATCACACTCAACGGCGCGAAGCAGTTGGGGATCGAGAAGCGGACCGGCAGCATCGAGGTGGGCAAGGACGGCGACCTGGCGATCTTCGACGGGCACCCGCTCAACGGCTACGCCTGCTGCCAGATGACGCTCGTCGAGGGCGAGGTCTACTTCCAGCGCTCGAAGTCGATGAAGCCTAACCCCGCCGCGGCCGCGCCGCCTGTGCCGGCGCGCGACTGGAAGGCGGAGGGCAAGGTCACGCCGGGCAAGGTGCAGATCTGTAGGGTGACGGCCCACATCGGCACTGGCGCGGTGGTGAAGGACGCCACCATCGTGATGGAGGGGGACAGGATCACGGCGGTGAGGCCGTGGCGCGAGGGCGACGAGGGGCTGGACGGCAAGGGGCTGCACGCGTTCCCCGGCCTGATCGACGCGGGGAGCGTGCTGGGGCTGATCGAGGTGGACTCGTCGCGGGAGACGCGCGACCACGCGGAGAGCGGCGACTTCCAGCCGGACCTGCGGGCAAGCACGGCCATCAACCCCGACAGCGAATTGATCCCGGTGACGAGGGCCAACGGCGTGCTGACGGTGGTGACGAGGCCGACGGGCGGCGTGATCGCCGGGCAGTCGGCTCTGATCAACCTCGCGGGGTGGGTGCCTTCGGAGATGGCGCTGGCGGACCCGCTGGCGCTGCACGTCGAGCTGCCGGGCGGGCTGCCGGGCATCGGGCGCGGCACGCCGTTCGGGCGGGCCAGCCTGGGCGTGGCGCGGCGGGCGCGTGACGCGAAGCTCAAGCGGCTGCGCGAGCTGTTCCAGCAGGCGGCGGAGGTGAAGGGCGGCAAGCCGAATCCGCGCCTGGAGGCGCTGGCGCCATACGCCCGTGGGGCGAAGCCGGTGATCATCGAGGCGAGCCGGCGCGACGACATCCTGGAGGCGTTGAAGCTCGGCGACGAGCTGAAGCTGAAGGTTGTCATCAGCGGCGGCCTGGAGTCCTGGAAGGTCGTGGACGAGCTGAAGAAGCGTAAGGTGCCGGTGCTCCTGGGGCCGGTGATGAGCCTGCCGTCCGGGCCGGACGACCCGTATGACGCCCCGTTCGCTTGTGCGGCCAAGCTGCACGAGGCGGGGGTGAAGTTCGCGATCCGCTCCACAGGGGACAGCAACACGCGGAACCTGCCGTATCACGCGGCGATGGCCGTGGCGTATGGGCTGCCCGCCGAGGAGGCCCTGAAGGCGGTGTCGCTGTCGCCGGCGGAGATCCTGGGGGTGGGCGACAAGCTCGGGAGCCTGGTGGCCGGGAAGCAGGCGAACGTCGTGCTTGCGACGGGCGACCTGCTGCAGCCGTCGGCGCAGGTGGTGGGGCTGGTGATCGGCGGGAAGGCCGTCAACCCGGAGAGCAAGCACACGCGGCTGTTCGAGCGCTACCTCGGGCGGCTGCGGGAGGTGAAGGGGTCGAAGTGAGCCTTCGCCCCAGGGCTGCCCTTACAACACCCCGCGCCGGAAGTTGGCCGCGTGCCCGCCGGGCACCGGCCGCCCGGCGCGCACGGCCCGCCAGCGATCGGCGGCCTCCTCCGCCGCGTACTTGCGGTAGATGAAATCGACGCGCAGCGACTCGGCGCCCGCCTCGGCCAGCTCCCCCAGGTGCGGCGACAGGCAGAACGGCCCCTGGTCGAGGACGATGGTCCGGCAGTGGTAGTCCAGCGCCGTCACCTTCTCGCCGTGGCTCGACACCATCTGCATCGACTCGAACGAGCAGTTGGCCTTGCCGGGGCAGCCGCCGATCAGGTTGGCGTAGGCGCACGACTCCGCCAGGAACTGCGGCGTGTCCTGGTGGACGATCACCGAGGCCCTCGCGCCGAACTCGTCGAGGATCGCACGCATGTTGTCCAGGCCGTCCTCCGGCGAGAGGGTGAAGCGTGTCACGCCCATCGCCACGAGCCGCCGCGCCGCCTGCCGATTGAGGACGTAGACGGACCAGTCGGCGGCCAGGTCGATGCCGGCGAGCGGCGCCAGGAACGACCACGCCGAGAGGTTGCCCGCCTCCCACTTCCGCCACCCCGCAGCCCGAATGCGTTCGATCTTGTGGACGATGCCGCGCTCCTCCCACTTGCGTGTGAGGGGAGGGAGGGCGAGGCGGATGCGCTCGCGTCCCAGCCTCGCGCCGAGCGCCTCGACGCGGTCCGCGAGGACCGCCGGATGATCGCGGGCGATGTCGATGATGATTTCGTCAACATCCGCCCAGTCATCATCGGTGAAGGCGTCGAGGTGGGCGAGGCGGTCGGTCTTGACGATCCACTTCGGTCCGGGCAAGCGGGGTCGCGTCAGCGCCCCGAGTGGAGCGTCAGCGGCTCTGGCTGTGGAGTGCGATGCGCTTTCCGTCAACGAGGCGCTCACGCTGTTCGCTCGGGGCGCTGACGCAACCCCGCTCGCCCGGACCGCCGCCTCCACGCGGCCGGCCCGCGCCTCGTCGAGCGCCGCCTCCAGCGCCGCCGTCACGTCGCGCCGCAGCGCGTTCAGCCGCGACACCGGCACGAACAGCCCGTGCGGGTCGTGCAGCGTGAACGCCTCCAGTGACAGCCCGGTGTCACCCAGCTTGGCGAACGCCTCGCGGGCCGCCTCCGCCGTCATCCGCGTCCGCGCCGGCGGGAAGTCGCTTTCCAGCGAGCGCGTCGCCTCCACGCCGCCGCTCCGGGCCGTCGCCGTGATGCGCCCCGGCTCGACACCCAGCGTCACCGTCACCCGATGCCGCGCCCGGTACAGGCCCGGCTTGGGGCGCGCGTGGCGGTACTGCCGCTTCACCGCCTGCGACGACGAGCAATAGACCGGGGCGCCGATGGGCAGGTCCGGGTGGTCCGCCGGCAGGCCGACCTCAACCAGCGACCCCGCCGGCGCCTCGAACGCCTCCTCGCGCCGCCCGCCACGCAGCACCCACAGCTCATCGACCGGGAAGCCGAACGGCCGCGACAACGACTCCAGATCCACCTGCAACCCGTCGTGCCGCTCGATGGCCCGCGTCGTGCGGAAGCGCAGCCGCCCCGCGCGCCGCGTCCCCAGCACCGCCTCGATGCGTCCGATCACCGTGCCCCGGTGCCCCACCGTGTCGCGGTCGGCGACTTCTTTATCCTTGTGCGAATCGGCGAACAGGCGCGTCCACGGCCTGCTGAACACCGTCTGCAGGTCGGCCTCCATGCCCTCACGTGCCCCCTCCGGCATCGTGCCGTCAAGGAGCCGGCGGTAGTAATCGCTCGTCGTGGCGACGTAAAGCGGCGACTTCTTCCGCCCCTCGATCTTGAAACACGACACGCCCGCCGCCCGCAGCGCCGGCAGATGATCGGGCAGGGCCAGGTCCTTCATCGAGAACGGGAAGCCCGTCCCCGGATCTCGCTTCGTCGGCGTGCCGTCGCGCAACGTCTCGGGGGCGCCGGTGACCGTGTACGAGTCGCGGCACGAGTACGCACACTTGCCGCGGTTGCCGCTGCGGCCCAGCGTCTGCGAGCTGAACAGGCACAGGCCGGAGTACGAGTAGCACAGGGCCCCGTGGATGAACACCTCCGTCTCGATCCCCGACGCCGCCGTGATGTCGTTGACCTCCTCGAAGGTTAATTCCCGCGCCAGGACGACGCGCGTGAACCCCAGCGCCTTGAGGGCCTCCGCCCCCGCGCGGTTATGCACCGCGAGCTGCGTGCTGGCGTGCAGCTCCAGCCTCGGGAAGTGCGTGCGTGCGACGTGGTACACGCCCAGGTCCTGGATGATGAGCGCATCGACGCCGATGTCCTCCAGCGCCGCCAGCGCCTCCACCAGCTCCGGGATCTCGTCGTCGCGCAGCAGCGTGTTGATGGTCACGAACACACGCCGCCGCGGCTCCAGCGAGTGGGCGTAGGCCACCACCTCCGACAGCTCGTCGAGCGTGAAGTTCTCCGCCTCGGCCCGCGCCGAGAACTTCTTCAGCCCGAGATACACCGCGTCGGCCCCGTAGTGGAAGGCCGCGAACGCCGCGTCCGGCCCGCCGGCGGGCGCGAGCAATTCCACCGGCCCGCCCGCGCCTTGCACGAGGGGCACGGAGCGCTCCTCGCCCATCGGCGCGTACTCGCCCTGCGGCGCGTCGGGCTCGGGGGCATCGGCGGCGGTGTAGCCGTGCCACGCCGGCGGGGCCGGGCGTTCGGCGATCAGGGGCAGCGAGAGAGGCCGGGTCATGTCAGCTCACGTTTCGGACGGGGGGTGCAATCTCTCTATGATAGCAGAGACGCCCACCCCTGAAGGGGTGGGCTACAAGTTCGAAGCCCCCTGAAGGGGGCTAACACCTGGAGCCGCTACGCTTTAGCCCCCTTCAGGGGGCTTTGGCTCGTAGCCCACCCCTTCAGGGTGGGCGTCGCGGCGTCCCGAGCGCTTCGCTATGCGTACCGCCACCATCTCCCGCCACACCTCCGAGACGCGCATCGCGCTGACCCTGGCCCTCGACGGCACGGGCAAGGCCGAGGTCCGCACCGGCGTCGGCTTCCTCGATCACATGCTCACCCTCCTCGCCAAGCACTCCCTGTTCGACCTCACCGTCCAGGCCGAGGGCGACCTCCACATCGACGCCCACCACACCGTCGAGGACGTGGGCATCTGCCTGGGCAAGGCGCTCGCCCAGGCCCTCGGCGACAAGGCCGGCATCCGCCGCTACGGCGACGCCACCCTGCCGATGGACGAGACGCTCGTCACCGCCGCCGTCGATCTCTCGGGACGGCCCTTCCTCGTGTGGAAGGCCGACGTGCCCATGGAGACGCTCGGCAACTTCGGGTCGCAGCTCGCCGAGGAGTTCTGGCGCGGCGCGTCGTCCGCCGGGGCGTTCTGCCTGCACGTCGTCCTGCACCACGGCCACAACACGCACCATATCATCGAGGGCATCTTCAAGGCCGCCGCCCGCGCCCTGCGCATGGCCGCCGAAACCGACCCGCGCTCGCCGGGCGTGCCCTCGACCAAGGGTGTCCTCTGACCGCCGCCGCGCCCGCTATCCACCTTCGCCCCCCGAGGTGACAGCCATGCTCGCGCTCCTGCTCGCCGCCACCCTCATCCCGGACGCCGCGGCCCCCCAGAAGGACCCCAGGTCCCGCGAGGAGCGGAAGAAGGCCGTCGATGCGGACAACGACCGCTTTCTGGGAATCAGCGCGCTGTTCGGGATGAAGAAGATCGACCAGGCGATGAAGGAGCTGGGGGCGTTCATCAAGGAGCAGGAGGCCGCACACGGCCGGTACAGCGTCGTCACCGCCGCGTGTTATTCCTTCCGCGCCCGGATGGCGGCCCGGTACGTCGGCCCGAAGGCCGCGCTCGACGACCTCGACGCCGTCGCGGAGATCGACACCCGCCTCTACGGCCACTCCGATCACAGGGCCGGCGGGGCGCGTCTCAACGCCGACCTCGCACGCCGCAAGGCGGCCATGACACCCGCGCAGCTCGCCGCCCTCAAGGCGGCCGACACCAAGGCCGTCCGCCTCGCCCCCATCTTCCGTGACGGCCGGCGCGACGAGGCCATCAAGATGCTCCGGGAGGTGATCGACGCCTTCACCGACCTCCTCGGCCCGAAGCACCCGCGCACCGCGACCATGCGTGCCAACCTCGGCAACCTCCTCACCATGGAGGGCCGGTTCGACGAGGCCGACAGGGAATTCGCCTTCGCCCTGCCCATCCTCCGCGCCTTCATGGGTGAGGAGAACTTCGAGTACGGCCACCTGCTCGACGGCTACGCCGGCCTCCGCCTCGAACAGGGCCGCCACGCCGAGGGCCTCGCCCTGATGGAGAAGTCCGTCGCCTGCTTCCGCCGTGCCGGCCGGCTCGATGACGAGTACCTCTCCGCCCTCGGCCGGCTCGCCCAGGCACGCCGCAAGGCCGGCGATGTCGCCGGCGCCGTCCGACTCGCCGAGCACGTCCTCGCCGCCCGCAAGGAGGCCCACGGCGAGAAGGATCCGAAGTACGGCACCGCGCTCAACAACCTCGCCGCCGTCCTGCGCGACGCCGGCGACGGCCGCCGCGCGATCCGCCTGCTGGAGCAGGCCAACGCCATCGCCCGCGTCAGCGAGGGCCGCTCGGTCTCCTACGCCCTCGGCCTGGCCAACCTGGCGGCCATGCTCATCGACTCCGGCGAGTACGCCCGCGCCGGCAAGGCCCAGGACGAGGCCCTCGCCATCCTCAAGAAGGAGATCACCGAGAGGCACCCCGAGTACGCCTCGCACGTCCGCCGCCGCGCCCTCATCCACCAGCTCCAGGGCGAGTACCCCGCCGCCCGCCGGCTGTTCCTCCAGGCCGTCGCCATCTGCAAGGCCTCCCTCACCGACAAACACCCCGAGTACGCGGAGGCCCTCGGCTCCCTCGCCTTCCTGGCGCAGGAGATGGGCGACTACGACGAGGCCGCCTCCCTGTTCAAGCGGGCGCTCGCCATCGCCCCCTCGGCGCAGCTGAAGAACAACCTCGGCCTCGTCCGCATGCACCAGGAGAGGTACCGCGAGGCGCTCGCCCTCTTCAAGGAGTCCGCCGCCGAGACGCGCCGCCGCGGCGGCGACCACGCCACCAGCCTCGGCAACCTCGCGATGGCGCACCGCATGCTCAAGCAGACGAAGGAGGCGCTCGCGGCGGAGACGGAGGCGAGCCGCCTCATCCGCGAGACGCGCGGCGAGAAGCACCCGGATTACGCCGCCCGCCTCCAGAACCTCGCGGTCCTCCGGGCCGACGCCGGCCAGAAGAAGGAGGCACTCGCGACGGTCCGGCAGGCGCTGAAGATCAAGCGCGACGCCTACGGGGACCACCACCCCGATCTGGCCATCACCCTCATCAACCTCGCCACCGTGGCGCATGAGGCCGGCGAGAAGAAGGAGAGCGCCCGCGCCGCCGCCGAGGCGTTCGCCGTCCGCCGCCGCCTCGTCCGCGACGGCTTCGCCGGCCTGTCCGAGCGCCAGCGCCTCGACCTCCTCGAATCGCTCCGTCTTTCACTCGACGTTTACCTGATGCACGGGGACGACGGGCCCGCCGTCGCCTACGAGCGGACGTTGGCGTTCAAGGGCGTCCTGGGAGTCGCCGCCGCCGAGCGCCGCCTCGCGTCGGCCAGCCCGGAGATGGCCCGGCGGTTGAACGAGCTGCGAGAGGCCCGCGCCGACCTCGCCACCCTCTCCTCCTCCACGCCGCCCCCCGGACGCGAGGCGGCGTACCGCGAGCGCCTCGCCGCCCTGGAGAAGCGCAAGGAGGACGCCCAGGCCGCCATCGCGGCCGACAGCGCGGCGTTCCGCGCCCTCCTGGCCCCGCCCACGGCGGCCGCCGTCGCGAAGCGTCTCCCCGCCGACACCGCCCTCGTCGAGTTCGTCGAGTACGGCGTCAAGGGCGGACGTGAGCTGGCCGCGTTCGTCCTCCGCCCCGGCAAGGCCGCCGTCCGCGTGCCCCTCGGCGCGATGAAGCCCATCGCCGACGCCGTGGACAGGTGGCGGGCCGGCGTCACGTCGGAATCGGGCACGCCGCCCGCCGACGCGGCCAAGGTGCTGCGCGAGGCGATCTGGCTGCCCGTCGAGAAGCACCTGGGGGACGCCTCGTCCGTCCTCGTCGCGGCGGACGGCGTGTTGACACGCCTGCCGTTCGCCGCCCTGCCGGGGGCGAAGGCGCGGACGTTCCTGATCGAGGAGCGGGCCATCGGTTACGTCACCTCGGGCCGGCAGTTGCTGGAGCCCGACGGGAAGCGTGAGGACCGCCTGCTGGCGCTGGGCGGGGTGTCGTTCGGCGGCCTGCCCGCCGGGGCGAAGCGCGGCGTCCGCGGCTTCCCGTCGTGGCCGGAATTGCCCGGCGCCGACATCGAGGCGCGGCAGGTCATGGCCCTGCACAAGGAGGGGCTGCCGCGTGCCGGCGCGACGCTCCTGAGCGGCGCGAAGGCGGGCCGCGCCGGGCTGCTGGCGGCGCTGAGAAAGTCGCCGGGGCACCTGCACCTGGCGACGCACGGCTGGTTCGAGGCGCCCGTCGAGGGGACCGCCCCGTCGCGCTCCGGCGAGCTGTCGCTGGCGACGCCGGCCGACGACGTGTTCCGGCGCAACCCGATGCTCTGCACCGGCCTGGTCCTCGCGGGGGCCAACGCGGACGGCGAGAACGGCTACCTGACCGCCGAGGAGGTGGCCGGCCTCGACCTCTCCCCGTGCCGGCTCGCGGTGCTGAGCGCCTGCGAGACGGGCCTGGGCAAGGTGGCCGGGTGGCAGGGCGTGCAGGGGTTGCAGCAGGCGTTCCATCAGGCCGGCGTGCGTAACGTGGCGGCGTCGCTGTGGTCGGTGAGCGACCCGGCGACGAGCGTCCTGATGGAGGAGTTCTACTCCGGCCTGTGGGGCAAGGGCCTCGCGCCCCTGGAGGCGATGCGCCGCGCCCAGGTGGCCGTCCTCAAGGGGCCGGAGCGCGTCAAGAAGCGCATCGCCGAGCTGGAGACGGCCTACCGCAAGGCCGGCGTCCGTGAGGAGGCGCTGGCGTCGCGCGGCATCAAGGGCAAGGCGGCCGACCTGCCGATGTCGGCCGTGCGCTCCCCCGTGTCGTGGTGGGCGGCGTGGCAGTTGAGCGGCCCGCCCGGCAAGTAACAATCCGCCGCGGGTACGGCCTCGTCTATCATGAGGAAGACGCCCCGTCTGTCACGCGGTCCGGGTCGATGGAGATGATCGAGAGGATACCAGGCGGAGACGTTTGTAACGTTCTTGTGGGTATTGTTTGACCACGCGGTGGCGTTTGTTTATACTCAGCGAGGTGGTGGCAGCCCTCGGGCGGCAACGGACGGCCTACCCTGACCACGACAGCACCGCAGGACAGCCCGGAGGTGAGCCTTGAAACGGAACACACCCCGCCCAGCGCCCTGGCTCGTTCTCATCATCGCCCTCCTCTGGGTGCCCGCCGCCCGTGCCGAAGAGGACGTGCTCCGCAAGGAGATGGAGGCCAAGGCGTCCTCCTTCGAGAAGCGGGGCCTGTGGGCAGAGGCCTGCCGTGCCTTCGACGACCTGAGCCGCAAGTACCGTGGCCACTCCGGCTACCGCACCGCCTACCACTACTGCCTCCGCCGCCTGCACCTCGTCGTCCGCCAGGCGGACGGTGACTATCGGGCCGCCCTCTCGCGGCTCTCCACCGCCCAGGCCCTCGACGTCTACGCCCAGGTGATCGGCGTGCTGTCCTCGGCCCACCCCGACCGCGAGCGCGCCTCGATCAACGCCCTCTTCCAGAGCGGCATCGACGAGCTGTACAACGCCCTCGACGACCCCGCCTTCCGCCGCAACCACTTCCCCGACGCCGACGAGGGCGCCCTCTCGACCTTCCGGGCTCGGCTCAAGACGTGGCCCATGACCAGTGTCACCACCCGGGCCGAGGCCCGCGAGCAGGCCAGGGCCATCGCCGTCGCCGCCGCCCGCGACGGGCTGACGATGCGAGGCGCCGCCTCCGCCGCCCTCATCCTCGAATTCGCCGCCGGCGCCTGCAACGCCCTCGACGAGCACTCCCTGTTCGTCACGCCCGGCCAGCTCGGCCTGCTCCAGGCCGCCTTGCGCGGCAAGCTGGTCAGTGTGGGCCTCGAGATGTCCAACCCCGACGGCAAGCTGATCATCAACCGGATCACGGCCGGCGGCCCGGCCGCCGCCAAGGGCCTCCGCCAGGGCGATCTTGTACTCAAGATCGCCGGTGCCCCTGTCGAGGACCTCCCCCCCGAGAACGCCGCCGAGAAGTTGCGCGGCGACCCCGGCACGGCGGTCAAGGTGACGGTCTTCCGCGCCGGCGAGACGCTGGAGGTGGATCTGATCCGCCGTGTGGCCCCGCTGCCCTCCGTCGAGGAGCTCGACCCGCACCAGCTCCCGACAGGGGAAATCGTCCGCCACCTGCGCATCAACTACTTCAGCGAAAAGACTGCGGACCTCGTGAAGGATCATCTCGCCTCCGCGACGATGACCGGCGACCTCAAGGGCCTGATCCTCGACCTGCGCGGCAACCCCGGCGGGCTGTTCGACTCCGCCATCGCCGTGGCCGAGCTGTTCCTCCCCGAGGGCGTGATCGTCGTCGGCACAAGCCCGCTCAAGAAGTACCACCGCACCTACAAGGTCGAGACCCCCGGCCTGTATCAGTCGCTGCCCCTCGCCGTCCTGATCGACGGCGACACCGCCAGCGCCGCCGAGGTCCTGGCCGGGGCGATCAAGGACACGCGCGGTCAGGCGAAGGGGGCCGTCCTGGTCGGGCAGACCTCCTACGGCAAGGGCTCCATCCAGTGCCTCATCCCCTTGAATACGACGGCCCTCGATAAGGCCGCCCTCAAGCTCACCGTGGCCAAGCTCTTCTCGCCCGGCAGCCTCCCGTACACGGGCCGGGGCGTCACGCCCGACAGGTCGGTCCTCGATACCGATCCGCAGGCCTCCCTGAAAGCCGGCCTGGAGGAGCTGCACGGTATCGTCAAGCGGGCGATGGGGATGATGCCCCCCGCCGTGTCGCCCTCGCCGATGCCGCCGACCTGATGCGGCCTCTGTGGTCCGTCCGCCTGCCCACCTCCCCCGCGGCCATTCACCTGGCGCGCGAGGCCGGGCTTCTGCTGGTGCGCGACCTGGCCGGCCACCTCGCCCTCTTCGACCCCGCCGGCCGTCCCGTCATCCAGCGCCCCGTACAGGGCCAGTTGACCGCCAGCGCCCTCTCCGATGACGGACGCTGCGCCGCCTTCGGGACTGCACGCGGCGAGGTCCGCCTCCTCCGCGACGAGCTGACCCCAGGGTGGGAACGCTCGCTCCCTTCGCGAGTCGCCGCCGTGGCCCTCGACCCGCTGGGCCGCTTCCTGGCCGCCGCCAGCGACGACGGCACGCTCGCGGTCTTCGACACCGCCGGCCGCGAGGTGTGGCGCGTGACGACGGCGCGGCCCCTCGTCCACCTCGCCTGGATCCCGGAAACGGGCGCCCTCGCCGGCAGCGCCGACTTCGGCCTCGTCTGCCTGCACGCGGCGGACGGCTCGTGCCTGTGGCGTGACGGGCTGGTGGCCCACGTCGGCGGGCTGTCGTGCAGCGGCGACGGGCGGCGCATCCTCGTCGCGTGCTACACCGAGGGCCTGAAGCGTTACGGCGCGGACGGCGGCAAGCCGACGGCGGTAGGCAAGGACGTGATCGCGCGGCACGTCACGCAGAGTTACACAGGCGAAGTGGTGCTGACGGCCGGCCTGGAGGGGACCGAGCTGGTCCGGCGGGACGGCGAGGGCAAGTGGCTGGCCGAGACTTGTCTCCCGGCCGCGGCGGTGGGCGTGGCCGTGGACGCGGCGGGCGGCTGGGCCGTCGCCGCGCTCGCCGGCGGCGAGCTGACGCGCATGGAGTGGTGACGGCCGCTTAAGGGGCCGGCTTGGCCGCCCCGTCGTCGGGCGCCTTCTTGCTCGTGTACAGCGGGTCCGGCACCGGCTTCTCCTTGACGATCGGCTTGCCGGTGCAGCCGGCCGCGATCAGCCCCGCCAGCAGTGTCAGCACCCCCAGGATGGTCCGCATCGCCGCCTCCCTCGCTGAAGTACCTCACATCGAGGCATCGGCAGTCGGAGGCGCCTTGCTTGAGGGGAAATCGGGCAGCTCTCGGTGGGGCCACATCATGGCAGCGCCTCGGGCTCACGGGGAGGCGGGCGGCCATTGACGCTCAGGGGGCAACGTTCTCTGTCTGGTGAGAGAAAGTGGCCATACTCACTTGGGGAAAGTGGGCATGTGACTCTCGGTGGCGGTGGCGGGGTCACCCCGGCAGGCGGAACACGGCGTCCTCGGCGTCGCGTGCCGGCGCGCGCGTCTTCGACCAGCTGTTGAACCCCAGACGGGCCTTCTCGCCCGGCGGCGCCGCCGCGCGGAGCTGCGTGCCGGGCACGTCCTCCTTGCGGAGGATCGGCTGCACGTCGAAGTCCAGGTCCGGCCCGACGTAGAGGCGGGTCAGCTGCCAGAGTGGGCCGAGGATGTCGCCGCCCGGCATCATGCGGCGGAACAGGTCGTAGGGCAGCGGCCCGACGCGGATGCGGAACTTGCCCTGGAGGTCGCGGACACGCCGGCCCACCACGATGCCGCCCCTCATCCCGTGGTTCGCCTTGCCGAGCGCCGCCCGGTCGTCGTCGTCCAGCGACAGCCAGCGTGGCGACAGCTGTTCGACCAACAGCGGGAGGGCGAAGTACTCGCGCAGCATCGCCCCCAGGGACGAGGCGTTGCGCGGCGACTGCGAGAAGTGGCCGACGTAGAACAGCGTCAGCGCGTCCGGGATGTCGAGGCGGTCACGGAGGCCGCCCGTCCCCATGCCCGCCAGGCAGTAGACGCCCCACGAGATCGGGTCGTCCCCCATGCCGCGCTCGGAGACGAACCGCTCGTAGGCGAACGGGAGACGGTACTTCTCCCACGCGCGGTAGAATAGCGACACCAGCCGGTGGACGAACATGTCGAGGAAGCGGCGCAGGGCCTCGTCCTTGTCACGCTGCCTCTGGATGATCATTGACGTGTAGTGGTGCGGCAACACCCCAGTGGTGCCGATCATGCCGAACAGGTTGACGGCCAGCTCGTACGGCCCGGTGCGGCTGGCGCGGGCCTCCTGCACCGGGCTGGGGGTGAACGCCAGGGTCGGCACGCCGCGGAACAGCACCGCCTCGGCCTCGGGCCGGTCGCGGCCCACCCCGGCCGTGTGCCGCCCGCCCCCCTCGCGCGCGAACCGCTCCGCCAGGCGGACCGCCTGGAAGAAGCTGAAGCGTGAGGGCTCCCCGAGCAGGTCCGCCCTCAGATCAACACCCTCTCGCCCGCCCTCGGCGGCCATCGCTTCAGCTCCTTGTCTTCGCCCTTCTTCGCCACCAGGCGCGAGAACGAGTTCACCGTGCAGTACAGGGCGAAGAACCGCTCCAGCACGCTCGCGAACAGGTACAGGTCGTTGGCCGAGTACCCCGCCTCGTCGAACGCCACCGTCACACGCGTGCCTCGGCACACCACCCCCCCCGGCCGGGCCACGTCCGCCTCGCCCGACACCGAGCGCACCCCCGCGATCAGCTTCTGCACCCGCGGCGAGCCGGCGAAATCGTACAGCTTCAGGATCTCGCGCAGCGCCTCGCCGGTGTCGTCCATCAACGAGAGGTGATTCAGCGACAGATGGGAGATCAGCCGCCACAGCAGCCCGCGCTTGTCGCCGAGGCGGAAGGTGGGGGTGAACTTGACCATCGGCGTGACCTTGGAGACGAGGCCGCCCCCCTCGGTGATGCGCAGGGGGAGCGACTCGCCGCCGAAGGGCAGGCGCTCGGGCAGGTCGCGGTTGAGGCAGGTGGCCTCCACCTCCAACGTCCAGCCGGCGAGGCGCGAGGGGTTGCCGCCCAGGTCGACCAGCGACAGCCAGACCTCGGTCCCCCGGTCGACCACCCTGCTCGACTGCTCGGCGGGGCGCCGCGACGCCTGCCAGAACGCCTGCCCGGCCGAGGCCGCCCCGTGCCGCACCGAGAAGAACGGGTAGAACTCGCGCTCCTCGCCCGTGGCCGACGTGGCGATGACGCGCTCGACCGTGTGGATCTCGTGGGCCAGAGGACGCCGCGCGTCGGGCGGGATGCGGTACTCCGTCTCCACCTCGTCGAGGCGGACCGGCTCGGCGCGTTTCGAGTACAGGTTGACCGCGGGCGTGCATCCGAGCCGAATGGCGTCCTCGTTGACGTACGGCTCCAGGTCGGGGGCGGCGCGGTTGAGGTAGAAGTAGACCTCGGCGCGGCCCTCCATGTCGGGCTGCATGGCCCCCGCCAGCCCGGCGAGGTCGAGGAACAGGAACTTCTGCGGGAACAGGAAGAACTCGGTCAGGAGGCGGTAGCCGACGAAGGAGCGCGGCGGGTACGGCAGCATGCCCTCGTCGGCGCCGAAGCCGACGGGGAGGATGGCCTTGCGCGGGTCGAGCCGGCCGACGCCGCCCTCCTTGGGGTGGCGGGCGACGGCGACCTCGAGGGCGTGGTTGCACAGCAGCTCGTACAGCAGGTTGGCGTGCTGGTCCTGGCCGGAGAGGAAGATGCGCAGCGTGTCGAGCCGCAGGTCGCGCAGGCTGGCCCCGTAGGCCTTGTGCCTGAGGACGAGTTTGAGGATCGACTTCGTGCCGGGGACACGCGCCGGCGGCGCGGGGTACGGCGGGCGGGCCAGCACCACCTCGTCGATGCTGATCGGCCAGAGGGTTGCGGGGTAGACGGTGCGGAACTTGACGGTCTCGCCCTCGTCGAACGGGTCGGTCTCGATGGGGGTGTTGGGCGGCAGCGTCTTGCCGTCGGGCAGCTCCGTCTGCTCGGCGCCCAGTGTGAATTCTACGATCCCCATCGACGGGACGGGGGCCTGGTAGTGCGGGTACAGGACGCCGAGGAGCGCCTCCGTCAGCTCGGGGAACTCGTCGTCGAGCTTGCGGCGCGTGCGGGCGTTGAGGAAGGCGAACGACTGGATGAGCCGCTCGACGTGGGGGTCCTCGGAGGCGTCGGCGCCGAGGCTGAGCCGACCGGCGATCTTCGGGTGGCGTTCGGCGTAGCCGGTGGCCATGCGGCGCAGGAAGGACAGCTCGCGGTTGTAGTAGGCGAGTAGCTCGTCGCTCATCGGTCCCCCCCGACCTCGAAGGTGCTGGTGGCCTGCCTGAGGTGCGAATCGAAGAGGACGGGCTCGGGCGCCGGGTCCACGTCCAATTCGGCGAGGATGCGGAAGGCGAACGACCGGTCGAGCGACTCGCCCTCCGACGCCGGCACGACCTGGACGTTGGCGAGGCGCGGCTCGTGCCGGCGGATGATCTCCTCGATCTGGCGGCAGAACTTGACGCGGTCGGACTCCGTCCCGAGGCCGACGGCGGTGAAGTCGGGCAGGCCGTAGTCGGCCAGCGACTTCTTCAGCTCGGGCATGCGTTCGGGGTCCCAGAGGAGATTGCGGGCGCGGGTGTTGAGGAGGTGTTCGAGGTCGCGGCGGAGGGAGAGCTTGACATCGCGCAGGACCTGATGGCGGGCCTGGGGCGGCTCGCGTGAGACGCCGGGGTCTGCGTCGAGGAGCCGGTCGAGCAGGGACGGCAGCAGGGGGCGTTGCTTGTCGGACATTGGGACTACCTCACCCCCTTAACCCCTCTCCGAAGCGGAGGGGGATCGCAAACCTCATCGATGCGCGGAGGCGAGGTGTCCACCTCACCCCTCGGACGGAGTCATTCAAGAGACGCGGACACCTCGCCTCCAGAGAGGCGAGGATCTCCCGGCCCCCCAGCTCGCAACGGGGGTCTGGGGGCGTCTCGCCCCCAGCTTGCAGCGCGGGTCTGGGGGCGTCTCGCCGGGGGCTCGGGGTGAATTCGGGAACATCACCCCGGCGCCTTCTCGAACTCCAGCGCCTTGATCTCCAGGAACGGCACCTCCTCCTTGCCGAAGACCAGCGTGCGCTGGCCGACGCCGCGGTAGGGCGCCCCCTCCGCGGACACCTCCCAATGGCTCATGTGTCCGACCGCATAGGGCTCCTCGCGGAGGTGCGAGCCGTGATACAGGGACGGCATGTACACCTCGCCCTCGGAGCCGTTCCAGGTCGTGAGCTGGGCGGGTCGCCAGAGCAAGTCGCGCGTGGAGGTCTTCCCCTCCTCGGGGACGGTGAACTCGATGCGCTCGACCGACTCGATGGGGATCCAGTAATACTTGCCGTTCTTCGCGATCACCTCGAAGACCGTGGCGAGCAGCTCGTCGAGGTCGCGGAGGCCACGGAACGCCACGCCGTCGCGCGTGCCCGTCACCACCGGGTAGAGGCCCAGCGCCTGCTCGATCAGCTTGTTGGCGTCGGCGGGCCTGTTCTCGCGGAGGAGGATGCTGGCCTCCAGCAGGAAGCGCATCCGCTCCGACGGCACCTCGAGGAATTCGGGGACGCGGCCCTCGGTGAAGAACTGGTGGCGGGCCTGCGCGGCACGCACGAGATGGCGGAACTGCGTGAAGCCGTACGCCTGCTTGGGGTCGGTGGGCATGATGGCCTCGAGCTGCTTGTCGGCGCGTTCGTAGTCGCCGGCGAACAGGAGGAGGTCGGCGAGGTCGCCGCGGGCGTCCACGCTGGTGGGGGCCTTGCGCACGTCTTCGGTGGCGGCCGCGATGGCCTCCTTGAGCTTCCCGGCCGAGAATAACTGAAGCGCGGTGGACATGGTCGGGGCCTCCGTCAGGGGTGTCAGGTCCGCCGGCCTTCCGGCCGTGTCTTGAGCTCGATGAAGCCGACGAGGTGGTCGAGCTGGAACTGGGGTCGGAGGTAGATGTGGGACGAGTACCGCCCCGGCGCACCCGGCACCTCGCGCACCTCGACCTTGGCGTCGCGCAGCGGGTAACGCGCCTTCAGCTCCGCGTCGCCATCCCCGCCCATGTTGATATACTGGAGGAGCCAGCGGGAGAGGTAATCTTCCAGCTCCGCCGCGTTGGCGTGCCCGCCGATCTTGTCGCGCATCATCACCTTGATGTAGTGGGCGAAGCGCGAGGCGCATAGCACGTAGGGCAGCATCGCCGACAGCCGCGCGTTGGCCGTCGCCTCGCCCCGGTCGTACTTCTTCGGCTCGTTGAGCGTGTGGCAGCCGTGGAACGCCGCGATGTGCGTGTCCTGGCACCAGCACAGCGGCAGGAAGCCTAGCTCACCCAGCGCACGGTCCAGGGTGTCGGTCACGACGGCGTCGGTCGGGCAGCGCGGGGCGACGCCCGGCCGGTCGCTCGACCACGACAGGGCCGGCAGGCACGTCACGACGCCGGCGGCGTCCTGCCCGCGGCGCACGCCGCGGATGTCGGCGAGCCAGCCGCACATGTCGAAGGTGCGGATGAGCATGGCCGCGTAGGCGTACGCCGCGTTGCCCCACAGGTAGCCGGTGCGGTTGGGGGCCGACGTGTCCTCCTGGAAGCGGAAGCCGTCGGCGCGGTGGCTGCCCTCGCGGTACGGCAGGCGCATCAACACGCGCGGCAGCGTGAGGGCGACGAACTTGGTGTCGGGCATGGCCCGCAGGGCGCGCCACTTGACGTACTGGATCTGCGAGAAGGTGGCCGCCAGGTTCAGGGGGCGTTCCAAACCGTCGAAGCCCTTGAGGTCGAGGAGGGACGGGTGGGCGGCGGTGAGGAAGGGGGCGAAGGCGGCGGCGGCGACGCCCGCCATGTGCTCCAGCACCTCGATGTGGTCGGGGTGCGTGTGGAATTCGTAGTCGCCGATCAGGACGCCGTACGGCTCGCCGCCGGGGGTGTCGAACGGGCCGTACACCTTGCGGAACATCTCACTCTGGTCGAATTCGAGCGCCCCGCGGACATCGCGGCTGAGCTCGGCGAAGGAGAGCGTGAGGACGTGGACCTGCACGACCTTCTTGTCGGGGGGGCAGCGGTCAACGAGCATCCACACGCCGCGCCACGACGCCTCCAGCTTCTGGAAGGCGGGGTGGTGCAGGATGGCGTTGACCTGGCGCGAGACCATCGCGTCGATGCGCGCGATCTCGCGCCCGAGCTGGCGTGCCAGCCGGCCCTTCTGGTCATCTCTGGTCAGCGTGGGGGTCATGCCTCCTCCGCAGTTTTCAGTTCTCAGTTTTCAGTTTTCAGGGAACAGCCGGCCCCGGATGGGTTGAGATCGCCGAAGGAGGCGCCGGTGAAAACTGAAAACTGAAAACTGAAAACGTGAGGCGGGATCACGCCGCCCCCGGCAGCTTGGTGACCATCATCATGGAGGTGGTCAGCTCCTCGAACTGGAGCCACGGCAGCAGGAACATGCGGGCGCTGTAGGAGCCCGGCTTGCCCGGCACCTCGAACACCTCGACCTTGGCGTCCTTCAGCGGGTAGCGGGCACGCAGCTCGGCGCCCACGTCGCTGCCGCTGACCACGTAGTTCATGATCCACCGCGTCAGCTCGTTCTGCAGGTCCGGCGCCTCCTTGAACGAGCCGATCCAGTCACGCGCCATCACCTTCAGGTAGTGGGCGAAGCGCGACGTGGCCATGATGTACGGCAGACGCGCCGAGATGGCGGCGTTCTCCGTGGCGTCGTGGCGGTCGTACTTCTTGGGCTTCTGGCAGGTCTGGGCGCCGAAGAACACCGCGTAGTCGGTGTTCTTGTAGTGGCACAGCGGCAGGAACCCGAGCTTCGAAAGCTCGTTCTCGCGCCGGTCGGTGATGGCGATCTCGGTCGGGCACTTCAGGTCGAGGTCGCCGTCGTCCGACTGGAAGATGTGCGCGGGGAGGTTGCTGATCTCGCCACCGTTCTCCTTGCCGCGGATCGCCGTGCAGAAGCCGGTCAGGGCGAAGGCGTTGGTGAGGCGGGCGCCCATGACGTAGGCGGCGTTCATCCAGGCGTAGTGGTTGTGCGGGACCGGCTTGGCCTTGCCGGAGGCCTCCAGCTCGACCTCCTCGAAGTTGAAGTCCTCCACCGGCTTGGTGTTCTTGCCGTACGGCAGGCGCGACAGGACGCGCGGCATGACCAGCGTCGTGAAGCGCGAGTCCTCCGAGGCGCGGAACGACTTCCACTTCGTGTACTCGACCGTGTCGAAGATCTTCTCCAGGTCGCGGATCTTCGGCAGGTCGGTCCAGTCCTTGAAGCCGAACAGCTCGGGCGAGGTGGCCGAGATGAACGGGCAGAAGCCGGCGGCGCTGACCTGCGACATCTTCGTGAGCAGCTCCACGTCGTCGGGGTGGTTGCTCATCTCGTAGTCGCCGATGAGGGCGGCGTACGGCTCCCCGCCCGGCGTGTCGAACTCGCTGGAGTAGACCTTCTTGAACGTCTCGCTCTGGTCGAATTCGATGGCCTTGTCGAGGTCCTTGAACAGCTCCTTCTTGGAGACGTTGAGGACGCGGAGCTTGAGCGACGCGCTCGTCTCGCTGTTCATCACCAGGTAGTGCAGGCCGCGCCACGACCCCTCCAGCTTCTGGAAGCTGGGGTGGTGGAGGATGACGGCGAGCTGCTTGCTGATGGTGGCGTCGAGGGCCGCGATGTGAGAATCGATGGTCTTGGTGACGTTCTTGTCGAAGGTCACGGTGCCGCGCAGGGCCTCGTCCACCAGGGCGCCGACCAGCTCCTGGGCGCGCGACTTCTCGGTCTGCGGCGAGAAGTTCTTGATCAGGTCATCGACGCTGATGGCTTCGGTGGTCGTCGTCTGTGCCGCCGCTCCGGCGGCCTGCTGGGGGGAGCTCATGGTTCACCTCATGGGGGGTGCGTTCGGTGGCGGCCCGGCGGGGCAGCCCCGCCGAGCCAACGATACCGGGTATGGGATTCTGTCACGGGCACGATCATCGTTGGCTCGCCGGGGGGCCTTGTCCCCCCGCCTGGCGGGGCGCGTCACTTCTTCTCCAGCTCGCCCTGGAGCTGCTTCAGCTTCTCCTGCTCCTGGAGGATCTGCTCGAGCAGGCCCTCCAGCTTGTCGGAGCGGTCCACCTGGGCGCGCAGGTCCTTCAGCTTCTGCCGCGTCTCCAGCAGCTTCTGCAGCGGCTCGACCTGGGAGGCCACCTTGGCCGGCTCGAAGTCCTCGATGGAGTTGAACTTCAGGTTCACCGGCAGCTCGGAGCCGTCGCCCTTGAGCGTGTTCTCGACGCGGAAGCTCAGGGCGGGGGTCATGCGCTTCATCACGTCGTTGAAGTTGTCGCGGTCGATCTGCACGAACTTGCGGTCCTTCATCGGCTTGAGCGGCTCGGTCGGCTGGCCCGAGAAGTCGCCCATCACGCCGAGGATGAACGGCAGCTCCTTGACCACCTTGGCGCCGTTGGTGAAGACCTCGTACTTGATGTGGACGCGGGGCGGGCGGACCCTCTCGAGCTTGTCATGGATGCTGGACATGGTGTCGGTCCTCCGGGGGGGTCAATGGGTCAGGACGGGTTGTCGGACGGGGGCTGGATGCCGACCTGCTTGAACAGGTCGGCACGCGCCCTCTCGTCCGCGATCAGCTCCACCAGGAGCTGGGGCAGCGACATCTTGCCCCAGCGTACGACCTGGCGCAGGGCGTGCGGGATGATGCTGTGCGGCTCGGTGCGGTCGAAGTAGGCGGCCACGGCCATGAGGGTCTTGAGGGCGTCCTCGCGCCCGCGCACGGCGCCGCCGCCCCCGCCGCCCCCGCCGCCCTCGCCTTCGCCCTTGGCCTCGCTCCCCCCGCCGCCGTCGTCGCTGGCGGCGTCGGCCTGGGCGAGCATGTCGCCGGCCTGGTTCTGGAGGATGTCGAGGTTCTGCTCCAGCTCGCGTCCGATCTGCGAGCTGCCCGGCGCGCGGCCGCCGCAGCGCTGGTCGAGAACCTCGGTCATGGCGCGGAACTCGGACGCCGCCTCCTTCATGTCGTCGCGGATGGTCCGCAGCGTGTCCAGGGGGGTCGAGCTGATGGCCGCCTTGATGCCCTCGAACTGGTCCGGCCCCTCCGGGTTCTTGCGGGCCCTGGCGGCGGCGTCGTGGTAGTCGCCGAACGAGACGGCGGCCCCGCCCATCGGGATCGCCAGGGGCAGGCGGGCGATGGCAGGCGGCAGGGTGCCCGCCTTCTCCGACGACCCGTTCAGGCCCGAGAGGATGAGGACGCGGTTATCGACCTCCTCGCCCTCCTCCGGCCTCGGGTAAAGGTGGTCCCAGTAGCGATCCACCAGCTCGCGGACGAGGCGGAACCCGTCGCGCAGCCCCGCCGCCCCGTCGGTGCGGCACAGGGCCTCGATCAGAAAGGTGCAGAGGTCCAGGTCCTTGGTCTTCTCGGCGAGGGCGCGGGTGGCGTCCGCCTTGAGCTGCCGCCACTCGCCGAAGCCGGCCTGGGCCACCGACTCCGAGGTCGGGTCGGCGCGTTCCTCGGCGGCCCGGCCCTGACGGTAGCCGGTACGGATCGCGTCGTAGCGGGCGCGGTCCTCGTCACGCAGATACACGCCCGCCGGGTTGTCACCGGGGATCGGCGCGAGGAGCGACTCGAAGTCGAGGACCGGAGGCGAGGCCATGGCCGATTGAGCCCCTTGGTGACTGTTGTCGGAGAGTCAGTATACCCCGGAGGGGGGCGCGGCGGAAGGGGCTATCCTCCGGCAAGTGACGGAGAGCCCACGAGGCGGGCGCGGTCCGTGCGGGGCGTATGGGCCACGCCGAGCAATCCCAGGCGGCGGAGCATCGCCGCGTGTGCCGCGTCGAGCCGCAGCTCTGTCGGGCACTTCATCTCCATCTCCCCGTCGTCCTCGTAGGTGTGGGCCGGCAGCCTGCCGATCTCGTCCTCGCCCGCCAGAACCGCCTCCGCGTAGACGAACGAGGCGCAGGCCCACAAGTAGCGGCCGTGCGGCAAGGGCTTCGCCTTGCCCGACGGCCAGCGGTCCCCCTCCTCGAAGTCCGTCAGCCCTTCGGCCTCCCGGAATCCCTTGCCGTAGGGGGGGCGGACCATGACACGCGGGCCGACCAAGGTGATAGTGGCCGATCCGGGGTGGCGGCGCAACGCCCTCCACTCATCCCATTCGCCCGTCGCCTGTGGGTCGTGACTCGGGTCCTGCCACAGCGGCCAGGAATCCACGCCGACGAGACGCGGGGACGCCCCGGCGATCACCTTGCCGCCGGCCGCGGCCACCCCTTCGAGGAGCGTGGCGCACTTCGGGCCGAAATCGTGGCCGAGGACGAGGAGGTCGTAGGGCTCCGCGCCGCCGAAGGCGCGCCGGGCCGCCTCGGGTGCCTCGGCCCTGTCGGCGTCGAGGACGCGCAACTTCAGCTCGGGGCCGGTGTCGGCGGCGAGGACGAGGCGGTGCAGGGCCCGCCAATTCGCCTCCAGACGCTGGAACGCCGGCGCGTGCATGACTTCCCGGAGCTGGAGGGTGAGGGCGGTCATCGCCGCGCGGCGTGCGCCCTCGTCGCCCTTGCGGTACGTCTTCATCCCCTTCAACGCATCCTCGACCGCCGAACGAATGAACGGGCTGTCCTTCCGCGCGGACGGGTCCTGTGTCTGGGCTAGGATCTCGTCCAGGATGTTGTCGGACGGGGGGGGCCCGGCGGGCGGGGCGGGGGTCGGCGCCGCCGGCGCCTCGGGGACCTCGCCGTCGAGGAGTTTGGTGAGGGCGGGGATCTGCCGGGCGACGGCCAGGGGCTCGAAGCCGTCCACCGAGGTGAAACGCAGCGTGACCGGGAGGTCGCCGCCGCCGGCGAGGAGGTTGGGGACGGTCAAGTTCAGCTCCGGCCCGATGCGGGCCATCACCTCGTCGAAGTTATCGCGGTCGATGAGGGCGAATTTGCGTTCGGCGAAGGGGCGGCGTGAGGCCGGGTTGCCGGCGAGGCCGGCGGCGATGGCGACGGTGAGCATGGCGGCACCCCGCGAAACGGACCGGAAGAAGGCAGCGTCTCCGTATATACTATGGGGGAAGGCCACCCGCCTCCCACTTTCTCCACCCGCGGAACCCCGAGATGGGCATCGAGCACCGGGCCAGGGAAATCACCGGCTACGAGTTGAAGCGCAAGCTCGGCAGCGGCAGCTACGGCGACGTGTGGGAGGCACGCACGCGCGGCGGGCGGCCCGTGGCCCTCAAATTCATCGACCGCACGCGCGGCGAGGCGGAGGCCCGGCTGGAGATCGCGGCGCTGGACGCCAGCCTCGAGCTGAACCACCCCTGCCTCCTCCAGACGATGGAGACGTGGACCGAGCCGGACCTCGTCGTCGTGGCGATGGAGCTGGCCGACGGCACGCTGCGGCAGCGCTTCGACTGGTGCCGCGAGAACATGGGCCTGCCGGGCATCCCGGCGGACGAGCTGGTCTTCTACATCCGCGAGGCGGCGCAGGCGCTGGACTACCTGCACGGGCGCGGCAAGCTGCACCGCGACGTGAAGCCCGACAACATCCTCCTCGTCAACACCAACGCGCCGCCGGCACACGCGAAGGTCGGCGACATCGGGCTGCTGCGTGACATGGGCGACATGGCGGCGACGATGACGACGCGGGGCACGCCGCCCTACATCGCCCCCGAGGCGTGGTCGCGCTCGACGCAGCCGGCGAGCGACCAGTTCAGCCTGGCGGTGACCTACGTCGAATTGCGGCAGGGCAAGAGGCCGTACCCGTCGCACGACCTGGTGGCGCTGCTCGAAGCGATCCGGATGTTCGACCCGGACCTGTCGGGCATGGAGGGGGCGGAGAGGGAGGCGATCAAGAAGGCGCTGCACAAGGCGCCCGGCGACCGCTACGAGAGCTGCGTGGCGATGGTCGAGGCGCTGGAGGCGGCGCTGGGTGTGCGGCCCGGCGACTACAAGCCGCGCGTCAAGCAGATCGAGCTGGCGGGGCGGACGGCGGCGCCGTCGCCGTCGCGCCCGGGCAGCACCCCGGACGCGCCTGTGGGCACTCCGCGTGAGGTGAAGACGGCGCCGCCGGCCTACGAGGGCACCATCCCCGCCGGCGGGCCGACGCCCGTGACGCGGCGGCAGACCACGTCGGGAGAGTACATCGCGCCGGTGGACACGCCGAAGGCGTCCGCCGAGCCGGCGCCTCGTCAGGAGGTGGACTGGAAGGGCCAGCCGGTGGGCCCGTCCAGGCCGACGCCCCCCAAGCCGACCCCGGTGAAGCCGGGCCAGCCGGAGAAGCCCGAGAAGAAGGGCGGCGGCGTGCCGGTGGGGATGATCCTCGCCGTGCTACTTGGCCTGGGTGTCGTCGCTGGCGGCATCTGGTGGGTCGTGAAGAACATGTCCGGCGACGGCATGGGCGGCACGGTCGACGGCGGGAAGAAGGACCCCGGCAAGACGGATCCCGGTAAGACGGACCACGGCAAGACGGACCCGAGTAAGCAGCCGGACGAGGAGGAGAAGAAGTACTGGGAGGATTGGAAGAACAGGTGGGCTGGGTACGAGAGCGATTGGGCTTGGTGGGAGGAGGAGCTGAAGCGCCTGGATGCCATCCCCCCACCGCCGAAGACATGGATCCCGAAGGGCTACGAGCCGCGCGGCGAGGCGGTCCTGCACGACGGGGTGCAACTGCACCTGAAGATCGGGCGGAAGCTCGGCGGGCGCGAGGTCGAGTTCCTGCTGATGCGCCCCAAGGGGCGCTGGTATTACGTCATGCGCGACAAGGCATCCAACGCCCTCTGCGATGCGTTCGACACGGAGAATCCGGGGAAGATCGGCGCGGATTGGCGCAAGGGCGGGCTGAACGCGAAAGGCGATGCCGGCGACGACGAGGGGCTGCCGGCCCTGCGTGTGACGCGGCCCGAGGCGGCCTCCGTCGCCGGGTGGGTGGGCGGGCGTCTGCCGACGGCGGACGAGCTGGATTTCGCCGCCGGCCTGGACGACGTGGTGGCCCGGTCGGGGCCGGTCGGCGGCGCAGCCGCGGTGGGCCGACGCAAGGAGGGCCCGGCCCGCCTGGACGACGAGACGATCAAGGATGACAGCCCGCTGGGCGTGCGTGGCCTGAGCGGCAACGGACGCGAGTGGACGAAGGATGAGCTGAAGGCGGACGGGAAGATGATGGCGGTCCTGCGCGGCCGGTCCTACACCGCGCCGAAGCCGGTGACCTACGCCGAGCTGCGCGAGATGCGGACGGTCAGCCACGCGAAGCCGAGGCAGGACCCGAACGTGGCGACGCCATACACCGGCTTCCGCGTGGTCATCGAGGTCCCGGAGAAGTAGGGGCGTCCTCGGGCCCGTCCTCCTTCTTGCGGCGCGAGCGGTACCAGACGAGAAGTCCCGCGCCCACCAGGCCAGTCACCATGGCCGCCGGCTCGGGCGTCTCCTGGAGCTGGACGGGCGGGTCGGTCGGCGTCGGCTCATCGGGCGGGGGCGGCTCCGGCGGCTGGACCTGGAGCGGCATGGTCACGTCGCTGGGGGGCGTGATGATGACGACGAGCCGTTGCGGCGACGTGTAGGCGTGCGCGGACGCGGGCCAGAGTGCCCCCGCGGCCATGCCTGCGAGCAGAACGTATGCCAACCGGGATGAGGGCATCCCAGGCCTCCTCTCCTGTCAGTCCGTGCGGGCGTCGGGGGGGCGCCCCCGGCTCAGGCCGAAGGGGCGGCCCGAAGGAACCCGTATCTAGCACTTCGCGCCTCACGGGAAAAGGGCAACCACATGCTCCGAGGACCGGGGTGGGGCGCGATGTGTTTCCACCCCTCCCCACCCCGGTCACACCGCCCGCTGCCCCGTATGGGGTCGGATGGACGCCTATCGGTGAAGGGAACGAACCGCGGAGTGCGGACACCCCGGATGGAAGCGCATGGACGCCCATCAGGGAAGGAAACGAACCAGGGAAACGAACTTTGTCTCCGCAAATACAGGCGGCAGAACGACTTGAGGAAGTTCGTCTCCCTGACCCCCTCACACCCCTCCAACGCCACGGTCACGAATCGCCCCGGCGAGCTGGCACGCCCAGTCGCCTGACCCGAGATGGTGACGCGCGTCTCTTCAGCTGGGAGTGTCTCTCAATCCGTCCCTCCCTCCCCCCGCCTGAACGGCTCCGAAAGATGGATGAGGGCGGGTAGGGAAGGGGGGCGACTCACGCACGTGGAGGCGTTCGCTCTTCATCCTCCGGGCGGCGGTGCCGGGAATTCCGTGTGTGACGGATGAATGAGTCGTGTCAAGAGGGCTTTCCGTCCGAAAGAAGAGGGAGAGTGGGACGGTGCCGAGATTGCCGGGAGAGACGGGCCATGATGAGGCGAAAATGGTTCGGGGCGTTGCTCGGGTGCCTCGGCGGCGTGTTGCCGATGGCGTCGGGGCAGGCGGATCGCCCGCCGGTGGTGCGGGCGGTGTCCGCCCTCTCGCCGACCGTGTCCATCGGACGCCCCATCGCCGCCAGGGCCGTCCAACGCTCCGTGCCGGGGCCGCTGCCCGCCTTCTTGCGGCCGACGCCGACGCCCCCCCCCACGCCCCCCTCCGTCGTTTTCATCGATACGGTGCCGCCGCCCGGTGCGGTGATCGCCACGAGCGGCAAGGCCATCCCCGCCGGCGAGGAGCCGGACGAGGCGCTTCACGGTGACCTGTTCGCGAGTGACCGCCGGCCCGCGCCGCCCCTGGAGCGCGTCGCCCATTCCCGTGCCGACACCGCCGGCCCGATCCTGCCCGCTTCCGGGCCGCCCGCAGGCGACATCCCAGGCCTGGTGAACTGGTCCGGCCTCTACCCCGTCACGCCGCCCCCACCCGCCGGCCCCGTCGGCGAGATGCCGCCCCTGGAGACGCCGACGGCCCGCTTCTACGGCGGCGCCGAGTACCTCCTGTGGTGGACGAGGCCGGACCGCGCCCCGGTCCTCGCAACCACGGGCAGCGCGTTCCTCCCCGGCGCCGCGAACGCCCCGCCGGCCGGCTCCCTCGACACGCGCATCTTGCAGGATGGGCGTCTCGACCACGGCACGCGCACCGGTGGACGCTTCACCGCCGGGTGGTACTTCGACGAGTGTGGCGGCAAGGCCGTCGAGGTGAGCGGCTTCTTCCTCGGCCAGGCGTCGTCGCGCTTCTCCGCCGACCAGAATCAGTTCCCCGTGCTGACGAGGCCCTTCTTCAACGCCAATCCGGCCGCCGGGGCGCCCCGTGAGGACGTGCAGTTCGTGGCCTTCCCCGGAGCCCAGAACGGGCGGCTGACCATCGACGCCCCGAGCGAGCTGTGGGGCGTTGACGCCAACGTGATCTGCTGCGCCTGCCGCGGCTGCGACTGGCGAGTGAGCTGGCTGGCCGGCCTGCGCTACCTCAACCTCCACGAGAGCCTCACGGTTCAGGAGGACATCACCTTCCTGGCGGCCTCGCCCCTGGCCGGACGCCGCGTCCTTGTCACCGACAGCTTCGCCACCCGCAACCAGTTCTACGGGGCGCAGGCGGGCGTCGAGGGCCGCTGGCTGCGTGGCCGCTGGACTCTCGACGGGCGTTTCAAACTCGCGATGGGCGTGACCGAACAGAATCTGACGGTCAACGGCAGCCAGGTCTTCCTGGTTGGCGCCAACCCCGACCCGCGTCCGGGCGGCCTGCTCGCCCTCCCGAGCAACATCGGCTCCTTCTCGCGGACGAGCTTCGCCGTCGTCCCCGAGGTGGGCGGCAGCGTCGGCTACTACGTCACCGACCGGGTGCGCCTGTCGGTCGGGTACAATTTCCTTTACTGGAGCAGCGTCGTCCGCCCCGGCGAGCAGATCGACCGCAACCTGAACTCGCAGCAGATCCCCGGCTTCAACTTCCCGAACGTCACCCCCAGCACCACACCGCCTCCGGTCCGGCTGTTCAACACGTCCGGCTACTACGCCCACGGCCTGACGTTCGGCGTCGAGTTCAATTTCTGATGGATCCCGTTGGGGGATCGTCCCGGATCGGTCCCCTGATGATGGAGGGCCTGCCCATCTCGGGCCGGCCTGGACCATCCAGACGGGAGGCCGGGCGTGAAGAAGTGCATTCTGGCGTGCGTGGCGGTCCTGGGGCTGATCGGGGCCGCCCGCGCCGACGACGTGACCGAATACCAGGCGTTCGCGGTGTTCAACCAGACCGGGCGGGCGATGACCTACGAGGTGCGTTGGGGGGCGGGGCCGTGGAAGGCACACACCCTCGCCCCCGGCAAGGGTCTGATCCACTCGCACCCCGACTACACGGACACGCCGGCGCCGGCGCCGATGGTCCGCTTCGCCGCGCGGCCAGGCGTGACGGCGGCCGTCAGGCCGCACACCAGCCGCGTGCAGGAGAAACGCGACGCCTACCGTCATTTCTTCCGGGCCGAGGGCGGGGGCAACGTCACGCTGTCGGCGCGGTGATCTTTCCGAATCTCCGGTAACGCGCGGGCCGCCGCCGCGTATAGGCGGGTGGAGAGTCGCCCACCGACGCCGGAGGGAACGGGATGAGCGAGACGGCACGCCTCTGCGAGATCTGCGGCGGGGACATCGGTGAGATGAGGGCGAAGTACCTGCCCGACACCCGGCTGTGCATCACCCACGCGAAGCAGATCAACGAGATGGGCGGCGAGTTCGTGCTGGTGGCGAGCAACACGAGCCTGGGGAAAGAGGGGAGCCGAAAGAAGAACTACGGCGACGTGAACACCCAGAAACGCCGCAACCACGAGGCGATGCGGAAACTGCGGGAGAAGCACCGGGCCGAGAACGGGTGACAGGGACGAGGGGGCGACGGCGAATGCCGTTGCCCCCTCCGCACTTCCAGGGTACGCTGACGACGGAAACAGGAGGCCCGCTCATGTCCGCCGCCACGGCGCCGATCATCTACCCCGAATCGGATGGCAAGCCCTTGGCCGACAACACTCGACAGCTCCGCTGGATCATTCTTCTGGTCAGCAACCTGGAGGCGCTGTTCCGCCACGCCGCCGATGTCTTCGTCGGCAGCGATCTGCTGTGGTATGCCACCGAGGGAGACCCGGAGGCGGTGCAGGCCCCGGACGTGTTCGTGATCTTCGGCCGGCCCAAGCACGACCGGCGGAGCTACAAGCAGTGGGAGGAAGGCGACATCCCGATGACCGTCGTCTTCGAGATCCTCTCTCACTCCAACAGCGCGATGGAGATGACGGCGAAATTCGCCTTCTACGAGGAGCAGGGCGTCGAAGAGTATTACCTCCTCGACCCCGAGAAGGGCACCCTCATGATCTTCATCCGCGGCAGGGCGACGCTGCGGCGGATCTACAAGACGGACGGTTTTGTCAGCCCGCGTCTGGGGATCCGCTTCGGCACCTCCGGCCCCGACCTCGCGGTCTTCGCCCCCGATGGCCGTCCGTTCGTCTCCCTGGCCCAGGCATCGGACGAGCGTGACCGCCTCGTCGCCCTGACACGCAAGACGCTCGCAGGGCAGGCCACGCCGGAAGAAACCCTCGAGCTCCAGCGCCTCCTCGGCGACGGCCCCGCATGACCACCGACCCCGCCGAGATCGTCCGCGCCGAACGCCGGAGGTGGACGCTGCGCGGCCTCTTCGGCGGAGCCGTCGCCGGCGCCGCCCTCCTCACGTTCCTCGTCTTCGCCGCCGGCCACAGGGTCGAGATCACGTCCGGCGGGGGCATCCTTGCCGCCTACGCCCTCATGACCCCCCTGTCCGCCGCCCTCGGGGCAGGCCTCGGGTGGCTCCACGGCGACACCGCGGCGCGGGCCAAACTCGCCGCCGACGCGCCCGAGCCGACCCGCTGGCGGGTCATGCTCGAGGAGGCCGGCAAGGGCTACCGCATCGGCCTCGCCGTCGCCATCCTGTACTGCGTCGTCACCCTCGGCGTGATGCTGGAGGCCCGCGTCTTCCCGCCCTGGCTCCTCGCCCTCCGGGCCGCCATCGCCCTCGTCCTGTTCCCCCTCGGCGTCGCCGCCATCGGCCTGCTGATCGGCCTGTCGAAGCCGCGCTGACGCCTACCGTCGTTGACCGCACGCCCTCCTTCCGGCAAAATAGCGGTCGGCCTCCCACACGCCGCCCGTCTCTCCTTTCAGGTAGCGCATGCCCGTGATTGAACAACGGCCTCCGCTGGCGATCGAGGATTACCGCGACTACCTGCACCTCCTGGCCCGCCTCCAGTTGGAGCCGAAGCTGCGCGCCAAGCTGGACGCCTCCGATGTCGTGCAGCAGACCCTGGCCAAGGCGCACCAGAGCCGCGACCAGTTCCGCGGCGGCACCGCCGGCGAGCAGGCCGCCTGGCTCCGCCGCATCCTGGCCAACACGCTGATCGACGCCGCACGCAAGTTCGGCAAGCAGCTCGACCTCGAGATGCCCATCGAGCAGCAGTTCGCCCACTCGTCCGCACGCATCGAGGCCTGGCTCGACGGCGGCCAGCCCTCTCCCAGCGACGCGGCCGCCCGCCAGGAGCAGGTCCTCGTCCTCGCCCGCGCCCTCGCCCAGCTCCCCGAGGACCAGCGCCAGGCCGTCGAGATGCACCACCTCCGCTCCCTGGCCGTCGCCGACATCGCCGCCCAGATGGACCGGACCGAGGCTTCCGTCGCCGGCCTGCTGCGCCGCGGGTTGAAGCGATTGCGGGAGCTGATGGGGGCCGCCCCCGAGTGAGGAGCCATGCACACCACCGCCGGGTATGAGGACCGCCTTGACGAGGTCATCGCCGCCTACCTGCGCGGCGGATCCGGCCGCGACGAGCTGATCGCCGCCCACCCCGACCTCGCCGGCGAATTACGATCCTTCTTCAAGGACCAGGACATGCTCGGGCGCATGGCCGCCCCCATCCGCGCCGCCATGCCCGCCCGCTGGCCCGACTCCATCGGCCCCTATCAGATCCTCGGCGAGATCGCCCGCGGCGGCATGGGCGTCGTCCTCCGCGCCCGCCACACCCACCTCGGCCGCCCCGCCGCCATCAAGCTCCTCCTCGCCGGCAAGCACGCCTCCGCCGACGACCTCGCCCGCTTCCGACGTGAGGCGCACGCGGCCGCGAGCCTCGACCACCCGAACATCGTCCCCCTCCACGAGGTCGGCGAGCACGACGGCCTGCCCTACCTCGTGATGAAGCAGATGGCCGGCAGCCTCGCCGACGCCCTCAATCGCGGCGAATTCAAGCCCTGCCCCGCCGCCGCACGCCGCGCCGCCTCCCTCGTCGCCCTCGTCGCCAGGGCCGTCCATCACGCGCACTCGCGCGGGGTCCTGCACCGCGATCTGAAGCCGGCCAACGTCCTCCTCGACGCCGACGGCTCGCCAGCCGTGAGCGACTTCGGCCTGGCCCGCCGCGCCGACGCCCCCGGCTCGACCGCGTCCGGCGCCATGCTCGGCACCCCGGCGTACATGAGCCCCGAGCAGGCCGCCGGCCGCACCCGCGAGGTGTCCGTCCTCAGCGACGTGTACGGCCTCGGCGCCATCCTTTACGAGCTGCTCACGGGCCGCCCGCCGTTCACCGGCGGCTCGGCCATCGAGGTGCTGCGCAAGGTGCTGGACGAGGAGCCCGCCCCGCCGCGCTCGTTCGCACCAGCGGTCGGCGCCGCGCTGGAGACCATCGTCCGCAAATGCCTCGACAAGACGCCCTCGCGCCGCTACGCCTCCGCCCTGGCGCTGGCGGAGGACCTGGAACGTTGGCTGGCCGGAGAGCCGATCCTGGCCAGGCCAGCGGGCCCGCTGGAGCGCGCGTGGCGATGGGCGCGGCGGCACCCCACGGTGGCGCTGTTGTCGGCGCTGCTCTTGACGGTGGTGGCGGCGGGTGTGGCCCTGGTCACGCACGAGTGGCTGCGGGCCGAGGGCGCCCTCGATCTGGTGAAGAAGGAGCGCGACGCCGCCAAGGCGGCCCTGGCGCAGGCCGGCGTCGCCCGCGCCGCCGCCGACGAGAGCGCACGCCAGGCGAAGAAGGAGCGCGACGCCGCCAACAAGGCCCGCGCCGAGTCCGACGAGAGCTTCAAGCAGGCCCACCAGGCCGCCAACGACTTCCTCGTCGCCTTCAGCAAGGAGATCGCCCGCATGCCGGGCACGCACGCCCTGCGTCAACAGCTCCTGCGGCTGGCCCGCGCCAACCTGGAGGAATTCATCCGCCGCCGCGCCGGCGACCCGCGCCTGCGCCGCGAGCTGGCCGACACCCACGTCAGCCTCGCCCAGCTCACCGGCGGCACCGGCGACCGCCGGGCCGCCCTGGGCTCATACCGCGAGGCACTCGCCATCTACCGCGCCCTGCACGCGGACGCCCCGTCCGACCTCGTCGTCCGCCGCAAACTCGCCGCCACCCTGGTGAACCTCGCCACGGTGCAGGACACGGCGCCCGGCATCGAGACGCGCCGCGAGGCGTTGGAGGTGTACCGCCACTTCCTCGCCGAGGCCCCCGACGACCCCGATCTGGTGTCAGGCCTGGCGATGACCGTCGGCAACCAGGGGTCCGCCCTGATGTCCTGCGGCAAGATCGACGAGGCCGAGGCGATGATCGTGGAGGCGATCCAACGGCAGACCGATCTGGCGGAGAGGACCCCGGGCAGCGCCCTGTACTGGAAGGAGATGACCGGCTCGCTGCACAACTACGCGGTCCTCTTGAGCCGGCGGGGCGACCGCCTCGGGGCGTTGTGGGCGCACCAGCGCTGCGCGGCTTACAGGTACTGGCTCGTCACGCTGTTCCCCGACGACCACGGGATGAGGTGCGCCCTCGCCGCGACGTACCACAGCATCGGCCTGTCCTTGCAGCACCTCGGCCAGTCCGCCGAGGGGAACGTCGGCCTCGACGCCGCACTCGACCTGCGCCAGAAGCTCGCCGCCGAGAACCCGCTCGTCGTCCGCTACCAGGCGGACTTCGCCGCCAGCCTGTCGTCGCGTGGCGTGGCCCGCAACGCCACCGGGCGGCGCGACGAGGGGCTGAAATACTTCCACCAGGCCCGGCAGATCCTGCAAGCACAGGCGGACGCCGACAGGAGCGACCTCGGCCTGCGTCACCAGCTCGGCGAGATGTGGTTCAACATCGGGGCCACGCACGGGGCGCTCAAGCAGCGCGTGCAGGAGGGTGACGCCTTCGAGAAGGCGCTCGCCGTTCAGCAGCCGCTGGTGGACGCCGACCCGGAGAACGCCGAGTTCCGCCACGGCCTCAGCCGCACCCTCAACAACCTCGGCCTCAACTACGGGGTGCGCCGCCGCGACGACGCCGCCGTCCCGATCCTGGAGCGGGCCGTCGCCAGCACGGCCCTCCTGTTGAAGCGGACGCCGGGGTCGGCGGCCAACAAGCAGCTCATGAACAGCCACCTGGGCCTGCTCGCCCTGTCGCTGGGCCGCCTCGGAAAGCGCGAGGCGTCCCTCGACGCCACGGCCCGACGGGCGGCCCTGTGGCCGGACGACGCCGAGCAGCAGTTCCGGGCGGCCCGCGAGGCGGCGCGGCTGTTGCCCGCCGACGACGAGGCGCTGGGCCGCCGAATCGAGTCGAGGGCGCTGGAGTTCTTGCGCCGCGCGATAAAATGCGGGTTCACCGACAAGGCCCGCCTGCGCGGGACGCCCGAATTCGCCCCCCTCCGGGGGCTGCCTGATTTCGAGAGCCTCTTCCCCGTCTGAGGTGACCCATGGCGATCGAGATGACCTGCCCGAGCTGCGATAAGGGATACAGCCTCGCCGACTCGCAGCTCGGCAAGAAGGTTCGATGCAAGGGCTGCGACGAGACGTTCGTCGTCGAGGAGCCGCGCCGCGCCAGGCGGGGCCGCGACGATGACGACAGGGACAGGGATGACCGCCCGGGCCGCCGCGGCCGGGACGACGATGACGACAGGGGCCGCGACGACAGGGGCCGCCCATACCGCGGCCGGGACCGGGATGACGAGGATGACAGGGACCGTGACCGGGACAGGGGCCGCGGCCGGGACTGGGATCGGGACGATGACGACGACGGCCGGCCGAAGCCGCGGCGGCGTTCGGGCGGCGGCTCGTGGCTGCCGCTGATCCTGGGCATCGGCGGCGGCGTGCTCGCGCTGGTGCTCATCATCGTCGTGGTGCTGTTCGCCACGGGCGGCCTCGGCTCGCGCGTCACGAAGGAGAACTTCGCCAAGGTGAAGTCCGGCATGACCGAGGCGGAGCTGACGGCGATCCTGGGCACGCCGCGCGACGCCGGCAAGGACGCCGAGGACAAGCTCGACGCCCTGGGCGGCATCGCCGGCATGTTCGGCAAGAAGGTGCCGGCCATCCCGAGGCTCGGCGGCTTCGGGATCAAGGTCCTGGAGTGGCGGAGCGGCAACAACGTGATCCAGGCACACATCCAGAACGGCAAGGCGGCCCAGCTCATGGGCGTGTTCGTGAACAACGGCAAGGCCGAGTGGGAGATGAAGTGACGGCACGCGGCTGGGGCGTCGCCGCGGCCTGCCTGGCGGCACTGGCCCTGGCCGTCGCCTGGTCCTGGTCCGGGCGGGCGTCGGCGCGATTGACGGCGGAGAGCCTGGCGAAGGCCCGGCCTGGGATGGTGGAGGAGGAGCTGGTCGCCCTCCTGGGGCCGCCGCGCGACGTGACGGCGCTCTGGGACGGGGGCAGGTTGTCCGAGCTGCGGCGGGGGCTGGGTGCCGCCCTCGACCTGCCGGGCCGCAAGATCTCCGCCCTGCTCGTCGAGCGCCCGGTCCGTCTGCTGGAGTGGCGGTCGGGCGAGGACGAGGCCCTCGCGTTCCTGGAACACGGCGCCCTGCGCGCCATCGCCTGGCGCGTGAAGGGCCAGACGCAGGCACGCACCGCCAGGGAATAACGGGCCGTCGCCCGCCGGGCCGGGTACACTCCCTGGACACCGGCCAACCGCAGGAGGCGCACGATGCCCGCCAGCTACGACGAGGTCCCCTACGACAGCTACCCCTTCCCGCAGTCGCACCCGGACCGCATCGCCCTCGTCGCCGCCCTCATGGGCCTGCCCTCCGCGCCCGTGGCCGCCTGCCGCGTGCTGGAGGTCGGCTGCGCCGCCGGCGGCAACATCCTGCCGATGGCCGACGGCCTGCCCGACTCCACCTTCGTCGGCATCGACCTGTCATCGAGGCAGATCGAGGAGGCACGCGCCGAGGCCGCCGCCCTGGGCCTCGCCAACGTCGAGCTGCGCTGCGCCGACATCGCCGACGCCGGGTCGGTGACCGGCGAGTTCGACTACATCGTGTGCCACGGCGTGTTCTCCTGGGTGAGCCAGCCCACGCAGGAGGCCCTCCTCGCCCTGTGCGGACGCCACCTGACGCCCGAGGGCATCGCCTACGTCAGCTACAACACGCTGCCGGGGTGGCGCATGCGCGGGGCGGTCCGCGACATCATGCAATTCCACTCTGCCCGCTTCACCGACCCGCGTCAGCAGGTCGAACAGTCCGTCAGCCTCCTCGACTTCCTCGCCCGCGCCGGCGGCGAGGGGGCGCCGTTCACCGCCTTCCTGCGATCCGAGGCCGATTCTCTCCGCCGCGCCCACGGCTCGCACATCCTGCACGACCACCTGGAGGAGCACAACGACCCCGTCTACTTCCACGAATTCCTCTCCCGCGCCGCCGCCCACGGCCTCGCCTACGTCGGTGAGGCCGACGTGCAGGCCATGATGCCGCCCGAGGGCCCGCCCGAGATCCGCCGCACGCTCGACATGCTCTCCCAGGGCGGGCAGGCGCACCTCGAGCAATACCTCGACTTCGTGCGCTGCCGCATGTTCCGCCAGACGGCCCTGTGCCGCGCCGGACGCCAGGCCGACTACACGGGGACGGCGGACCGGCTGGCCGGCCTCCACATCGCCTCGCCGGCCCGGCCCGCGTCGCCACGCCCCGACCTCCCCCCGGCGGAGGAGGCGTTCGATGGCCCCGCCGGGGTGCGCATCACGTCGCGCGAGCCGCTCATCAAGGCGGCGCTCACCATCCTGGCAGAGTCCTGGCCGGCCTCGCTGCCGTTCGCCGAGCTGTGCCGCCGGGCCCGCGAGCGTGCCGGCCCCGCCGCCGCCGACCCCGAGGGTGACGGCCGCCGGCTGGCGGAGACGCTGTGGCGGTTCTACGCCACGGCGGGGGTGCAGGCGCTCGACCTCTCGACGCGGCCCTACGCCGGCCCGGCGCGGCCCTCCGCGAGGCCGTCCGTCCGCCCCCTCGCCCGGCGTCAGGCGGCGCGTGGGCAGCGCCATGTCACGAATCTGCGCCACGACGCCGTGTACCTGAACGACTTCGAGCGTCAGGCGCTGCCGCTGTTCGACGGCACGCGGGACGCCCCGGGGCTCGCCGAGGCGCTGGCGGCGCTGGTGGCGTCGGGCACGTTGACCGTGCAGCAGGAGGGCAGGCCCGTGTCCGAGCCGGCGACGGTGCGGGCGGTGCTGAGTGTGGCCGTCGCCCGGCTGATCGCGCAATTCACGCGCCAGAGCCTGCTCGTCGGATGAGGGCGAACGTCCCCCTCCGCCGTGTGTCCTCCCCACGCCGGCCCTCGGTGTGAGGCCGCCGGCGCGGAGGGCCTGGCGATGCGGCGGAGCCCCTGGCCGGCGGACGCGGACATCCAGATCGCACTGAACGCCGTGTCGCACCGGCTGACGTGGCGGAAGGTGCGCCTCCTGGCCTGCGCCTGCGCCCGCATCGACTGGAAGTATCTGCGCGCCGAGGAGAGCCGCCGCGCCGTCGCCCTCGCCGAACGCTGGGCCGACGGCCTCGCGGATGATGTCCGTCTCATGGACGCCTACGTCGGGGCGCGCGGCGCGGCCGGGCGATGGCCCGACCCCCGGCAGATGGCGGCCGCGACGGCGGCCGCCCTGGCCGCCGCCCACACGCACGATCACCGCTCGCACGTCACCTACAGCGGAGCGCTGGGGGTCGCCTTGGCGGAAATGTCGCGTCTGGGCGCCCGGCCGGGCGGGTGCCGCTTCGTCCCGGTCCTGCGCGACATCCTCCCGCCGTCCGGCGGACGGCCGTTCGCGCCGCGCTGGCTCACGGCGGATGTGGAGGCCCTGGCGAGGCAGGCCTACGACGGACGCGACACGGGCGCGGTGCCGATCCTGGGGGACGCCCTCGAGGACGCCGGGTGCGACTGGCCCGAGCTGTTGGCGCACTGCCGTGAGCCGGGCCGGCACGTCCGCGGCTGCTGGGCACTCGACGCGGTGCGCGGGTCGAGCGGCGCGGCGTGAGCCCGCAGACGTGGAGCACGCATCCTGGAAGCGTGCTCTACGACAATCCAGCAGCGGTGCCGGATCGTGAGAGTGGCCGGGGCGCGGCGGGGCGGCGACAATAGCCGCTGCTCATGTTGACGCCCGCCCGCACCGGAGGGCGACCGCGAATGACGGCCCTGCTGCTGTGCCTGATCTCCGCCGGCCCGCCGACGCCCTCGCCGCCGGTCAAGCTGCTCATCGCCTTCGCGTCGTACCGCGGCCGCAAGCTCCACCCGCGCGTCTACTTTTACGAGCACGACGGCGTCTCCTCCGGCAAGATCGTCGGCGGCATCGACCCGGTCAACCAGCGCAGCGATCATCAACCCAGGCTCAGCTCCGACGGCCGCTACTGCGCCTTCGCCGGCGAGCTGGAGAACCAGACGAGCCGCATCCACCTCTGGGACCGCAAGGAGAAGAAGACCGTCGCCGATCTGCCCAAACTCAACGACTCGCCCAACGCCCAGCTCGGGCCGGCGCTGTCGGGCGATGGCAAACTTCTGGCCTTCAGCGCATGGGAACGGCCCGCCGTCGCCATCCGATGGAATGTCCTGCTGTACGACGTGGCGGGCAAGAAGTTCCTCGACCTGCCCGGCCTCAACCGCGAGTCCCTCGACGCCCGCATGCCGGCCATCTCGGGTGACGGCCAATGGCTCGCCTACGCCCGCCTGCCCCGCGGCGGCATCGCCAGCACGGACATTCACCTCTACTCGCGCAAGGAGGGGAAGGAGGTCGCGGTGCCCGGGCTCAACTCCCGGCGCCTCGACATCGAGCCGAGCCTGAGTCACGACGGCGGGCTGATCGCGTTCGTCTCCGACCGCCCCGGCGGCAAGGGCGGACGCGACATCTACCTCTATGACCGGGCGACGGGGAAGATACTCGACCTGCCGGGCCTGAATTCGGCGGCGCAGGAGCAGTCGCCGTGCCTGTCGCCGGGCGGGCGGTTCATCGTGTTCGTGTCGGAGCGCATCAAGGGCGAGGGCGAGCGCGACATCTACCTCTACGACCGCACGGCGGGCCGCCTGCTGCCGACGCCTGGGCTGAATTCCAAGTCGGAGGACATCAGCCCGTGCGTCGTCGTTGTCGGGAAGGAATGAAGGGGGGCGCGGTGCGGCGGGCCGGGTAGAGAGCGGTATCGAATTGCATCGAGCGCGGGAGGGGGCGGATTGTGGCATGATCGGGGCGTCGCCCGCCCTCACGGCTGCTAACGGCTGTTGACTGGCTGTCGGCTACTCAGGTCAGCTACGAAACGAAAACAGGGTCCGGGGGAGACTCTTTCTCCCCCGGGCCCTGGTGAGTTTGAGGATCGCGCCAACCGCGACGCCCCTGGGGCCGTCAGTGGCCGACGGCGGGCTGCGGCGGGGTGGCCTCGCCGCCGTTCTTCAGCGGCAGAAGCTCCTGGCGGTAGATCGGCACGTCGCGCGGGGCCTCGATGCCCAGGCGGATCTTCCCACGGTCGATGTCCACGACGGTGATGCAGATGTTCTCACCGATATAGATCTTCTCGCCGAGTTTTCGGCTCAGGACCAGCATCTCGCTACCCTCCTACGAGCGGAGCATCGGTTGGCTTGCGTTTGTATTCTACCTCCACTTCCCGCCCGTGCTGTCAGGCCGGTGACATTTTCCCACCCGGCGGGGGGGAGGCGGCGGCACAGCCCGCACGACGGCTACCGCAGGGCGCCGGGTGGACACCTGGCGGCCCATCTCGTATGGCCTTGACGTCCGCCGCAAGATAGGTTGGCGTCAGCGCCCCTTACCCGAGTGTGCCCCCATGCTGCCGCTGCTCCTGACGTTGATGCTGCTCGACGGCGAGCCCCCGATGGGCGGCGTGCGCCACGGCGGGCTGGAGATCGGCGGCCGCGGCGTCAAGGCCACCGTCGTCGAGGTGCTGCCCTCCGGCGTCATCCGCCGCCTCATGTCCAAGACCCAGCCCACCAAGCTCACCGTGCTGGAGGGCGGCAAGTACCGCGGCGTCACCATCGACCAGACCGCCGAGGCCATGTCCCGCTACGCCAAGGAGATGCGCGAGGAGTGGAAGGTGCCCGCCGAACGCATCCACGTCGTCGGCTCCAGCGGCGTCCCCATCGCCTCCAACGTGGATGACCTGAAGAAGGCCGTCAAGAAGGCGGCCGGCAAGGACCTGGTGTTCATCGACGACAGGACGGAGGTCGATCTCGGGATCGAGGGCATCATCCCCAGGGCCGACCGGGCGAAATCCATCTCCCTGGACATCGGCGGCGGCAACACCAAGGGCGGGTACCGGCCCGAGGGCGGCGAGCTGGTGTACGTCGCCGTCCCGCTGGGGTCGGTCACCTTCACCGACCGCGTGGCCGCCGAGGTCAAGAAGGGCGCGACGGCTGCGGAGGCGCTGGCGAACTTGCGCGAGTCGGAGCTGGTGAAGCCGCTGAAGAAGGGCGCGGCGATGATGCCGGAGCTGGGCAAGCGCACGCATGTCTACCTATCGGGAGGCATGGTGTGGGCGATGATCTGTGCGGTGAAGCCGGAGGCGGCGGAGCGGGCGTACGTGCCCTTCAAGGCGGAGGACATCGACGCCTTCGTCGCGCTGGTGAAGAAGCATGAGGGCAAGCTGCCGCTGTCGCTCGTGGACGGGGTGAAGGACGAGAAGCTGCGCGGCCTGGCGCGGGCGGAGCTGCGGGCGGCCCTGAAGGTGTACCCGCCGGAGAATCTGCGGGCGGGGGCGGAGATCCTGGGGGCGCTGTCGGAGTCGTTCGCGCTGAAGGGGAAGACCCTGATCTTCCCGCGGAATGGGGCGTTCGGCTGGCTGACGGCGTACATCGCGCGGGCGAAGTGAGCGAGGTGGCATGACGGGGCAGGCACCGGAAGGATGGGCGGAACGGGGGGCACGCCGCGCCGGCCGCACCGCCGGCCGCTTCTGGCGCCTGCTCGGCTCCGGGCTGCCCGATGACCCCCTCGGCATCACCGCCGTCCTGAGCCTACTGCTGATCCTCGTCCTCCCGTTCGCCGTTTTGACCGCCTTCCTGGCCGACCTGATTGCCCTGCTGCTCGGCGGCGTGATCCGCTGCACGCTCACCTTCGCCGCCCTCGGCGCCTCCCTCGCCATCGCCCTGGCACTTGCCGTGGGAGGCGCCGAGGGCGGCGGGATGCTCATGGCCGCGGCGCTGGCCGCCTGCGGCGCGGGCTTCGCCGGGCTGATCGTCGGCTTCCTGGCCGGGCCGATCTTTCGTAAGCTGCCGGAATCGATGGACCGGGATGCGGAACGGGCGGAATGACCAGGTCCACCTCTTCACAGGGAGTCTCATGCCCCTCATCGTCATCACCGTCCTGCTCGCCCCGGCGCCGTTCGGAAAGCCGGCCCCGCCGCTGGGGATCGCCTACACCCGCTCCTGCACACAGGCCCGGCCCTACGAGCCGGCCACCGGGACGTACCACATCCACTGCACCGGCCACGGCATCGCCGAGGGCAGCGGCTTCGAGGTGGTGTCCACGGCCCGGCTGTCCCGCCCCGTCGTCCTCCGCCTCACCGGCATCCCCGAACGCCTCGACCACCCGCTGGCGCTGTCCGTGGGCAAGGAGTACTTCCGCCTCGACCCGGAGCGGCATGACCGCGCCCTGTTCCACGTCGAACGCAAGGGCGGCGTGACGACGGTCACGTTCACCGAGAAGGGCAAGGCCCTCCTCGCCCCCGGCGCACGCATCCACTACACGCACATGACCTGGTAGGCCCGCATGACCATCGACGCCCTCTCCGCCGGCGTGTTCCACCCGCGGCCCGATTACGTCGAGCCGTATCTCGTCGTCGATGTCGGCGCCGCCTTCCTGGGCTGCCACGACTGGCGTCCCCACCCCGACGCCGGCCACGTCGTCTTCTTCCACGGCAACGGCGAGCTGGCGTCCGAGTGCCTCCGCTGGGGCGACGGCGGCTTCTTCCACGGCCTGGGCGTCAACGTCTGCTTCGTCGGGTACCGCGGGTACGGACGCTCGACAGGCGTTCCGGCCCTTGACGCCATGCGCGGCGACGGCGAGCGAGTCGTGGGTGCCCTGGGCGTCGATCCGGCGCGCGTCGTCGCGTTCGGACGCTCGCTGGGCAGCCTGTATGCGGTCGAGCTGGCCCACCGGCTGCCCGAGATCGCCGGGCTGATCATCGACAGCGGCATCGCCGACATCGTCGAGCAGTGGCCGGCCCTGGGGCCGTTGCGCTCCGAGGCGGATGCGGCGTTCGACACGCGCGCGAAGATGGCGGGCTACCGGGGCCGGGTGCTGGTGATGCACGCGGAGGAGGACCGCCTCGTGCCGCGCTCGCACGCGGACCGCCTGCACGCCTGGGCCGGCTCCGCCGACAAGCGTCTGGTGGTGTTCCCGTTCGGCGGGCACAACACGATCTGGGCGGCCAACCGGGACGGCTACCTGCTGGAGCTGGAGGAGTTCTTGACGCGCTGCGGGGTGCGCCCGGCCGGGGGCCTGTCTCGATGAGGTGACGCCCGTGACTGGCGCCAGAGTCACCCGCCCACTCCTGCGAGTCACCTGCGCACTTTTCCCGCCGAGTGAGCATGTGACTCTGGCGTCAACCGACGCCTCGTGTCACGGACCGACACCGAGTGCGCGAGTCACCTGCTCACACGCTCACACGCTCACTTTGTCTCAACCCCCTGACGGCCCGGCGGCCGGTATCGGACACAGGGTCGTGGCCAGGAGGCGGATTCACCCGGAGCCCTCCCCCCATCTCTCCGGTGCCCCGTGCCCAGACCGCCCCCACCACCAGCGATCCTCTTCGACCTTCGCCCCGATCACCGGGAGCGACGCCCAAAGCTCCAGGATCGTCAGGCCCGGCCCTTCATCGCCGCCCTCAGCCCCGCGTGGCCTCACCGCGGCGTAAGTGTCAACCGCGTGTCCCCTCACTCCGACGGCCCCGGCGAGGCGGCTCCTTCGCGCCATCCGACTTGATGATGAGGCTTCCCTTCCCCGTGGCCGCCAATGGAATCCTCGCCTGAGCAACCGCGGCGGCGATCAGCGCTTCCACGTCGGGATGTGCCAGCCGGCTGGCCGCCTCCATCTGGATGAAGCGGGTCTGCTTCCCCGACCCTCGCAGGAGCCCCTTCGGGTCGGGCAATCGAGGCCCCTGGCTGAAGTACAGAGACACGCCGGCGGCACACGCGCGGATCGCCACGACGGCATCGACCCCTCGATCCGCCGGCGCGTACCCGATGACGAGGGCGTCAGCGTAGTCGTACGCCAGCTCGTTGGCCGCCGGGAATCGCTTCCGCACCGCCGCACGGACCGACCGAAAGAGCTTCTGATTCTTCGGATCGAGCCTGGCGATGAAGGCCCGGAGCCGGGCCTCCGGCTTCGGGCCCTTGCTCTCTGGCTTCACCGTCATCGCAACCTCCCGGCCGTCCTCGGCAGCCCCTCCTCGGATCCGCCGAACCATGTGATCATCAAGAGCGCCGCCCATCACACACGAAGCCCCCGCCTCCGTCAAGGACAATCGGCCATCCACTGCCGCCGCCACGTCCCCAGCTGGCGCCGCATCCCGAGGCCTCGTGTTGATCTCAGCTCCGCGTGGCCGAACCGCACCCGTGTGGCTCGAAACGCCACGCAGGTGATTGTCCGCGCCGCGCCGGCTGGATCGACGCTGCCCCGGAGCCGAGCCCGCACGGACCGGCGGTAAGGTGCGGCGCCTCGTCCGGCGCTCAGGATTGCCGGCGGATGATCCCCAGCCAGACGGCCAGCAAGACGAGCGTCACGATCCCACCGGCGGCGACCTTTATCCCGAACGCCGGCCAGAACTCCATCACAGGGTGCACGCGCGAGCCGACGGCTTCCGTGACGCAGATGCCGATGACGACGCAAGCGACGATGCCGACCCAGTCGGTGGTGTTGAACTTGCGCCCCGTCATTCCACCGTCGCCCATCAATGAGCCCTCCGCCGCCGAACCCGTTGGTGCCCTGGGCCACGTCGCCCATCACACACCACGCCTACGCCGCCGTCGACCCCCACCCGTCGTCTTCGCCTCCCGTTCTCCCGTGTCCGCGCCGCCCACCGCCCACCACCGCCAGACATGACGCCGCCAGCGGCCACGGCCTCCCCCGCCTTACGCGGGCCAACGGCCACCGCGCGGCCTACGAATCGGTCTGCAAAGGCGGCCCTGGCGTGGCCCGCTCGGCGTCCTCACACCTCACAACAAAGCAGAAGACCCGCCGCACGCCTCCGGCGTGCTCCGGGGCGCGCTGTCTACGATCCAACAGAAACGGCAGCCCACTCCAACCGCATGGCGAGCATGAGCAGCAGCAGCGCGAATAACCCGCACGCCCCGATGGTCACGAAGCATGACCAAGACACGCCTCTAGACCAACCCCGACTCCGCACGGCAGAATCCAGGCCGGCATCGGCAGCGATCAGGAGCAGAACGAACATCAGCAGGGATCCGGGAAATTGGCCGGCCAGCTGACGGAGCGAGAGAAACCAGGCGGTGAGGGTCGGCAGCTCCCCTCGGGCCTCTAGTTTGGAGAAGATCGGCACGAACAGGGGAAAGAATAGGGAGAACACCGCGACGAAGGGGAGCCAGCAAACGGCTATGATGGCGGCCCGGGTCAGGAAGGACGACCCCAGCACCTCCCTCGGCGGCACGTCCTCGTCTGGCCCCCCGTCGGGCCGGGGCCGATCACTGAACGAGCCATGTCTGACATCGCCGGGCCACATCGCACGCCCCCTTAACGGACACCGCCCTGATTACACCCCACGGCCCGCACTCGGTCAACGGATTTCCCCGCCGCCTCATTCCTTCCCCAGCACGAGGTCCAACGCCCAGCAACCCCGCACATGGGGGCCTGGAGAGCGGAGATGGGAGAGGAGGTCCACGTCCGTGCAGCCGGCCTCTTCCAGGGCGTCGGACAGCACGGCGAGGCGGGCGTTGTCGAGGTAACCAACCGGAAGGATACGTTCGTCGAAGGCCGCCCTGGCCAACGAATTCAGTATCGCCGTCCTGGTGGCCGTTGGGGCCGAGAGAGGGCGGGAAGGGTGGCGCAGGATGTCCCGCATGAGGCCGCACCACTCCCTGGCTACCGCCGGCGGCAGCCTCCATTCGCCATGACGCTCACAGAGGGCGAGATTGGCGTGCACGAGGAAGGGCGACAGGGGCACCTTCCGGGCGGCGGCCATCTTGCAGGCCAGCGCGGCGTACCGCCCCGGCTGGTTCTGCCGCCTCACCGCCTCGGCGGCGGCGGCCTCGGCCGCCGCCAGAGTCTCGGCCGAGCTCGCGCCGGCCACATTCGCCTCGGCGGCCACCACGGCCTGCGTGCTCCGCTCGTCGTCGAGCAACGCCCAAAGACCCGGACTCCTGCAGATGGCGCACGCGAGCAGACGCACCTTATACCCGCCCGCCCAGCTCCAGCAGGCCTCGGCGAGGGCACGAGGATCTTCGCACGCCAGCCACTCCGCCTCCGTCATCCCCCGGCCCTCCCGGAGTGAGAATAGCCGTCAGCCCCACCGCCGACACCCTCACGCCTCAAGAGGGCTCCATCAGGGTTGCAAGTCATGGCCCAGGGGTTAACGGGGCTTTGGTTTGTAGACCCGTCGTTTACGGCGGGGCCACGACATCCGCCGCTCCAGGCGAGGGGCCCCGCGTGAGCGGGCCGAGTCACCCCCGCCGAGTGACAAGCCGGGTTGAGCGGGCCGCGGCTCTCCCTATCATTCCTCGATGAACACCCTCCTGATCCTCGCCGCCCTCGCGCCGGCGCAGCCCGCCATCGTCTTCAAGGGCGCCACCATCCACACCGCCGCCGGGCCCGCCATCCCCGACGGCGTCCTCGTCATCCGCAAGGGCAAGATCGACGCCGTCGGCCCCAAGGACACCCCCACCCCCGTCAAGGCCACGGTCATCGACGTGTCCGGCAGGCACATCATCCCCGGCCTCGTGGACACCCACTCCCACGTCGGCCTCATGGGCCGCTCCGGCGGCTCCGACGGCAACGAGGGCTCCGGCCCCGTCCACCCAGGCCTCCGCGCCCTCGACGCCGTCTGGCCCGCCGACCCCGGCGTCCGCATGGCCCTCGCCGGCGGCGTCACGGCCGCCAACATCATGCCCGGCTCCGGCAACGTCATCGGCGGCCAGACCGTCTACGTCAAGATGCGCGGCGACACCGTCGAGGAGATGCTCGTCACCGCCGCCGACGGCGTCCTCGGCGGCCTCAAGATGGCCAACGGCGAGAACCCCAAGAGCTTCAACTTCGCCCGCTCCAAGGGTCCGCCGGCGACACGCATGAAGATCGCCGCCCTCCAGCGCGAGCAGTTCGTCAAGGCCCGCGAGTACCTCAAGAAGAAGCTCGCCGCCAAGGACGGCGCCTTCGAGACCGACCCCGCGATGGAGCCGCTCGCCGAGGTGCTCCAGCGCAAGCGCACCGTCCACTTCCACTGCCACCGGGCCGACGACCTGATGACGGCCCTGCGCCTGGCGAAGGAGTTCGACTTCGAGATCGTCCTCCAGCACGCCACCGAGGGCCACCGCGTCGCGAAGGAGCTGGCCGAGCGCAAGGCCAGCGTCTCCCTCACCCTCGTGGACAGCCCCGGCGGCAAGCTCGAGGTCGCCGGCCTGCTGGAGGAGAACGCCGCCGCCTTGAACGCCGCCGGCGTGCGCGTGGCCATCAACACCGACGACCCCGTCACCGAGTCGCGCTTCTACCTCCGCACCGGCGCCATCGCCGTCCGCGGCGGCCTCAAGCCCGACGACGCCCTCAAGGCCCTCACCATCAACCCCGCCGCGATGATGCACCTCGACAAACGCCTCGGCTCCCTCGCCGAGGGCAAGGATGCGGACTTCGTCGTCCTCTCCGGCGCGCCGTTCTCCGTGTACACGCACGTCGTCGAGACGTGGATCGACGGCGTGAAGCGTTTCGACCGCACGAAGCACTCCGACTGGCTGCACCAGGCCGGCGGCTACGCCCTGCCGGACGCCAAGCGCCCCGAGACGCCGCCCGCCGTCGAGATCCCCCGCGCCGCCAGGGCGCCCGCCGCGCCCAAAGGCGCCCCGGCGATGCGCGAGGGGATGAAGAAGTTCGTCATCCTGGCCGGGCGAGCGCATCCCGTCCACCGCGCCCCGATCAACGACGCCGTCATCGTCGTCGAGGACGGCCTCATCAAGGCCATCGGCCCCCGCGGCAAGGTGGCCATCCCCGACGGCGTCCCGGTGCTGACCGCCGCCGTCGTGACGCCGGGCCTGATCGACGCCCACTGCTGCATCGGCCTCTCGGGCGGCACCAACACCGCCGCCGACCAGGACCACGACGAGAAGACCGGCCCGGACCAGTCCGACCTCCGCGTTCTAGACGCCTTCAACCCCGACGAGGCCCTGCTGGAGTTCGTCCGCCGCGAGGGCGTCACCGTGGTCCACGCCGTCCCCGGCCGCTCGAACGTCCTGGCCGGGCAGACCGGCGTCTTCAAGACCCACGGCCGCACCGCCGAGACGATGTCCCTCCGCTCCCCCGCCGGCCTCCTCGTCAACCTCGGCGAGCAGCCCAAGGGCGCCTACCCCGGCAAGGCCCCGACGACGCGCATGGCGACGGCCGCCCTGCTGCGCACCGCCTTCACGAAGGCGAAGGCGTACGCCGCCAAGAAGGAGAAACCGGCCGACGCGAAGCTCGATGCCCTGGCCCTGGCCCTGTCGCGTGAGATCCCGGTGCTGTTCGCCGGCCACCGCGCCGACGACCTGCGCACGGCCCTCCGCCTGGCCGACGAGTTCAAGCTCGACGCCCGCCTCGAGCTGGCGACGGAGGCGTACCTGATGGCCGACCTCCTCGAGCGGGTCAAGGTGCCGCTGGTGCTGCACCCGACGATGCAGCGCATCGGCAGCGGCGAGACCATCCACTCGCAGTCGGCCAGTGCCTACTACCTGTCCCGCAGGAAGATCCCCTTCGCCATCGGCACCGGCTTCGAGGGCTACGTCCCCAAGACGCGCGTCCTGCGCCACGAGGCCGCGATGGCCGCCGCCAACGGCCTGGGCGTCGATGACGCCCTGGAGGCGATCACGCTGCGTGCGGCGAAGTTGCTCGGCATCGACGGGACGCACGGCAGCCTGGCGGCGGGGAAGGCCGCCGACCTCGTGCTGTACGACGGCGACTGCTTCGAGCACGCCACCCACGTCACCCACACGATCCTCGGCGGCCGCGTCGTGTGGGACCGGCCGGAGTACCTGAAGCTGCCGCTCGCCCGCCGCGCGATCCCGCTGGCCGGCGCCGGCGTGGGGTGCTGCCTCGAGTGGTGAGCCGCGGCTCAATCTTTGTCGCCCTCGTCGATGTCGTCGTAAGCATCGGCTGGGTGAAAGTGTGTGTCTTCAAGATCCTCAACGGCATAGAGCCCCGTGGGGCGGTCCCAGTCCGCGAATGGGGGCATGCCAGTCTCTGGGACGTTCGTGAGGTAGTGCCCTTCTTCGATCACGAGTGTCCTTACCTCGTCCCACTGGCGGAAGGGCGTATCGGGGATCGGTTGGCCGTGCTCGTCGCGCGGGGAGTCGCGCGGTACCGGGAACGGCTCGGTGTACTTCGGCCGGCGTGGCCAGCGATCAACCCACCAGTACGGCGCGAACATGTGCGAAATCCGCACGATGCTCCCGTGCCCCGCGAGGACGCGGCGGTGGGCCTCGTCCCAGGTCATCCGCCCGCCACGCCGCCGGGCCCGCACCAGCTCGCGCCACTCGGCCACCGCGCCGTAGGTCACGGCGAGGACCGAACATAGGAGCCAGAAGAGGGCAACGCCCCCGAGTATCTAGGAACCACATGGGCGCCCTCCCCTTCTGACTGATACCGGCCTGCCGCGGCCAGCCGGCCCGTGCCAGGATACATTTCGGGGCAGTGGGAGGGTATGGCATGGCGGAAGAGAACCCGTATGACCGGGCCAGCCGTCCGCTCGCCCGCCTGGCGGGCGTCAAGTTGGTCTGTTGGCTGGCGGGCACCCCGGAGGAGTCGGTGCGTCTCGTTCGGCCCCTGGAGACGAAGCTCACGGTGCCCGGCTACCCCGAACGCATCCCCGACGTGCTGTGGCACGTCACGCGCGAGGACCGCCACGGAGAGCCGTGGGCCGCCCTCATCGAGATCCAGACCGTACCAGACCCGCTGATGCCCGGCCGCCTGCTCGTCGAGTCGGGCCTGATCTGGCTCCAGGAGAAGCCGACGCCCCTCCCCGGAGACCGATTCTCGATCCTCCCCCTGGTCATCAACCTGACCGGCAGGGGCGACACGGTCCGCCGCATGGAGTGGGCGGCGGGCAGGGGCATTCAGGTGGGGCCGTTCGAGTGGAACGTGCAAGAGGAGGAGGCCGCCGCGGTGTTGGCCGCCGTGGAGCGCGGCGCGGCCCCGATGGCGGTGCTGGCGTGGATTCCGCTGATGAAAGGCGGCGGCGATGCTGGTATCATCGCGGAGTGGCAGCGGCTGGCGCAGGCCGAGCCGGACGCCGAGGTCCGGGCGGCCCTGCGGCTGACCCGCGTGTTCGCCGAGCTGGCCGGGTGCACGCCAGCCTGGGAGAAGACGCTGGAGGGATTCGACATGGGGCGTTCCGCTGTGATGGACGGTTGGATGGCCGAGGCCCAGGCGGAGGCCTTGCGCAATGTCCTACTAGCGCGGTTCGGGCCGATGCCTTCTGACCTGACGGAGAAGTTGGCCAAGGCCCGCTCGCTCGATGACGTGCGCAAATGGGCCAGCGATGTCGCCCTCGCGCAGTCGCTCGACGACTTCCGCCAGAGGTCGGGCCTCTGACGGCATTGCCTCGGGTGAGGCGGCGCGGCGCCATCCTGCCACCTTTCTGGTAGATTCCCTTCTGCCCGCCCACACAGCCCACCACCCGAGGTGTTCGGCATGTCCGACAACACCATCCACCCCGGCGGGGGCTGGCCCTGTCGCGTGAGATCCCGGTGCTGTTCGCCGGCCACCGCGCCGACGACCTGCGCACGGCCCTCCGCCTGGCCGACGAGTTCAAGCTCGACGCCCGCCTCGAGCTGGCGACGGAGGCGTACCTGATGGCCGACCTCCTCGAGCGGGTCAAGGTGCCGCTGGTGCTGCACCCGACGATGCAGCGCATCGGCAGCGGCGAGACCATCCACTCGCAGTCGGCCAGTGCCTACTACCTGTCCCGCAGGAAGATCCCCTTCGCCATCGGCACCGGCTTCGAGGGCTACGTCCCCAAGACGCGCGTCCTGCGCCACGAGGCCGCGATGGCCGCCGCCAACGGCCTGGGCGTCGATGACGCCCTGGAGGCGATCACGCTGCGTGCGGCGAAGTTGCTCGGCATCGACGGGACGCACGGCAGCCTGGCGGCGGGGAAGGCCGCCGACCTCGTGCTGTACGACGGCGACTGCTTCGAGCACGCCACCCACGTCACCCACACGATCCTCGGCGGCCGCGTCGTGTGGGACCGGCCGGAGTACCTGAAGCTGCCGCTCGCCCGCCGCGCGATCCCGCTGGCCGGCGCCGGCGTGGGGTGCTGCCTCGAGTGGTGAGCCGCGGCCATTACGCCGGCGCCACACCCGACAACGCCCACCCCCGGCACCGCCCCTCGCCGCCCCGATACCGGCCGGGGTACAATCTCGTGTGGCCCGCCCCCGAGCCTCACCATGGACATCGACGAACGCACCGCCGCCCTCCTCGCCCGCATCCGCGCCGGCCGCCGCGAGGCCCTGGGCGAGCTGTTCGAATTGCACCGCGAACGCCTCTGGCGCATGCTCCACGTCCGCCTCGACCCCCGCCTGGCCGGCCGCCTCTCCCTCGACGACGTGCTGCAAGAGGCCTTCTTCGACATCTCCGCCCGCATCCACGAGCACCTCGCCGACCCCGCCGTCCCCTTCTACGTCTGGCTCCGCTTCCTCGTCCTCCAACGCCTCCAGATGATCCACCGCGCCCACCTCGGCGCCGCCTGCCGCGACGTGTCCGCCGAGGTCCCCCTCGCCGGCCCCGCCTCCCCCGACTCCATGGCCGGGCAATTCGTCGGTCACATGACCTCGCCCAGCCAGGCCGCCATGCGCCACGAATTGCAGGAACGCCTCCGCGCCGCCCTCGCCGACATGGCCCCCCTCGACCGCGAGGTCCTCGCCCTCCGCCACTTCGAGGAGATGAGCAACGAGGAGACCGCCCGCGCCCTGGGCATCACCCCCGACGCCGCCAGCAAACGCCACGTCCGCGCCCTCGTCCGCCTGCGCGAGGCGCTGGGCGACATCAGCCTGGCTTGAGGTGACACCCGTGGAAACCGTCGACGTCCTGGCCGAGGAGTTCGCCCGCCGCCTCCGCGCCGGCGAGGCGCCCCCCATCGAGGACTTCGTCCGCCGCTGCCCCCAGCGCGCCGAAGAGGTCCGCGCCGCCCTCCACGCCGTCCTCCTCATGGAACGCATGAAGCCCCGCCGCCAGCCCGACGGCATGCCCCCCCGCCTCGGCGAGTTCCGTCTCATCCGCGAGCTGGGCCGCGGCGGCATGGGCGTCGTCTACGAGGCCGAGCAGGAGGGCCTCGGACGCCGCGTCGCCCTCAAGGTCCTCGCCCACCACCTCGTCGCCGACGGGCGCATGCGCGAACGCTTCCGCCGCGAGGCCCAGGCCGCCGCACGCCTCCACCACACCAACATCGTCCCCGTCTTCGGCTCCGGCGAGGACGCCGGACACTGCTTCTACGTCATGCAGCTCATCCACGGCCAGGGCCTCGACCGGGTCATCGCCGGCGAGCGGGGCCTCCCCACCTCCCCGCAGACCGACGGCCCCGGCCCACGCCGCCCCCGCCCCGACGACACCCCCGCCCCCGCCCCGACACCCGACTTCCATCAGGCCGCCCGCGTCGCCGCCCAGGCCGCCGACGCCCTCGCCCACGCCCACGCCCTGGGCGTCCTGCACCGCGACATCAAGCCCTCCAACATCCTCCTCGACGGCCTCGGCACCGCCTGGGTCACGGACTTCGGCGTCGCCAAGATCGCCGACGAGGGGGGCATCACCCGCTCCGGCGACCTCGTAGGCACACTCCGCTACATGCCCCCCGAACGCTTCAACGGCGAGTCCGACGCCCGCGGCGACGTGTACAGCCTCGGCGTCACCCTCTTCGAGCTGGCCACCCGCCAGCCCGCCTTCCCCCCCGCCCCCGCCCAGCAGCTCATCCAGGCCGTCACCCACGACGGCATCACCCCCCCACGCCAGGCCTGCCCCTCCATCCCCGCCGACCTCGAGACCATCATCCTCAAGGCCGCGGCCCGCGAGCCCGCCCAGCGGTACCAGTCCGCCGCCGCCCTCGCCCACGACCTCCGCCGCTTCCTCGACGGCCGCCCCGTCCTCGCCCGCCGCGCCGGCCCCGCCGAACAGGCCTGGCGCTGGTGCCGCCGCAACCCCGCCCTGGCCGGCTCCCTCGCCGCCGCCGCCCTCCTCATGCTCGCCGTCACCGCCGTCTCCGTCTGGGCCTGGGTCGTCACCGCCGCCGCCAACCGCGAGGCGGCCGAGGCCCTCAAGGCCGAGACCGAGCAGCGCGAGGCCGCCGAGAGGCAGCGCGAGAAGGTCGAGGAGACCGTCGAGATGGCCCTCGACACCCTCAACCGCACCTTCAAACGCTTCGCACCCGCCCGCCTCGTGGCCTCCGCCGCCAACGAGGACGGCGTCGAGCTGCCCGAACACCCCTCCCTCCCCCCCGAGGCCGTCGCCCTCCTCCAGGAGCTGTCCGGCGGCTACGCCCGCATCGCCGAGTCCGCCGGCAAGGTGCCGCGCCTGCGCGGCCCCGCCGCCGAGGCGTACCAGCGCCTCGGCGACGTCCGCCAGCGCCTCGGCCGCCTCGACGAGGCCGCGTCCGCCTACCGCGACGCCATCGCACTGATGGAGCAGGAGGCGGCCCCGCCCCCGGTGCGTCTGGCACGCGCCTACTCCGACCTGGGCCGCGTCCTCCGCATGACCCAGAAGACCGAAGAGGGCGAGAAGGCCCTCCGGCGCGCCGCCGCCGTGCTGGACGAGGCCGGGCCCGCCGTCTCCGCCAGGCCCGAGGCACGCTACGAGCTGGCCCGCGCCCTCTACTCCCTCGGCCAGCGCGACATGCTCCGCGGCGGACCGCCCAAGGACGGCGGCAAGCGCGGCCCGCCGGGCGACCGGGGCAAGGGCTGGCCCTTCGGCAAGATGGACGGCCCCCCCGAGAGGAAGGGCGGCGGCCCGCCGCGCCCCCCCGAGATCGCCCGGGCCATGACCCTCCTCGAACGCCTCGCCGACGACCACCCCGCCGTCCCCGAGTACAAGCACCTCCTGGCGTGCTGCTGCCGCGAGACCGGCCGCGACGGCCGCCTCCGTGGCGTCGGCCTGATGCGCGAGCTGGTCAGCGATTACCCCAGGGTGCCCGATTACGTCCTCGACCTGTGCGAGGCCCTGGCCGGCGGCCAAATCGGCGGCCCCGCCGGCGGCCCCCCCGGCCCGCCCTGGGGGATCAAGGCCGGCCCGTCCGAGGACCGCGGCGCCGAGCTGCGCGAGGCCGTCCGCCTCTCCGACGCCCTCGCGAAGCAGTACCCCAACGTGCCGGACTACCGCGCCGCCCACGCACGCTACCTCGACCAGCTCGGCCTCCATCTCCGCCGCACCGGCACCCCGGAGGAGGTCGAGAAGGCCCACCGCGCGGCCTTCGAGGAGCAGTCCGCCCTCGTCCAGAGCCACCCCGACGTGCCCGCCTACCAGTTCTGGCTCAGCCTCTTCGAACGCTCCTACGGCAGGGCCCTGGCCGGCCGCGGCGAGCAGAGCGCCGCCGTCACGCGCCTGCGCTCCGCCATCACCCGCGCCGAGACGCTGCTGAAGAAGGACGCGCGCCTCGGCGGGGTGCGCCCCTTCCTGGGCATGGCCTACGACGACCTCGCCGACGCCCTCTCCGCGGCCGGCAAGCCCGACGAGGCCGCCGACGCCGAGAAGAAATCCAGGGAGTACGGCGGCCGTCCGGGCGGCTTCCGCGGCAAGGGCGGCTTCGGCAAGGGGCCACGGGGATGAGGCGGGCGGCCCCGCGTAAGCGGGCCGTGTCTTGTCTTCGGATCAGGCGAGCGGGCCCGTCAGGGGTCCGAGTCATGGAGCGTCGGCACGAGCCTTCGCCGTCAGCCCGCCGGCGTCTTGGTGCCCCCCAACTTCGCCAGCGCCGCCAGCAACGCCGGCCCGTAGTCGCGCAGCTTGTTCTCCCCCACCCCCCGGATCGCCCCCAGCTCGGCCGCCGTGCGTGGCCGGCGGCGGGCGATCTCACGCAGCGTGTCGTCGCTGAACACCAGGTAGTTCGCCTTGATGCCGCGCTCGATGGCCAGGTTCCGCCGCCACTGCCGCAGCAGCTCGAACACCGCCGGATCGACCCCCTCCCAGGCGATCTCGGCCACCTGCGCCTTGACCGGCCGCTCGCCCTTCTTCCGCCGCACCAGCCGCACCAACCGCACCGAGCGCTGCCCGCGCATCACCTCCCACGAGGCGTCATTCAGCCGCAGCTTCGGGTACTCATCATCCGTCTGCACCAGGGCCCCCTGCCCGATGAGCTGGTGGACCCAGTCGCGCAGGTCCTGCTCCGAGTGGGCCGCCAGGATGCCGAACGTCGTCAGCTTCTCGTGCCCCCACTTCTTCACGTTGTCGGCCGGCTTGCCGCGCACCACGTTGATGACGTGCCCGACCCCGAAGTTCTCCTTCACCCGCGCGACGCACGACAGCAGCTTCTGGGCCACGGTGATCGTCTCCGGCACCTCCTCGAAGTCGCCCAGGCACAGGTCGCACGCCCCGCACGCCGGCCCGTTGTACGGCTGCCCGAAATACTCCACGAGCGCCTTGTGCCGGCACGCCGCCCCGCGCGCGTACCGGTCCATGTCCTCCAGATGCCGCAGGATGCCCGGCAGGAACGACTTGTCGGAGCCGAGGGCCTCCTCCGCCGACTTCTGCATCACCGACTTCCACCACACCACGTCGCCGCCCGAGTAGAGGAGCACGCACTCCGCCTCCAGGCCGTCGCGGCCCGCCCGGCCCGTCTCCTGCTGGTAATGCTCCAGCGACTTGGGCAGCCCGACGTGCAACACGAACCGCACGTTCGAGCGGTCGATGCCCATGCCGAAGGCGATGGTCGCCACCACCACGTCGCACTCCTCGCGGGCGAAGGCGTCCTGCGCCGCCTGCCTCCCCGCCGCGTCCATCCCCGCGTGGTACGGCACCGCCCGGATCCCCCTCGCACGCACCTTCTCCGTCAGCTCGTCCACGTCGCGGCGCGTCTTGCAGTAGATGATCCCCGCCTCATCCACGTGCCGGTGCAGCACCTCCATCACCTGCTTCTCGACGTTGTGCCGCGGCCAGACGCGGTACGTCAGGTTGGGCCGGTCGAAGTCGCCCACCAGGACCGTCGGGCTTTCCAGCCCGAGCTGGGCGCAGATGTCGCGGCGCACCTGCTCCGTGGCCGTGGCCGTGAAGGCGTGCAGCGACGCGCCGGGCAGGGCCTCGCGGATGCGCGCGAGCTGCCGGTACTCCGGCCGGAAGTCGTGCCCCCAGTGAGAGATGCAGTGGGCCTCATCGATGGCGATGCGCGTGCAGCCGACCTCGCGCAACGTCCGCAGCAGGTGCTCCGACGTGACCAGCTTCTCCGGCGACACGAAGAGCAGGCGGAGCTGGCCGTCGCGTAGCCTCCCCTCGGCGGCGTTCCGCTCACCCGCCGGCAGGCTGGAGTCGAGGCGGGCCGCCGCCACGCCGCACTCCGTGAGGCCGTCCACCTGGTCCTTCATCAGCGCGATCAGCGGCGAGACCACGACACAGGTGCCGCCCATCGCCACCGCCGGCGCCTGGTAGCACAGCGACTTGCCGCCCCCGGTCGGCATCACCACGAGCGAGTCTTGCCCGTCGAGGATGGCCCGCATGGCCTCGGCCTGGAGGGGGCGCAGGGTGGAGAAGCCCCAGTGCCGGCGGATGGCGTCGAGGACGGCGGCGTCGGACATGGCGGCAGGCTCCCCGGATACGAATGCCCCCATCATGCCCGAACGGGGCCGATGAGGGAAGGGGAGATGGAGAGAAGTTCAGGTGCGTCACCGCCGCGCGTCGCGCATGTCGCGGTACATGCCGACGTAGCTGGTGTAGCGCAGGGCGCTGATCTGCCGGCGGTGCACCGCCCGCTTGACCGCGCAGCGCTCCTCCTCCGTGTGCGTGCAGTCGCGGAAGCCGCACAGCCGGACGAACGGACGCATCTCCGGGAAGTAGCCCTCCACCTCCCCCGGCAGCACGTCGAAGAGCTGGAACTGCCGCACCCCCGGCGTGTCCACCACCCAGCCGCCGAACCCCAGCCGGATCAGGTCCGCCGAGGTGGTCGTGTGCCGGCCCTTGTTGTTCACCTCGCTCACCTCGCGCACCTTGAGCGCCAGGTCCGGCTCGATGGCGTTGAGCAGCGACGACTTGCCCACGCCGCTCTGCCCGCTGAACACCGTCTGCCGGTCCCGCAGCTGCTCGCGCAGCACGTCCACGCCCAGGCCCGTGACCGCGCTCGTCAGCAGCGTCGGCACCCCCAACTGGCTGTACGTGCCGATCATCCCCTGGTAGTCCTCGAGGTTGACCCGGTCGGCCTTGTTCAGGCACAGCACGGGCTTGATGTTGCCCCGCGTGGCGCTGGCCAGGAAGCGGTCGATGAGGTGCACCTTCAACGCCGGCTCCACCAGCGACACCACGAACACCACCTGATCCACGTTCGCCACCAGGACGTGTTCGCGGCCACGCGAGGCCCGCGTCAGCACCCCATGCCGCGGCTCGACGCGGACGATGACGCCCTCCACCGATCCGTCATCGCGCGGGGCCGACAGGTCCACGCCCCGCGCCGGCTGGAACAGCACACGGTCGCCGGTCGTCACGATGCTCCGCTCGTGCGTCGAGAGGGAGCGCAGCAGCCAGCGCACGGCGCAGCGGATTTCCCTCCCCTCGGCATCCTCGATCACACACACGTCGCGGTGGACGCGCAGCACCCTACCTGGCCGGCCGGTGTCCACGTCACCGGCGGGCGTCTCGCCGTCGTGCGTGACCGTCCGCTTGCGCGACTGCTCCCCCTTGGCGCGCACGCGCTCCCCCTGCACGGCCCCCTCCTCGGTGAAGCCGTGCTCCCCGAACCCCTTGGTCCACTCGCGGTCGCGCGGCTTGTCGTTGCGGTTCTTCCGCAGCTCGACCCGCACCTTCTTCTTCGCCATGCGATCCCTCCGGCGGGGCCACCCCCATTCTACCGCCCGCCTGCCCGACTCCTTGGCGTCGCGTGTGCGGTTTGCGCGCACCCCGGTGCGTCGGCCCGGCACACCGCCCTCCTTCCAATCGACACCTGTCGGTGGAAATCCTCTCCTCCCTTCATGTTGTGGGATGACGGGTGGTGGTGAACGGTTCGGCATCCGCTTTGCAGAAGCCTTGGGCTACCTTCCTCACGGAAAGATCCCCCAGCGGCCAGAACAGCACGGCAGGGCACGATGAACGCGACGAACCCGGACCGGGCCTCCCCCTCATTCGAGGAGGAGGCGGGAGACGTTGTCGAGGTCCCCCTCCTGATGTCGATCCGCCAGATCGAGGCGTTGGAGAAGGCGGCGCACCGCCGCGGCCTGACCGCCGCCGAGATGGTCCGCCGCCTGCTCACCCAGTTCATCGCCGAGGCCGCCCCGCCCTCCATCTGCCGGGCCTGAAGCCGCCGCCGCGTCACATCGCGGGGATTTCATCCCCTACTCCTTGCCTGACCGGCCCTGCCCCCGGGTATAATGACGGCGTCCTGTCCTGCCTCGCCTGCCGCGCCCCCCTTTCGCGGCAGCGCCCGGAGCGCCGTTCATGGCTCGATTCTTCACCCGCCGGGGCGGACGGGGGCCGCGCCCCGTGCCCCTGCCGCGCCTCGGCCTGTACCACCTCACCCCTCCCGATACGCTCACCCCGCTCAACGCCACCGCCCTGCAGCTCCTCCACGAGGGCCTGCCCATCGCCGCCGTCGATCCGCTGCGGTGCCCGGCCTACGCCGAGGACGGCACCCCGGCCACGACGGACGGACTGCCCCTGTGGCAGGCCCTCGCCGGCCGCACCCTGGTCGAGTCGGCCCTGCGCCTGGAAGGCGAGGGGCTCTCCGGACGCCTCCTCCTGACCACCGCCGCCCCGCTCCTGGGCGCCGACGGCGCGTTGACCGGGGTCGCCCTCGCGGCGGTCCTCCGCCCCCCCGAGCCGGACTGGGAGGAGCTGGCCGGCCTCGCCCATGATTTGCGTTCGCCCCTCCAGGCCATCAAGCTCCTGGTGCCGGTCCTCGAGGCGATGCCGCTGCCCGAGGCCGCCCGCGACATCGTCGGCCGGCTCGGCAAGTCGGCGGCGCGCGTCGGCGAGCTGGGGCAGGAGATGCTGGAGTGGTGCAAGGCCCCGACGGTCGGCGCGCCCCTCGCCAGCCACGCCTGGGTCGACCTCGGCCCGGTGCTGCGGGCCGCCGTGGCCGAGCAGCAGCCCGCCGCGAGGGCGCGCGACGTGCGCCTCGTCTGGGATGCCCCCGCCGCCGACGGCGTGGCCATGTTCACCGACGCCGGGCGGCTGTCGCGCCTGCTGGCCAACCTGCTCTCCAACGGCGTCCGCTACACGGCCGCCCGCGGCGAGGTCCGCCTGTCCGCCGAGTGGCGCGGCGGCGGCGGCGGGGACACCCTCCTCACCCTGACCATCGCCGACAGTGGCGTCGGCCTCACGGAGGAGGAGTCGGAGTCGGTCTTCCAGCCGTTCCAGCGTGGCCGCGCGGGGCAGACCGTGTCGGGGAGCAGCGGCGTCGGCCTCGCCGTCGTGGACCGCCTGGTCAATGAGTTGGGGCTGTCGCTGGAGGTGACGAGCGAGTCCGGCGCGGGCAGCCGGTTCGTGCTCGTTGTCCCCGCCGGGCATTTGCGGGTAGGATGAAGGGGCCGGCGGGGGCCTGCCACCCCCGCCGGCGGTTCCACCGCCCGTGCCCGGACCATCCCGCCGGGCACGAAGTGAGTATGCGCCAGCGCCGCCCGCCGTGTCGATTTAGGGAAGATGGGGAGACGATTCTGGCCCGCGGCGGGCCGGCACATCCGGCACCGTCCAGCCAGGAGGGAAAGTCGATGCTCGCGTCAATGCTCCTGGTCCTGCTCGCCCCCGCCCCGCGCGTCCCCGTCGTGGAGGTCGAATTGCGCATGGTCACCGGGGCGGAGGGGGCACCGGCCAACGCCGGCCTCGCCGAGCGCCTGGGCGAGGGGGCGGCGGTCCTGACGGCGGCGGAGCTGCAACGCCTCTTCGAGGAGGTGCAGGCCGACGCGAACGCCAGCGTCCGCCAGATGCCTTTGCAGCGGTGCCCGGCGGGGGAGGGGACGAGGACGGGCTTCAACCTGCCGGGCGAGGCAGACGAGTCGCCCGTGACCGTGACGCCGCGTGTCGAGAAGGGTGATGTCGCGCTGGAGGTGCGGCGGGTGGCGGCGCGGGGCAAGGCCCGGGCGCGGTACGAGGCCGACCTGCGGCCGGGCGAGACGCTCCTGTTCCGCCTGAACGGAGCCCTGGCGCTGGCCACGGTCCGGCGGGTGGTGAAATGAGACGCTGGCTCCTGGCATGCGTCGTCCTCCTGCCGCCGGCGGCGCTGCTCGGCCTCCTGTGGTGGACGGCGGAGGGGCCGAATTACACCCGCATCGAGCCGGGCCTGTACGTCGGCGGGTACGTCGAGGCCCCGCCGTGGGGCACCGGCTTCGTCCTCAACCTGTGCGAGCAGGCGGACCCGTACCGGGCCGAGCATCACGTCCACGAGCCGATCACCGACGGCCCGCCGGCGCCGTCGCTCGAATGGCTCCGGCGCATGGCGGATCTGGTGGCGGGGCACCGGGCCGAGGGACGGACGGTGTTCGTCCACTGCCGCAACGGCGCCAGCCGCAGCGCGATGGTGGCGCTCGCCTTCCTGATGCGCGAACACGGCTGGACGCTCGATGAGGCGCTGGCGTCCGCCCGCGCCAGACGCGACGTGATCCGCCCCAACCCGGCGTTCATGGCGTTGCTGAGGCGGTGGGAAAGAGCGTTGAAGAGGGATGAGGGATGACCCGGCCGCCTATGAATAATGGCGGGTAACGCGAGGGGGGGCCAGCCATGCGGGTATTCGTGACCGGCGGGACGGGGATGGTCGGGGCGAGGCTCGTCAAGCGGCTGACCGCACGCGGTGACAGGCCCGTCGTGCTGTCGCGCCGCGCCGACGCGGCCCGGAAGGCGTTCGGGGCGGACATCGAGGTCGTCGAGGGCGACCCGATGAAGGAGGGCCCGTGGATGCAGGCGGCCGCGGGGTGCGACGGCGTCATCCACCTGGCCGGCGAGAACCTCTTCGCCCGCCGCTGGAACGCCGACTTCAAGAAGCTGCTGATGGACAGCCGCGTCCAGGGGACGCGGAACGTGGGCAAGGCGGCGGCGGGCAAAATCCTGGTCAGCGCGTCGGCCATCGGCTATTACGGCCCGCACGGAGACGAGGAGCTGGACGAGCAGTCGCCGCCGGGGGAGGACTACCTCTCCGACGTGTGCGTGAAGTGGGAGCGTGAGGCGGCGGAGGCGCCGGCGGCGCGGGCGGCGTGGGTGCGTGTCGGCGTCGTGCTGGACAGGGCCGGCGGGGCGCTGAGCAACATGATCACGCCGTTCTGGATGGGCGCCGGCGGCCCCATCGGCTCGGGCCGCCAGCAGATGTCGTGGATCCACCACGCCGACCTCGTCGGGATCTTCCTGCTGGCGCTGGACAACGCCGCGTGCGTGGGGCCGATCAACGGGACGGCGCCGAGGCCGGTGACGAACAAGGCGTTCGGGCACGCCCTGGGCAAGGCGATGTGGCGTCCGTCGTTCATGTGGACGCCGGGCTTCATGCTGTCGCTGATGCTGGGCGAGGTGGCGCAGGTCGTCCTCAACGGCCAGCGTGTGATCCCGAGGAAGGCCCTCGCGGCGGGGTACAAGTTCGAGTACCCTGACGTGGACGGCGCCCTCGCGGAGATCTTCAAGGCGTGACCGCCATCGTCCTCCTCGCCTGCCTCGCTGATTGGCCACAGTGGCGTGGCCCCGCACGCGACGGCCACGCCGACGCCAGGCTGCCCGACAGGTGGCCGGAGAAGGCGCCGGCGCCCCTGTGGAAACGCGAGGTCGGAGCCGGACAGGGTGGCCCCGTCGTCGCCGGCGGCCGCGTCTTCGTCATGGGCCGCGTCGGCGCCGAGGAGGTGTGCTACGGCCTCGACGGCGACACGGGCAAGGTGCTGTGGCGGCACGCCCAGGAGACCCCGTACAAGCCCGCCGACCGCGACGCCGGCCAGGGGCCCAAATCGACGCCCACGGTGTCCGGCGGGCGGGTGTTCATGTTAGGCGTCGCCGGGCGGCTGTCGTGCTTCACCGTGGCAGGCAAGCGGGCCTGGACGCGCGATCTGAAGGCCGACTTCTGGGGCGAGGCGAAGGACAGGTGGGGCGATGACGCCTACTCCACGTGCTGCGGCGCCGCCGCATCGCCTCTCGTGGACGGCGATCAGCTCATCCTCCCCGTCGGGGGCAAGAAGGCCGGCGCGATGGCCGCCTTCGACGTGAAGACCGGCAAGACCCTGTGGCGCTCGCCGGCCCCCGACCGCTCCAGCTACGCCTCGCCGGTCACCGCCACGCTCGGCGGGAGGAGGCAGGTCGTCGGCTTCACCGGGCTGCGGATGGCCGGGTTCACGCCCGACGCCGGCAAGCTCCTGTGGTCGCACGACTTCCCGCAGGATTACGAGCAGACCATCGTCTCGCCGATCATCCACGAAGGCCTCGTCATCTTCGGCGGCAAGAACGCCGAGCTGGTCGCGCTCAAGATCACCGCCAAGGGCGCGGAGGTGGCGTGGACCAACGCCGCCCTCCGCGCCTACACGACGACGCCCGTGGCGTTCGGCGGGCACTGCCTGGGCCTGAACATGCGGGGTGATCTTGTCCGCGTCGATCTGAAGACGGGTAAGACGGCATGGGTCCGCAAGGGCTTCGCGGACAACTACAACGCGAGCCTCGTCGTCGCCGGCAAGCGTATCCTGATCCTGACACAGAAGGGGGAGCTGCACGCGGTCGTCGCCGACCCGCGGGCCTTCCGCCGCGAGGGAGTGTGGAAGGTGGCCGAGCCGCCGGTGTGGCCTGGGCTCGCCGTGGCCGGCAGCCGCCTCTACGTCAAGGATGAGTCGCATGTCTATTGCTACGACCTCACCCGCTGACCGCGTCCGCCGCGACGGCTTCGCCCTCGTGCCGTGCTTCACAGCGCGGGAGTGCGCCGAGATGGCCGCCGGCCTCACCGCGTCGCTGGAGGCGACGATCACCGGCGGGGGCGGGGCGGTCTACGCCGCCCGCAACGTGCTGGAGGCCTGGCCCCCGGCGGCGGACATCTGGCGGCGCGAGGCGCTGCTGGCGCCGCTGCGCGAGCTGCTCGGCACGGGCTTCGGGCTGGTGCGCGGGCTGTACTTCGACAAGCCGCCGGGCGAGAGCTGGGCGCTGCCCTGGCACAAGGATCTGACCGTCGCCGTGCGCGATAACGGGCTGCCGTCGGAGCGATTCCGCCGCCCGACGGCGAAGGCCGGCGTGCCGCACGTCGAGGCGCCTCTGGACGTGCTGGAGCGGATGCTGACGCTGCGCATCCACCTCGACGACGCCGACGAGGAGAACGGCGCGCTCAAGGTGATGCCGGGGTCGCACCTGTCGGGCAAGGCGCTCACCGACGGCGAGGTGGCGGTGGTGCGGGCCGCCGCCGGCGAGGTGCTGTTGATGCGTCCGCTGCTGGCGCATTGCAGCGGCGGGTCGGCGGACGGGTGCCGGCGACACCGGCGCGTGCTGCATCTGGAGTTCGCGTCGGCGGGGGAGCTGGGCGACGGCTACGGGTGGCACACGTTCATCGGCTGACGGGAGGAGTCATCGGTGGCCGGCAGATAGGAGGTGTACGGCGCCCACGCAAGCCGTGCTGCTCGGGATACAATGCCGGGGGAGGGCCGCGTCATGCCGTTGCACGATTGGCAGGACGAGCGAGGGTGGGACAGTGTCCGTCCCCTCTGGCTGGCGTATCTCCTGGAGCACGTCCAGGAGGAGCTGCCGGAGGGGTACAGGGCGTTCCTCGGCGGGGTCCCATCGGTCACCGTGGACACGGGGCACGGCAAGCCGGATGTCAGCGTGCGCCGGATGGGGCCGAAGCCCGCCGAAGGCGCGGCGACGGGCGTCCTCGAGCCGGACATGGAGGCGAAGGTCTCTTTCCGGCTCGACCCGCAGAGGGCCGTCCACATCGACTACAACGGGCAGCTCATCGCCGCCCTGGAGCTGGTCTCGCCGCGCAACAAGGACCGCATCGACGCGAAGGAGACGTACTCAGCCCGCTACATCGGCTACCTCCGCCTGGGGGTGCATCTTCTCCTGGTCGACGTTCTGCCGCGCCCCAAGTCCTTCTCGTTCTCCGACGCCATCACGGGCGCGCTGGGCATCGAGGCGCCGCCGTTGCCGCCCCCTTTCGCCGCCGGCTTCAGGGTGGACGGGCCGATCCCGGTGGGGGACGACATCGGCAGCGCGGTGAGCCTGTGGCGCAGGCCCCTTCGGGTGGGCGAGGCCCTGCCGACGTTGCCGCTGGCGTTGAATGCCCATGAGGCGGTGATGGTCGATTTGGAAGCGACGTACATGCGGGCGGCCCGCCGGGCATACCTCGGTTGAGGGGCTCGGCCCGACCGCGGTCGGCGTTCGAAGACGCGGCGCCCCATTCGCGTCCGCCGGCAGATTCGTCACGTCCCCCGCGCCCCCTTGCCGATATTACCACGGGAACCGGAAAGCGCCATCTTGGCGCACCCGCACGCAAGGAGGCGGCATGAGTGCCACGTCACCCCGCAACGGCCCCTCGGCCGGCGTCGCCCTCGTCCTCGGTCTGCCCCTCGCCGCCGGCGTCCTCGCCTTCTTCCACTACGGCCCGCTCCACGGCACCATCGCCGCCCGCTACGTCGAACACCCCGCACAGTGGGTCACCGTCGCCTTCTTCACCGTCGGCCTCGGGGCGCTCCTCCAGCGCCTCTGGCTCCTGTGGGGTGAACGCTCCGCCCTCGGCGTCCAATTCCTCCCCGCCTGGGACGGCAAGCCGCAGCCGGTGGCCAGGGCCGCCGAGCTGCTCGCCTCCGCCGAGAAGCACCGGCACGCCGGATCGTGGCTCGGGCGGCGCGTCTGCGCCATGCTCGACTTCGTCAAGAAACGCGGCGCCGCCGACCAGGTGGACGACCAGCTCCGCGCCCTCGGCGACGCCGACGCCGCGTCCCACGACGCCGGCTACAGCTTCCTCCGCTTCGTCACCTGGGCCATCCCCATCCTCGGCTTCCTCGGCACCGTCGTCGGCATCACCACCGCCATCGGCGGCGTCGACCCCGCCGCCATGGAGGGCGGCGGGATGTCCGCCCTCACCGGCGGCCTCTCCGAGGCCTTCGACTCCACCGCCCTGGCCCTCGGCCTGACGATGGTGCTGATGTTCTTCACCAACATCGTCGAGCGCATGGAGCTGACCGCCCTCGAGACGGTGGACGCCCTCGCCGAGGAGATGCTCGCCCACCGCTTCGCCCGCCTCGGCGGCGAGACGGCCCCCGTCGTCGAGGCGCTCCGCGAACAGACCGACGCGCTGCTGAAGGCGCAGGGCGGCCCCGTCGCGCAGATGGTCGAGGTGCTGCAGATGCGCATGATGGCCGCCATGCAGCAGGCGATGGGTGACTCCCTCACCCAGTTCGCCCACCACACCGCCGCCCTCGTCCAGCAGCTCACCGCGCTCTCCCAGGCGGTCCGCGAGACCAGCCAGCAGCAGCAGAACGGCCTCGTCCGCATCGCCGAGGGCATCGCCGGGCAGGCGTCGGTGCTGGCCAAGCTGCAGGAGGGCGAGACCAACCTCGTCCACCTCCAGGCCGTGCTGCACCAGAACCTGGCCGCCATCGCGTCCGCCACCGACTTCGAGCAGGCCGTCCACAGCCTGACCGCCGCCGTCCACCTGCTGACGGCGCGGGCCGGGACACCGAGGCTCACACTCCACGGGGCCGCCGCATGAGGAAGCCACGGCACAGGCTCCAGGTCTCGACGTTCCCCTTCCTCGCCGTGCTGCTCTGCGCGATGGGGGCGCTCATCCTGGTGCTGCTGGCGATGGACCACAGGGGCCGCCTCAACGCCAGGGCGAAGGCCGCCGAGAAGGCCCGCGCCCAGCACGGCGACTACGAGCGGCGGGTGGCCGAGCGCGACGCCGCCCACGCCGCGAAGAAGGCCGCCGTCGAGCGCGAGTGGGGCGAGAAGAAACGCGAGCTGTCCGCCCGCCTGGATTCCGAGCAGAGGGAGCTGGACGCCCGCTTCGCCGAGGTGCGTGCGAAGATGGCCGAGGCCGCCCGCAAGCTCGCCGAGCAGGAGGAGATCGCCACCAAGCTCCGTGAGAAGCTGGCGGCGGACAGGGCCGAGCTGGCGAAGGCCGAGGCCCTGAAGGTCGACGACGGCCGCAAGGACGCCGGCGCCGCCGACGCGGCCCGCATCCGGGCCGCCGAGGAGCTGGCCGCGCTGGAGCGCACGGCGGCGGACCTGAAGAAGGCCCGCGAGCGCGACGCCACCACGTTCTCCGTGGTGCCCTACCGCGGCAAGCACGGCACGAGCCGCCGCCCCGTCTACGTCGAGTGCGCCGGCGACGGCCTGATCTTCCACCCCGGCGGCAAGAACCTGCCGGCCAATGACCGCGAGGGCGTCCGCGCCGTCGCCGAGGCCCGCATCGCCGCCGTGGGCGGCGAGGGCAAGCCGTACCTCATGGTGCTGATCCGCCCGCAGGGCGTCCGCAACTACTATGCGCTGCAGTCGGCCCTCCAGGGCGTCGAGGTCGAGTTCGGTTACGAGATGGTCGATGAGGCGTGGAACTTCGACTTCCCCGAGGAGAAGGAGGCCCCCAGCTCCTCCGTCGCCGGCGGCAAGCCGGTGTTCCCGCCCAGGCCAGGTGTCGGCGTCGGCGCCGTCGTCATGGCCCTGCCACGCGGCACCGGCACGCCCCCCGGATCGGGGATCATCGGCGGGACGCCCGCGGCCGGCAGCGGCCCGCGGGGCGAGGGCGGCAACGCGACAGGCGGGGCGTCCTCATCGTTCCTGGGGGCGCCCTCGGGCACGAACACCGGCACAGGCATCGGCACGCCGCCCCGGTCCAACCCCGGCGGGGCGGCCGACACCCCTTCGGGTGCGACCACCGGTGCCGGCGCACCGACAGGTGGCCCCCCGGGGACGGCGGGCGGAGGCGGGCCGCGTCCTGTCGCGGCCCTGCCTCAGGCGGGCGGTGGCGCGCCGGGGCAGGCCGGAGGCCAGCCGCCGACACCGCAAGCCGATGACCCGCCGGGGACGCGCCTGTTGCCGCCCCTGCCCTCCGAAGCCCCCCCCGCCGGCGTCGCCATGTCGCGGCCCGTGCCGAAGGACCCCGGCCTCAAGCCGCCGGCGCTCCTGCCGGGGCTGCCCACCGCCGGCGCCGCCAAGGGCGGCGACACCGCCAAGGGCGGCGACACCGCCGGAGGCGGCAGCACCGAGGAGGGCGCGACCCTGCCCGGCAGCGCCCCGTACTCCAAGGTCAAGCCGCCGAAGCAGCCGAAGCCCGAGCGCCCCCTCCTGCGGCCCGCCGACCTCAGCAGCGACGAGGTGGTCGTCAACGTGGAGTGCCACTCCGACTACGCGATCATCCACCCGTCGCGGCGCCGCGTCAGCGTGGACGCGATGACGCACTCCGACGACCACAACCCGCTGTTCCAGCAGGTGCGGGCGGGGCTGGCCCGCAGGCCGCTCGGCGTCGAGAAGCCGCGCCTGCAGATCCGCTTCCTCGTCCACCCCGACGGCGAACGCACGTTCCACCGCGCCTACCCGGTGCTGGAGGGCCTGCAGGCCGTCAAGACCCGCTACGCCGTCCAGCCCGGCGACGACGTGATGGCGATCATCGCCGGAAGGTGAGGGCCGAACCATGTTCCGCCGCCGCCGCCCGCGCCGCGAAGTCGAGTTCAGCTTCGACTCGTTCCTCGACGTCGTCGCCAACGTCGTCGGCATCATCCTGCGCCTCATCATGGTCGCGTGGATCGCCGCCCGCGGCTACAAGGCCGTCGTCCCGCCCCCGCCGCCCGTGCCCGCGCTGGCCGAGCCCGCAGCCCCCGCGCCCCCGTCCGACCCGCGCGTGGAGTGGCTGGCCTCGCGGCGGAAGACGCTCACCGCCGAGGAGGCCGCCGCCGCCCACGCCGCCGCCCTCCGTGGCCCCGACGCCGAGGCGATCCGCGCCGAGATCGCGGCGGTGGCCAGGGCCGGCGACGCCGTCCTCGCCAAACACCGCGCCGCCCAGGAGGACGCCGAGAAGAAGAGGGCCGTCGCCCGGGCCGCCCTCTCCTCCGCCGAGGATCTCCACAAACGCGCCCGCGTGCTCCTCGACGAGGTGGAGCGTCTGCGCAAGCTGCCCCCGCTGCGGAAGACGCTGCACTACCACACGCCGGTGTCGGCGGAGCTGCAGAGCGACGAGGCGATGTTCGAGTGCCGCGCGGGCCGCGTCACCCTCATCGACACGCAGGCGCTCTTGAAGAAGGCCATCTCCGAGGCGCGGACACGCTCCGACGAGCTGAAATCCGCGTGGGAGCTGACCGGGACGACGCCCCAGGTCGGCGCGTTCCGCATGAAGTTCGTCATCGAACGCGAGCGGGGTGCGGCGGAGGGGCTGGGCGGCGCCGGCCCCGTCGGCGGCTCCTACCGCTACGGCCTGAGCGGCTGGACGCTGTTGCCGGCCGACGACAAACGCGGCGAGGACGCCGACACCGCCCTGCGTGCGGGCAGCGCCTTCCGGCGCATCACCGACGCGCTGTCGCCGAAGCAGACGGCGGTGACGCTGTGGGTCTACGACGACAGCTTCCCGCTCTACCGCAAGCTGCGCGACCACCTGCACGGGCGCGAGTTCGTGGTCGCGGGCCGCCCGCTGCCGGGGGACGCCCCCATCGGCTCGTCGCGCAACGGCACCGCGTCGCGCGGGCAGTAGCGGGGTGCGCCGTGGGGCGACGCCCCGTAAGGCACCCGGCCCGCGTGTCGCCACGGGAACACCGGCGATGCGTGCGATCTGCCCTTGCGGGACTTGTCGGTGAGTGTATACTCATCTCAAGGGCCCGGAGGACCAGCATGACCCAGACGACACGCCTCACCTCCGAGGAGAGACGGGCCGACATCATCCGCGCCGTCCGCCAGTTGTTCGCGGAGCGCGGCTTCCACGGCACGACGACGAAACAGCTCGCCAACGCCGCCGGCGTCTCCGAGGCGCTGCTGTTCAAGCACTTCCCCGACAAGGAGGCGCTGTTCTCGGCGATGCAGGACGACTGCTGCCGCGAATACGGCCGGCGCTACCAGAGCCTGGAGGCCCTGGAGCCGTCCGCCTCCACCCTGGTGCTGCTGGTCCACTTCCTCGTCGCCCTGATCGTCTCGGGGAAGGGGGCGCCGGACGACGAGGTCGCTGTCGAACGGCTGGCCCTGCGGAGCATGGCCGAGGACGGGGATTTCGCCCGGCACCTGCACCGCCTCCTCTCGGCGGGGTGGCTCCCCAAGGTCGAGGAGTGCGTCCGCGCCGCCGCCGCCGCCGGCGAGGCCGTGGCCGACCCCGTCTCGCCACGGCTGGGGGGCTGGTTCATCCACAACCTCGCCGCGCTGGTGCGTTTCCACCTGCTGCCCGCCGCCCCCGTCGTCGAGTACGGCGTGCCGCGCGAGGCCATCGTCGAGCAGGCCGTCCGCTTCTCCCTGCGCGGCCTCGGCCTCACGGAGGAGGCCATCCGGCGCTACCACAACCCCAAGGCCCTGGCGCTGCTCGGCTGACGCCTTTTCCCCGATCATTCCTCCTCCTTTGTGGTGCGTGAATGCTCACTGACAAGCCGACAATCACGCCGCGCCCCTGGCTCGCCCTCACGCTGATCCTGGGCGTCGCGGCCGGGTGCACGCCGCCGGGCCCGCACGCCGGGGAGGACGCCCCCCCGCCCCCGCCGTCCGTCCCCGTCAGCTCGCCCCTCCTCCGCGAGGTGACCGACCACGCCGAGTTCGCCGCACGCACCGCCGCCGTCGAGTCGGTCAAGGTGCGCGCCCGCGTCTGGGGGCACATCGACAAGGTGAACTTCGCCGAGGGCGCGGAGGTTAAGAAGGGCGACCTCCTCTTCCTCCTCGACAAGAGGCCGTACACCCTCGCCGCCGACAGGGCCGAGGCCGAGCTCGCCCGCGCCGGCGCCCGCGCGGACAGGCTGGCCGCCGACCACACCCGCATCCGGATGCTGAGCGCCGCGCGGGCCACCAGCCGCGAGGAGGCCGACCGCGTCGCCGGCGAGCTGGCCGAGGCCAAGGCCGCCGCCGGGTCCGCGAAGGCAGCCCTGGAGGCGGCCAGGCTGGATCTGAATTACGCCGAGGTGCGCGCCCCCATCTCCGGCCAGGTGGGCCGGGCCATGATGACCGCCGGCAACCTGATCGGCCCCTCCGACGTGGGCGGCGCGGTGCTGACCACTCTCGTCTCGGTTGACCCCGTCCACGCCTACTTCGACGTGGACGACCTCGCCAGCGTGAGGGTCCGCGAGCTGCTCCAGGCCAGGAATGGCGGCGCCGCCCCGCGCGTCCTCCTCGGCCTCGCCTCCGAACGCGGCTTCCCGCACGAGGGCGTGATCGACTTCGTGGATAACCAGGTGGACCCCGGCACCGGCACCCTCAAGGTGCGCGGCGTCTTCCGCAACCCCCGGCGCAAGCTGACGCCCGGCCTGTTCGGCCGCGTCCGCGTCGAGCTGGGCACGCCGCGCAAGGCCGTCCTCGTCGCCGACCGGGCCATCGACACCGACCAGGGGCAGAAGGTCGTCTACGTCGTCGGCAGGGACGACATCATCGAGAGGCGGCCCGTCGAGCTGGGCGGGCTGCACCTCGGCCTGCGCGAGGTCGTCTCCGGCCTGACGGCCGCCGACCGCGTCGTCGTCGGCGCGCTGCAGCGTGTCCGCGCCGGCGCACCCGTCGCCCCACGCCCCGTCGAGATGCCCGCCCCCGCCGCCCGCTAACACCCCCCGCCACCCGCACCCACGAGACCCGGACGGAGGGCCTTGCCTTGCTCGCGCGTTTCTTCATCGACCGCCCGGTCTTCGCCTGGGTGATCTCCATCGTCATCGTCATCGCCGGGCTGATCTCGGCGGCCGGCCTGCCCGTCGCCCAGTACCCCAACATCACCCCGCCGACGATCCAGGTGGCGTGCGCCTTCCCCGGCGCCAACGCCCAGGTCGTCGCCGACACCGTCGCCGCCCCCATCGAGCAGCAGATCAACGGCGTCGAGAACATGATGTACATGTCGAGCCAGTGCAACAACGACGGCTCGTACTCGCTCACCGTGACGTTCAAGCTCGGCGTGGACCTCGACGCCGCCCAGGTGCTCGTGCAGAACCGCGTCGCCCAGGCCCTCCCCGCCCTGCCCGACCTCGTCAAGGCCACCGGCGTCACGGTCAAGAAGCAGTCGCCCACGTTCCTCCTCGTCGTCAACATCTACTCGGAGATGGACGAGAAGGCCGGCAAGCCGTACTTCGACCAGCTTTACCTGAGCAACTTCGCGACGATCCAGATCAAGGACGCCCTGGCCCGAGTCGAGGGCGTCGGCGACGTGTTCCTGTTCGGGCAGCAGGACTACAGCATGCGTGTCTGGCTCGACCCCGACCGCCTCGCCGCCCGCGGCCTGACGGCGGGGGACGTGATCAAGGCCCTGCGCGAGCAGAACGTCCAGGTGGCCGCGGGGCAGATCGGCCAGCCCCCGGCCTCCCCCGGCCTCGACTTCCAGTACACCCTAGCCGCCCAGGGGCGCCTCGACGACCCGGAGCAATTCGCCCGCATCGTCGTCAAGACGGGGCAATCGGGCGAGGTCATCTACCTGAAGGACGTCAGCCGCTCCGTCATGGGGCCGCGCAGCGAGACGACCATGTGCCGCCTCGACGGCAAGCCGTCGGTCGGGATCGCCGTGTTCCAGCTCCCGTCCTCCAACGCCCTCGACACGGCCCAGCGCGTGCGGGCGCGTCTGGAGACGCTCAAGGACCGCTTCCCCAGGCACCTCGAATACGCCGTCGTGTACGACACCACCCCGTTCATCCGCGAGTCGGTGGACGAGGTGCTGAAGACCCTGCGCGACGCCGTCATCCTCGTCGCCATCGTCGTCCTGCTCTTCCTCCAGGACTACAAGGCGGTGATGTTGCCGCTCATCGACGTGGGCGTGTCGCTGGTCGGCACGCTGGCGGTGATGAAGTTCATGGGCTTCACGCTGAACAACCTGACGCTGTTCGGCCTGGTGCTCGCCATCGGCATCGTGGTGGACGACGCCATCGT
>CAZVZK010000005.1:0-141070 GCA_964630925.1 uncultured Alcaligenaceae bacterium
CGCGAGTGGCTCACCTACCCCGCCAAACCTCGTTCGCCAAAGTAGGCCTCCACCCAAAAATCGGCCCCGTGCGAATTTTCTTGAGCGGGAAGCCCGCCCGCTTCCGCATTTCCTGTTGAAGGCCGTCACGCGAGGCGTCCGGGTGCGTATCAGAGCCGAACGAAGGAGGGATGCCCGATGTTCTACCGGATCCTGCTGGCGGCTCTGGCCGTGACCACGCCCGCCCTGGCCGCGGAGCCGAAGGACATCATGGACGCCTTCAAGCCCTCGCGCAAGGCCGCCGCCCCGGCCCCCGCCGCGCCTGCCGCCCCGATGCCGCCGCTACCGGTGGATGTCAAGGCGGCCCCCAAGGTGAAGCCGGCCCTCGACGGCACCTGGTCGCGGATGGCCACCATCGGCACCCTGACCGGGCGGTGGATGACCAAGGCGGAGCAGCGGCAGTACCTGAAGGAGGGTGACCCCGACAAGTTTCTGCGGATGTTCGGCCCGTCCACGCGGCAGACCGTGGCCGCCCTGGCGCTGGAGACCGGCTTCGAGGTGCTGCGCGAGGCCCGCGACCGCGCCGGTGAGGCCGTCCCGGTCCCCGAGAAAGACGTGGAATTCGTCTGGCGCTGGCAGTCCACGCAGGGCCGCGACGGCACCGTCTACCGGGCCCAGATCGTCATCCGCGTCACCAAGATCAAGCCGCCGCCTCCCGGCGCCGGCGCCCCCGCCGCCGGTGCGGTACCCCCCGCCGGCTGGCCGTGATCGTCTTCATTGAGCGGCGTCCCCATCACCCGGGCCCCGGCGTGCCGCCCAGCACGCCGGGGTCGCGCCGTTTCTCCGTCGCGTGGGTGGCCAGCATCACCCCCCAACCCATCCAGGGATACGTTTCGTGTGGCGCGAACAAAACGTCCCAGGTCCTCGGCCGAGGACCTGGGACTTTCGTCGACCTCGGCCCCCTTGTACCTGCGCCCCGCCGGCCGCCGTGACGATTCGGCGTTGCCTGGACGGCCCACCCCGGCCATAATCCCGCCCAGCCCCTCCCTCGACGGAGCCGTCCCATGCACGCCGTCCGCTGGCTGGCCCTAGCCGTCGCCCTCTCCGCCGTCTCCGCGCGCGGGCAGGCGTTCAAGCCCCACCCCGCCGTCGCCGCCGAGGCCGAGGACTTCAAGATCGACTCCGGCTGGAAGGTGCTCAAGACCGGCGAAGGCAACTACATGGTGGACATCATCGGCTTCTGCCACCTGTCGGGCGAGCGTCTGCTCCATCTCCCCGCCGACAAGGCCGGCAAGGCCCACCTCGACATCGATGTCCCCGAGGACGGGACATATCGCCTGTGGGTGCGCTACGAGTACCCGCCCTTCTGCGACACGACATTCCAGGCGTCCGTCGAGCAGGGCGGGAAGGCGGTCTTCGCGCAGGACATGGGCACGCCCAAGAGCATGCGCTGGGGCCTGGGCGAGGCGGCGCCGAAGGCGCAGCACGACCCGTCGTGGGGCCCCGAGGGTTTGATGATCGAGGCCGCCACCGTGCGCGGGCTGAAGAAGGGCAAGGCGCGCGTCATCCTCGGCGGCGAGAAACTCGCTGAAAGGCCCGGCATAAGCGCCGCCCGCAACATCGACCTCATCTATCTGACACGCGACGAGGCCGACACCTGGATGCCGCACCACCGCAAGCGCGTGAATCTCTACCCGCTCGTCGAGGCGTTCCGCGACGCGCGCGGCCCGCGCTGGGATGTGAAGATCACTCACCGGGGCGGGACGGACAGTACCCCGCGCGTCCAGCACGTCTACAACCGCCTGCCGTGGGGCATGACCGAGGCCGCCAACTTCCCCGGCCTCTCTGCCGGCGGCTCCACCCCCTGGACCGGGCTTCAGTCGCAGGACACCACGCACTTCTCGATGATCGAATTCTCACTCGGCGGTGACCGGCGTATCGAGGTGGAGCTACGGCCCGTCGGCGGCGGGAAGACGTACAAGTTCACCGGCGTCGGGACGGCCCGCGTCTACGTCCCGCCGTACCCCGGCAAGGGGGACGAGCCGACGACCCCCGAGGCCGCCATCGGACGCATCCTCGCCGCGCTGGTGAAGGCCAAGGCGCCCGGCAAGAAGCCCACGTTGCCCCTGTGCTACGGCGGATGGATGCCGCTCGGCCAGGAGGGCGACTACGGCAAGAAGTACGCCGCCCTCTACGCGGCGCTCGGCTTCCGCTCGCTGCACCCGGCCCACGCCGGCCCGAAGGTGATGGAGAACCTGAAAGAGGCCGGCATCACCCCGAACAAGAGCTGGATGGTGATGGGCTACCGCAACCCGCCCACCCCCGACAACATCGGGCGGGCGAAGGCCGACCTGGGCCGGCGTGGCCTGCGCGAACACCTGCGATTCTTCGACTACGGCGACGAGATTCATTTCAGCGAGTGGCTCGGCATGATGGCCGCCGAGATCGTGGCCGCGAACAAGCGGGCCGGCACCCCCATCACGGCGGCCGACGCGATCAACGGCGGCTGGGTGCAATGGCTGCAGAAGAACCGCCCGAAGGCGCAGCTCAAGGACTACTGGCTGCCGGCCTGGGGGCCGCCCAAGGCGAGCGGCCTGCGCCCCGACTCGTCGTCGGCCGCGGCGAAGCTCAACCCGCGTCTCTACGTCGATTCGCTGCTCTACTACGAGAGCGCCGCCATCTCCTTCGCCGCGGCCGGCCGTGAGCTGGTCAAGAAGGAGTTCGGCGCCGACGTGCTGTGCGGCGCCAACTACTCGTGCCACCCGTTCTACTACCCGTCCTCGACCATGTACATCAAGTGGTTCCGCGGCGGCGCCGCCGACATGGGCCGGCACTCCGAGTACTTCTGGCAGGTCGCCCAGCCGGGGCCCATGATCAACGGCTACGTCACCGAGCACTTCCGCGCCGGCATGCGTGACAACCCCAAAGGGGTGATCCGTCAGTACACGATGCCCCACGCGGCGGGCAACACCGACGGCTCCTTCCTGCGCTCGTGCTTCACGCACCTCTCCCACGGCGCGACGATGCTCGACTTCTTCGGCATCGGCCTGAACGAGTCGTTCACCGAGAACCACATCGACCACCGCGCCGTCGGCCGCTACGTCGCGCTGCGCGACGTGGTCCACAGCGTCGGCTTCGTCGAGGACCTGCTGCCGGCGTCGAAGCCGACGCCGTCGAAGGTGGCGCTGCTCGTCAGCGAATCGACGGAGCGCTGGGACATGGCCGGCATCGCCACGGACCGCGCCGGCCACGCCCACTTCGGCCCCGACTTCCGCAAGACGCGGACGATCTTCCACCTGGAGCGTGTCGGGCTGTGGAAGGCGTTCACCTTCGCCGGCAACACGCCGGACCTCGTCACTGAGGAGGACGTGATCGCCGGCAAACTTGGCGAAGTGAAACTGCTGGTGCTGGTGGGCGACCACTGGAAGAAGGGCATGATCCCCGCCGTGGAGGCGTGGGTCAAGAAGGGGGGCGTCGCCATTTCGACGGCGGATGCCGGGGTGAAGGACGAGTACGGCGGGGAGACGTTGGATTGGGCGAAGTTGGCCGGCTCGTCGTCCCTCATCACGAGGGCCGAGACGCCCTTCTTGCGCCCCCGGCAGGAGTTGCCGTTCCTCAAGCCGCTGCACGCGATAAAGGGTGACGGCTGGACAATGCCAGCCCTCGCCGTTGGCGGGAGCGTCGTGCCTCTGGAAGGGACGGTGGTGCTGGCCTCGACAGGCAAGGCCTCGGTGAACACACGTCGCGATCTCGGCAAGGGGGCTATCATCCACATCGCCGCCCTGCCAGGCCTCGCATACCTGTGGAGCGCCTTGCAGCCACCGCGCGTCCCCGACCGCGCCGACGGCACACACTCCGTCCCCACCGACTTCGACAAGGGCGCCGCCGCCGTCGTCAAGTTGGCCCTCGACGCCGCGAAGGTGAAGCCCGACATCGTCGCCGACCCGCCGCTGATCGACGCCCGGCTGCTCGTCGCCAAGGGCGGGATGATCCTGCCCGTGGCGAGCTACACCGGCAAGACGGCAGAGAAGGTGACGCTCACCGTCCGGGTGCCACGTGCCGTCAAGAAGGTGGCGAGCGCCCGCCACGGCGAGTTGAAGTTCAAGGCGGAGGGCGGCGCCGTGACCTTCACGCTGCCGTCGCTGAACTACGGCGACGTGGTGCGGATGGAGTGACGCCATGACCACCCGGGCCGCGCTGCTCCAGGCCATCCTCGACGACCCGGAGGACGACGCGCGCCGGCTCGTCTACGCCGACTTCCTCGAGGAGAACGGCGACAAGGCCGACCTCGCCCGCGCCGGCCTCATCCGCCTGCAGATCGGGACCGAGCGCCTCCCCGAGGACGACCCGTCGCGCCCGGAGCGCGTGCGCCGAGGCGTCGCCCTGACCGACCGCCACAAGGCTCGATGGTTCCCCTGGGTGCGGGACGAGGGCTGCCGCCCCTACCCGCAGCGGGGCTTCCTCGACCACTGGACCTGCGCGACGAGGGGCGGCACCAGGACGACCTCGCCGACGCATTCCGCCACGAGCCGATCACCGACGTCACGCTCTTCCCGAAGGGGGGCGATCTGCCCGCGCTCGCGGCGTGGCCGCAATTCGCCCGGCTGCGGACGCTCAAGCTCTGGCCCGACGAGCCGCGCGAGGAGGACCTGCTGGTGTTCCTGGCCTCGCCGCACCTCTCCGGCCTGCGAGGGTTGGAGTACATGGGCCTGCGCGACACGCGCGTCCCCTTCGCCGGGGCGTGCCGCCTGCTCGCGGGGCCGCGCTTCGCCGGGCTGACTTCGCTCTCCATCCTCTCCGCGGGCGTGGGCGACGACGGCGCGGCAGCCCTCGCCGGGCATCCCGGCCTGTCGTCGCTCTCACTCGCCTACGGCGACATTGGTGTTGCCGGCTGCCGCGCCCTGCTCGCGTCTACGAAGGCCACCGACATCAACCTGAGCGGCAACCTCCGCCGCGCCGCCGACGGCGAGACGCTCGCCGGCCTGCTCGCCCACGTGCCGCGCCTGACCAGCCTCGTCCTGGGCGAGACGCCGTTCAACGACCGGGCGGCGGTACGACTGTCCCGCGCGCCCTGGCCCGCCCTGGACGCCCTGACCATCGCCCCCCAGCCGCTCGACGACGCGACGGCGCGCAGCAACCTCGCCCGCATGACCGCCGAAGGCGTCCGCCGCCTCGCCGGCAGCCCCTGGTTCCAGAACGTCTCTCGCCTCGAGCTGAGCGGCCATCCGATGGGCGATGCGGGCGCGGCCGCGCTGGCCGACGCGCGGCTGCCCCGCCTCACGGAGCTGACGCTCATGCTCTCGGGCATCACCGCGGCCGGCTTGCGCCGCCTGACCGATGCCTACTCGGGCCAATTGAGCCTGCTCCAGCTCTACGGGAACCCCTTCGGTGATGCCGGCGCGAGGGTAATCGCCGACGCCGCGTGGCCACGCATGGCCACGCCGGGGCGCGGCACGCAGACCGGCCTGCTCATGGGCGGATGCGGCATCGGCCCCGCCGGTGCGAACGCCATCCGCGCCTCCGAAGGCATCTCGGCCACGATCCCCGAATTGTTCCTCGGCGACTGATCCGTGGCCGAGACTCGGGCCCCTCACGGGGCCCGCTCTGCCCGTACGCTCACTTGCCCAGGATACGCACCTGCGTCGTCAGCTTGAACGCGATGCCGTCGATCTCGAAGTCGGCCTCACCCATGAACACCCGGAAGCCCTTCTCCGGCGTCACCACCGTCGCCGACACCTTGCCCTCCGCCAGCTTCGTCGGGATCTCCGTCCACGTCGATTCGCGGAAGTCGCGCGTCTTCGCGTCCGCGGTCCACAGCCGGGCGCCCTTGCCGTCCGCCGCCGTCAGGTCGAGCCGGCTTCCCTCCTTGCCGTCGGTGAACTTCCAGGACATGGCCGGCATCTTCTTGCCGTGGATCTGGCAGTGGGCGAACGCCGCCAGGACCGACGAGGCCCGCTCGCCGCTCGTCTTCCCGCCCGCCAGCTTCTGCTGGACGTTGTGCCCTGCGTTGGGCACGTAGGCGACCCACTTCGGCCCCGGCAGATCGTCCCAGTAGAAGTTCAGCGCGTCCTGCGTCCAATACGGGTCATTCGTCCCGTTGAGGATCAGCTTCGGCATGGTGTACTTCTCGCGGTAGAAGTACGGGTCCACCATCGTCCACAGCCTCTTCGCGTCCTCGCCGGGCGGCAGCGGCACCAGCTTCCGCTCGGTGTAGTCCTTGATCATCAGGCTGTACGCGCCGAACGAGAAGATCTGGTGATCCATCTGCTTCCGCATGTTCAGCGTGTCGATCACCACCGGGGCGATCGCCCGCACACGCTTGTCCACGGCGGCGGTCAGCCACGTCGTCCAGCCGCGCTTGCTCGCGCCGGACACGACGAAGTCCTTGACCTCGGCCTTCCACTCCTGCTTCGCGAACGCCTGGATCGCGTCCATCGACCGCGTCACGCTCTTGGCCATCGGGAACAGCAGCGGCCAGTCGCCGTCCTTGGTCTTCAGGTAGCGCACGAACGTCTCGGCGATGAGGGCGTCCTCCTTCTTGCCATCGAACAGCGGTTGGTTGGGCACGCCCCATACCCACGCCACCGGCGCCTTCATCCGCGTCGCCAGGTCGAGCGCCTGCAGCACGCCGGCCGGCTTCAGCTCGCCGCCCGTGTTCCACAGGAACACCGACCCGTTCGGCTTGACCTTCTCCGGCAGGACGACGGCGATGTCGTGCTTCCAGTCGATGCCCTGCCACGTCTGCGACGTGACCTTGAGGTGCCAGTAGGTGCCGCCCGGCACGTCCTTGGCCTTGCCGACGAGCTTCCACCCGAACGACTTGTCCGGCTTGGCGAGGTATTCGGCCAGGTCGGCGCGGGCGGCGGCGGGCAGGCACAGGGCGGCCAGCGCGAGGCGTGTGAATGTCATGTGTTGCGGCTCCGGGGGATGTGGATCGGGGAAGGCTAGGCGGGCGGGGCGATGCCGTCAAGCCGCGACGCGCAGGCGGCCGATGTATACCCACATCATGTCATTCACGTGCCTGCTTCTGCTCCTGGCCGGACAGGCCGATCAGGGCCTGCTCATGCGCGCCCTCGGCGATCTGCCGGGCGGCGTCAAGGTCAGCGGCTGGGCCGACGGGAGTTTCACGGCCAGCAGCGCACGCGCCGACCAGTCGCCGATGGGGTTCAACTACCGGGCCAACGACTTCCTCCTGCAACAGGCCTGGCTGCGCGTCGAGCGCCCCGTCGACAAGGACGCGGGAGGCCCGTCCCTCGGCTTCCGCTCCGACACGTTCCTCGGCAGCGATTACCGCTACACCGTGGCACGCGGCCTGTTCGACCGCCAGTTGACCGACAACAACGGCGAGCCGGCGACCTACGGCGTCGATCCGGTGCAATTCTACGGCGAGGTCTGGCTCCCCGACGTGGCTCAGGGCCTGAGCCTGAAGGCGGGCCGCTTCTTCGCGCAGTTCGGCGCGGAGAATACCGACACGACCCAGAACGCGCTGCCCAGTCGCTCCTACACGTTCATCTACAACCCATTCACGCACACCGGCCTGCTGGCGACGGTCCAGCTCGATGACGCCTGGAGCGCGCAGGCGGGCCTTGTCCTCGGCAGCGACGTCTTCATCGACCCGGCGGCGCGCCCCACGTTCATCGGAAGCGTGAAGTGGGCCCCGAAGGACGGGCGGCACAGCCTGCTCGAGGCCACCGTCCTCGGGCCGGGCCGCTTCGAGACTTCGCAGCAGTTCAACAACCCCCAGATCCTCGATGTGGTGTACACCTTCAAGCCGACGAAGGAGTGGGCGTACACGTTCGAGGGCCTGGTCGGCTGGCAGTCCGGCGTGCCCGCCAACGGAGCGGTGACGTGGTTCGGCCTCGTCAACTACCTCACCTACACGTTTCATGACAGGGTCTCCGCGACGGGCCGTCTGGAATTCTTCGACGACGTGGACGGCTCGCGCACCGGCTTCCGCGGCCTGTACACCGGCCTGACCGCCGGCCTGACCTGGAAGGCGAGCGAGGCGCTGTGGCTGCGGCCCGAGGTGCGCTGCGACAATAATTCCGACTCACGGCCATTCGAGGGCCGCTCCTCCCTCTTCACCGCCTGCCTGGACGTGGTGCTGCGCTGGTGACGGCGGCCACGGCCAGGAGCGCCGTCGCCACACTGGCGCACGACGCCACGGCGGCCAGCGGCGAGGCGCTGTCCTTCAACTGCGGCCAGACGACGGCCGGAAGCGTCTCCGTCGCCGGCGTCGAGAGGAAGACCGTCACCATCGCCTCGTTGAGCGACATCACGAACGCCGCCAGCCCCGCCGCAGCGAGGGACGGCAACGCCAGCGGCAGCGTGACACGCAGGAACGCCTGCCACGCCGACGCGCCGAGGCCTCGCGCCGCGTCCTCCATCTCCCCGCCACGCTCGAAGTGCGCCCGCAGGATGGTGAAGACCACCGGCAAGGCGAGCGCCGCGTGGGCCAGCACGATCCCGAGCGGGCTCCCGTAGAGCCGGGCCGCGAACAGCAGCGGCAGCATCCCCATCCCCAGCACCACGGGCGGCACGACGGCCGGCAGCATGGCCGCCGCCGCGAGGAGGGACCGCCCGGTGAATCGCTGCCGGGCCACGGCGTAGGCGAGCATCCCGCCGGCGAGCATTGCCAGCATCGCGCTCACCACGGCGATGACGACGCTGCGGCCCAGCGCCGCCGTCCACCGGGCATCGGAGGCGAACGCGGCGTACCAGCGCAGCGACCACTCGCCCGTTGGCGGCGTCAGCAGCGAGTCGGGCGTGAACGACACCCACACCGACATCGCCAGCGGCGCCAGCAGGACAACGACGGCGACCCAGCCGAGGAGGCGTGTCATCGCGGGCGCCTCCAAAAAGACGCCCGCGCCAGACCGGCGGCCACGGCCAGGAGGACGGCGGCCGCCGCCGCACGCGGCCAGCGCCCGTAGTCGAACGCCTGCCGGCTCACCTCGACGGACAGCGTCGTCTCCGCCGGCCCGCCCAGGAGCAGAGGCCCCAGGAACGCCCCCAGGCCCCACAGAAGCGCGAGCTGCCCGGCGACGATAACCCCCGGCATGGCCAGAGGCAGCGTCACGCGGCGGAACGTCTGCCACGGCGACGCCCCCAGGCCGCGCGCCGCGTCCTCCAGCGCCGGGTCGATGGACGAGAGCTGCACATGGAGGAACAGGACAGCGTAGGGAAGGATCAACGACACCTCGGCGACAACCGCCCCGAACAGGTTGCGTGTGAGCATGAGCGGCTCGGCGGCGATGCCGCACTTCGTGAGGAGGAGGTTGAGAGGCCCGGCGGCGGACAATAGCTGCGACAGCCCGAACAGGACGGCCAGCGCCGACGCGAACTTCGGCAGGAGGATCAGACTGAGGGCGACGCGGCGCGAAGACTCGTGGAGTGAGCGCAGCCAAAGGGCGAGCGGGAATGAGACGAGCAAGACGCAAGTCGCGACGGCGGCCCCGAACAGGACGGTGAAGCCCAGGAGCCACAGCCCGTGGGCGTCGGCCAGGGCGGCGAAGTTGGCGAGCGTCCACGTCCCCGGCGTGTAGAAGCCGCCACGCTGCTCGCACAGGCTCAGTCGGACGAGCAGCACCAGCGGCGCCCCGAGGGTCGCCAGGAGTAGCAGGGCGGCGGGCGTGGCGAGGAGGTACGGCCTCATTCCGGATCGCCCTCCGGGATGGGCCAAACGGCGTCTGCCGGGATGTGGAGCCGCAACTCCGCCCCCGCCGGCAAGGGGTGCGGCCAGCGCACCTTGAGGCGGAAGGCCCCGCAATCGACATCGAGGACGGCGGCCGCCCCCAGGAACGACGACGACACGATGCGGCCCGCGATCCCACCCACGCTCACCACGCCGATCCGCTCCGGCCGCACCATCACCAACCCCGCCGCCATCCCCAGCGCCGCCCCGTCGATGAGGTTGGCCTCGCCGAGGAACCGCGCCACGAACTGGCAGCGTGGCCGATGATACACCTCCTCCGGCGTCCCCAACTGCAACAGCCGCCCGCCGCGCATCACGCCGACGAGGTCTGATAGCGCCAGCGCCTCCTCCTGGTCGTGCGTCACCAGCAGCGCCGCCACGCCCGCCGACCGCTGGATCGCCCGCAATTCACCCCGCAGCGATTCGCGCAGATGCCGGTCGAGGTTGGCCAGCGGCTCATCGAGCAGCAGCACCGCCGGCTCGATCACCAGCGCCCGCGCCAGGGCCACGCGCTGCTGCTGCCCGCCCGACAGCTGTGCGGGTGATCGTGCCGCCTCCGCCGCGCTCAGCCCCACGCGCGCCAGCATGCCCTCGACGCGCCGCCGCACCTCCGCCGCCGACACGCCGCGCACCTCCAGCCCGAAGGCGACGTTGCGCCACGCCGACAGGTGCGGGAACAGGGCGTAATTCTGGAAGACCATCCCCGCACCGCGCCGCTCCGGCGGCAGGGCCGTCACGTCCACACCGCCCAGCTCGACCCGCCCCGACGTGGGCGTCAGATACCCGCCGACGAGCTTCAACAGGGTCGTCTTGCCGCAGCCGGACGGCCCCAGCAGCGTCAGCAGCCCCCCGCGCGGCACGGCGAACGACACGCCACGTACCGACTCCGCCGCCCCGTACCGGTGACACAGCGATGTCACCCCCACGGCGTCAGCCGGCGGCGAGGACCGTCCTGTCCCAGACATCGGAGATGTGATCCCAGTGTGCGGCATACGCCTCGTAGGGGTAGTAGCGCAGCGTGCGGAAGTGCTCCGCCGTGTGAGGGTACAGGGAGCCCCAGAGGGCGTCCTCCTTCGCCACCTTCTCGGCGACGGCGGGCAAAGGCGTCGCCATGCCGCGGCGGGCGAAGCCCAGCTGCACCTCCTCGGAGAACAGCACGTTGATGGCGTCCTCGGCCAGCCGGTGGTTGGCCGTCCTGGCGGGGATCGACCAGAACACCTGAACCAGCGCCCGGTCCTCGTCCGGCACCGACGCCGCCAGCACCTTCTTCTCCCGCATCGCCGCCAGGTACTCCGGGCTGTGCATGTTCCCCGCCGCCACGTCGCCGTTCGCCAGCGCGAGGATCATGTCGGCGCTGCTCGGCCACCACACCTTGATGGCCTTGCGATGCTCCTTCGCGAACTTCAGCATCCCTTCAAGGTCCGTCTCGATCAGCCGGTGCGCCGTGCCGGGCTTGCCCTCCACCCCGGCGCGGACGCAAGCGAACGTGTACAGCGACATGTAGAACGAGCGGTACAGCCCGATGCCCCCCTTCACCTTGAGAAGGTCGGCCCACCCTTTCGGCGTCGGCGTCGCCTTGTCCCGGTTGTACGCCAGCGTCATGACCGAGTCGGGGTAGGGCACGCCGTGGCGGCCCTTGAAGACGTGGTTGTCGAGCGTCGGCGCGGCGATCTTTACGAGGTTGGGAATGTTGGGCGGGCTGATCTCGGCGAACAGCCCGGCCTTGATCGCCGGGTAGCCCTGCGTCGCGTCAGTGATGCACAGGTCGAACGGCGGCGCCGCCCCCCCGGCGCGGGCCGCCTCCAGCTTCGGCACGCCGTCCCACCAGCCGGGGTGCAATTCGCACTCGGCGCCCGTGGCCCTCTCGAACGCCGGCACGAAGACGCGGCGCATCGTATCGTCGTGCCCGCCGGCGTAGCAGAAGACGCGCAGCCGTGACCCGCCTCGCCCGCACCCCGCGGCGGCCAGCGCCGATGCCAGAAAGAATGTCCGCCGATTCATCGCCAACCTCGTGCCGGGCCTCCAGGGGATGATATGACCAGGGGGCTTGTCGGGGTGCCGGCCCCACGAAGACCCGGCGCATCATCTTGTCGTTCCCCCCGGCGTAGCAGAACACGCGCAGCCTCGACCCGCCGCGCCTGCAGCCCGCGTCACACTCCGGGGCGGCCAGCGCCTGCTGTCGAAGCGTCAATTTCGCCCCCGCGCAGGCGATGCTCTTCTTATCCCCCCTCTCCGCGCACCGGGAGTTTAGGGGCGTCTCGCCCACTGGCACGTGAGTCCGGTGGCTGGTGGCGCGCGGCCCGGCGTGAGCGTGCCGTGTCTGGTACCGGGGCGCGCGGCACGGCGGGCGCGTGCCGTGTCCGCATCACACGGCACGCTCACGCCGTGCCGCTCGCCCCCAGTTCGATGGGAGGGGGCGGGGGGGTGAGGTAGAAGTCCGCCGCCCCCTTCTGCTATCATGCCCGCACCCAACGGAGGCCGTCACATGCTCGCCGTCCTTCTCCTCTCCGCGTCGCTCGCCCCCGCCGCCGCGCCGCCCGGCCTGCCCGTCGTCGTCGCCCGGCCCGCCGAGCCGATCACCATCACCCCCTCCGACGTCTTCAGGGGCAAGGCCGAGCCCGAGCAGTCCGCCACGGTCCTCGCCCGCGTGGCCGGCGTCGTCGATTCCCTGCTGGTCAAGGAGGGCGACTCCGTCAAGAAGGGCACCCTCCTCGCCCGCCTCGACTCCCGCCTCCTCAGGGCCGAGGCGGATAAGGCCGAGGCCCTCCTCGCCCGCAACCAGGCCCGCCTCGACGCCGCCAAGGCCAGCCTCGACCGCATCTCCCGCCTGCGCGACGCCAGGGCCGTCAGCGAGGCGGAGTTCCAGGCGGCGAGGAACGCCCACGCCGAGGCCGCCGCCGATGTGGCAGTCGCCCGAGCCGGCGTCGCCGTCGCACGCATCAAGCTGGAGATGGCCGAAGCCCGCGCGCCCATCGACGGCGTCGTCGCCGCCGTCCGCGTCAAGGCCGGCGAGGCCGTCAAGGCCAACGAGACCGCCCTCCTCGTCGTCGAGAGCGTCGGCCCCGCCCACGTCGCCATTGACGTGGACGAGCAGAGCTACCTCAAGACCTTCCTCCCGGCGCGCGCCGTCAAGGGCGGCCTCGCCGTCCGCGTCACCTGCGCCGAGGGCAAGGACCACGAGGGCCGCGTGGTCTCCGTCGGACGCATCGACCCGAAGACCGGCACCGCCCCCGTCCGCGTGGGCGTCGCCGCCGGCCTGACGCCGGGCCTGTCTGCCACCGTGTCGCTCCCCAAGGGGAAGCCCTACACCCTGCTCATTAGCCCAGCGACGCCGCGCATCACGCCGGCCGGCGCGCAGATCCTGACCGTGGCCGACGCCGACGGGCTGATCCGCCATCGCACCGTCAAACTCGACGCCCGCGGCGGCCCCGGCCATTCCATCGCCGTCGCCTCCGGCCTCTCGGCGGGCGACCGCGTCCTCCTCGACCAGTACCACAACCCGCGCCGCCGCCCCCCCGCCGAGGGCACCCAGGTCATCGTGGCCGCGCCCTGAACCGGGCCTCGTAGCAGAATCTTCCTGGTCGGACGCGCCGGCGCGGGCAACATCTCCGTCTCTATTGAGAGTGCCCCTCCCACGTATCCTCACCACGGAGCAGCCCATGCTCGTTTCCCGGATCTCCTGCCCGGAGTGTGACGCCGTCCTCCGCCCCTCGTCCCCGAAGGAGGAGGGGGTGAAGGTCAAGTGCTCGAAGTGCGGCTGCACATTCACCGTGAGGGCCCCCCGCGAGGATGGGGATGACGACGATGACGACCGCCGCGAGCGCCGGACGGCGGGCCGTGCCTCCGCCCTCCGCTCGGGCCGCGACGACGACGAGGACAGGGGCCGCCGCAGACGCGACGAGGACGACGAGGACGACAGGGGCCGCCGCCGCGCCCGTGACGAGGACGAGGACGACAGGGGCCGACGCGGCCGCGATGAGCACGATGACGAAGACGACAGCCCGCGTCCCGCCCGCCGCCTCAAGAAGAAGTCCGGGGGAGGTGGCGGCGTACTGACGGCAGTGCTGATCGGGGGCGGGGTGCTGGCCGCGCTCGCGATCATCACCGTCGTCGTGTTCCTCGTCGTCTCGGGCGGGAAGGGCTCGCCGGCGCAGGCGCGGGCCGGGGTCGTCAACGAGGCCACCGCCCTCCTCGCCGGCGTCAAGGACCAGGCGGGCGCGCAGGACACGAAGCCGCGGCTCGTGGCCGTGGGGGAGCGCCTCCACAAGTTCCACCTCCAGGACAAGGCGGCCCTGGAGGAGGGCCTGAAGAAGATGCGGGACAACCCCAAGGCCATCGAGGACGCCATCAAGGAGGCGATGAGGAACCCCGATAAGGGCAAGGCACAGATGGAGAAGATGGAGGCCGAGCGCCGTCCGTACAAGGAGGCGATCACGAACCTGACGAAGGAGGCCACCAGGGTGGCGAAGGTGCCGGGCGGCAAGGAGCTGCTCGACAGCTTCTTCTCCGCCTGGGGCGAGGAGGGCGCCCTGATCCGGATGGCGGTGAACATCCAGGACAAGGTCGGCGGCGTCGTCAACCCGCCGGGGGGTGGCAAACTCCCGCTCAACCCGCCCGGCGGCATCAACCCGCCCGGCGGCTTCGGGAAACAGACGAAGGAGAACTACAACCGCATCACCGTCGGCATGACCGAGCAGCAAGTGACCGAAATCCTCGGGCAACCCGCCTTCACGCACCCCGAACGCGACGGGGGCAAGTCGTTCCAGTACCCCCTCGGCCATATCTTCTTCAAGGGCGGGAAGGTGACGCGGAAGTTCCCCGAGATGAGCTGACGACACGGCCAGATCGAATGCCGGGTGCGGGCTGTCGTTCGCCGTCGCGAGGCGGCCACGGCCGCCTCTCACCACGGCATCTCGCTGCCGTCGTGATTGAGGAACCGGCCCGACTGCGCCGGCGTCACTCCGTCGAGCGTCTTCCGGCTCGAGCGCACGGCGTCGGCGATCTCCAGGTCGGCGTCCTGGCCGCCCATGTCGGTCTTCACCCATCCGGGGTGCAGCGTCACCACACTGACCCCCCGGTCACGCAGATCGATGGCCAGGCTCTTCGCCGCCGCGTTGAGCGCCGCCTTGCTGGAGCGGTACAGGTAGTGCCGCCCCGTCGTGTTCAGCGCCACGGACCCCATCTGGCTGCTCACGCAGGCGATGATCTTCCTGCCGCTCGCGGCGACGTGGTCGGCGAAGCACTCCGCCAGACGCACCGGCCCGAGGACGTTCACCGCGAACACCTCCATCCACGCCGCGTAGTCCAGTTGGCCCAGCAGCATCTTGGCCGGGCCGTAGACCCCGGCGTTCGCCAGCAGCAGGTCGATGGGACGCCCCTTCAGCGTCTCCGCGAGGCGGGCGACGGCGTCGAGGTCGCGCACGTCCAGCGCGTGTACCGTCACGGGCAACGCACGCAGCTCGTCGGCCTTGTGCGGCTCGCGGCAGCAGGCGTGGACCTCCCACCCGTCGGCGGAGTACTGGCGGGCGAATTCGAGGCCGAGGCCGCGGTTGGCCCCGGTGACGAGGACTGTCGGCATGGGGTCGCCTCCCTGTGGGGCTGGGGTCATGATAGGCCCGACACTCACCGCTTTCTCAGTGGACGTGGGGCCGCGCCCGGATAGCATGGCGGGGGTTGTTGCGTATACGCACTTTCTGCCGGGGGCGGTACCCGATGGACGTGAGGGGTGACCTGCCGCGGCTGCTGCGTGCGGCGTACTTCGCGATGCACCGCGTGTCGGACGCGCACTTCTCCCGCCACGGCGTGACGGCCGACCAGTTCGTGCTGCTGGCGTGCCTGGCGGAACAGGACGCCGTCACCCAGCAGGAGCTGGCGCGGCGGGCGTCGTCCGACCCCAGCACCGTCCGGGCGATGCTCGTGCTGCTGGAGGGGCGGGGGCTGTTGGCACGCGGTCGGCACCCCGAGGACGGGCGGGCGCGGGTCGTCACGCTGACGCCCAGGGGGCGCCGGCTGTTCGAGCGGCTGTGGGGGACGAGCGAGCCGATCCGCGAGCGGATGCTGTCGGGATTCACGGACACGGAGGCGCGGGCGCTGGCGGCCGGGCTGCGCCGCCTGATCGACAACCTGGCCTCCCGGGCCGGTGGGTAGAGCGTCGGGGTCACAAGAAGGAGGGCAGGAGATGCGACATCGAGTGCGGGCGGCGTGTGCGGTGCTGCTGGCTTTGGCGTGTGCCGGGCTGCGCGGGCAGGAGGGGAAGGCCGAGGCGTTCCCCGCCCCGCCCAAGGGGTTCGACTCCCGCCGCGAAGGCGTGGCCCGCGGGAAGATCGAGGCCGTGGAGTACGACTCCAAGACGGTCGGCGTGAAACGGAAGGCCCGTGTCTACACGCCGCCGGGGTACTCGAAGGACAAGCAGTACCCCGTCCTCTATCTCCTCCACGGCATCGGCGGCGACGAGGGCGAGTGGCCGCGGGGCGGCGCGCCCGACGCCATCCTCGACAACCTCCTCGCCGAGAAGAAGATCGTCCCGATGATCGTGGTCATGCCCAACGGGCGGGCCGCGAAGGACGTGAAGGCGCGCGACCCCTTCCCCAAGCAGGGGCCGGCCTTCGCCGCCTTCGAGAAGGATCTCCTCACAGACCTCATCCCGTTCATCGAGAAGACCTACCCCGTGAAGGCGGACCGCGAATCCCGCGCCCTGGCCGGCCTGTCGATGGGCGGGGGCCAATCGCTCAACTTCGGCCTGAACAACCTCGACACCTTCGCCTGGGTGGGCGGCTTCTCCTCCGCCCCGAACACCAGGCGCCCCGCCGACCTCATCAAGGACCACGCCCAGGCCGCGAAGAAGCTGAAGCTCCTGTACGTCGCCTGCGGCGACAAGGACAGCCTGTTCCGCGTCAGCGAGGGCGTCCACAAGATGCTCGACGAGAAGAAGGTGCCGCACCTCTACAACGTGATAACCGGCGGCGGCCACGACTTCCGGGTGTGGAAGCGCGACCTGTACACCTTCGCCCAGCTCCTCTTCCGCGAGCCGGCCAAGGAGGAGAAGCCTCTGGAAAAGAAGAGGGCCGAGAAGAAGGAGGCCAGGGAGGACGATTCGCGGCCGGCGTCCACGAACGTCGGCAGGGCGCCTTACCCGCGCGTCCACACGGACCTCCGCGTGACGTTCCGCCTGAAGGCGCCGGAGGCCAGGTCGGTCAAGGTGGTGGGGAACTTCGGGCTGGGCACGGGCGGGCCCTGGGAGATGAAACGCGACGAGAAGGGCGTGTGGACGGTCACGACACCGCCGGTCATCCCCGGATTCCACTACTACACCCTGTCCATCGACGGGGCGCAGGTGAACGACCCGGCCAGCGACTCCTTCTTCGGAACCGGCAGGCCGACGAGCGCCATCGAGATCCCGGCCAAGGACGCCGACTTCTACGAGGTGAAGGACGTGCCGCACGGCGAGGTGCGCTCGCGGTGGTACAAGTCCAGGGTGACGGGCGCCATGCGTCACGTCATGGTGTACACCCCGCCGGGCTACGACGCCGACACCAAGACCCGGTACCCCGCCCTGTACCTGCAGCACGGCGGCGGCGAGGACGAGACGGGATGGAGCCGCCAGGGACGCATGGGGCTCATCCTCGACAACCTGATCGCCGCCAAGAAGGCCGTGCCGATGATCGTGGTGATGGAGAAGGGGTATGCCACACGGGCCGGCGGCGAGCCGCCCACCAAGGGCAAGGGGGACGGCGGGGCGTTCGAGGACGTCGTCCTGAAGGACCTGATCCCGATGATCGACTCGACGTATCGCACCTCCGCACGCCGCGAGCACCGCGCCATCGCCGGGCTGTCGATGGGGGCGGGGCAGGCCATGCGCATCGGCCTCGCCCACCTGGACACGTTCTCGGCCGTCGGGGCGTTCAGCGGCGTCGGCAAGGTTGACCTGAAGACGGCCTACGGCGGCGTGTTCGCCGACCCGGCCGAGTTCGACAAGAAGGTGAGCCTCCTCTATCTGCATTCGGGCACCGTCAGCCTCGACGCCGGCATCCACAAGAGGGCGTCCGCCCTGTACGAGTCCCTGAAGGAGGCGGGCATCAAGAACGTGGTCTTCCGCGACGCCAAGGGGCTGGCCCACGAGTGGCAGACGTGGCGGCTCGCCCTCCACGACTTCGCCCCGCGCCTGTTCCAGCCGAAGAAGTGACCGGGGATGTGGCCCGCGGCCCGACGCCCCGCGGGCCGGCCCAGGACGGGGCGGGGCCGGTGTGGTATACTCTCCACGTCAGCCCCACCCCGCCTTCCCACCGAGGCCCCATGGCCACCACCCACCCCCTCTCCCGCCGCGGCTTCCTCGGCATGGCCGGCCTCGGCGCCCTCGGCCTCGCCGACGTGTTGCGCCTCCGGGCCGCCTCGCCCGCCAAAACGAAGCCCCGCGCCGTCATCATGGTCTGCCTCGCCGGCGGCCCGTCGCACCTCGACACCTACGACATGAAGCCCGCCGCGCCCGAGGGGTACCGCGGCGAGTTCAAGCCCATCAGGTCGAACGTCCCCGGCTTCGACCTCTGCGAGCACTTCCCGCTCCAGGCGAAGATCGCCAACAAGCTCTCCCTCGTCCGCTCTCTGCAATTCGTCGAGCCGATGCAGCACGAGTTGGAGGAGGTCTACACCGGCTTCCCGCGTGCCGCCAAGCGGCCCTCATTCGCCGCCGTCGTCAGCCTCTTCAAAGGCGCCGGCGCCAAGGTGCCGACGAACGTCAGCCTGGAGTACGGCAACACGACGCGGAGCTACGAGGAGCCGTACTACGTCGGCGAGGCCCACCGCCCCTTGCAGGTCTCCGGCACCTCCGCCGTCCGCAACCTCGCGCTCCACCGCTCCGTGTCCCCGGCCCGCCTCGATGACCGCCGCACGCTGATGAAGGCGTTCGACACCTTCCGCCGCGAGACCGAGGGCCGCGACCTCGACCCGCACGCGGCCAGGGCGCTCGAGATCATCACGTCGGCGAAGGCGCGCGACGCCTTCGACCTGAGCCGCGAGCCGGCCCGCGTCCGCGACATGTACGGCTCGAAGGGCGACAAGTACATCTACGTCGGCAAGACGGCGGATTCGCCCTGGGAGTGGGAGAAGTTCCTCCTCGCCCGCCGCCTTGTCGAGGCCGGCGTCCCGGCGGTCACCCTCCGCGCCGGCTCGTGGGACCATCACGGCAACGTCCTGCAAGGCGGCACCATCTGGAACAGCCTGCGGACCGCCCTGCCGCTGCTCGACCGCTCCATCCACGCCCTCGTCACCGACCTCCACCAGCGGGGCCTCGACAAGGAGGTCCTGGTGCTGGTCTGGGGCGAGTTCGGGCGGACGCCCAAGATCTCGCAGGCGGGCCGCGACCACTGGCCGGACGCCAGCTTCGCCCTGCTGGCCGGCGCCGTGCGTGGCGGCCAGGTGATCGGCGAGACCGACAGCAAGGGCGAGCGCCCGCGCAAGCGGCCCCTTGGGCCGCAGAACATCCTGGCGACGGTGTACAACGCCCTGGGCATCGACCCGGCGCACAAGCTGATGGACTCGGGCAGCCGCCCCATCCCGCTGCTCGACGACGTGGCCCCGATCCCCGAGCTGCTGCTGTAACGGCTCGAACGCGTGGGGGCGAGGCACCTCGCCCCCCACTTCGGCTCATCGCGCCTCCGCCAGCTTCAGGAACTTCCGCCACGGCTCGGCCTTCGCCTCGAAGTCCCGCCTCGTCAACTCACGCAGCGCCGTGACCGCCGCCTTCTGGTAAGGCGATAGCAACCCCGGCTCACGCTTCTCCAGGCGCGTCCGCAGCTCGTCCGCCTCGGCCGCCGTCAGCTCACGCTTCCGTACGAGGAAGTCGAACCGCTGCGACGCCGGCCACGGGGCCGCGTCGTCCACGTCCTGCATGACGCTGAAGTCTTGACGCAGATACGTCACGTCGATCCGCACGAGGAGGTTGTTGCCGGATCGCCCGTAGCCACTGGCCGGGTTCGACAGCGCGTCCGACGGGAACGGCACCTCGGCGGACAGCGGCTCGAACGGGCCGCGGTCCGGGTCCACCGGCGGGTGGCACAGCACGCAGCCGCGGTGGTGGTTGACACGCACCAGCTCGCGTGCGAAGGGCGCGGCCTTCTCGCCCTCGCCCGCCTGCGGCCCACGCGGGTCCGGCGCCTCGAGCATGTCCACCAGGCGCGGCAGCAGCGACTTCAGCTCCAGCTTCACGATGGCCTCGGCGGCGTTCTTCGCCACCCCCGGCCAGGGGTAGCCCAGGGCCTCGGCCAGGACCGGCTCGATGTCGCGCTCGCGGCGCACCGACAACGCCTGGATGGCGTCGGCGCGCGTCTCGGCGTGGGACGAGAAGACGGCGAGGCGGGCCAGCTCGCGGGTGGCGTCGGCGCGCGGCGTGGCGGCCAGGTACTTCACCGACGCCCGGCTGAACGCCTCCGTGCGCGGCCCCATCACCTGTAACACGGCGTCCATCTGCGCACGCCCCGTGATCTCGACCTTGTCACGGCCCAGGTCGGCGATGTTGCGCTCGGCCTCCGAACGCCAGGTGGCGTAGGCCGCCGCGATCTCCTCGGGCCGGGTCATGGCGTGGACCTTGGCGACGGCCTCCTTGAACGCCAGGACGCGGTGGCCCCTGGTGCGGCACGCCCCGCCGAGGACGAACGGCAGGCCGGCGAGGTCGGCCCGGTGCTTGATGAGCGCCTTGACGTAGCCGTCCTCCTCGCGGGCGTTGAGGTGCAGGGCCACGCCGAGGGCCCGTGTCAGGTGGCTGCGCCATCCCTCGCGGTCCGGCTTACCCTCAGGCGGCCCCTCCAGCGCCAGCTCGGGCACGCGCGACAGGTCGTCGCCGGTGTAGACGGCGGCCCTCTTCGCCGCCGGCGCGGCGGGGACGAGGTCCTTCGCCGGCGTGCGCGCGTCGAACGGCGGGAGCCGCGCCGGCGGGGAGTCCTTCATCTTGTCGAAGGAGTCCTTCTTGTCGAACTCCTTCTTGTCGAAGAAGTCCTTGTCCTTGGAGTCCTTCACGTCCTTCTGGGCGAAGATCTTGATCGGGCGGGCGGGCGGCTCGCCGGCCTCGCGTGGCTCCTCGGGGCCGGGGCGCGGCCCCGGCGTGGTGCGGGAGAAGGCGGCGGCGATGCCCACCAGCAGCACGGCCAGGGCGATCAGCACGGCGCGGCGGGGCCTGAGGGTGTCGGCCACGGCTGGACCTCCTTCGGCGGGGCGACGGGGAGACGGTCACCCTATCCGACGAGCCAGCCATGTCCGTGGTTCTGAGCGGGCGTCAGGACTTCAACTTCAGGTGCTTGCGCCACACCTCAGCCTTCGCCTCCAGGTCGCGCCCCGTTAGCTCACGCAGCGCCCCCACGGCCGCCTTCTGGTACGGCGTCAGCACGCCCTCCTCGCGGGGCGTCAGACGCTTGCGCAGCTCGGCGGCCTCGTCCTTCGTCAGCTCGCGCTTCCACACGACGAAGTCGAAACGCTGCGCCGACGGCCACGAGCCGTGATCCTTGACCTCCTGCATGACGGAGAAGTCCTGGCGCAGATACGTCACGTCGAGGCGGACCAGCAGCGGCGACTGGGTGCTTCCGTAGCCGCTCTGCGGTGGCGACAGCGTTTCGCTCGGCAGCGGCATCTCGGCCAGAAAGGTCTCGTCGCTCATCCTATCGCGCTGTCCGGGGGAGTGGCACAGCAGGCAGTTGTGGTGGTGGTTGATGCGCACCAGCTCGCGGGCCGTGACGGCCTTCTTCTCGCCCTCGCCCTCCTCGCGCGGGGCGCGCGGGGCGCGCGGGTCCGGCGATTCCAGCATCGCCACCAGGTGCGGCATCAGCTCCTTGCTCCGCAGCTTCACGATGGCGTCGGCGGCGTTGCGGGCCACCTGCGGCCAGGGGTAGTTCAGCGCCTCCGCGAGGACGGGGGCGTAGTCGGCCTCGCGGCGGACGGACAGCGCCTCAAGTGCCTCCTCGCGGGCCGGCTTGTACGGCGAGAACACCGCCACGCGGGCCAGCTCGCGTGTGGCCTCCACGCGCGGCGCGCTCGTCAGATACCGCACCGGGGCGAGCTGGTCCTTGCCTTCGAACGCCCCGCCGATCTGCCGCACGGCGGCGATGTGCGCCTGGAGGTACTGCTCGGCCTTCTCGGGCTCCTTGCCGTGCGAATGGCGTGCGCCCATGCGGGCGTGAATGAAGCTGCCGGCGACCTGATCCGGCGAGAGCGGCTTCACCAGGGCGGCCTGCTCCTTGAACGCCCGGGCCTTGAAGCCCGAGGTGCGGCAGGCGCCGCCCAGCACCAGCGGCAGGCCCTTCAGGTCGTGCCGGCCCTTGAGCATCGCCTTGAGGCAGCCGTCCTCCTCCTTGGCGTTGAGGTGCAACGCCGACGCCACGTGGTGGCCGATTCGCCGCTCCCACTGCTCGGCGGTCAGGGCCTTCTCGGGCGGGGCGGCGTAGCGCACCTCGGGCACGAGGCTCAGGTCCTCGCCGGTGTAGACGGCGGTGAGGGCCGGCGAGTGCGGGAGGAGGTCCTTCAGCGTGGCCTTGGCGTCGATCACGGGCAGCGGCTGACGGACCATCATCGGGCCGCCTCCGGGCATGGGCATGCCAACCCCCATGCCGGGGAAGCCGGAGCCGACACCCCCGATGATCGAGCTGCCAGGCCTGGCCGGGCCGCCCCCCATGAAACCGGGGCCGCCCACCCCGACGCCCGGCCTCGTGCCGCCTCCGATGATCCCCATCGGGGGCGGGCCGCCGAGCGCGCCCATCGGGAGGCCGCCGGCCGCCGGAGGGGAGCCGGCGGGCGGCGTCCCGCCGACGGGCGGGGCGGGCTGGGCGAGGGAGTGGGCCGCCGTGAGGGCGGCGAGCGCCAGGGCGAGGAGGATGCGCGACGCGGAGGACATGGGAGGTCTCCTTGGTGACAGCGCGGCCGATGTGGAGCGGCGGGCATTTCCTGTGCCCGCTCATGCCTTCTTCTTGAGGAATTGACGCCACGCCTCGGGGCTCGGCTCGAAGTGGAATGACTGCCCCGTGTGCCGGCGCAGCGCATCGGCCGCCGCGGCCTGATACGGCGTCATGTCGCCGCGCCCCGGCTTCAACCTCTTCAACAGGTCGGCGGCCGCGTCGTTGGTGAGTTTCCGGCGACGGACGACGAACATCGAAGCGCTGCATCTCCGGCCAGGGGCGGCATCCTTGACCTCCTGCATGACGCTGCAGTCCTGGCGCCCCGACGGGGTCGGGTGACGTGGCCCGTCGAGACGTGACGCGCGCCATCCTAGACGATGCGCCCGGCCGCACGCAAGGAGGTGCCCGAGGAATCGTCACCGATCACCCGACAGGTGGAGTTAGACAAAATCAGACAGCGTGGCCGTCCGCGGCGCGGGTGTCGGAGGTCTGACCACTTGCCCTGCAATGCAAATTCCGCCGAGGATTTGCGTTGCAGGGGGGTGCCTGGGAGACTGCTGAAAAACTCGGTTTCGTCGACGTAAGTCCGTAAAAGTCGTCCTCGCGGGACACGAACTTTACGGACTTACGTCGAGTCGAGGGGGTTTTTCAGCAGTCTCCCTGGGGGGGGTGCAATGCAATGCAATCCACCCCACCCCAGCCATCCACCTGTCTGATTCCGTCTCATTCACACCACCAGCTGAACGGGTGCGAAGCCTCAATCCGCCGCCTCCAGCCACCGCGCCGGGATCGTGAACCAGAACGTGCTGCCCACGCCCGGCTCGCTGTCCACGCCGATCCGCCCCCCGTGCCGCTCCACGATCCGCTTGCAGATCGACAGCCCGATCCCGTTCCCCTCGTACTCGTCACGCCCGTGCAGCCTCTGGAACATCTCGAAGATCCGCTCGCGGAACCGCGGCTCGATCCCGATCCCATTATCCTTCACCCGGAACACCCACTCCGACTGCTCGAACGACGCCGACACCTCCACCCGCGGGGCCGCCCCGTTCCGCGCGAATTTCAGCGCGTTGCCCACCAGGTTCTGGAACAGCTGGGTCATCTGCGACAAGTCCGCCCGCAGCCGCGGCAGGTGCCGCGCCGTCACCTCCGCCCGCGTCTCCTCGATCCGCGGCGCCAGGTTCGCCAGCGCCTTGCCCAGCGCCTGCCCCGCGTCCGCCTCCGTCAGCGGCTTCGCCTCCGTCGTCACCCGCGAGTACGACAGCAGGTCCTCGATCAGCCCGCGCATCCGCCGCGCCCCGTCGCACGCGAAATGCAGGTACTGCTTGCCGCGCTCGTCCAGGCCGTCGCCCAGGCGCTTCTCCAGGAGCTGCGTGAAGTTGAGGACCATCCGCACCGGCTCCTGAAGGTCGTGCGAGGCGACGTAGACGAAGCGCTCCAGCTCGGCGTTGCTCCGCCGCAGCTCGTCGTTGAGCCGCTCCAGGTCGGCCAGCGCCTTCTCCAGGTCACGCGCCGCCCGCCGCGACGCCGTCGCGCTCCAGAACGCCCCCTGCACCCCGACCACCCTGTCCTCGGCGTTGAACACCGGCGCGATCACCGACTGCACGTACTCCGGCTCCTGCTCGGCGTCGCCGCCTTCGCGGCGCCCGCAGCGGCAGTGCGGCCCGCACTTGCCCGGCTGATGCTCTTCCAGCCTCTCCAGCACGCAGCGCGAGTCGATCACCTGCCGCTCCAGCAGGCCGTACCCCTCCGCCAGCCCCGCCGGCAGGAAGTCGGCGTCCGCGCGCATCAGCAGCTCGTCCTCCGTCAGCGCCATCGTGCGGCAGAACGCGCGGTTGGCGAACAGGTACCGCCCCTCGGTGTCCTTGCGGTACAGGCACAGCGGCAGCCCCTCGACCAGGGAGCGGTACATGGCCTGCGTGTCGCGGAGCATCCGCCGCGACGTGACGTTGCGCAGCACCACCACCGCCCCGCCGCCGGGCACGGGCCGGGCCGACATTGACAAATAGATGCCGTCGGCCTGATAGGGGGGGCGGAAGAAGGCGTCGGCCTCGGAGGTGTGGCCGCGGAGGGCGCGGGCGAGGGGCAGCTCGCGGTCGGGGTACCACCCGGTGCGGTCAGGCAGCCAGAATGTCTGCTTCTTGGCCCACTCGTCGGCGGTCAGCCCGGCGAGCTGCATCCCGAGGAGGCGCCCCGCGGCCGGGTTGCACAGGACGATGACGCCCTTGTCGTCGGCGGCGACGACGCCGTCCTGCATGCCGTGGAGGATGGCCTCCATGAGCGCCGGCCGGTCGAGGGTGTCGTGTTCGTCACTCATGCCGGGCAATCGCCGTGGGTGAGGAATCACCATGACGATAGGCGAGCGGCCCAGGCCGGTCAACCAGAAACACGCGGGCCCGCCCCCCCTGGCTGCCGGCCGATCTCAACCCCGCGTGTCCCATTCGCCGCGCGGGGCCTTGTCGAGGTCGGCGAGCATCTTCTGGCGCAGCGACTCGGCCAGGGGGACGAACGCCCCCTTCATCGCGTCGTACACGGTCACCGCCCCGTGCTCGAAGTCGTAGACCCAGCCGTGCAGCCGCATCGCCCGCGTCTCCATGGCCCGCGCCACCGCGGGGTGGCCGCGCAGCCGCTCGAGCTGGAGGAGCACGTTCAGCTCGATGGCCTTCGTGAGGTGGGCGAGGTCGTCGGCGGAGCCGGGGCCCAGCGTCCCGAGGATCGGGCGCGAATGCTCGACCCAGGCGGCCACACTCGGCAGCTTGTCCAGCCCGCCGGGCGTCAACAGGCCGTGGACGGCCCCGCAGCGGGTGTGCCCGCAGACGATGGCGTCGCGCACACGCAGGACGGAGACGGCGTACTCGATGGTGGCGTCCTCGCCGCCCTTGACCAGCCCGTGCGGCGGGACGATGTTGCCGGCGTTACGCAGGACGAACAGCTCGCCGGGTTGAGTCTGCGCCAGCAGATCCGGGCTGACACGCGAGTCCGAACAGGTGATGAACAGCGCCAGCGGCGCCTGCCCCTCCGCCAACTTCTGGAACAGCTCCTTCTTGTCGCCGTGGACCCGCCGCTGGTAATTCATCACGCCTTGCAATATCCGCGTCATCCAATGCCCCCCGTCCCCGCGACGCCCACGTTCCCTAAGATGAGAACAGTGTAGCAGACTCCTTCCCCCGCGCGAACGCGAAGTAGGCCGATGGCAACCGACTTCCAGTGCCCCAGCCCGGAGTCCATCGAGGATCTGCTCGCCAACCGCCTCCCCCAGGCGCTGGCAGAGGAAGTCCGCCGCCACATCGCCGGCTGCGCCGCCTGCCGCGAGCGGACCCAGAGCCCCCGGTACCCCTTCCTGGGGCCGCCCGCCGAGCCGGGCGAATTGGGCCGGCTCGGGCCGTTCCGCATCCGCGGCCTGCTCGGCGAGGGGGGGATGGGGATCGTCTTCGACGCGGAGGACGAGAACCTGCACCGCCCGGTGGCGCTCAAGGTCCTCCGCCCCGACAAGGCGCTGCCCGGGATGCGCGATAAATTCCTCATCGAGGCCCGCCTCCTCGCCCAGATCGACCAGCCCAACGTCGTCCACATCTACCACGTCGATGAGGAGGGCGGCCTGCCGTACATGGCGATGGAGCGGCTCCAGGGCGAGACCCTCGATCAGCGCCTCCGCCGCGAGGGGTCGATCCCGGCGTCGGAGGCCCTGTCGATCACGCGCCGCGTCGCCGACGGGCTGGTGGCCGTCCACGACAAGCACCTCGTCCACCGCGACATCAAGCCGGCCAACATCTGGCTCGAGCTGGGCCAGGGGGGCCGCCTGGAGCGCGTCGTCCTCCTCGACTTCGGGATCGCCCGCCGGACGACCGACAAGGCCCGCCAGGGCGCGACCATCGTCGGCACGCCGTCCTACATGGCCCCCGAGCAGGCGCTCGGGCAGGAGGTGGACGCGCGGTCGGACCTGTACGGCCTCGGGTGCGTGCTTTACCGCATGGTCACGGGCCGCCCGCCGTTCCCCGGCGAGGGCGAGGAGACCGAGGCGGTCCTGCAGGCGGCCATCGCCGGCGAGGCGCCGCCGGTGGCCGGGGTGGTGCCGTCGCTGCCCGCGCCCATCGCCAAACTCATCCACGACCTGATGAGCCGCGACCCCGCCGGGCGCCCCGCCAGCGCCAGGGACCTGATCGCCCGCCTCGAGGCGCTGGGCGACGGGCCCGCGGCGCCGTCCTCGGCGGCGCGGCCGCGTCTGCCCGGCCGGGCCGGCATCCTGATCGGCGCCGCCACCGTCCTGGTGGCCACCCTGGCCGCGGTGTTCGGCATCTGGCGTGCCTGGGGCAACTGGGGCGGCAACGGCGGTCTGCCGACGGGGGAGCCGATCCACGTCGGCGTCCTGCACTCCCTGACCGGGACGCTGTCGTTGCACGAGAAGCCCATCGTCCACGCCACGCACCTTGCCATCGATGAAATCAACGAAGCCGGCGGCGTCCTGGGCAGGCCGCTCAAGGCCTTCACCGAGGACGGCGCCTCCGACGAGGACACGTTCGCGGAGCGGGCGCGCTGGCTGATCCGCGACAAGGGCGTCGCGGCCGTGTTCGGCTGCTGGGCGTCGGCGGCGCGCAAGAAGGTGGGCAACGTGTGCCTGGACGAGGGCCGACTCCTCTTCTACCCCACCGCCTACGAGGGCCTGGGCGACAAGCCGTCGGTGGTCTACCTCGGCGGCTCGCCCAACCAGACGATGATCCCCCTCGTCCAGTGGGCCTATAGCCATTTGAAACGTCGCCGCTTCTACCTCCTCGGGTCGGAGAACGTCGATTCCCACGCCGACAACGCCACCGTCCGCCACGAGATCAAGGACCTGGGCGGCCAGGTCGTCGGCGAACGCTACGTCCTGGTGGGCGAGACGGCCCTGGATGACGTCGCCGACGACGTGAAGAACAGCAAGGCCGACTTCATCGTCAACACCCTCGACGGGCAGAGCAACATCGCCTTCCTGAAGGCGCTACGCTCGCGTGGCATCCGCCCGCCGGAGGTGCCGACCGCGTGGTGCTCGATCAGCGAGAGTGAGCTGGGGCTGTTCAAGGTCGATGACATGGTGGGCGACTACACGGCGGCCAACTACTTCGAGAGCCAGGACACCGGCGCCAACAGGGCGTTCGTGGCCCGCTTCAACGCCCGCTTCCCCGGCGAGCGGGTCAGCGACGCCATGCAGACCGCCTACACCGGCGTCTACCTGTGGAAGAAGGCCGTGGAGAAGGCGGGGACGACGGAGACGGCGGCGGTCCGGGCGGCCCTCAAGGGCCTGTCGGTGGACGGGCCGAAAGGGTCGATCCGCATCTCCGACGACTACCACGCCTGGCGGACGGCGCGCGTGGGGCGGATCGTGTCGCGGGCCGGCCGGCCCGAGTTCGAGGAGGTGTACAGCACGCCGGCCCCCGTGGCCCCGGAGCCGTTCCCGGAGTGGCGGACCCGCCCGGAGTGGGAGAAGTTCCTCTCCGACCTCCATTCCAAATGGGGCGGGCGCTGGGAGAAACACAAGTAACAGGGGTCAGGGGGAAGGGGTTAGGGCTGCCCTCACCTGAACACTTTCAACCCCGCGTGGCGGCCCTCCCGATACCTGATCACAAGGCCGCTGGCTGTTTCCTGGCTGCTGGATGCTGGCTGTTCTGCTGACCCCCTGACCCCCTGACCCCTGACCCCTGTGATTGAGTACGACCGCAACTCCTGGTGGCGGATCGCCTTCGCCTGGGGCGGGACCGTCCTCCCCCACGTCATCTTCCGCGTCGGCCTCCTGACCGCCCTCGCGCTCGGCGTGGCGTACCTGTATGAGTTCGTCCCGAGCAACAGGGACGGCTCCAAGCCGGGCCTCTCCGAGCTGGGGCACAGCGTCCTCGGCGTCGCCCTCAGCATGCTCATCGTCTTCCGCACCAACAGCTCCAACAACCGCTTCTGGGAGGCCCGCTCCCTGTGGGGGGCGCTCGTCAACACGACCCGCAACCTCACCCGCGCCGCCGCCGCCTACGCGCCCCCCGCCGACGAGATGGCCCGACTCATCGGCGCTTACGTCGTCATGGTCCGCGAGCAGCTCCGCGGCCACCCCGACCCGGAGGTGTTGCGCCCCCTGCTGCCGGGCCGCATCGTTGACCGCCTCCGCGGCGCCGCCAACCCCGCCAGCATCCTCGCCGGCCTCATGAGCGAGTGGATCGCCGAGCGCCTCCGCTCCGGCCAGCTCGACCCGATCATGGCCTGCCGCCTCGAGGAGGAGGTGGCCGAACTCCTCGACGCCCAGGGCGCCTGCGAGAAGATCCTCAAGACCCCCCTCCCCTTCGTCTACGCCGCCCTCATCAAGCAGATCCTCCTGATGTACCTCGTCACCCTGCCCCTCGTGCTGGTCCCGCGCATGGGCTACCTGGCCCCGCTCGTGGTCGCCGGCGTGTCCCTCGGCATGATGGGCATCGAGGAGGCCGGCGTCGAGATCGAGTGCCCCTTCGGCGTGGACCCCAACCACCTCCCGCTTGAGACGATCTGCGCCGCCATCGGACGCGACACCGCCGACCTGGCCCGCATGGTAGGCCCCGACAAGGGCCGCACCGATTCGCTGGCCGGCTGAGCCGACGACACGCCTCCCTTGCGTGCGTGGTGCCGCCTCGGTATCCGTTCATCCGGGTGAACGTGCATCCGCTTGCCGCTCGCCGCGTCGGGGACGAGTAACCGTACAGGCGTGGTTGGGAACTAGACGGAAGTAGACACTGTGGTTGATCGGCGGGTGCGAATTGCATTGCATTGCACCCCCCCAGGCGAGACTGCTGAAAAACTCGGTTTCGTCGACGTAAGTCCGTAAAAGTCGTCCTCGCGGGACACGAACTTTACGGACTTACGTCGAGTCGAGGGGGTTTTTCAGCAGTCTCCAGGAACCCCCCTGCAATGCAAATCCTGGGCGGGATTTGCATTTCACGGCAAGCGGTCAGACCGCCGACACCAGCGTCGTGGCCGCCCTCCCCGTCTCATTTTGTCCAACTCCTGATGGATGTCGGGTCAACGGTTACCCGATGATCTTAGGCGAGCGGGCCCGTGAGTGGCCCGAGTGACCCACGCGCGCCGCCACACGCCATGTATGTAACAGCTTGAACACCGCTCGTTCACTGTGGTATAATCCCAGCATGAACGCCGTGGCGCGCTCCACCCTGCTCCTGATCACCCTCCTGACGGCAATGCCGCCGGGCTGGTGCTGCGCTGCCTTCCGGCTCATCCCGCACGCCTCCGCCGAGTCGGCCCCCGCCCCCGCCGCCTGCTGCTGCTGCTGCCCGGACCCGACACCGGACGTCCCCGACCAACCCGCACCCATGCCGACCCCCTCGTGGTGCTGCCAGCGTGAGCCAGCCACACCGACGAAGGCCGAGCCCGCCGACGCCTCGCCCGCGCCGTCGCTCCTCGACACCGTGCCCGCGTTCGCGCCCGCCGTCACCGTGTGTGATCTGGCCCCGCCGGCGGCCCGCATCGCTAACCCACCGCCCCGCGTCCTCCACTGCCTGTGGCTCTGTTGAGCCGATCCGCGCGTCTCGCCCGAGCCGTCGCGTCTCGATCCTCAACAGACCCATCACGCAAGTGGAGATGACTCATGCGCTACCTGATCCTGTTCGCGTTCGTGGCCCTGTTCGCCCTGACCGCCGGCCTGACCCAGGCCGGCCTCCCCGCCACCCCGGCCGCCGGCTGCGCCTGCGGCACCGCGTGCGACTGCTGCGGCTGCTGCCAGGGCGGCGTCTGCGTCTGCGACGTGTGCACCTGCTGCCAGGGCGCGGCCACCTGCTGCGTCCCCGGCGCCGCGTGCTGCGCCGAGGGCGCCGCGTGCTGCGCCGCCAAGTGACGTGACCTGACGGACCGCCGGGCGGCGGCATACGTCGCCCGGCCTCGTCGGAGCGCGCCACCGCCGGTATCAAGAGGGGCATCAACACGCGCGAGCCCTTCCTCGACAAGGTGCGACCATGACCGCCGGCCATATCGCCACGCTCATCAACGCCGGCATCGGCGTCCTCATCGGCGTCTACGTCTCGCTCCTGGGCCACCGCGTCATCGGCAAGAAGCCGGGGGTGAGCCCGGAGTACGACAAGTGGCACAAGGACCACGGCAGCCTGCTCCGTGTCCTCGGCCCCGTCATCGCGGTCTGCTCGGCGTTGGTAGCGCTGGCCGACCTGGCCAACCGTGCCCGCGACTGACGCCCGCCGTGAACGCCTCTCCGGTCAGTCCGAGAAGCTGAAGTGCAGGAAGAGGAGCCGATCTTCGGCTTCCAGGACGAAGTCGTCCCACCCGATCCCGTACCAGCAGCCTTCCGTGATCCGGAGCCGCCACCCCGCATGAGGCCGTAGCAGGTCCCGTAGGAAATGCATCACCTGCGCCACGAGGTCGCCACGCAGGTCTTCGTCCTGGAAGGCCAGCCGCACGGCGCCAGCCGGTATCTGGCCGAGTGAGTCGAAGAGCCATCTCGCGAGAGCAGCGCGGATATCGCCTTCCCAGTCCTCCAACGGCTCCATCGACACCGGCCGGAGTTTATGGTCGAATTCTGCCTGAACCTGCTCAACAAGCGTACCCGTTCGCCGCCTGAGGCTTGCGCCGAAGTCATAGGCGATGTCCGAGCGGTGCAGGTTGAGCGACGCATACCCTCTCAACAGGCCCTCGATCCGCCCGAGGGCCAACGTCGTCGGCGCGTCCCACAGTGCGACTCGGCCGTGGATCAGGTCGCCCCAGGCGCTGTGCGTCAGGGCCACCTCGTCATCGACGCGCTGGGCTGGGCGCTCGTCTTTGTCCCGCCCCACCCAGCCGCGCAGGTAGCCTGCCCGTGCCGCCTCCCCTCGCTCCGCGAGCCAATCGGCGTACACGAGCCGGGTCGGCACGTCGGCGGGGTCGGCCTGGATGGCGCGGATGAAGGCGTCTTCTTCGGTCATCGTTACTTGATTACCCCCACCTCGCGCCCCGCCGCCGTGAACGCCGCGATGGCCCGTTCGATCTGCTCCGGCGTGTGCGCCGCCGACACCTGCATCCGGATGCGCGCCTGCCCCTGCGGCACCACCGGGTAGCTGAAGGCGATCACGTAGATCCCCAGGCCCAGCAGCCGCTCCGCCAGTTTCACCGCCGGCCCCGCCTCACCGATCATGATGGGCAGGATCGGCGTCGGCCCCGGCTTCAGCGTGAACCCCGCCGCCTCCAGGCCCGCACGCATCCGCGCCGTGTTCGCCTTCAGCGTCCCCCGCGCTTCGGCCATCCCCTCGATGAGATCAATCGTCTTCAGCGCCGCGTAGGCCAGCGGCGGCGGCACCGAGTTGCTGAACAGGTACGGCCGCGACTTGTTCCGCAGCCAATCGACCACCTCCGCCCGTGCCGCCGTGAACCCGCCGCACGCCCCCCCCAGCGTCTTGCCCAGCGTGCTGGTGATGATGTCGATGCGGTTCAGGACGCCCAGCTCCTCCGCCGCCCCGCGCCCGCCAGCCCCCAGGTGTCCGGTGCCGTGACAGTCGTCAATGCCGACGACGGCGTCATGCTCGTCCGCCAGGGTGCAGATGTCGGCCAGCCTCGCCAGGTCGCCGTCCATGCTGAACACGCTATCGGTGAAGATCAGCCGCAGCCGCGCGCCCTTCGCCTCGACGAGTTTGGCCTTCAGGTCGGCCATGTCATTGTGCGCGTAGCGGAATCGCTGGGCCTTGCATAGGCGAACCCCGTCGATGATGCTGGCGTGGTTCAGGGCGTCCGACAACACCGAGTCCTGCTCGCCCAGGAGCGGCTCGAACAGCCCGCCGTTGGCGTCGAAGCACGACGTGTACAGGATCGAATCCTCCTTGCCGAAGAACGTCGCGATCCGCCGCTCCAGGTCCTTGTGCAGGTCCTGCGTCCCGCAGATGAAGCGGACCGAGGACAGCCCGTAGCCGTACCTGTCGATCCCCTCGCGCGCCGCGGCGACGACGGCGGGGTGGTTCGCGAGGCCGAGGTAGTTGTTGGCGCAGAAGTTGATCACCGTGTGGCCATTGGCGGTGATCTCGGCGCCCTGGGGCGAGGTGATCCGCCGCTCGCTCTTGTACAGGCCCTTGGCCTTCAGCTCGGCCAACTGCGGCTTCAACGTCTCGACGAGGCTCTTGTCGCTCATGGGTGCGTCCTGTCTGGGGGATCGGGGTATTCTGGGGAACGCCCCGCCGTGGCGGCAACCCGTCCGGCCTTGACGGCGGCGCGGATCACGTTAACCTCCCGGCCGCCGCGCGCCGATACCGGATGGAGGGCCCGTCCGGGCTAGGGGGTGGTTCATGCGAGCCGAGCTATCACTGATCAGCGCCTGTGTCCTCGCCGCCCTGTCCTCCGCCGACGAGATCGATACGCCCCAGCCGCCACCCCTCATCGACCCGCGCGTCAGCGTGCGCCGCTCCTTCGGCGATTCGACCGGGTACAAGGACGGCTATACGTACCTGGAAGGGTTTCTGCCCCTCCAGCAGCAGGCCGGCTCGTCCCTCTACTTCGGCGGCACGCGCATCGTCAACTATGACGCCACGCGCCTGTGGGAGACGCAGGTCGGCGGCGGCGGCCGCTGGCTCCTCCCCGCGGTGGGCATCGTCGCCGGCGTGAACGCCTTCTACGACGGCCGCAACACCGAGACCAACTGGTACAACCAGGCCGGCCTCGGCTGGGAGGCCCTCGGCCCCGTGTGGCAGGCCCGCGGCAACGTCTACCTCCCCGTCGGCCAGCAGAACACCGTCCTGACCGAGCGCGCCTCCATCGTCGGCGGCCAGTTCGTCCGAACCAACATCCTCCTCGACGTGCAGCGCAACCGCCTCGTCGAGAGTGCGATGGCCGGCGTCGATGTCGAGGCGGGCCGCGAGCTGCCGGCGCTCATCCAGTCGCTCCGCGCCAGCGCCTTCGTCGGACTGTACTCCTACGGCAGCGACGGCGTGCGCTCCGCCAGCGGCGTCCGCGCACGCCTCGAGGCCTGGCTCGGCGAGAGCGCCTCGCTGCACCTCTCCATCCAGCACGACCCGGTGTTCAACACCACCGTCATGGGCGGCTTCGCCCTCCACCTCGGCGGCGTGCAGCGTGGCGCCCGCCAGACCGACCCCCTCGCCGCCCGCCTCGGCGAGCGCGTCGTCCGCGACCCCAACATCGTCCTCGTCAGCCATACCACCCAGCAGACCGCCCCCGAGTTGGCCATCGACCCCGTCACCAAACAGCCGCTCGAGATCCGCCACGCCGCCAGCTTCGCCCCCGCCGGCGGCGACGGCTCCGTCGAACGCCCCTTCAACTCCCTCGCCAGGCTCCAGGCCGGCAGCGCGCCGGGGCAGGTCCTCTTCGCCCACGCCGGCAGCGTCTTCACCGGCCCCGGCATCGTGCTCCAGCCCGGCCAACGCTTCTTCGGCGAGGGCGTCCAGCACCGCGTCGCCACGGCCGTCGGCACCTACGTCATCCCGCGCGTCACCAATAACCCCGGCCTGCCCGCGATCCTCAACCCCCTCGGCCCCGCCGTCACCCTGGCCAACGGCACGGAGGTCTCGGGCTTCCGTATCACGACGGCGATGACCGTCACGCAGCGCGAGCTGTCCAGGGACGGCCCCGGCATCGCGATCCTCGTGCCCGGCGACGGCATCATCGGCCGCGCCATCACCGGGGTGAACATCCACCGCAACGAGATCAACGCCGAGGGCGTCGCCGTCAAGTTGGAGGACGTGGGCGGCGTCGTCCGCGTGGCCGAGAACAACATCACCCGGTCCTCCCTCCACGGCATCTCCTACTCCGCCGGCGGCACCACCAGGGCCGACCTCTCCATCATCGACAACAAGATCCGCGACGTCGACGCCTCCGCGGGCGCCCGAGGCATCTCCGTGGACGTGTCCGGCTCCGCCAAGGTCCGAGGCATCGTCGCCGGCAATGACGTGGCCCGACTCAACGGCGACACGGCGTGCGGCATCACCGCGTCGGCCTCGGGCGCGGGCGAGCTGACCCTCCAGGTGGCGAAGAACGTCATCGCCGGCGGCGGCTACGGGCCGCCCCTGATCGACGGCGTCCGCGTGGCCTCCTCCGACAACGGCATCCTCGCGCTGCAGCTCTTCGGCAACACCTCCACCAGCCCGTACCAGCTCGCCCAGGCAGGCGCGTCGGTGTTCCAGGCCGAGGGGTTGCTCGCGGCCAACACCGGCGGATTCGCCGCCGACGTCGGCCTGGTCCAGATCGTGGCGCCTGGAACGTTCGGCTTCGTCCTGCCGTGAGGCAGGGCAATCCGGGCAAGCCGCTCCGGCCATGCCGCCGGACAGGCGGTGTGAAGGCGCGGCCTGGCGAGAAGAGTGAGGCGTTGCCGCTTTTCCCGGCCGACAGATACTGCATCAGCGACCCGAGGAGGGAAGGATGATGCAGCGCACCCCGGCGTTATCGGTGTATTTCCTGCTCGCGGCCCTGGTGATCGCCCAGCATGCCAGCCAGGCGAACACCACGCCTCCCTCGCCTCAGCCGGGAGCCACGCCCATCCCCACCCCGCCCCCGCTCCTGGCAGAGGCCGCCGCACCCTGCGCCCCTGCCGACGATGCCGGCATCCAGCCGCGCGTCAGCGCGCGGCACGACTTCGGCGACGGCGTGGGCTACTACAGCGGCTTCACCTACGTCGAAGGGTTCGTCCCGTTCCTGCAGGACCCCGGCTCGTCGCTCGCCTTCGCCGACGGCCGCGTGGTCAACTTCGACCACTCCCAGCAGTGGGAGTGCCAGCTCGGCGGCGGCGCCCGCTGGCTCCTCCCCACGCCCGGCGTCGTCGTCGGCCTCAACGCCTTCTACGACGGCCGCAACACCGAGGCGTTCTGGCTCCATCAGGTCGGCCTCGGCTGGGAGGCCCTCGGCGAGCTGTGGCAAGCGCGCGGCAACGTCTACCTCCCCGTCGGCCCTCAGCGCTTCGGCCTCGCGGGCAGCCGGGCCGCCGGCTTCGTCGGCACCAACGTCCTGCTCGACGTCCGCTCCGCGGTCGCCCTCCGCGGCGTGGACGCCGAGGTCGGGCGGCAGCTCCCTTCGCTCGTCCCGTCGATGCGCACCAGCGCGTTCCTCGGCCTCTACCACTACTCGAACGAGGGGGCGCGGTCGGCCACCGGCGTCCGCGCCCGCCTGGAGTCGTGGTACAACGAGGACGCCTCGCTCCACCTCTCGGTGCAGCACGACGACCTGTTCAAGACGACCGTCACCGGCGGCCTCGCCTTCCACCTCGGCGGGGTGCGGCGCGGCGCCCGCCAGGCCGACCCCCTCGCCGCCAGGCTGGGAGAGCGTGTCGTCCGCGACCCCAACGTGGCCGTCAGCCAGCAGACCAACCGCGAGCTGGCCATCGACCCGGGGACGGGCAAGCCGGTGGAAGTCCGCCACGTCGCCAGCTTCGCGGCGCCGGGCGGCGACGGCTCCATCGAGCGCCCGTTCCAAACGCTGCCGACGGCGCGGGCCGGCAGCGCGCCGGGGCAGATCCTCTTCGCCCACGCCGGCAGCGTCTTCGCCGCGCAGAGCATGGCGCTGCAGAACGGCCAACGATTCCTCGGCGAGGGCGTGCCGCACTTCTTCACCACGCGCCAGGGCATCTTCCTCCTCCCCAGGGCGACCAGCAACACGGCGGCGCCGATCATCCGCGGCTCCGTCCTCCTGGCCAACGGGAATGAGGTGTCCGGCTTCCGCCTCACCTCGGGCGGCGCGATCACCGGCACCGGCATCACGGGCGCGGACATCAACCGCAACTTCCTCGAGGGCGGCGGCGGCATCGACCTCGTCAACGTCGCCGGCCCCGTCGCCGTCACCCGGAACACCATCAACGGCTACAACAGCACGGCGATCAGGTACGACCTCACCGGCGCGGGGGCGGGCGTCCTCAACATCTCCGACAACGTCATCGGCCAGGCGGGCTTCGTCGGCGCCGGCCAGGCGGGCATCAACGTTCGGACGCAGGGGACGAGCCAGGTGCGTGCGGTCATCGTCCGTAACAGCATCGCCCGGCTCAACGGCGAGCCTGCGGGCGAAATGCTCCTGACCGCCTTCGATGGCTCCAGCCTGATCGCCCAGGTGGCGAGGAATAACTTCGGCGGCGGATTCGCCCGCTTCCAGGCGTCCAACTCCGCGTTCCTCGGCCTACAGCTCTTCGGGAATAGCGGGCCGTTCTACGTCCTCTCGCGCCTGAACACCGCCCGGTTCCAGGCCGAGGACACCCTCGCCACCAACGTCGGCCCGCGCACCTTGGTCGGCGGCATCGAGATCGTCCCGGTGGGCACCTTCGGCTTCACTCTGCCGTGACGCCCTCGTTTTCTGGCCCGGCCCGCGTATACCATGAGAGGTAGGCGGGCCGGCGCCAGGAGTCGGCCCGCGAATGCACGCGGGGCCCCTTGATGAACGTCCTCCTCCGTCCCCTCTCCACGTCCATCGGCAGCAAGGTCGTCGTCGCCATCACGGGCCTGCTCCTGGTCGGCTTCATCCTCGGCCACATGGCCGGCAACCTCCTCATCTTCCTCGGCCGCGACTGGCTCAACGCCTACGCCCACCACCTGAAGTCGCTCGGCATCTTCCTCTGGCTCATCCGCCTCGGCCTGCTCGCCGTCTTCGTGATCCACATCGTGGTCGCCATCCGCCTCAACCTGACCAACGGGGCCGCCCGGCCCGTCGGCTATGCCCACGAGGACACCATGCAGGCGTCGTGGGCCAGCCGGCACATGGTCTTGACCGGCCTCGTCCTCCTGGCGTTCACCATCTACCACCTCGCCCACTTCACCGCGGGGGCCATCCACACGGCGGCGGGGCAGGTCGATGAGAAGAGCAGGTTGAAAGACCTCTCCGCCCCGAAGCATTACCTCGACCTAACCGAGGTGCACGACTCGCATGGATGGTCCCCCGCCCCGCGAAAGAACCTCCTCAAGGAGGATCTCCACGGCGAGGAGTACCGACACGACGTTTACAGCATGGTCATCAACGGCTTCCGCGACCCGCTCACCAGCACCACCTACCTGATCGCGATGGCCTTCCTCGGCCTACACCTCTGGCACGGCGCATCCAGCATGTTGCAGACGCTCGGCCTGAACGGCCGCTCGTCCTCCGGCGTCGTGTGGACGATCGGCCCCGTCATCGCCGCGGTCGTGGTGGCCGGCAACTGCGCCATCGTCCTGGCCGTGTGGCTCCGGGTCATCGGGTAAGTCATCGTATTGGAGACAGAGATGCAGTTGGCCTCACGCATCCCCGACGGCCCGGTGCCGCAGAAGTGGGAACGCGCCAAGTTCGCCTTCAAGCTCGTCAACCCCGCCAACAAGCGGAAATACCGCGTCCTCGTCGTGGGCACCGGCCTGGCCGGCGCCTCCGCCGCCGCGTCGCTCGCCGAGCTGGGCTATCAGGTCGAGACGTTCTGCTTCCAGGACTCGCCCCGACGCGCCCACTCCATCGCCGCCCAGGGCGGCATCAACGCCGCCAAGAACTACCAGAACGACGGCGACTCCGTCTACCGCCTCTTCTACGACACCGTCAAGGGCGGCGACTTCCGCGCCCGCGAGGCCAACGTCTACCGCCTCGCCCAGGTGTCCGTGAACATCATCGACCAGTGCGTCGCCCAGGGCGTGCCGTTCTCGCGCGAGTACGGCGGCCAGCTCGAGAACCGCAGCTTCGGCGGCGCCCAGGTGTCGCGCACCTTCTACTGCCGCGGCCAGACCGGCCAGCAGCTCCTCCTCGGGGCGTACTCGGCCCTGTCCCGCCAGGTCGGCCTCGGCAAGGTCAAGAGCCACCCACGCACCGAGATGCTGGACGTTGTCGTCAAGGACGGCCGGGCCGTCGGCATCGTCACCCGCGACCTCGTCAGCGGCGAGGTCAGGAGCCACTCCGGCGACGCGGTCATCCTGGCGACGGGCGGCTACTCGCCCGTGTACTTCCTCTCGACGAACGCCAAGGGCTGCAACGTGACGGCGGCGTGGCGGGCGTACAAGCGCGGGGCGTGCTTCGCCAACCCGTGCTACACGCAGATCCACCCGACGTGCATCCCCGTCACCGGCGACTACCAGTCGAAGCTCACCCTCATGTCGGAGTCGCTCCGCAACGACGGCCGAATCTGGGTCCCGAAGGCCGGGGGGGACAAGCGTCCGGCGGATCAGATCCCCGAGGCGGACCGCGACTATTACCTCGAGCGGAAGTACCCCAGCTTCGGCAACCTGGCCCCGCGCGACATCGCCAGCCGCGCCGCCAAGCAGGTGTGCGACGAGGGCCGCGGCGTCGGCCCCGGCGGGCGTGGCGTGTACCTCGACTTCAGCGCCGCCTTCGCCGACCCCAAACGCGGCAAGGACTACGTCCGCGACAAGTACGGCAACCTGTTCGACATGTACGCCCACATCACGCACGAGGACCCGTACAGGACGCCCATGCGCATCTACCCCGCCGTCCACTACACGATGGGCGGCCTGTGGGTGGACTACAACCTGATGAGCAACGTGCAGGGGTTGTTCGTCCTCGGCGAGGCCAACTTCAGCGACCACGGCGCCAACCGCCTCGGCGCCAGCGCCCTGATGCAGGGCCTGGCCGACGGCTACTTCGTCGCCCCGTACACCATCGGCGACTACCTCGCCGGCGTGAAGCCCCGCCCAAACGAAACGACGGGGGCGGAGTTCAAGTCCGCCGAGGCGGACGTCGCCGGGCGGCAGAACCGGCTCCTGGCGCTCAAGGGCAAGAAGTCGGCGACGCAGATCCACCGCGAGCTGGGCAAGCTCATGTGGGAGCATTGCGGCATGGCCCGCACGGAGCAGAGCCTGAAGACGGCGCTGGTCGAGATCCCGCGGCTACGCGAGGAGTTTTGGAAGGAAGCCTCCGTGACCGGCTCCGGCGCGGGGATGAATCAGGCCCTTGAGGAGGCGGGCCGGGTGGCGGACTTTCTGGAATTCGCCGAGCTGCTGTGCCTGGACGCGCTGGAGCGGCGTGAGTCGTGCGGCGGGCACTTCCGCGAGGAGTACCAGGACGACGGCGAGACGAAGCGCGACGACGCCAACTTCCAGCACGTCGCCGCGTGGGAGTACAAGGGGCCGAACGCGGCCCCGGTGCGCAACGTCGAGCCGCTGACCTTCACCGAGGTGCAGCCGTCGATCAGAAGTTACAAATGATCCGAGCGGAGGGTGGAGAGTTACGTTGACCGGCGTGCAGCCGTCCGTGCGATCCTACCTTCCTTCAATGCGGCCACCCTCGCTATGAATGACATACGGGCTTGAGAGCAAGAGACCACCATGCAGTTCACCCTCAAGGTCTGGCGACAGAACGGCCCCTCCGACGCGGGGCGGCTGGACACCCTCACGGCGTCCGACATCACCCCCGACATGTCGTTCCTCGAGATGCTCGACGTGGTCAACCAGGGCCTGATCGAGAAGGGCCAGGAGGCCATCGCCTTCGACCACGACTGCCGCGAGGGCATCTGCGGCTCGTGCAGCCTGTACATCAACGGCGTCGCGCACGGCCCGCGGAAGATGCTGCCCAACGGCAAGCGCGAGGCCAAGACCACCTGCCAGACCTACATGCGCGACTTCAAGGACGGCGAGACGATCTTCGTCGAGCCGTTCCGCGCCCGCGCCTTCCCCGTCATCAAGGACCTCGTCGTCGACCGCTCGGCGTTCGACCGCATCATCCAGGTGGGCGGCTTCGTGTCGGCCAACACGGGCGGCGCCCCGGACGGCAACGCCCAGCTCGTCCCCAAGGTCGATCAGGAGCAGGCCATGGACGCCGCCGCCTGCATCGGCTGCGGGGCCTGCGTCGCCGCCTGTAAGAACGCCAGCGCCATGCTCTTCGTCTCCGCCAAGGTGGCGCACCTCGGCTTCCTGCCCCAGGGCCAGCCCGAGCGAGCCGAGCGCGTCAAGAAGATGGTCGAACGCATGGACGCCGAGGGCTTCGGCAACTGCACGAACTACTACGAGTGCGAGGCCGCCTGCCCCAAGGAGATCCCGGCGGCGTTCATCGCGAAGATGAACCGCGATTACATCTGGGCCAGCCTCAAGGGCGAGGCCAAGACCGGAGGCGGCGGCGCTGGCTGACCGTTCAAGTCGCACAACCGGCACGGCCGATACCGATGGGGATATCCCCTTCCCATCGGTGCCGACATGATCTCCTTCGTCGTCCCCGTCTTCAACGAAGCGCCCAGCCTGCCCATCCTGTGGCGCGAGATCGACGCGATGGCCGCCCGCGAGGGCCTCGAGGTCGAGGCCGTCTTCGTCGATGACGGGAGCGGCGACGCCTCCTGGGCCGAGATCGAACGCCTGGCACGCGAGGACCCGCGCGTCCGCGGCGTCCGCCTGCGCCGCAACTTCGGCAAGGCAGCCGCCCTGTCCGCCGGCTTCCGCGTCGCCCGCGGCGAGGCGGTGTTCACCCTCGACGCCGACCTGCAGGACGACCCCGCCGAGGTGCCGCGCTTCCTGGCGAAGCTGCGCGAGGGCGCCGACGTTGTGAGCGGCTGGAAGCGCGTGCGCCACGACCCGTGGCACAAGGTCTGGCCGAGCCGCCTGTTCAACGCGACGGTGAGCTGGGTGACGGGCGTCAAGCTGCACGACCACAACTGCGGCTTCAAGTGCTACCGGGCCGAGGTGCTGCGCGAGGTCCACATCCACGGCGAGCTGCACCGCTTCGTCCCCGTCCTGGCCTCCGCACGCGGCTTCAAGGTCGCCGAGGTCGAGGTCAACCACCGCCCGCGCGTCTACGGGCATTCCAAGTACGGCATCGGGCGGCTCACCAAGGGCCTGCTCGACCTCCTCACCGTGACCTTCCTCACCGGCTTCCGCAACCGCCCGCAGCACCTCCTCGGCACCGTCGGCCTGCTGGCATTCTCCCTCGGCCTGCTGTGCCTGACCGGCCTCGGCGTGCTGTGGGTGGGCAACCGCGTCTGGGGCGAGGAGACGTTCGGCCCGCTGCACGCCCGGCCTCTGATGACCTACGCCGTCGCGTCGGCCCTGCTGGGGGCGCAGATGATCTCCATCGGCGTGCTGGCGGAGCTGATCACCGCCAACTCCGGCAAGCCCGAGGACCGCTACAGCGTCGCCGGCGAGACGGCCCCGGCCGAGGCCGCGCCGGTACGCAAGAGCGCGTGACCGCAGACGCATGGACTGGCGCGGCGGCAGCGGGTATGCTTGGCGGCGGACAGGGAGGGCGGGCCGTGGGCAGGATGCTGCATCTGCTGTTGCTGGCCGGGGTGGCGGCCATGGTGATGTTCGTCAACCTGGGCGCCCCGTCGCTCTGGGACCGCGACGAGCCGCGGAACGCCTCCTGTGCCCGCGAGATGATGGAGCGCGGCGACTGGGTCGTCCCCACTTTCAACGACGACCTGCGCGTCCTCAAGCCGGCGCTCAAGTACTGGCAGATGATCGCCGCCTACCGGATGTTCGGCGTCAACGAATTCGCCGCCCGCTTCTTCTCGGCGGTGTCGGCCCTCCTCGCCGCCTGGGTGACGTACCTCCTCGCCGCCCGCCTCTTCGGCCCGCGCGCCGGCCTGCTTTCGGGCGTCGTCCTCCTGACGTGCCTCCTGTTCGCGATGGCGGGGCACATGGCCAAGATCGACGCCACGCTGACGCTGGCGTCCGCCCTGGCCCTCCTCGCCTACGCCTCGTTCGCCTTCACCCCGGGCGACGGCCTGACGGACCCGATCCCGCGTTGGTGGGCGTGGGCGCTTGTGTACGCCGCCCTCGGGCTGGCCCTGCTCGCCAAGGGCCTGCCGGGCGTCGTGCCCGCCGCCGTCATCGGTATGTTCCTGCTCATCGTCCGCTTGCCGGCCTCCGAGGCGGTCGGCTGGTGGCAACGGGCGCTCGATGTCGTCCGCCCCTTCGCGCCGCTACACTTCCTCCGCGTCTTCCTGGCGATGCGCCCCCTGATGGGTCTGCTGATCGTCCTCGCCGTCGCCGGGCCGTGGTACGTCCTCGTCGGCCTGAGGACCGACGGCGAGTTCCTCCGCGGCTTCTTCCTGACGCACCACTTCGGGCGGGCGATGGAGCCGATGGAGGGCCACGGCGGCCCGTTCCTCGCCTACTACCTAGGCACCATCGCCGCCGGGTTGTTCCCGTGGTCGGTCTTCCTCCTCCCGCTCGCGGTGTGGCTCGTCGCACGGCTGCGTGAGGCCGGGCCGCGCCGCGACGCCTGCCTCTTCCTCTCCTGCTACGTCGGCGTGTACGTCGTGCTGTTCTCGTGCGCCAGGACGAAGCTGCCCAGTTACATCACGCCGTGCTTCCCCGGCGTGGCGGTCCTGGTCGGCGCACTGCTCGACGAGGCCGCCGACGGCGTCTCCGGCTGGCTCGGCGCGTGGATGAAGGCGGGGCTCGGGCTGCTCGCGCTCGCGGGAGTGGCGGTCATCGTTGCGTCGTTCTTCATCGGCCAGCTCATCGCCGGCGCCGAGGTGCTGTGCGTGTTGGGGGTCGTGCTGGCGCTGGCCGGCGTCGCCGCCTTCGTGTTGATGCACAAGGGCCGTGCGCTGGCGTCCGTGGCGGCGGCCTGCGTGGGGCTGACGGTGTTCACCGCCGGGGCGTTCGGCGTCCTGCTGCCGCGTGTCGGCTCGGTGCGGACGCATGACGAGGTGTGCCGGGCGATCCTGCGGCGGTGCCCGGAGGCGCGGTTCGGCACGCACGCCGACATCGACCCGAGCTGGGTGTTCTACGCGACGCGGCCCATCGTCCCGGTGGTCGTCGATGGCAAGCCGCCGCCGGCGGCCAAGGCGTGGACGGCCACGCCGGTGCCCCTGGCGGAATTCGCGGCCGGCGAGGGGCGTTACCTGATCGCCAAGGAGGAGGAGTGGGGGTGGTTACAGAAACTCCTGCCTTCGGACGCGCGTGTGGTGGCTGAGGCGCCGGTCTTCCTCCGCAAGAGGCGCTGGATTGTGATCGAGCTGCCGTCGCCGCAGGCGGCGCGTGTGCGGGCCGGCGGCTGACGCCTCACCCGCGGATGGCCCAGCCGACCAGCTCGCCGAGCGTCGCGCCCTTGCCCTGGACGAGGATGCCGACACGGAAGATGCGTCCGGCCATCCACACGCACAGGGCCGTGAACGCCAGCACGAGGGCCGACCCCAGGACCGGCTCCCACCAGGCGATGTTCGCCGACAGCGCGAGCCGCGCGATCATGATCATCGGCGTGCAGGGCGGGAAGAAGGACGCCACGCGGGCCACCAGTCCGTCGGGGCTGGTCAGGATCGGCGCCAGGAGGAACAAGGGGATCATCGCCGGGAGCATCACCGGCATCATGAGCGTCTGCGGCTCCTTCATGTCCGTACACGCGGCCCCGACGGCCATGAACAGGGAGCCGTAGGTCAAGAGCGCCAGCACCAGGTAGAAGGCGAACCACCCGATGAGCCACGCCGGGACCTGGTCGCCGTAGCCGTAGTAGTGCAGCCCGCCGTAGGCCCCTCCGACGTAGACCGACGCCAGGACCATGGCCACCCCCAGCCCCCCAAGCAGCTTGCCGGCCATGAGCTGGAAGGGCGTCACCGAACCGAGGAGGACCTCCGAGATGCGGGCCATCTTCTCCTCCAGCACCCCCTGCATCATGGGCGTGGACACGACGAAGACGATGACGAACATCAACATGATGCACCCGATGCCGACGAAGATGCGTGCGAGCGCCTTCGTCGCCCCCGCGTCGTCGCTGACGCTCCCGTCCGGCTCGCGCGACGACAGGCCGAGCCTCAGGACCGGCGGCTTCTGCCCCTCCGTCAGCAACTTGCGCATGTCGAGGCCGGGGAAGCCCTTCTCCAGCATCGTCACCAGCGTCATCTCGAAGATCGCCCAGTTGTAGAACTCCATCGAGCCGGGGAGGTTCGGCCGCGACTGGTAGCGGGCCGCCCGGGGGTCGTTCAGCGGGTTATCCGGCTTGCCGCCCTTCTTCGTCAGAAACTCGGGGCCGACCTCGAGGAAGCCGGTGATCTCGCCCTTGCGCACGCGGGCGGACAGCGCCAGACGCTGCTCGTCGGCGTCGGCCTCCGGGTCGGCCTCCTCCAGGCGGAACACCGGCCGCACCGGCTCGCCCGACCGCGGATCCTTCTCCTGCTTGCGTCGCTCGGCCGCCGCCTTCAGCAGAGGAAACACCTTCCCCCCCGGCGTACGGTCGATCACGACGAACGAGCGCTCCTGCTTGTCCTCCAGCGTGCGGGTGATCACCCCGACGCCGGCGCCCAGGAGCATCATCACCGGCAGCAGGACGATGCTGATGACGAACGCCCGCGTTCGGACGGTGGCCAGGAACTCACGCCGTGCGATCACCCAGATCTTGTTCACGATGGATCGGCCTCCGTCTCGGGCGCGGCGATGCGGACGAAGATGTCGTGCAGGGAAGGCCGGGCCACCTCGAAATGCTCCACGCGGCCCTTGCGCATCAGCGCCTCCAGCAGCGCCTGGTGGTCGGCGCCTCGCTCCATACGCAGCTCCTGGCCGTTGCCGTGATCGATCACGCCGAGGACGCCCGGCAGGGGCCCGCCGTCGAGCGGGGGACGCCCCGCGAGGCGGACTCGTACCGTGTCCTCGCCGTAGCGCTGCTGGATGTCGGCGAGCGTGCCGTCGAGGACCTTCTTGCCCTTGAAGATCATGAAGATGAAGTCGCACAGGCGCTCGGCGACGGCCATGTCGTGCGTCGAGAAGATGACCGTCGAGCCGGCCTTGTTGAGCGCGAGGATCTCGTCCCGGACCACGTCGGCGTTGACCGGGTCGAGGCCGCTGAACGGCTCGTCGAGGAGGACGAGGTCGGGGGAGTGGGCGACGGTGGCGATGAACTGCACCTTCTGGGCCATGCCCTTGGACAGCGCCTCGACCGTCTTTCCGCCCCAGTCGGCGAGGCCGAGTTTCTCCAGCCAGCGGTCGACGGCGGGGCCGGGGTCGTGGACGCCCTTGAGCTGGGCGTGGAAGCATAGAAGCTCGCGGACGTACATCTTCTTGTAGAGCCCGCGCTCCTCGGGGAGGTAGCCGATGCGGTCGTGGGCAGCGCCGTGCGTCTCCTCGCCGAGGACGCGGATGTGCCCGCGGTCCGGCATGAGGATGCGCATGATCATCCGCAGCGTGGTGGACTTGCCGGAGCCGTTGGGGCCGATGAAGCCGTACACGCTGCCCGCGGGGACGCGCAGGCTGAGGCCGTCCACGGCGGTGACGGAGGAGTACGTCTTGGTCACGTCCTCGATGGAGACGGCGTCCATTCGGGCCCTTCGGAGGGGGAGCGGGCTGCGTGTCTGTGTAGTTGTATTCGGACGCGGGGCGGAGGCGATTTCGCCGCCGGTCCCGCGGGCAACGAAAGTTCCCCCTTGCGGGGCGGGCCGTACACGCCCATAATCCCCCATGCCACTCCCGCTCGCGGAGGCACATCCAGCATGAAGCTCTCGCGTTGGCTCCTGGCCGCCGCCGCACTCCTCGCGGCGACCCTGGCCGTCTCGGCCCAGGTGCCGTACTTCGGAAACCCCTACGGGGGCTTCTCCTACTCGCGTGGGCGGGTGAGCGTCGGCGTCGGCTTCGGCGGCCCCGTCCTCGTGGCGCGGTCCAGCTATTACGGGATGTTCGCGCCGCCACCACCGCCAGTCATCGTCATCAGGCGGACGATCTACATCGAGCGCCCCCCACGCGAGCAGGACGACTACCCCCCTCCCCCGCCCCCACGCCGTCGCGAGGGGCCGATGGACCCGCCGCCGCCGGAGATCCCGCCCGTGCCGGACGTGCCGCCGGTGCCGGACATCCCGCCCATGCCCGGCGAGCCGCCCCCGCTGCCGCTCGAAGAGAAGAAGCTCATCCCGCTGCCGCCGCCGCGCCCGAGGCCGAAGCCGCCGGCGGACGGCGAGCCGGCGCTGCCGCGCGCCCCGGAGCCGTTCGACGACCCGGAGCTGGAGTCGCGCAGGCAGATGGACCTCGGACGCGAGGACTTCATCGACCGGCAATACGGCCGTGCGGCCCAGCGCTTCCGCCGGGCGATGGCCCTGCGTCCGCGCGACGGCCTGCCCGTCGTCCTGCTCGCCCAGGCGCTCCTCGCGTCCGCCAAGTATCACGAGGCGAGCGACGCCATCGTCACCGCCGTGCGCCTGTGGCCGGAATTGCCCGGCGCGGCGTTCCGCCCGCTGGACGTGTACGGCCCGGACGTGGTGTCGTACACCGAGCATCTCCGCGAGGTCGAGCGTCTGCGTGACCGCCACCCGGCGGATGCGGCCCTCATGTTTGTCGCCGGCTATCAGGCGTGGATGGACGGGCGGCGCGACGAGGCGGCGGGGCTTTTCCGTGGCCTGGCGGGGCGCTTCGATGCCCCCACCCTGGAGCGGTTCCTGCGGGCGTTGCCGGCGGGCGGCCCGCTGTGAGGCCGCCCTCGCCTCAAGACGCCCGCGGCTGCACCAGCCGGCCCAGGAACAGGATGCTGTCCGTCTTGCGGTCGAGGATCAGGAACAGGAACGGCCTGTTCGCCTTGAAGACGGGGATGCGCGGGCCGGCGGCCTTGGGCGTCACGCCGATGCCCGTAGCCGCGCCCGCCTCGCTGCCCTTCTCATTCACATCGACGTAGGCCCGGTGGAACACGTCCGACAGCCGCAGCCCCTCACCGGAGGCGATGCCGGAGAAGTCCGCCTTCGGCCCGAACGCATTGGGCATCCCCATCGCCGACAGCGTCTCCTTCAGGTCGAGCTGCACCGCCAGGCGGAATTTGGGGATCGTCATCTCCACCTTCTGCACCCGCAGGTCGCGCATCCACCCCGTCAACTTCTCCGCCGTCAGAGCCTTCTCGAAGTCTTCCAGGGGCACCGTCGCCGCAGGGAGGATGAAGACCATGCTCGCCTCGTTGCCCGAGAAGGGCAGCTCGAGCAGGGAGACCGACGGCCCCTCGCGGAAGGCGAACTCCGCCCGCTGGTGCATGTACGGCACCTTCACCTTGCCGCCGGGGGCGTTGAAGTCGCCCTCCTTCGTCAGGTCCTTCCGGAACGGGTACTCCCAGTCGCCCTTGAAGTGGATGGCGCTGGCCAGGACCATGCGCGTCTCGCGCGTCACGCTGCCGCCCGGCAGCAGATCCTTGATCCGCCCGTCGGTGTTCTTCTCCACCCAGCCGTTGATCGCCTTACGCGACTCGTTGGGCCGGCCCTCGAAGTCGGCCTGCGCCAGCGAGGCGTTCGGGAACGACTTGCACGACTTGAGGAAGGCGTCCCCCATTGTCAGGCCCTTGCGCGTCCACAGCCCGGCGGCCATGAGCGTGCGCGTGCCCTTGCCGGACCGCCCGGTCAACGACTTGAGCAAGGGTGCGACGGCGGCGGCGGAGTCGTCGCCGGGCAGGTGCAGGGCCTTGGCCATCTGCTTCTGCGTGTCGCCGCGCGCGCCCGACGCCGCCAGCCCGAGGGCCGACAGCAGCGACACCGGCGAGTAGAACAGGTTGCCCTTGTGGGTGCGGACCTGCTGATAGAGCGCCACGCCGAAGCTGGTGGTCGCCTCGGCGGCGGGGTCGGCGGGGGGGGACTTCATGGGGCCGGCCCAGGCGAGGGGTGCGGCGCAGGCGGCGAGGCAGATCAGTGCGAGCCGGGCCATGAGTGGTCCTCCCGTGGAGGCCGTGGTGTTCACTTCTTCTCGGCGGGGGCGGCTGTCTCCTTGACGGCCTTCTTGGCCAGGCGCTCCATCTCCTTACGCGAGCGGTTGAGGCGCTGCTTACGCCGCTTCCCCGAACGATTCGTCCCCATGATCGATGCTCCCATCTCCTTGTGACCACAAAACGTCAGCTTAGCAGACGCCGCGCCGGCCGGGAAGGGCACGCTCCGGTCAGGCCTTCCCCGGCACCGGCCTGCCCAGGCGTGCCAGCAGGGCCTTCATGTCCTCCCACACCTCGCGCTTCGCGTCCGGGTTGCGCAGCAGGTACGACGGGTGGAACGTCGCCAGCACCGGCGTCCCCTTGTAGTCGAACCACTTCCCGCGGATCCGCGTGATCCCCGTCGAGACCCCCAGCCAGTGCAGCGTCGCCGACCCCCCCAGCGCCACCAGGAACTTCGGCTTCACCAGCTCCAGCGTCTTCTCCAGCCACTCGCGGCAATTCGACGCCTCGTCCGGCTCCGGCTTGCGGTTCGCCGGCGGCCGGCAGCGAAGAACATTACAAATAAACACTTCTTCTCTCTTCAATCCGCTCGCGGCGAGGATGCGGTCGAGGAGCTGCCCCGCCGCGCCGACGAACGGCTCGCCGCGGCGGTCCTCGTCGGCCCCCGGCGCCTCGCCGACGAAGCACACCTCCGCGTCCAGAGGGCCGACGCCGAAGACCGTGCGCGTCCGCGTCGAGGCCAGCGCCGGGCAGCGCATGCAGCCGGCCACCTCCTTCGCCAGGAGCCCCAGCGCCACACGCCTGTCATCCGCCGGCCCGGCCTCGATCACCGGCGCCGGCTCCTCGCGTGCCAGCACCAGCGGCAGCGCCGGCATCACCGACAGGTACTCCACGCCGGCGGCCCGCAGCGAGGCCGCGTGCTGCGCCAGCTGACGCGCCGGGTCGATCCCTTCGCTCATGGGGCGGGCTCCTCCTCCGCGGGCCCGGCCTCCGGCTCGCCACGCGGCGACGGCAGCAGGCCCAGCGCCATGCCGCTCAGCAGCCCGGCGGTGTGCGCCACGTTGGCGACCGGGCCCTGATCGCCCACGCCCGCCCAGAAGCACCCGAACGCCAGCAGCGAGCCCAGCCAGACGATCGGCGGCAGCGACAGCCCAGCCGCCGGGTCCACGCGGCCACGCACCCACAGATACCCGATCAGCCCGAACAGGACGCCCGAGAGCCCGCCGAAGGCCGCCGACGGGTGCAGCACCGGGCGGCGGTCCACCCACTCCGTCCGGCCCAGCGCGTACTCCGCCACGTTCGACACCGCCGCCAGGAGGAGGACCAGCGCCAGCAGCCACACCGGCCCCGCCCGCCCCTCGATGGACGACGCCGCGAACACCAGCACGAGGAGGTTCATCACCAGGTGCATCCAGCCGAAGTGCAGTAGCGCCGGCGTGAACAGCCGCCACACCTCGCCGGCACGCACGTCGGCCAGGAGCCCCTCGCGGCCAGGTGCCTTCGAGTCGATCATGAGCGCCGTGTACGTCGGCCCAGGCTTGTAGTCCTTCGCCGACGGGTCGCCGGGGGCCGCCTGGGTGAACACGAACACGCACGCCGCCGCGAGGGCCAGCGTCACCGGGCGCCGCCCCAGCGGCACCGGCTCCGACACCGCCTCCTCGTCCTCCTCGTCCTCGTCCTCCTCGCCCCCCGCGTCCTCCTCCGCCCGCTGCTTGCGAAGGGCCGCCGCCGCGACACGCGACTCGGCGTAGCGCGGGGCGTCCGGCTGGGCCTGGAAGGCCGCCAGCTCGGCGCGGGCCTCCGGCAGGCGGTCCTCGTCACACACCCAGACCACGACTTGCCCGGGGGGGAGGCCTTCGGCCCGCTCCCCCCCCCGCCCCTTCCCGTCCTCCGGGGGGGAGGCCTCCGGCCCGCTCCCCCCCCGCCCCCCCTGGCCCTCGGGCAGAGGCTCCAGCTTCGTCTCGACGCGCAGGGTCAGCAGGTGGTCGGCGAGCGACTCCGCCCTGGCCGCGGGGAGCGTGGCGAGCTGTCGCATCGAACAATTGCTCCGGTTGAGGGCCTAGCACCATCATACCGGCCCCGGCCGCCCGAGTCAGCGCGCCGCCGACGCCGTCGGCATCAGCGGCTCGATGCGCACGTCATCGACGTACACCGCCCCCAGGCCCGACAGCGCCACCGTCGCGTGGATCGTCCCGGACGCCGGCACCCGCCGGTACAGCGTGAATTGCTTCCACTTCATCGGCTTCGTGAGGCGCACGGCGAGGGGCTCGCCCCCCGCCGAGTCGTAGAACATCGCCCCGTCCACCGAGGCCGAGATCCCCCCCGGCGTCTTGAGCCAGGCGCTGATCCGCACCAGCGATCCGGGCGGCAGCTTCACCGCCGGCGAGTGCAGGGCGATGAACGTCCGCTCCAGCGCGGCCGGGGTGCGCTGGGTGTCCGCCGCCTGCACCTCGAGGCGCACGCACTGCTCGCCCGAATGCGCCCCCGCCGACACACGCGTCACCGACGACCGGACGGAGTCCAGCGAAGGCACCTCCTGCACCACCCAGCCCGGCTGACGCTGCCCCGCCGGCACCTCGAAGTCGCCGCCCGGCAGGGCGTTGGCCCCGGGCCTGGTCGCCCGGATCTCGTCCAGGAAACGCCAGTGCATCGGCAGAGTGAAGTACGACACCGCGTAGGGGCTGGCCGTCGGGATGGGGAGGTCGCGGACCGCCTTCTCCCAGCTCGCCCGCATCAGGATGCGCAGGGCACGCAGGGCCACCTCCGCCTGCGCGTACTCCTCCGCGTACTGCCGGTCCGTCCGCAGGCGGGCGCACTCGGCCAGGGCCTTCTTGGCCCGCCCCATCAGGGCCTCGGCGTCCGGGACCGTCTGCCCGACGCCGGCCAACTGCTCCTGCACGCGCTCCACCTTCGCCAGCTCGGCCGCCGCCTGGTCGTGCAGCCACTGGGCCGCCATCCGGGCCTGCCCTTGCTGCTCGGCCTGGAGGCGGACGACCACGCCGTCGTCGCCCATGTCGCTGGTCAGCACCAGCGCCGAGCAGAGGCTGAAGTTCCTGAGCCGGACCACCGCCCCACGCGCTGTGCGTTCGACGGCGTGCGGGCGGATGCCCCCCGGCGTCACCTCCCACGCCGACCCCGTCGTCGGCGCCGCCGGGACGCGCACCTCCAGCGTGGCCGCCGCCGCCTGCCCGGGGACGTACTGCGCCCCCGGCCCGACCCAGATGGGCAAGGCGAGGACCGTGCGCGGCATGCGGAAGATGGCCGCCTTGACGTTGACGTTGTCGGTGTCCACCCACTCGGGCGTGTCGTTCGCCTCCATCAGCAGGCGCTCCAGCAGCTTCAGCTCCATGTTGAGGAGCGCCAGGCACAGGAGGCGGTCGCGGCCGTGGTGCGAGTCGGCCAGGAAGCGGTCGGACCAGTAGGCGAGGCCGCGGCATCCGGCCGCGAGGGTGATGTAGGAGAGGAGGCGGATCTGCTCGGGCAGCGGGCCGGTGGGCTCGGAGAAGCCCTTCTCTCCCTGGCCGGGGTAAGCGATGCGCACCAGCCACTCGGGCAGATGCGTCTGCACCCACGCCCAGGAGTACGACGAGCGCGTGAGGTTGCGCCTCTGCACCAGCCACTCGCGGTACGCCGGCAGCTCCAGCGATGTGAACAGCGGCCAGCGGTGCGTGCCAAGGAGCGCGCCGTCGAGGCCGCGTGAGTAGCCGCGGTAGCCGTCCCACACGTCGGCGATGAGCAGGCGCTGCGAGTCGCCCTGCAGCTCGCGGGCGAATCTGGCGACCTCGGTGTAGCGCCCCGCGTCGAGGTTGCTCCCCAGATCCCAGGCGAGGACGTTGTCGGAGTCGAGGTAGCGGCGCATCTTGCCGGCCAGCGCGCCCGGCTCGGCGATGGCCGTCAGCGACGGCACGACGCGCAGGCCCAGGCGGGCGGCCTCGATGATGCGCTCCGGCGGGGCGGACTCGTCCAGCCAGACGGTGTTGAACCCCGACTGGTTGAGGAAGGTGAGGGGGAGGCCGGTGGACTTGATGCCGCGCATGAAGAAGGGCTTGCCGTCGATGAGGACCTTTTTCCCGGCGAGGGTGGCCTCGATGGCCCGGCGCGGCAGGGGGACGGCGCCGGGGCCGATGCGGGCGGCGGGCGTGGCGATCACCTCACGGTCCCGCTTGATCGCCTCAAGGACCGGACCGGCCTCGAGGTCATCGACCCACACGTCGATGGTGCCGGTGCCGTCGAGGACGTTGATGACGATCTGGTCGATATACGCCCCACTGACGTTGAGGTCGCGGCGGAGCTTGAGGTTGAGGAGGCGCTGCTGCTCCTGGAGGCGTTTCTTCGGCTGGATGAGGGGGATGGCCTTCCACTGCGTGGAGGCATACGGCTCGCAGGGCAGCAGCAGGGTCATGTTGCGGGCGGGGTCGCGAGGATCGCGTTCGCGCGGCAGGACGGCCCGGCACAGCACCTGCACGCCGGGGCGGTTCGACTTCAGCCACAGGCTGAGGTTCAGCTCCTCGTTGATGGGCGCGGGCGGCAGGTCGTAGACGTAGTGGAGGTACGTCCCCTTCTCGACCTGCACGCGGAGGTGTTCGGAGCGTTGCCCACCGTGCTTGTACTGCTCGGTCAGCTCGTGCAGCAGCACCTTGTGGACGGCGTCGCCGGCCCCGGGCTTGAAGTACGGCCCCCGCGCCTCGAACCCCTCCTGGATGATCTGCTGCGCCAGCGCCGGGGCCGCCAGGAGTGCCAGCCCCACCACGGCCTTGATGCAGTCGCGCATGCCGCCTCCTCCGGAACGGGCCATCGTCCGGCCCGGCCTATACCACCGGCCCCGGCCGAGTGCAAGAGAGGGCACAGCCGGCCGCCGGCATTCCCTTCCGCCCCATCTGCCGCATCCGCCCCATCGCCCCCTGGTAGGATGAGAGGATGAATGCCGACCTGCTCCGCGCCTGCCTCGTCGGCCCTGACACCTCGCGGGCCCTGCTCGCCGCGTGGGGCGTCGTCGGCACGACGCGCGGGCACGAGAACCTCGCCGCCCTCGCCGGCCACCTCGGCGTCGAGGGGCTGGGCACGCTCGCCGGTCCGCTGGGCCGGCTCTTGCCGCGCTGCGCCGACCCCGACATGGCCCTGAATAACCTGGAGCGCCTCCTCGCCACCCCCGCCGGACGCGCCCTCGTGCCGCAGCTCGTGGAGGGCCGGGCGCGGGCGCTGGAGGTCGTCCTGGGGCTCCTGTCGTCGAGCCAGATGTTCAGCGACATGCTCGCCCAGAATCCCGATTGGTTCGCCATCGCCCGCGCCCCTCGGTGCGGGGCCGACGAGCTACGCGACGGGCTACGTGCCGAGGTGGAGGCCGCCCACGACGACGCAGCCGTCCTCCGCGCCTTCCGCCGCTTCCGCCACCGCCAGCTCCTGCGCATCGGCACCAACGACATCGTCCGCGGCCGGCCCCTCGACGAGATCACCGGCGACATCTCGCTCGTCGCAAATGTGGCCATCGGCGTGGCGCTCGAGACGGCGGAACGCACCGTCTCCCGCCGTCTCGGTAGGCCGCACGCCCCCGACGGCGCGCCCGTCTCCTGCTGCGTCCTGGCCTTCGGCAAGCTCGGGGGGGAGGAGCTGAATTATTCCAGCGACATCGATCTCATGTTCGTCTACTCCGAGGAGGGCGAGACGCGCGGCGAGCGTGGCCAAGGCGTCCCGGCGGAGGAGTTCTATTTCCGCGTCGTCGGCGAGGTGGTGCGCCTGCTCGGCGCCAACACGGGCCAGGGCCAGGCGTACCGCATCGACCTGCGTCTGCGCCCCGAGGGCCAGCGTGGGCCGCTGGCGCGGTCACTGGAGAGCACCCTGTCTTACTACGACACGCTGGGCAGGACGTGGGAGCGGCAGGCGCTCATCAAGGCGCGCCCCGTGGCCGGCGATCTCGACCTCGGCGCACGCTTCCTCCGCGCCATCGAGCCCTTCGTGTACCGCAAGTACCTGACGTTCACCGAGATCAACGAGATCAAGGCGCTCAAGCGTCAGATCGAGCAGAAGGCGCGGCAGGCCGGCGTGGACGGACGCGAGGTGAAGACCGGCCACGGCGGCATCCGCGACATCGAATTCACCATCCAGTTCCTCCAGCTCCTCAACGGCGGCGACCTGCCGGCGGTGCGGCGGCGCAACACCCTCGCCGCCCTGTCGGCCCTAGAGCAGGCCGGCTGCCTCATCGACCCCGAGTACCGCGTGCTGGAGGACGCCTACCGCTTCCTGCGCAAGACCGAGCACCGCCTCCAGCTCATGTTCGACCTCCAGACGCACCGGCTCCCGGAGGGCGACGACGAGCTGGCCCGCCTCGCGCGGCGGATGGGCTACGCCCCCCCCCACGCGCCCGCGCCGCCGCGTGCGGGGGGGCGGAGGCGGGGCCGCCCCCAGCCGGCCCGGCCCGACGACCTGCCGGCGGCCCCGGAGTCGCCCGCCCCGCTTCTCGACCCGCGCGAGGCGTTCCTGCGCGACTACCGCGACAAGACCGGGCCGACCCGCAAGATCCTCGAACACCTCTTGCACCAGACCTTCGCCGGCTCCCCCGACACCGCCGAGCCGGAGGTGGACCTCCTGCTCGACCCCAGCCCGTCCGCGGAGACGGTGCGGGCCGTCCTGGGCCGCTACCCGTTCCGCGACATCGAGGCGGCCTACGCGGACCTCGTGCGCCTGGGTCAGGAGGTGCCGTTCCTGTCGCCGCGGCGCTGCCGGCACTTCCTGGCCAGCATCGCCCCGAGCCTGCTGCGGGCGGTGGCCGAGACGCCCGACCCGGACCTGGCGCTACGCAACCTGGAGAAGGTGACCGCGTCGCTGGGGGCCAAGACCGTCCTGTGGGAGCTGTTCAGCTTTAACCCGCCGAGCCTGAAGCTGTACGTCGATCTCTGCGCCAACAGCCAGCTCCTCAGCGAGATCCTCATCAATAACCCCGGCATGATCGACGAGCTGCTCGACAGCCTGGTGCTGAACCAGCCACGCCGCCTCGATGAATTGCAGGACGAGCTGGCCGACCTCGTCCGCGGGGCGGCGGACCCCGAGCCGATGCTCCACAGCTTCCAGGACAAGGAGCTGCTCCGCCTGGGCGTGCGGGACATCCTCGGCAAGCAGACGGTCCGCGAGACCGCCGCCGGCCTCAGCGACCTCGCCGAGGCCATCCTCGTGCAGGTGGCGCGGACGGTGTACCTGCCCGTCGAGGTGCGGCACGGCGCGCCGCTGCTCGCCCACGGGCCGCGGTGGGGCCAGCCCTGCCGCGTGGCCATCTTCGCGCTGGGCAAGCTCGGCTCGCGCGAGATGAATTACCACAGCGACCTCGACCTGCTCGTAATGTACGAGGGCGAGGGCCGCAGCTATCCCCCGGAGGGCAGCCGCGCCGAGCCGTGCGAGGCGGGCACGTTCTACACCGAGTTCGCCCAGCGCCTCATCCGCATGCTCGGGCAGGCCGGCCCGCTCGGTCGGCTGTATCAGGTCGACATGCGGCTACGCCCCGCCGGCCGGTCCGGCCCGCTCGTGCTGCCGCTGGCCGAGCTCCAGGCGCACTATGCGCCGGGCGGGCCTGCACTCCTTTGGGAGCGGCAGGCGTTGACGCGGGCCAGGCTCGTACACGCAGAGGGCGACTTCGGCAGATACGCCCGCCAGGCCCTCGCCGACGCGGCCTACGGCAACCCGTGGCGCCCCGAGATGGCCGCCGAGGTCGCCGCGATGCGCGAGAAGGTCGCCGCCGGCCGGCCCCCGCGTGACCTGAAACGCGGCCCCGGCGGCCTCGCCGACATCGAGTTCCTGGTGCAGCGGTACTTGCTGGAGCACGGCGGAGCCCACCCGGCCCTGCGCACGCCCAACATCGGCGACGCGCTGGATGCCCTGCACGCCGCCGGCATCCTCGACGAGGCGGACCACCGCGTGCTGACGGACGGCTACGCCTTCCTGGTGCGGGTGCAGAACCGCCTGCGCATCGCCCACAACCGCACCATCGACGTCGTGTCGGAGGAGCCGGACGAGGTGGACAAGCTGGCGCGGCGGCTGGGCCTGGCGAGCGGCCGCGCGTTGCTGGAGACGCTGGAGGCCCACCGCCGGGCGGTGCGCGAGGTATACCGGCGACGCATGGGCTGACCTCACCCGGTGGGGGTGGCAGTGGTCCGACCATTGCATTGCATTTCAGACCCCCTCACACCCCCCCTGCAATGCAAATCCCGCCCCGGAGTCACCCGCCCACTCCTCCCACGAGTGAGCGGGTGACTCTGGCGTGAAGTGACGCGTCGTGTCACGGACCGGCGGCGAATGCGCGAGTCGCCTGGCCACCTGCCCACTTTTCGGATGCACACCCCAGCGGGCACCGAGATGGGAAAAGCGGCTGGCCCCCTTGACGATGTATGAACGGGCGTCCAATACTGGAAGTAGGGAGGACCTCACCGAAAGCTCCTCGCACTCGCCCTGGCCGCCGGTTCGGTTCTCCCGACACCGCGCATTCGTTCGGATGTCGCTACCTCCCCTTGCCGGCCAACGGCTTTTCAACAATCGGGATGGTAACCGTCAGCGGGACGACATCCCCTTCCTTCCAGTCGGGGAACGACACCTTCACCTGAGCCTCTCCCACCGTCACTCCCGCGGGGGCCCGCACGGGGCCGTAGAATTGGTTCCCTCAGCACCGCTTGTCCAGGGTGGCCCGGACCGTCATCGGCTTGCCCCCGGAGCGTGCCGGGAAGGTGACCTCCGCGCGGGGATGCACGTCGCGCGGTATGCTCAGGTTGTAATAGACCGCCGTGCTGTTCGGCCCCAGGCCGGGGGTGCTGACCTCGACGGCCAGCTCGCCGTCCGCCGACGGGGTGAGCTGGGGGCGTCCGACGAGCTGGAGGCGCCGCGGCCCGTGGAAGTGGATCACCGGGGCCTCCTTCGCCGCCGCGGCGAACTTGAATCGATAGCTGTATTGCTCCCACTTCCCCGCCGTCAGGACCGTGAGCCGGTAGGTCCTCGAGGAATCGACCTCCAGGCGGAAGCCGCGGTGCTTGAACCGTCCACCCTGCTCGGTAACGTCGCCGATCTCGAACGACAGCTCCTCGCCATCGACGGGCCCGAAGGACGTTTCAATCGACACCTTCTTGACGCGGGCAGCGACCTTCTCGCCGGGCCCCGTCAGGTCGCCGTCGCCGTCGCGGTCCACATACAGATCCTCGCCGTCGTGGACGAGCCAGAGGCGCGTCGCGGCCAGGGGGCCGAAGACCGCCAGGCAGTAGGCGGGCTTCCCCGTCCGGTAGGCCGGCTCCTTGCCGACACGGAGGACGATCTTCTTGAGGTCCGGCGCCGGGAACAAGGCAGGGACGGCGAGCAGCAAGACCATCACCGAGAGTCGACAGGTGACTCGCATTGCTGATCTCCGGCCGCCGAACGAACCCGCTCAGCAGCTGGGCCGCTCGATGTGTGATGAGCCCAAGAACGCCTATCTGCGCTCACGGCCTGCTGCGGTGTCTGGTTCGGCGTCTGGGCTACGGCGCTGCCACACGAACCCGCTGAGCAGAACTCGCGACTGGTGGGTGCCGTCCCACTCGGTCGCGAGCCCGGCACGCTCGAACTCCTCCCGGACCAGCTGTCCGACCGCTACCGCCCCGGCCTTACTCGGCGGGAAACTGCCGAACGCCAGCCACAGCCCCCTCGAGCCGAACATGGCCCCCTCCATGTCCTGGAGGTGGTAGAAGCAGTACCCGGCCAGCCCCGATCGCTTGCCGCCCGCCTCGGCGTGTAGCCCGTCGATGACATCCAGCCCGTCCTGGATGGTCAGCCCGCACCGGTGCCGGGTGAGGACACCGCGGGCACGGAGCGCTTCGAACACCCGGTCCAGCCGGTCGCAAGTGGTGACGGCGGGCCAGGTCTGCTCAGCCGCCCGCTTCTTGCGGAACTCGGCGGCGACGGCCCGCCGAAGCCACGCCTCGTCCTCGCCGTCCGACTCGAACACGTCCTCATCGACGGCGTCAAACACCTCCCGGCGGCCGTAGTAGCCGCACCACACGCGGAACCGGATGGCGTCGCGGGCTTCCTCTCGCCGCTCGTCCATCGGTGCGCCCTCCTCCGCCGAATATGTCCGTATCCTGCGCCAGGTTGGTTATCACACTCAAACAGGCAGGCCCCTGTCAAGGAGAATCGGCGTCGAACAGCGGCACCCCTGCGTCTCTTCACGAGACGTGGCCGCCCACCGCCCTTCACCCCAGCACACGCCCCCGGCGGGCGTTCGCGTCGCGCTTCGCCTCCGTCAACGCCGCGATCCGCCGCCACCACCCCTTCCACCCCACGCGCCCCGCCAGCGCCTCGTTGAGGTACGCCAGCAGCACACGCAGCCGGTCCGTCCGCGAGACCGTCCGCTCGCTCAGGAAGCTCGCGTTCAGCCGCGCCAGGTCCCGCGCCTTCCGCCCCACCCCCAGGCCCGGGCTCAGACGCACCCCCGCCAGGTCGCACAGCCACAGGTGCCACCGCCCGTCCGGCGGCGCGCCCTCCAGCCGGCGCGTCCCCATCACGACGCCCGCGGGGCTCACGAGGATGTTGGCCGCCTTCAGGTCGCGGTGCGAGACCCCCCACGCGTGCATCCGCCGCAACAGCCTCCCGAGGTCGAACGCCAGGGCACGCAGCGCCGCCGGGTCGCCCGCCAGGGAGCGGACGTGGCCCAGCAGATGGTCCGCCCCAGGCACCTTCTCCATGACCAGATAGCCCGCCGTCGGCAGGCCGCAGACGTACTCATGCCACACCGCCAGGGGCCGCGGCGTCGGCAGGCCGCGCTGGCACAGGGCGTGGCCCATGCGCCAGGCGTGCAGCGCCGGCGGGGCGCGGAACAGCGCCGCCAGCGGGTCCGTCCACCGCGTCGCGTCCACCCGCTTCAACACCACCTCTCGTCCCGCCAGCGTCGTCTCCACGACCGCGGATGACGCCGACCTCTTGTAGACGCGCCCCGCCTCGATCACGGCGTCGGCCTCGGCGGCCAGGGCGGCGGCCTCCGGCGGCGCGTCGGACGTGGCGAGGCCGCCGGGGATGGCCCGGAAGTGCCGCCCCTTGCCGCGGCAGGCCCCGTCCTGCTCACGCGCCAGGTCGATCAGCGTCCTCACCGTCTCGTCGGCCAGGGCACGCGCCCCGTGGTGGGCATCCACAGGCGGCCGCCGCGCCGCGTGGTACGCCCGCCACCCCCGCAGCCGGTCCTGCCGCGAGAACCGCACGGCGAACCAGCGGTCGATGGCCAGGAGGTCGGCGCGAGCCTCGGCCCACGTCGGCACCCGCCCGGCGGAGGCGAGGGCGAGGTCTATCAGGAACAGCTCGGGGCCGCCCGCCCCCTCACGCAGGAGGAGGTTGCCGGGGTGCAGGTCGCCGTGACGGACCCCCGCCTCGTGACAGCGTGCAAGGAACGCCCCCAGCGCCGGCCCCAGCCGCCGCAGGCACGGACGCGGCGCCAGCCAGTCGAGGAGGTTGACGGCATCGGGCAGCGTGCGCGTGACCAGCCAGCCGTGCAGCCCGTCCCGTCCCCAGGCGAGCGGCTCCAGCGTCGGCACCCCCCGCCGCAGCAGCTCCAGCCCGCGCTCGCACTCCGTCTTCGCCTTCGGGTCGCGGAACCAGGCCCGCAACGCCTCGCGCCCGTCCGGCCGGTAGTGCTTCACGTGCATGTCGTGGCCGGCGATCCGCACGCGATGCACGTCCCGGTGCGGCGTCAGCTTGACCGGCTCCATGTCGGCGAACGACGGCTCCCCCAGCTCGGCGGGCCAGCCGGGGGCGAGGTGCCAGGTGATCGGCATGGTCATCCGGCGCGCGCGACGCGCCCCTCCAATTTGTCGATCAATTCGCACCACCGCCTCGCCCCGGCGGCGACGCTGTAATCGGCCTCGACACGCGCCCGCCCGGCCCGGCCCATCTCATGGCGCAGGCCGCCGTCGTTCAGCAGACGCGCGGCCGCCGCCCGCCACTCCTCCGGCGTCGTGGCGAGTATGCCAGTCCCCGGAGTGACCATCTCCGGGTGGACGCCGACGGGGTTGGTGATGACCGGCAGCCCGGCGGCCATGTACTGCAGGAGCTTCAGCCCGCACTTGCCCCGGCTCCAGTCGTCGTCCGGTATCCACGAGATGCCCACATCGCTGCGGGCAATCTCGCCGGCCTCCGTCGCGGCAGTCCACGGCACGTCGATGGTCGGCATGTCGCGGAACTTCGGGAAGCGGTCGCACACGACCTTCAGTCGGACGCCCGGCACGGCGCGGGCCAGGCCGTCGAGAAGATCGCCGATCCGCTCCAGCCCTTGCAGCGTGCTGGACGACCCGACCCAGACGAGCGTCCGCCCGTCGCCGGACGCCGGCGTGTATGCCGCCGGATCGACGCACGTCGGGATGACGCGGGCCTCGCGGGCCCCGTTGGCGCGGGCGTGGGCGGCGAGGTGGGCGTTGCCGGCCACGACGGCGTCACAGCGGGCGACGGTGTAGGCGAACCGCCGCGACTTGCGCGGGTGGTGCGTGCCCTTCGGCGAGTACGAGTCGCGCAGCCAGACGGCGTCATCGAGGTCGAACAGGACAAGCCGCGCCGCCGCGCGGAGGAGGGCGAACTCCCAGCACGGCAGGAGCCGCCGCTGCACGAGGACGTCCGCCCCGCGCAGGCGGTTGTACAGGAGTAGCCGCGACCACCACCATTTCGGGATGGCGACGGCCTCCACGGTATGGCCCGCGGCCGCGAGGTACGGCTTGAAGGCCGTGACGCGGTAACGGCAGCAGACGTGATCGGGCGAATCGACGAGCGCGACGAGATGCACGGTGCGGCCCTCCCTGGCCGGCGGACGTGTCAGCGGCGGAGGACGGCGATGAACTCGTCCATCGTCTTGGCTCTCCACGCGCTCTTGCGCCAATCCTGGAGCATGGACAGGCTCGGCTGCTCCTCGATCGTGCGGAGGACCTCCGCAGGCACCGTCCCGAACCGCTCCGTCAAGCACTCCGTGAGGAAGGCCCGCGCGTCGGTGAGCAGTGTCCGATCGACGCTCTGGCTGACCCACCCGTTCACGACCTGCGATTCCGTCATGCCCCAGCCCTCCGGGTGAGCCACCCCACCCCCCGGCCCCCTCCCCGAAGCGGAGAGGGGGAGACGTTCATCGCCTATCCGGCGGGGTGGTATGTGCCCCTCTTGTTGGGCAAGCGATTCAAGTGAAGCGTCCACCGCCTCTCCGTGGAGGCGGTGCTCGGACGACTCCCCCTCTCCGCTTCGAGGAGGGGGCCGGGGGGTGGGGTGGCTTGCCGGTCGTAGATCCCCATCGCCGCATTCTACCTCCGGGGCCGCCCCCGGCGGAACACCAACCGTCACGGCTGTACCAGGCGCAGCAGGAACCGCCCCGCCTCGTCGCTCAGGATACGCAACGCCTCCGCACGCACCACCGGCGTCTTCGCCGTCCCCGTCACCTTCAGGTACAGCACACGGTCGGACGCGGCCTCGAGGACCCGCAGGATCAGCCCCACCGGCACCGGGCCGATGGCCGGCACCTGACGCAGGAGCGTCCGCAACAGGATGGGGTTGGACCGGCCCGACAGGCTCGTCCGCGCCAACACCGACAGGTCGAGCCGCCCCCTCGTCGTGATGGTGCCGTCGATCCACATCTGCGCCGACGACCCCTCCAGAGAAAGCTCGTTGATGCGGAACACCCCGCCCGACAGCCGCCCCCTGATTTGGCCCTTCTCGAACACCGACGACGACAGCACCGGCCCCACCACGGGCACCAGCGCCCTCAGGATCGGCAACTGCCCGGCCTGCGTCTCGCGCAGCGTCGCCGACACCGTCGCCCCGATGTCGTCCGCCGAACGCACGTCCGAGCCGGCGAAATCCACGCGCCCCGTCACCCGGCCACGGGCGAACGACGACACGTCGCCGATCAGCCCCGCCAGGCTCGCCGTCCCCGCGTCGATGAGCTGCACCACCCCCTCGACCCGCACGCGCTCGCCCACCCGCGCCTCCGCCCGCAGCCGCGCCCGCCCCCCGCCCACCTGGGCCGTCGAGTCACGGATCTGCACCGTCGCCCGCCCCATCTCAGGCGAGAACGCCACGTCGAGCGGCGCGTTCCACTCCGACACCGGCACGTTCAGCACCTTGCCCCGGCTCAGCAGCAGGTTGCCCGACGCCGTCCACTCCTCCCCGATCTCGCCACGCAAGCGGATCTCCACGGGGCCGCTCATCGTCTCCTCGTCCATCCCCAGGGCCGCCAGCAGTTGGCCCGAATCGGCCCCGGTCAGCGACACATCCATCCAGCCGCCGCCGTTGAACCGCCGCGAGACCTGCAGCCGCAATTGCCCGCCCGCCACGCCTCCCGTCACGTCGCGGAGGAAGACGCCGGCAGGGGTCAGACGCACCTCGCCGCGGATCGAGTCCGCCAGCTCGGCGTCGCCCTGCCGCAGGTCGCGCACCCCGAACCGCCCCGTGCCTACCGGCGCGCCCCCGGGGCCGTCGTGCCGGTACGGCAGGTCGATGAACAACTGCCCGCTCAGGCCCCGCCCCAGCCCCAGGGCGGACGCCAGACGCCCGACCTCCACCCCCTGCAAGCGCAGCCGCCCGTGCGCCTGGCCGACCGACCCCATCGGCGGCGGCGGCCACTTGCCCTCCGTGCGCATCCGCCCGCCGAAGACCTCGCCCTCGGCGGTGTACGACAGCCTCCCGCCGCGCATCTCGACGCGCGCCTTCGGCCTCGTCAGCGGGATGAAGCCGACACGCAGGCGCGACGACGACAGGTCCACGTCCACGTCCGCCCCCGCCGGCTGGAGCTGGGCGCGGATGGCCGCGTCGATGGTGCCGGCCAGCGTGCCCAGCGCCGGGATGCGCTTCCCCAGCGCGGCGGCATCGACGCCGGCGACCCGCAGCAGCAGCTTGCCCGCCGCCCCAGGCCCCAGGTCGCCGCCCCCCGTCACCAGCCCGCGCTCGAACGTGCCCTGCACCTCCGTCAGCACCAGCTTGCCGTCAGCCAACGACCACTTCGCCTGTAACGGCCCGGCCCGCAGGCCCATGAATCGCAGCGCCGTCCCGCGCACCCGCCCGGCGCCGGACGCCGACCCCAGCGAGCCCGCGAACTTGCCCGAGGCGTCCACCCCGCCCTCCAGCCCCGCCGGGATGCCCGGCACCAGCGCCACGTCGAGGCCGCGCGCCGCCGCCGTGCCCGTGTAGCGGTAGGGGGGGCGGAGGTTGAGGCCGGCCTCACCGGTGATGTCGGCGCCGAGGATGTCGGCCCGCAGGTGCGAGAGGATCAGCGTGCCGGCGTTGAGGAGGAAGTCGGCCTCCGCCTCCCGGGCCGCGACCCTGAACGCCCCGGCGTTGACGGCCCGCAGCCGGCCCGAGCCGCGGTACGCCAGCACGTCGCCGGCCCGATCCCACGGCGCCGCCACGCTCACCCGCCCCGAGACCGTGCCCGTCGCCTCGCGGCGCAGGCCTTCCGGCAGCAGCGCCCGCAGCGACGACACCTCGATGTTCTCCAGGTCCAGCGTCAACACCACATCGCCCGGCGGCGAGATGGCGGCTCGCGCCGTGCCGCTCACCCGGCCCGACCCGAGCCGCGCCGAGAGGCCTTCGAGACGCGCCAGGCCCTTGTCGTAGTTCAACGTCGCCTTCACGTCCTCCAGCGGCACCCCGGCCAGCAGGAGGCGTTTCGACGTGGCCTTGCCTTGCAGGCGGTAGGCCCGCGCGTCGCCGGCGTTGTTGAGCGGGATGCCCGCATTCACGTCCACGCTCACCCTGCCGGAGAAGCCCTCCGGAAGCGGCATCTCGACCCGCTTCGCCAGTTCCACGAGGTCGATGTCCTCGAGGGCGAACCTGGCGTCGAGGTAGGTGTCGGGCCGTCCGGGCCGGGTCAGCTTCTCCGCCCACGACATGCCGTCGAGGAGCCGCCCCGCCCCCCGCGCCGCCAGCCGCGCCAGCGACCCGACCGCGTTGGCCGCGCTGCCGGCCAGGCTCCCCGGCGTGGGCCTAGGCGGGGGCGGCGGGGCGGCGGCGAAGATCAGGTGATCGTCGAGGGCCGTCGGCTCCAGGTTCGGCTGGAAGCGGATGCGCCCGTCTTCCGCCTGGAGACGCAGCTCGATGGCGTGCTTGACCGGGAAGCCGGCCAGCGTCGCCTCGTCGATGCGGCCCTTGCCGCTCCCCGATGTCTTCACCTTGCCGCCGGCCACCGCGAGGCGGAGGTCGGCGTCGCCGGTGATCTTGCCGTCGAGCTGCTTCGGCAGCTCCCACTTCGCCGGCAGCGCCCGCAGCCCCAGGCCGCGGACCGCCAGGCCGAACCGCATGGCCGTCGCCTCCCCGCGGAAGTCGAGGGTGGCGTTGAGGCCGAGCGTGCCGCCCGCCGCCTCCCCCTTGACCTTCTCCAGTGTCACGAGGCCGTCCTCGATGACGGCCCTCCCGCTGACGCCCCTGGTGTTCAGGCCTATGCTGGGGACGCTCACGAGCGAGTCGGCCGGCTCCACGGTGACGCGGTAATTCACCTTGTCGGTGCGCGTCGAGAGGCGGACGAGGACATCGGCGGGCGTCCTGCCCGTCACCGACACCTGCTCCCACACCGCCGCCGGGACGTAGGGCAGCGTCGCCAGCTTCTTCGGATCGACCGCGACCGGCGGGGCCTTGAGCGTGATGCGCGTCTCCGCGTCGGAGTTCGAGAGTGTGACGCCGGCGTCCCACTTACCCCACGCCGCGTCCTCCAGTTTGCCCGTCAGGCTGAAGCCGGTGTCGGCGTCGCCGTCCAGGGTGCCGGACGCCTTCTCGACCCGGAACGGCGGCCGCCCCGCCTGGATCAGCGCGAGCGGCAGCCCCGAAAAGCCCACACCGTACTTGACGTAGGGCGACGTGCCGAGGAACGTCAGGGACACGTCCAGCGGCGAGCTGCCCTTCGCCTCGATGGTGTCCCAGACGGCCGTCGGCACGAACGGGATGGAGCGCAGGCGTTCCGGCGTGATGTCCGCCGAGGCGTGCTTCAACTTCAGGGCCAGCTCCGCCGGCTCGCCCTTGAGCGAGCCGGAGAGGGCGAACGTGCCCCAGTCCGGGTCGGCGGCGGTGCCGGTGATGGCTTCGCCGCGAGTCGTGGCGGAGATGCCGCCCAGGGTGAAGGGCCTGCGGCCCTCCTGGAGGATGGTGACGCGGGCGTCGCGGATGTCGATGGCCGGGAACGCGCCGCCGCCCGCCGGCGTCGGGAGTTTGGTGAGGAGGTTGCCGTCACGATCGAAACGAAGGGTCAGGGCGACGCCGTCGAGGCGGAGGTCGGTGGGCAGGCGGCGTCCCAGCAAGGAGCCGACGGCGGAGAGGCCGAGGCGGGCCTCGGACGCGGTGAGGAAGGGGGCCGCGCCGCCGGGGTCGGGGATGACCAGGCCGGTGACGGAGGTCTCGCCGAACAGGCCGACGCTGGCGGACTCCAACGTGGCTTCCGCGCCGAGGGCCCTGGCGATCTCGGCGCGGAGGATGTCGGCGGAGCGTGCGGGGGTGAGGTAGAGCCGGACGCCGAGGAGGGCGACGGCGGCGAGGCAAGCCAGGACGGCGAGGGCGACGAGGGCGCGGCGGCGCCAGCGTGGCTTTCGGTTCATGGTTCTGCCCCGTCGGAGGGCGGGCCGCCCCCAGTGATTGTACGGAATGCCCTACCCGGCCGTCGGGGGAGGGTTTCAGCGCCTTGTAGCAGCACGGCCGCCCGCACGCAACGCCACACCGACGGGGCAATTCGCGCGCCGCCCGATCCGAACGCCACGGCCCGCGTGTCGGCTGTGACGTAGGCGTGACGGACGCCAAGATGAGAAATCGATGATACGAGCCGGAATCCAGATTCCGCTGATTTGCGAGACTCCCCGCCCCGGACGCGGTTCCATATGCTGGGACATCGGGCCTCCCGGTGGGTGGGGGCCGAGCCGCACATCTTGCATCATTTTGAGGAGACTCGCATGCTGCGTCGCACGCTGGGGGCCATGGCCGTCCTGTTCGGGATCGCCGGCCTGGTCATGGGCGAGGAGACCCGGGGGACGATCACCAAGATCGAGGACGACTCGATCACGATCACCACGGGCGGTGGGTTCGGCAAGAAGGGCGAGGAGAAGACCTTCAAGATCTCCAAGGAGGTCAAGGTCATCCGCGTCGTCGGCAAGGACAAGGACGAGGTCAAGCTGAGCGTCGCCGACCTCAAGGCGGCCCACAAGGTCACGAACGTGTTCATCACCGTCGTCCACGAGGGCGAGACCGCCAGCGAGATCAAGGCCGGCGGCTTCGGCGGCGGCTTCAAGATGGGCGGCAAGAAGGACGCCAAGAAGAAGAAGGACAAGGACGCCGAGTGACACCTCGCGTCTGAAAGCACACGACGCCCGGCGGGCCTCCCCGCCGGGCGTCGTCGTTTCCCCCTCGGCAGTCACCCGATTCGGGCTTCTCGTAGAGCACGCATCCTGCGTGCTCCCGTCCCCCTTGGGGGCCGTCACGCCCTGCCGAGTGCCCGCGGAGCACGCAGGATGCGTGCTGTACGAGAAGCCGCCCTCCCCGCCCCCTTCTCCGCAAGTTTTTTGTATCACACCGTTGACACAAGCCGCGCCTCGCTGTATCATGTCACTGATACAAGCGAGGGCGGGCCGATGGAGCTACGCATCCACCCGGACGGCGTGCCGATCTTCCAGCAGATCGTCCGGCAGGTGAAGCATCTGGTGGCGTCGGGCCGGCTGCGGCCCGGCGATGAGCTGGACCCTATCCGCGTCCTGGCGGAGCGGCTCCTCGTAGCCCCGAACACCGTCGTCCGCGCCTACGCCGAGCTGGAGAAGGCCGGCGTGGTCGTCAAGCGGGGCACGGCGGGGACGTTCGTCGCCGACAGCCCGCCACGCCTCTCCGCCAGGGAGCGCGCCGACGCCCTCGCCCCGCACATCGGGCGGCTGCTGGACGAAGCCCACGCCCTGGGGGTCCCGCCCGACGAGGCCATCGAGCTGGTTCGCAAGCAGGCGGAAGGGGGCCGACGATGAGCGAATGGGTGGTCGAGGTCGAGACGCTGAGCCGCACCTTCGGACGCCACAAGGCGCTCGACGCCGTCAGCCTGCGCGTGCCGCGTGGCTGCGTGCTTGGCCTCGTCGGCGTCAACGGGTCGGGCAAGACGACGCTGCTGCGCCACGTCCTGGGCCTGTACAGGCCGCAGGCCGGCCGCGTGCGCGTCTTCGGGCTCGACCCCGTCGGCGACCCGGTGGGCGTCCTGGGACGCATCGGCTTCATGAGCGAGGAGGCCGACCTGCCGGACTGGATGCGCGTCGATGAATTGCTCCGCTACACGGCGGCGTTCCACCCGAAATGGGACATGGCCTTCGCCCGCTCGCTCTGCGCCGACTTCGGCCTCGCCGAGGGGATGCGGGTCCGCGCCCTTTCCCGCGGCCTGCGGGCGCGGGCGGCGCTCGTCACCGCGCTGGCCCACCGGCCCGACCTGCTCGTCCTCGACGAGCCGTCGGCGGGCCTCGACCCGCTGGCGCGGCGCGACATCCTCCAGGCCGTCGTGCGGGCCGCCTCCGGCGCCCAGCAGACCATCCTGTTCTCGTCGCACCTGCTCGACGAGGTCGAGCGCGTCGCCGACCGCGTGGCACTCATCGACGCGGGCCGCGTCGTGTTCGACGGGCCGCTCGATGACGTGCGCGGCAGGCACCGCCGGCTGACGCTGCACTTCGGCGAGCCGCGCGAGTCGCCGCCGGCGCTGGCGGGCGTGCTGTCGTGGGTCGGGGGTGGGCGCGAGTGGACGGCTTTGTTCGAGGGCGACCCCGAGACGATGCACGCCGGGGCCGCCGCGGCCGGCGGGCGCGTCGTCGAGGAGGCCGAGCCGGGCCTGGATGAGCTGTTCGCCGCCCACGCGGGGAGGAAGCCATGACCCCACGCCTCGCGCTCGTCTGGGAGCTATTCGCCGCCCAGCGGTGGCTGGCCGTGCCGACCTTCGCCGCCCTCCTCCTCGCCGCCGCCGTCGTCCCGCTCCTGCCGGAGGCGGCGCGGATCCCCCACGTCGGCGGGTACGTCACCCTCGCCCTGATCGTGCCGCTCGTGGGCGTGCTGGCCAACCTCGCCCACGGCGCCCAGGGCCGGCTGGAGGAGCGGCCCTCAATGTTCCCGCGCCGCCTGCTGCTCCTGCCCGTGTCGTCCCTGACGCTCTCCCTCACCCCGATGCTCTGCGGCACGGCCGTTTCCCTGACGGTTTGGCTCGTGATCGGGCTGGTCATCCTGCCGGCGTGCGGCGTGTGGCTGCCCCTCTGGCCGGGCTTCGCCATCGCGGCGGGGACGGCCTGGGTACAGGCTCTGTGCTGGATGCCGTTCCCGCTTCCCTGGCTACGCCTCGCGGTGCTCGTGCTTCTGATCATGACGTTCATCCCGGCGCAATTCATGCCTCCGGTGGTGGCCGAGGCCGTCCTGTCCCTGGTGACATTGGCGGGCTACGCCGTCGGCCTCGCCGGCGTCCGGCTGGCCCGGAGCGGCGCCGGCGAGGCCGAGCCCGCCTCGATCCCGGTGTTCTCGGACGCCCCGACCCGGCCCCCGTTCGCCTCGCCGATGGCCGCCCAGGGCTGGCTCGAGTGGCGGACGCATGGGCTGGTCGGCCTGCTGCTCTTCGCGCTGGGGCTCGTCAACGTCGTCCCGCTCATGTTCATGGCCCGGCGGGCGCTCGATCAGGAGGTGTTGTACCAGCTGGCCCCGTGGCTGCGCGCCCTCGTGGACGCGGCGGGCAAGGGGGGGGCGCTGGCGCTGCTCCCGCTGGCGATGCCCGCGTTCGTCGTCCTCGCGGCAGGCCCCGACCTCGCCCGCTACACGAGGGAGCAGGCCCGCGGTAAGTTCCCCTTCTTCTTCCTGACCAGGCCGTTCGACGACGGCCAGCTCCTCGCCTCGAAGCAGCGCTTCGGCGCCCTGCTCCTCGCCTGGGCGTGGGGCATGTCCTTGCTCGTCGCCCTCGTTTTCCTGGCCGGCCACGGCCTCCTCGCCGACACGGCGGGCCACCTGACAGCGTCCTTCGGCCCGGCGTGGTGGCTCCTCCTGATCCTCGCCCTCGCGGCCGGCTTCGTGCTGAGCTGGCTGTGGATGATCTCGGGCCTGTGGGCGGGGTTCGCCGGCTCAATGACGGGGGCGGTGGGCGGGATCCTGGCGACGTTCTCCCTGCCGTCGGGCCTGTGGCTGGGGTGGGGCTGGCTGGTGGCCCTGTCCGTCGCGGTCAACGTCGCGCCCATGCTGTGGGTGCTGCGCGGCTGGCGGCTGCGGGCGGCACTGGCCGTGACGGCGGCGGGCGCCGTGAGTGCCCTGCTCGGGTGGCCCCTCGTGGCTCTCGTCCTGTGGCCGGTGCCCGGCCTGTTGGCGGCGCGTCCGGCGCTGGAGCGGCTGCGGCACTCGTGAGGCCCGGCCGGCCGCCGCTCACAGGCCGGACTTGAGATACAGCCACTCCATGTAGCACTTGACGTGGGCCGTGCGGACGCCGATCGGGTCGTCGATCTCGAGGATGGCGACGCCGGGGGCGCAGTCCAGGGGCACCCGGAAGAACAGGATCTCCCCCCTCTCCAGCGGGATGAAGACCGGCAGCGGGACCCAGTTGCCCTCCGGGCCCATCGGCATGTTGATCCGGACGCAGCGCATCGAGCTGTAGAGGACACGCTCACGGCCGCCGCTTAGGGTCTCGGTGCGCCGCATCGACAGCGTGACGACGGCGCCCTGCCGCCTCCAGAACGCCAGGGGGTCCCTGGGGGCGCCAGCCTCGCGGGCCAGCTTGGGCACGTCGCCGGCAGGGACGCGGAGCTTGCCCTTCAGGACGCCCTCCTGGTTCGCCTCCGAGGTGGCGATGCAGTTGCGGAGCCGCTTCTCCAGCCAGGCCGGGGGCGCCAGCTCGAGCGCCTTCCTGTAGTGCCAGATCGCTTGCCTGTACCGCCCGACGCGCTGGCAGATGTTGCCGCGGTTCATCCAGACCTGGGGGATCTTCGGGTCGATCTCCATGGCCCGGTCCATCGCCTCCAGGGCGGTGGTGAACTCCCGCAGGTCGGAGTAGGCGGAGCCGCGGATCAGGTGCAGCCAGGCGTCTTTCGGGTGATGCACGAGGGCGGCATCGGCGATGGAGATCGCCTCGCGCGGCTTGCGGGCCTCACAGCACGCGATGGCCGCCTTGTGGGCCTTGCCGAGATCCATCGCCGACACGGGGGAGGGGGCCGCCAGGGCGGCCAGGGCGATGAGCAGGGTACGCATCGGGGATTTCCTTTGTTGGGTGCTGTCTGCTTCAGTTACGCGGCCCCTCGGCCGGCGTGACAGGCCCGCCCCCGCCGCTCTCACCCCGCGCCCCCATACGCCTCCAGGCCGGGCCGTCCCAGCCGCCCGTCGTGCAGCGCCGACCCCACCAGGACGCCATCCACACCCAGTGCCTCCAGCCGGTCCAGATCGGCCACGCCGGAGACGCCGCCGCCCGCGAGGATCTCCAGGTCCGGGTATTCCTCCTGCATCCACGCGAGAAGCCCCTCGGTCCCGATCCCCCCGCCGGTGCCCACGCGGGCCAGGTCGAGGACGATCACCGAGCGCACGCCGCGGCGCACCGCCTCGGAGACGATCGCCTGCGGCCCGTCCGGCCAGCCCGGCCCGGCCAGAGGGACGCCGCCCTTGAGGTCGAGCGAAAAGACCAGCCCCGGACGCAGCACACCAGGCCCCGTCAGCGTCTCCAACCCGGCGACGACGCGCCACGGCCCGTCCGGCGCCTCCGCACGCATCCCGCAATCGACGAGCAGCTCCAGCCCCTCGCCGACGAGCGCGTGGTACAGGCCGGGGTCGGGCGTGCCGGTGCGGATGGCGTCGAGGTCGGCGAGGTACAGCTCGCGGATGCCGAGATCGCGCCTCATGGCACCGGCGATGGCGAGCGGGTCGCTCCCTCTGGCGAGGACGCTGCGCACTGGGAGGTATTCGTCGCGCCGCCCGCCGACGGCGTGGACGGCGGCCCCGCCCTTCACATCCAGCACGCCGATGACACGCATCCGCCCCTCCGATTCCGCGCCCGCCGGCAATTCCTGACCTATGCTTCCTTCGGCCCCGGAACAAGCAGGAGCGGCCGATGAGCGACCAGAGTTTCCCGATGACCTGCATCCTCCTCGCCAGCGTCGGTAGCGTGCTGGTGTGGCTCGTCGCGGTGATGCAGACCCTCCCCGCCCAGTGAGGCACCCCATGAAGCGTCTCGTCTTCCCCCTCGCGCTCGTCACCCTGACCGCCCTCGCCGCCCTGGCCCACCGCGCCACCAGCGGCGGCGCCGCCGCCACCCCCGTGGCCAGGGCCCAGAATGACGGCCCGGCCCCGGCCGCCGGCCCCGCTGAGCGGGCCGTGTCGGCGGTGAAGGTGGACATGCCGCCTCGTGAGGCCGACGAGCTGATGATGGCCCGCCGGGCCGCGGCGCTCGGCGGCGCTCTGGTCGAGAAGGCGGCCGGCCGCGGCGCCCGCCGGCAACTGACTCTGGCCGCCATGCACTTCAGGGCGGCGCTGGCCTACGAGGCCGCCGCGTCCGGCGACCCCGTCTTCGCGTCGGCCCGGCACGACCTGGCGCACGCCGAGGCCAAACTGGCCGAGCTGAACGCCCCAGGCCTGCTCGGGGCGCCGCGCGAGATCCCGGCCCCGCCCCAGGTGAAGCCCGTAGGCCCGCGCCCCGCGCCTCTGGGCGTCGGCCCCGATGGCGTGCCATTCGAGCGTGTCGGCGGTTAACGCTTGCCGATGGACGGCCTCCGGTGCAGATTAAGGCACATCCGGCGCACCCGCTCCGGATGTTGCCTTTTCCCCACCCCGCCGGAGCCATCCATGCGCTGCTTCCTGACCGCCGCCGCCCTCCTCACGCTCGCCGCCGTCTCGCCGGGCCGCGAGGACAAGGCCGATCCCCTCACCCCCTTCCTCGACGCGAAGCTCGACGGCTGGGAGGGGCTGATCTCCGACTTCTGGACGTACAAGGACGGCGAGCTGGTCGGCAACAGCGGCGAGAAGGGCATCAAGTTCAACACCTTCCTGTGCAGCAAGAAGAAGTACAAGGACTTCGAGCTGACCTTCAAGGTGCGGCTCAAGGGCGGCGCCGGCAACAGCGGCGTGCAGATCCGCAGCAAGATCGCCGACATGAAGCAGTTCGCCGTGGCCGGGCCCCAGTGCGACATCGGCGCCGGCTACTGGGGCAGCCTGTACGGCGAGCGCTTCGGCGGCATGATGAAGCAGGCCCCGAAGGAGTCGCAGAAGGCGGTCAAGGCCAAGGACTTCAACGACTACTCCATCAGGGTCGTCGGCAAGAAGGTGACCATCAAGATCAACGGCGAGACGACGGTTGACGAGGAGTTCGCCAAGCTACCCGAGGACGGCATCATCGCCTTCCAGCTGCACGCCGGCGGGCCGATGGAGGTCACGTTCAAGGACATCGTCTTCAGGGAGGTCAAGTAACGGCCTCGTGGCCGTGCAGCCGGGTGGGGAAATAGACGGAAGTAGACACGGGTGGTGGCCGTGGTGGGGCGAATTGCATTGCATTGCACCCCCCCAGGCAACCCCCTGAAATGCAAATCCTCGGCGGAATTTGCATTTCACGGCCAGTGGTCAGACCGCCGACCCCCAGCGCAGTGGCTGACCACACTGTCTCATTCTGTCTAACTCCAGATGCCGGGGGAACGGTGCCACCGCCTCATCCCTCGCACCGCGGGGACGTGGTGCGAGGGGGCTTGGGGCATTGGTGGCTTTCTGCCATAATGCCCCTTGCGCCCCCAGCAGGAGCCTGCCGCCGATGTTCAACACCGACCTGCGCCGGGCCGTCGAGCGCATCCTGCCGCGCGTCACCACGCCGGCTCAGTACCTCGGCGGCGAGATCAACTCCCGACCCAAGGACCACCGCCAGGTCCGCGGCAAGATGGTCCTCGCCTTCCCGGACACGTACTCGCTCGGCACCTCCCACCACGGACTGCAGGTTCTGTACTCCATCATGAACGCCGACCCCCAGTGGGCCTGCGAACGCGCCTTCACCCCCTGGCCCGACTTCGAGCAGGAGATGCTCCGCGCCGGCCTGCCGCTCTACGGCCTGGAGACGTTCAACCCCCTGTCGAGCTACGACCTCGTCGGCTTCTCCCTCCAGTACGAAGTCTGCTACACGAACATCCTGACGATGCTGCACCTGGGCGGCATCCCGCTCCACGCGAAGGACCGCACGCCGGAGCACCCCCTCATCATCGCCGGCGGGCCGGGGGCGCAGAACCCCGAGGTCCTCGCCCCCTTCATCGACCTGTTCGTCATCGGCGACGGCGAGGAGAGCCTGCCCTGGGTCATGGACAAATGGATGACCCTCAAGGAGAAGGGCGGCAAGTCACGTCTCGACATGGTCGCCGAGGTCGCCGGCAGCACCACCTGGGCCTACGCACCGGCGTGCTACGAGCCGGAGTACCACGCCGACGGCACCCTGGCCGCCATGAACCGCATCCGCTCCGACGTGCCCCGCGAGATCATGGCCTGCACCATCAAGGCGGACTTCGACGACATCCCCCTGCCCAGCCACCCGGTGGTTTCGTTCGTTCAGACCCCACACGACCGCATCGCCATCGAGATCATGCGCGGCTGCCCCTGGCAGTGCCGCTTCTGCCAGTCCACCGTCATCAAGCGCCCCCTGCGCGTCCGCAGCGTCGAATGCATCGTGCAGTCGGCCCTCCAGGCCTACCGCACCACCGGCTTACAGGAGGTCAGCCTGCTGTCGCTGTCCACCAGCGACTACCCCGACTTCTTCAAGCTGGTGGAGCGCATGGCCGAGGTGTTCGGCCCCCTGGGCGTGAGCGTGTCGTTGCCCAGCCTGCGGGTCAACTCGCACTTCCCGCAGCTGCCGAAGCTCATGAAGGGCATCCGCAAGGCCGGCATGACCCTGGCCCCCGAGGTGGCCCGTGACGACATGCGCGAGCAGATCCGCAAGCCGATCCGGAACGATGACCTGTACGACGGCTGCCGCGCCGCCTTCGCCGAGGGCTGGCAGAAGGTGAAGCTGTACTTCCTGGCCGGCCTGCCCGGCGAACGCCGCGTGGACCTCGACGGCATCGTGGACATGGCCGACCGCATCGCCCAGATCAGCAAGGAGGAGACGGGCCGCTACCGCGAGGTGGTGGCCAGCGTGTCGAACTTCGTCCCCAAGCCGCACACGCCCTACCAGTGGAACGGCATGGCGTCACGCGAGTACCTCCGCGAGGCCGGGATCTACATGAAGTCCCGCCGCCGGCACCGGACGGTGGAGATCAAGCAGCACGAGATCGAGACGAGCATGCTGGAGGGGCTGCTGACGCGCGGCGACCGCCGCATCGCCGCCGTCCTGGAGGGCGCCTGGCGGAAGGGGGCGCGGCTCGACGGGTGGCGCGAGTGCTTCAAGGCCGAGCGTTGGTGGGACACGGTTAAGGAGCTGGGCGTGGACTTCGACTGGTACGTCCACCGGCACCGCCCCACCAGCGAGGTGCTGCCGTGGGACCACGTCAACGTCAAGAAGGGCCGCGAGTACCTGGAGAAGGAGCAGAACAGGAGCCTGTTACAGCTCGAGGTGATGGCTGGGGCGAAATGACGGGAGGGGCGTCATGAAGCGGTTGCCTCTGCTGCTGGCCCTGCCCGTGGTTTTCACCTCCCTTGGCCCCGTTGCACAGGCCAAGAAGATGCTCGCCCCGCAGTCCTTCCAGAGGGCCAGCGCGGACGGCAAGTTCGTCCTCGTGATCCTCGCCAGCTCCCGCGAAGACGGCCGTCGGGATCTGCGCGAGAAGTACCCGCGGAGTGGCATGTACGCCGACGGCGATCCTGGGCGGCTCCTGTGGCCCGTGAGCTGGTACGAGGAAGGCCGTCGCGTCAGCGTCGCCATGAACGGCGTTGTGATTGTCCGTCAGCAGAGTTATCTCGCGTTCTACGCGAAGGAGACGCTGCTTCACACCCACTGGTACAACCGCCTCGCAGACAGCACGCCCCGAGGCTCCCCGCACGCCTGGGCGGAGGATCTTTGGCTCCGCGAGACGATGCTCGATGATGCCAACACATGCCTCCGCGTCACGATGCACGACGGCAACCGCTTCGTGTTCGACTTGGCCACGGCCAGCATCCTGGAGGAGGCGCGCCCCGCGAGGGAGCAGGAGAAAACCCTCCGCGGACGTAGGTGGTGGCTGGGGCTGTTCGTGCTTGTTGGTTTCCTGATGATGCTCGGCCTCGCGTTCGCTGTCTGGCGCGAGCTGGCGAGGCCACGCAAGCTACGTCCGAGCGACGCCACCGGCCTGCCGTGAGGAGCGCCCGTGAACGACTTCGACCAGGCGGCCCGCTTCGTCGCCGAGATGGACCCGCAGGGGACGCTCGACCGTGTCCTCGCCGCCACGCGCCTCCGCCTTCGGTTCCGCCGCTGGTTCCCGGCCCACACCATCCCGCGCTTGAAGTCGCCGGAGCGCGAGGCCGACAGCGTCGCCGAGTGCGACGACATCGACAAGGCCGAGCGGCGCTGGCTCGTCGTCATCGAGTGGCAGAGCCACCCCGAGAAGGCGAAGTTGCGGACGCTCCTGGAGGAGGCCACCACCTTCGCCAGCCGCGCCCAGTGGGAGGGCCAAGAGTATTTCGTCATGCCGGCCATCGCCCACCTCACGGGGTCGCCGGAGAAGAACGCCGAGGACATGCGCTCGCCCAGCGGGCACGGGCTGTACGGTGAGCCGGCCCCGTGGGAGATTGCCAACGACAAGGCCGCCGAACAACTGGAAGCCATCCGCGCCGGGACGTGTTCGTGGTCCGTCCTTTGCTGGGTGCCCTTGATGGCCGGGGCCGATGACGACATAATCGTGGCGGCGTGGCGCGAAGTCCTGCAGGCGGCAGTGGCCGACGAGGGCCGACGACGCCAGATCCAGGCGACGGCACTCATCCTGGCCGAGCTCGGACGCATCCAGCCGACGTGGGATCGCGGCTTGAAGGAGGAATCGATCATGGGCGAATCGGCCATCATGAACGCCATGCGCAAGATCGGCGCCGACCAGAAGGAGCTCGAGGTCAAGCGCAAGTGGCTCCTCGATTCGCTTGACGCCAAGTTCCCCGGGCAGATGCCGGCGGACGTGCGCCAGCTCATCGGCCAGATCGAATCGGCCCCGACGCTTGACCGGTGGTTCCAGGCCGCCCTCCGCGCCGGCGCCTACGCCGACTTCGACGCCGCCGTCCGGCAATGACACAGCCCCACAGGCGAGGTGCTGCCGTGGGACCACGTCAACGTCAAGAAGGGCCGCGAGTACCTCGAGAAGGAGCAGAACCGCAGCCTGCTCCAGTTGGAGGTCATGGCAGGGGCCAGGTGAGGCGCCGGGCCAGCCGCCCGTCCCAATCCCCACTCCCGGCCTTTGTCTGGCCTGGAGACGACTTGCACGCCGTCGCTTGTCCTCCGGCGAGGGCCCCCGCCGATACGGCTATCGTGCGGGGGTCGTTCCGCACCCTTTGGCGCTACGCCGACCCTGCCAATTCCGGCTTGAAGGTCCCCGCGCAGAGAGGTACGAGCCTGATTGACGTTGTTACCGAGTGCAAGTGCGGCCGGGATGGTGAGCAGCGATAACGCTCTCGGTCCGCGAAGGTAACGGTGATTCCGGAGAAAAAAGGGCGGTGCCTAATTGACGCCCGCCGTCGGGGGGTGTACCATCCATTCCGACCTCTTCTTCTCCTTTGCTTCATGAAGCGCCGCCTCCCCGTCGCGCTTCGCATGTCCACACTGACTCTTCGTTTTTCCCTCCGCCATGTGGCGGATCGTCATTGTTCGTCTCAGGAGTGACCCATGTTCATGTTCCGTTCCCGTGGGAAGCGTGCGTTCACGCTGATCGAGCTACTCGTCGTGATCGCCATCATCGCCATCCTCATCGGCCTCCTCCTGCCCGCAGTCCAGAAGGTCCGCGAGGCGGCGTCCCGGATGCAGTGCCAGAACAACCTCAAACAGCTCGCGTTGGCCTGCCACGGCTACCACGACGCCCGGCTTACCTTCCCCGGCTACACCGCCTGGATACGCGAGATCCTGCCCTACATCGAGCAGGACGCAGTCGCCAAGGCCGGGACCACAGGGAATTTGCTCAAGACCACCATCTGCCCGATGAACAAGTACTCCCAGCCGAACAGCGGCTTCGGCCTGACCGGCTACCTCGCCGTCACTGGCGACCGTTACTCCGACTACGCGAACGGCGGGGACACCGGCATCATGGGCGTCTACCCCAACCGGAACATCACCATGGTCCAGATCTCCGACGGCACCAGCAACACCCTGCTCATCGGTGAACGCCCCCCCGTGGACAGCGGCTACTGGGGCTGGTGGGCGTATATTGACACCGACTCCATCCTGTGGGCGCGTGTCATCTCCTCCGCCGATTACGGCTTCTCGAACTGCGGCAACGTCGCCACCTATTTCCAGCCGCCGCGCGCGGGCAACCCCGAGGCGGTCGACGGGTGTGACCGCTTTCACTTCTGGAGCAAACACACCGGCGGCGGTAACTTCGCCCTCGCCGACGGCTCCGTCCGGTTCTTCACCTACAGCTCCGGCACGACGGTCATCCCCGTGATGGCCACCCGTGACCGCGGCGAGGTCGTCCCGGCGAACTGACCCCCAAGGCCAACAACCGTCCGGCCCCCGGCCACGCCGGGGGCCGTGTCCTCTTGTATCTCAACATTCCCAGGGCCTGCGCCATGCTCCCCTCGTTGCTCGTCCGCCGCGTCGCCGGCGCCTCCCTCCTCGCTTTCACACTCGCCGTCGCCGGCTGCGGCCCGGCCCGCTCCACCGTGACCGGCTCGGTCGTCACCTCGGCCGGGAAGATAGTACCCCTCGGGACCGTCAACCTCGTCGCCAGCGACGGCTCCCCTCACAGTGCCCAGATCCAGGAGGACGGCACGTACACGATCCAGAACGTCCCCGTCGGTTTGGCGAAGATCGGCGTCACAAGCCCCAACCCCACGGCCCCCCCTCCGGGTGAGCGCCCGCGCGTCGATCCGGTACGCCCTCCCCGGCCTGACGGAGGCGCACCGAAGGAGACGGGGCCGGCCTACTCCGAGGCCGCCAAGAAGGCGTGGTTCGCGATCTCCGACGCCCTGGCCGACCCCCTCAGCTCGAAGTTGACCGTGCAGGTCGTCTCGGGGACTACCAAGCACGACATCAAGGTCGATTGAATCGGGTTGTCAAAGACCGGATGGCGAGAGCCGCCGGCTCTCGCTTACCTTTGAGTCGGCGGCGCGCCGCGGATGTTACCCTGAGACTTCTCTCTCGCCCCACCCAGGGGATCCTCTCCATGGGCTGGGCGACCCTCCCTGTCCGCCGCAAACGCCTATTCGGCACGGCGGACCCGGGAAGAGGCCGACGAGCCATGACCCGCTTCCTCCCCGTCCTCGCTGCCCTCTCGCTGCTCGCCGCCGCGGCCGGCTGTCCTGCAACCCGCCCCGTCCCTGCCGGACCTGACCCCGATGGCCCGCCCTGGTTCCAAGACGTGACCGCAGGCTCCGGCCTCTCTTTCCATCACGACCCAGGCCCCATCGACAGCCACTTTTTCATGCCCCAGATCATGGGGAGCGGGGGCGCGGTCATCGACCTCGAAGGCGACGGGCGGTTCGGCCTCTACCTCGTCCACATGGGCGGGCCGAAGGGCAAGAAGAACCAGCTCTTCCGCCACAAGGGCGACGGCACGTTCGAGGACATCTCGCCCGGCTCGGGCCTCGATGTGTCCGGCTGGTGCACCGGCGTGGCGGTGGGCGACCTCGATGACGACGGCCTGCCCGACGTCCTGCTCTGCGAATTCGGCCGCGTCCGCCTCTTCCGCAATCTGGGTGGGGGCAAGTTCCAGGACGCCACCGGCGGCTCCGGCCTTGTCAACCCGCTCTGGGCCACGTCCGCCGCCTTCGTCGATTATGACCGCGACGGCCGGCTCGACCTGTTCGTGGCCAACTACATCGCCTACGAGCCGGGCTGGCCCTGCTCCAACCCTTCGGGCCACCGCGACTACTGCTCGCCTGCCATGTTCAAGGGGACCGCGGGCAAGCTGTACCGCAACCTCGGCGCCGGGAAATTCAAGGACGTTTCCTTCGAGTCGGGCGTCGGACGGCGCCCAGGCCCCGGCCTGGGGGTCATCGCCGCCGACTTCGACGGCGACGGCTGGCCGGACATCTTCGTCGCCAACGACGGGGCGCCCAACCACTTGTGGATGAACCAGCAGGACGGCACCTTCAAGGAGGAGGCCCTGGCCCGTGGGGTGGCGGTCAACGCCATGGGCGTGGCCGAGGCCAACATGGGCATCGCGTGGGGGGACATCGACGGCGACGGGCTGGAGGACCTGTTCGTCACCCACCTCCGGGTCGAGACAAACACCCTGTGGAGGCAGGGCCCCCGCGGACAGTTCCGCGACGGGACCGGCGCGTCCGGCATGAACCGCACGCGCTGGAAAGGGACCGGCTTCGGGGCGGTGCTCGCGGACTTCGACAACGACGGGTACCTCGACGCCGCCGTCGCCAACGGGGCGATCACGCGGCAACGCGGCCCCGACCCCGGATCGGGGCTCGGCGAGCGGTTGAGCCAGTACTCGGAGCGGAACCAGATGTTCGTCAACGACGGCAAGGGGGGCTTCCGCGATGTCTCCCCCCGAGAGGGGGCGTACTGCGGCGCGGCGAACGTCGGGCGTGGGCTGATCACCGCCGATCTGTACGGCGACGGGGGGCTCTGCCTTGTGGTCCTCCCGGTTGGCGGGCCCGCCCGCCTGCTGCGGAACGTCACCCCGCGTGGGCACTGGCTGGGCGTCCGGGCCGTTGACCCGACCCGTAAGCGCGACGCCTACGGCGCCGAGATCACGGTGCGGGCAGGAGGCCGCACGTGGGTGCGGACGGCCAACCCCGCTGGCGGTTATCTGACGAGCGGCGACCCCCGCGTCCATGTCGGGCTGGGGCCGGCGGCCGAGGCCGAGTGGATCGAGGTGCGCTGGCCGGATGGGGTGCGCGAGCGGTTCTCCGGTGGTCCGGCAGATCAGCACCGGATCGTGGAAAAGGATACGGGGAAGGTTCGGGGTGGCCGATGACCCGTTGGCGCTGGCCATTGTTGCTGGCCGCCCTCCTGGCGGGGGCGTCCTTCCTTGTGTGGGTGTCCTGGGGGCGCAAGGAGGCGGCCCCGCGTCCGCCCGGCCTGGACCTCTCTGGCCTGGACGAGGACCTGGCCCTGGTCGTGCGGGAGGCGCGGGCGCGGGTGGAGAAGGACCCCTCCTCGGCGGCGGCCTGGGGCACCCTGGGCAAGATCCTCATGGCGCACGGCCTGTGGGCCGAGTCGGCCGTGTGCCTGCGGCAGGCGGAGCGGCTCGACCCCGCCGACCCGGCCTGGCCGTATCTGCTGGCGGACCACCTGACGCGCGAGGAGCCGGAGGAGGGCATCGCCGCCTTGCGCCGGGCCATCCTTGCCGCGGGTGAGGAGTCGGACCTCTCGCTGTTCCGTCTGCGGCTCGCGGAGGTGCTGGCCGGCCTCGGCCGGGCCGACGAGGCCGAGACGGAGCTGGCTCCTCTCGCCGGGATGAAGGGGCCACGCATCGACTACGTGCGCGGCGTGGTCGCGATGCAACGCGGCAGGTGGGCCGAGGCACGCGCCCTGTTCGAGGGGGTCCTGGCCGAGCCACGCCTCGCCCGGGACGCCTCGCGCCAGTTGGCGGCGGCATGCCGTCACCTGGGGGACGCAGTGGCGGCTGCCCGGCATGATGCACGGGCCCGGTCGCTCTCCCCGACGCCCCCACCCTGGGGGGACCCCTATCTCAAAGACCTCCGAGACTACCGAGTGGATAAGCTCTCTCGCCTGGAACGGGCGCGGGCGGGGACGGCGGACGATGCCCTATCGACCCTGCGGGCGCTCACACGCCCGGATGGCCAGGAGGCGTTCATCCTCCGCCTCCGGGCCGCGGAAATGCTGACGGCTGAGGGCCGACTCAGCGAGGCCGAGACGGTCCTCCGCGAAGGGCTCCTGCATTTCCCGGATTCATCGCGGCTGTTGCTGCGGTTGGCGGAGCTCCGCGAGAGGGCCGGCTCCAAGGAGGCGCTCGCGGAGGCGCTGTCCCTGGCGAGAAAGGCCGGCGAAGGCATGGTCGCACGCCTCGCCGCCGGCCGGGCCTTGATGGGGTTGGGGCGGGAGGCGGAGGCGGCGGACGAGTTCCGAGCGGCCGCGGCGGCCGGCCCCGGCGAGCCGGCACCGCATTACAGGCTCGGCATCGCCCTCGCCCGGCAGGGGAAGCGGGAGGAGGCCAGGCAGGCCTTCGAACGTGCGATCCTGGTCGCGGGCGCCGAATCCGAGCCGGCACGGGAGCTCGCGTCGTGGCGGGCGAAGTGGGGCGAGAAGTGATCACGCGGGGACGCGCCGTGTCCCGCGTCAACTGCCCTTGTCCGCCGCCGCAAACGCCCCTACTCTGAGAGTTGGAACACGAATTCACGCCTGACGGACCTGCCCTCCGGAGCGAGGGGCACTCAACATGGACGCATTCGAATCATCCGCCGCACCCCTGCCGGGGGACGCGGCCCCGGACGGCCTTTCCGCCGCCCCGCTCTCCGCCGAGCGGGTCTACCACGACTACGCGCCTCGCGTCTACAACATGGCCCGCCGCATGGTCGCCAGCGACCTCGACGCCGAGGACGTCACACAGGACGTCCTCCTCCAGGTGGTGCGCAAACTCCCCACCTTTCGCGGCGAGGCGGCCTTCCCCACCTGGCTGCACCGCGTCACGGTCAACGCCGCCCTGTCGCACCGCCGCCGCCAGGCCGTCCGCGACGCCCGCGGCCCGCGTAACACCAGCGACGTACACGGCGAGGACGAGGCCCTCGAGGCCGCCGGCCGCATCCTCCCCCCCGACGACCTCGCCCTGACGGCCGAGATGCGCCAGCGCATCGACCAGGCCATCGCCGCCCTGCCGTCCGCCTACCGCGTCGTCTTCGTCATGGCCGACATCGAAGGCCTGCCCAACTCCGAGGTCGCCGAACGGCTGGACATGACCCTCCCCGCCATCAAGAGCCGCCTGCACCGCGCCCGTGCCATGCTCCGCGACGCCCTCGCACCCTACTTCTCAGAAGGGATGAGCGATGAGGGATGAGTGATGAAAGAAGATCTGGTTATCTTTTCATCCCTCATCCCTCATCCCTCATCCCTACTCACGACCCTTGACGCCCCTCCCCGCCGGGGGATAGCCTGATCCGGGGGCCCATCCCTTTCCGGGTTGCCCATGACTCGCGACCACGACCAGCCGCTGACGCCGGCCACGCCGGAGCAGCGCCGAGCCGCCACGGGGCTGTTCGAGCGCGCGGGGCAGTCCGTCGCCGCCGGCAACCACGCCCACGCCTGCTCCCTCCTCCGCGAGTGCTGCCGCCTCGACCCCGGCAACCTCCTCTTCCGCCAGGCCCTCCGCCGCGCGGGCAAGGCCCGGTACAACAACAACGGGCGCGGCGGCTGGTTCGCCTGGCTCCTCAACTGGCCCGCACACATCGGCCTCCGCCGGGCGGCCGCCGCCGCCCGGCACCTCGACGTGTTCGAATACGCCGAGGCCATCCTCGCCCGCAACCCCTGGGACCTGGCCGCCCAGGACGCCCTCGCCCGCTCCGCCGACGCCCTCGGCCTGCTCGACCTCGCCATCTGGTCGCTCGAACAGGCCCGGCAATCCGACCCCGACGCCCGCGAGCTGAACCGCTCCCTCGCCCGCCTGTACGAGCGGCGCGGCAACTTCTCCCAGGCCCACGCCCTCTGGGAGCGCATCGCGGAAAGCCACCCGGGCGACGCCGAGGCCGCCTCGCGCCTCACCCGCCCCCCCAAGCCCGCCCCGCCCTCCTCGCCCGAGATGGCCGCCGCCCCCGCCGATCCCGTCGAGCGCGTCGCCTCCGCCCTGCGCCATGCCATCGACGCGGACCCCACCTCCCCCGCGCCCTATCTCGCCCTGTCCGCCCTGTACAAGCAGGCGGGGAGGCACGAGCAGGCGTACCAGGTGCTGGCCGCCGGCCTCGGCCCCGCCGGCAACGCCTTCGAGCTGTCCGAGGAGATGGCGTGCCTCGCCATCGAACCCCTCCGCCGCGACCTCGCCATCACCCTCGACAAGCTTTCCACCTCGCCAGGGGACGTCGGCCTGCAGGAGATCCGCGCCGCCCTCGAACGCGAGATCCTCACCCAGGAGGCCGACCTGTGCCGCCTGCGGGCCGACCGCTTCCCCGGCCAGCCTCGCCTCCGCCTCGACCTCGGCACCTGCCTGCTCCGCCTGGGGCAGATCGAGGAGGCCATCCGCGAGCTGACGCTGGCCTGCGCCGACGAGCAGGCCCGCTGGCGCGCCCTCGGCGGGCTGGGGCACTGCTGGCTGGCCTGGGGCAACACCGCCAGGGCGCTCAGGCACTTCGAAGACGCCCTCGCCTGCGCCCCCCCCGCCGACCCCGCCCGCCTCGACCTGCTCTACGAGGCCGCCTGCTGCCACGCCGCCTCCGGCGCCCCCGAGCGTGCCGTCGAGCGGGGCGGCGAGCTGGCCGAGCTGGCGCCCGGCCACCGCGACATCCTGCACCTGCTCCCGGCCTGGCAGGCGCGGGTCCGCCCGGCCTCCTGAGACGCGGATTGTTGTCCGCCGGGCCGTCCGTCCTACGCATATACTCTCAGGGAGCCCGCGCACGCAAGCGCCTGGAAAGGCACGTCCATGAGAAAGACCGTCCTGTTCGCCGCCGCGGCAGCCATCCTCGTTCTGACGGGGGCGGGCCGCACCGCCTCCCTGGACAAAGCCCTGCTGGTCAAATGCCCCGACCTCCTCGACGCCCTCAAGGAGGAGAAGGTCAGGACGGTCGGCATCCTCCCCTTCCGCGTCAAGAAGGGCACGCGCGTCGCCGGCTTCACATCCGCCCCCCTGGCCACCAACCTCCCCGGGCGGTTGGAGAACGCCCTCATCCTCACCCAGGGCGGCCACGAGAAGTCCGCCATCCGCGTCATCCGCGACGCCGCCGCCACGGGCTCCAAGGCCCGTGTCGGCTCGTGGACGACCACACGGGCCGCCTTCAACCGCCTGTTCACCCTCGACTACCAGCCCGCCTGGGGCAGCGCCGCCATCAAGCCCGACGCCTTCATCACCGGCGAGGTCGTCAACAGCGCCGACAGCCGCGAGTCCACCTCGGTGGCCCTCGAGCTGTTGAAGCCCGGCTCGTGGAAGGACGGGCGGCCCGCCGCCGTCAAGCTCCTCACCATCAAGTGCGGCACCGACCGCGCCCTGCTCCGCGATCTGGGCTATGCGTATGCCCTGTCGCGCTCGGCCGTCAAGGCCCGCGGCGTCACGTCCCGCGCCCTCGACCAGCAGGCCCTCAAGCAGGTCAAGGAGGAGGAGGACGGCCTCAAGCCCCAGCCCGGCCCCGGCACCCCGACCTCGCACAGCGCCCGTGACGTGGGCGGGATGCGTCTGGAGATCGAGTACGACGGCGTCAAGCAGGAGGTCACCGCCATCGCGGGCGACAAGGGCCAGCGCCAGCCGCAATACCAGGTGGCGGCGGCGAAGCCCGGCCAGAAGGTCGTCATCTGCCTGACGCGCGTCGCCGAGGACGACACCAAGCTCGGCGTGGTGCTGCGCGTGAACGGCAAGAGCGTGCTGGAGGAGCAGGACGCCCCGCCGGAGGGCTGCAACCGGTGGATCTACGCCGCCTCCAAGAAGGGCGTGCGCGAGGAGTACGCCGGCTTCTACTTCCGCGAGGGCGACAACCTCGTCGAGCGGACGTTCAAGGTCCTGACGGCGGAGGAGTCGGCCGTCAAGATCAGCGAGATGGGGTCAAGGGCCGGCTGGATCGACCTCGACGTGTTCGCCGCCGGCGCGCCGGGCGGCGACAAGCCCGACGACCCGGACGGCCTGACGATCAGCACGCGGTCGGCGACGAAGGCGCGGGGGGCGACCCTCAAGGAGGTCCAGGCGAAGATCGCCAAGGCCAACAACATCAAGCTCCTCTCGCCCATGGTCACCGTCAAGTCGCGCGGGGGGCTCATCGTCCTCGGCGCCGAGTCGGCCAATCCCTCCCCCTACGAGTCGTCCGACCTGCCCAACGCCAGGGCCGTCGGCGGCATCTCGATCCGCTACTACGAGAAGCCGGCCTCCGGCACCAAGGTCGTCGATTGAGCAACCCCGGCCCGGATCCCACCCAACCCGAGAGAAGTTCCCAATGACCATGAGACTGAAAACGGGCCTGGCGCTGGCCGCCGTCGCCCTCCTCGTCGCACCGGCCCCGGCCGCCAACCTCGACAAGGGGCTGATCGACAACGTCCCTGAGATCCTCGCCGCCCTCAAGAAGGCCGGGGTGAAGACCGTGGGCGTCCTGCCCTTCCAGGTCAAACTCGGCACGCGGCCCGCGTCTTTCACCTCCTCGCCGCTTTCGGCGACGCTGCCGACCCGCCTGGAGAACGCCCTCGTTCTGCGGCACGGCGGCGGCAAGGAGCCCATCCGCGTCGTCCGCGACAGCGCCGCCGGCGACGCCTGGGCCAAGAAGTCGTCGGCCTTCCGCCGCCTCTTCCTCGACGAGAAGGAGCCGGCCTGGGGCGACGACAAGGTGAAGGCCGACGCCTTCCTGAGCGGCATCATCACCAACGCCGGCGACCGCAAGAAGACCTCCGTCGAGATCCGCCTCGTGACCGCCGACTCGCTCAAAGCCGGCAAGCTCGCGATGACGAAGCTGCACTCGTTCGAGGTGAACACCGACCGCTCGCTGCTGCGCGACCTGGGCTACAACGTCACCGTCGTCGCCTCGCGGGCCATCCGCAAGGACACCAAGCCGGACGACCTCGACAACGACGCCATCGAGATGGTGCAGAAGGAGGACGAGGGCAAGAAGAAGGAGCCCGGCCCCAAGGAGGAGGGGTCGCACGCCCCCGACAACATCGCCGGCATGCGTCTGGAGATCGAGTACGACGGCGTCAAGCAGGAGATCAAGGCCGTCACGTCGGGCGTCGAGGGCGCCCAGCAGGTGCAGTACCAGGTGGCGGCCCCGAAGCCCGGCCAGAAGGTCGCCGTCTACCTGACCCGCATCAGCGAGGGGGCCGAGAAGCTCGGCGTCGTCCTCCGCGTCAACGGCCTCAGCACGTTCGCCGAGGAGACCGACGAGGCGGTGGCCTGCAAGAAGTGGATCTACGCCCCGGACAAGAAGGGGACGCGCGAGGGGTACACCGGCTTCTACTACCGCAAGGCGGAGGGCAGCGACGAGCTGACCGAGAAGCCGTTCAAGGTCCTCGACGACGACGCGTCGGCGGCGCGGATCGCCGAGATGGGCCCGCGGGGCGGCTGGATCGACCTCGACGTGTTCACGTCCCGTGAGAAGGATGACCCGCCGACGGACGAGCTGACCTTCAGCACGCGGTCGCTGAGCAAGGGCAAGAAGCCGAAGACCCTGCCGGACGCCCGCAAGGCGCTGGCCGACGCCAACCGGCTGGAGATCCTGCCGTTCCGGGCGCGGAGCTTCAAGGGCGTGATGGTGGCCGAGGTCAACGAGGCCCCCGCCGGCCCGGTGAAGACCGACGCCCTGACCAACCCGGTGCGGCTGGGCGGCATCTCGATCCGCTACGTCGAGCCCGCCAAGTAACCTCTTCGGAGTGCAGAGTGCAGAGTGCAGAGTGGCCAGCCGGGCATCGGCTGTTCACTCTGCACTCTGCACTCCGCACCCCTCAATCCGGGATGTAGCCGGTGCCGTCGTTGCGCACGCAGACCCTGGCCCACGTGGTGAGGTCCACGGAGTACGAGACGGCGCGGACCGAGCCGTCGGCGAGGAGGGCGTGGAAGGCGGCCGAGTGTGCGGCGCCGAAACCGAGACGGGGCGCGTCTCCGGCGCCGTCGCGGGCGGGGCTTTCCGTGCCGACCCGGTAGCACTCGCCGTCGCCGTTCCAGCCGGGGCGGTTCCAGGGGGCGTCGTCGTCGGGCGCGGTGCCCAGGCCGGCCGGGTCGAGCCGCTTCTCCGCGACCATGACCGTGGCGCCGGTGCCGTCGGCCACGTCGGCGAGGCGGACCGTGATCGCGTTCCCGCGGGCGATGATGCCGTTCGCCCCGGTGTCGGGCCTCGTGCCGGCGCACCCGGCGTAGTCGATGCGGCCGGTGCCGTCGTACAGGGTCGGGGCGCGGCGCGTCGGACAGTAGAGGAGGGATACGGGCGTGGAATCGACGGTGTCGGACGACGACCGGAAGAGCTCGGCCTCACCCAGGTAGGGGAGGATGTGGTAGGCCCACGACCATTCGGGGCGATGGCCGGGGCGGCCCTCGCTCTCGCCGTCCACGTTCAGGCCACCCTGCGGGTAGCCGCCGAGCTGGTCGTGGTGGGCGAGGATGGCCAGGCCGATCCGCTTGAGGTTGTGCCGGCACTGCGTCCGTGCGGCGGCGTCCCGCACCTTCTGGACGGCGGGCAGCAACAGGCCGATCAGCACGAAGGAAATGGCGACGACGACCAGCAGCTCGGCCAGCGTGAAGCCCGCACGCGCGCGACGCCTCCTCGACGCACGGGGGCGCGGAGGTCGTGGGCGCGGCATCTCCCGCATGGTTGTCGGCATTGGATCGCACGGGTCAATGAGAGGATGGTGAGAATGATAGCGGGGGCGGGCCGCCGCGGGAAGTGGGATTCGTGAATCCCCCCTACCGGACCGGCCGCGACGTCGGCGTCGCGGCCGCACGGGACAGAGGCGTCACTCGGCGTTGACCGGCTTCTTGTCGTTGCGGACGCAGGCGCGGCGCCAGTTGTCGGGGGTGATGCCGTACGAGATGAAGCGGACCGAGCCGTCGGCGAAGACGGCGTTCAGGCCGCCGAGGTGCGAGGAGCCGAAGGCCTGCTGGGTGCCGGTGTCGCCGATGGCGCCGTTGAAGTCGGGCTGCGGGGGGACGGCCCCGCTGCGGTAGATCTCGAAATCGCCGTTCCAACCCGGCCTGTTGTACCACTCGTTGTCGTCGGTCGCGGTGCCGAACGCATCCAGGTTCATCCGCTTCTCGGAGACGGCGATGGTGTGGGCCGTCCCGTCGGTGATGTGCCTGATGCCGACGAAGACCTTGTCGCCCCGGGCGATGACCCCGTTCTTCCCCGTCGAGGGCTGGTCGCCGGCGCAGCCGGCGTAGTCGCTCTTGGCGCGGCCGTTGACATCGAGTGGGAGGCGGCGGGCGGGGCAGTAGTACGTGTTGACCGGCGTGGAGTCGATCACGGTGTGATCCGAATGCGCGTGCAGGGCGGCCTGCTCGACGAACGGCAGGAGGTGGTAGGCCCAGGACCACTCGTCGCGGACGGTCGGCCTGCCGGCGCTCTCGGTCGAGATGTTGCTCCCGCCCTGCGGGAAGCCTCCCCGCAGGTCGTGGTGGGTGTGCAGGGCGATGCCGATCTGCTTGAGGTTGTTGGCGCACTGGAGGCGCGAGGCCGCGTCGCGGACCTTCTGGACGGCCGGGAGCAGGAGGCCGATGAGGACGGCGATGATGGCGATCACGACGAGCAATTCGATGAGCGTGAAGGCGCGGCGCCCTGGGTCGGCGTGGGGTCGCATGGGTCGCTCCTGAGTGACGCCGCCGGGCGGCGGAAGGGAAATGAGGATTGGATGAGAGGATAGCAGGCAGTGATCGGGGCGGGAAGGGTGAAAACGGGGCATTGAGGGTTGCCCGCCGGCCGGGTAGCATGAGGGCAACCCTCCACGGTGCCGCCATGCCGACCCTCCTCCTCGCCGCGCTGCTCCTGCCGTCCGCCGGCGATGTCTCGTTCAACCGCGATGTCAGGCCGATCCTGTCGGACGCCTGCTTCGCGTGCCACGGCCCCGACGCGGCCAAACGCAAGGCGGGGCTGCGCCTCGACACCGAGGACGGGGCGAAGGCGGTCCTGAAGGGCGAGCTTTGGAAGCGCGTCTCGGCGCACGGCAAGGGCCGCATGCCGCCGGCGTCGATGGCCCGGCAGTTGACCGACGGCGAGAAGGCCGTGTTGAAGCGCTGGCTCGACGCCGGGGCGCGGTGGCAGCCGCACTGGGCTTTCATCGCTCCGACGCGTGCGGCGGTGCCGGCGGTGAAGGGGCGCGTCGAGAGCCCCATCGACCACTTCCTCCTCGCACGGCTGGAGAAGGACGGGCTGTCGTTCGCCCCGGAGGCGCCGGCGGAGGCGTGGCTGCGCCGCGTGACGCTCGACCTCACGGGCATCCCGCCGACGGTGGCGGAGCAGGACGCCTTCCTCGCGGACCGCCGGCCCGACGCGCGGCGGCGGGTGATCGACCGGCTCCTGGCGTCGCCGAGGTACGGCGAGCGCATGGCGATCCGCTGGCTGGACGCGGCGCGGTATGCCGACACGAGCGGCTACCAGAACGACGGCGACCGCATCATGTGGCGGTGGCGTGACTGGGTGATCGACGCCTACAACGCGAACATGCCGTTCGACCAGTTCACCATCGATCAGCTCGCCGGCGACCTTCTCGACCGGGAACAGAGGCTGCGGAACAGGCCGGTGATCGGCAGCCAGAGCGGCCCCGACGTGGCGTACCAGTCGATGGCGTCCTCCCAGCGGGTCATCGCCACGGGGTTCAACCGCAACCACCGCGGCAACGCCGAGGGCGGCATCGTCCCCGAGGAGTACGCCGCCGAGTACGTCGCCGACCGCGTCGAGACGACGGCGACGGTCTGGCTGGGGCTGACGATGACGTGCGCGCGGTGCCACGACCACAAGTTCGACCCACTGCCGACGAGGGACTTCTACCGGCTGTTCGCGTTCTTCAATAACGTGCCGGAGCGCGGCAAGGCGGTGAAGTTCGGCAACTCGCCGCCGATGGTCCTGTCGCCGACGAGGCGGCAGGCGGAGGAGCTGAAGAAGGCCGACGACGACTTCCACGCCGCCAACAGGATGAAGGAGGGGGAGCCAAATGCCCTCGACTGGCTGCGCGAGGATGTTGCCGCCGACAGGCCACAGCCGCCGCTCCGCGGGGAAAAGGCATTGCCCGACGTGAAGGCCGGGGCGGAGTACGCCGACGAGGGCCGCTTCGCCTACACGGCTCGGTTCTCCCTCGCGGCGACGGTCACGCCGGAGAAGCCGGACGGCGTGATCCTCTCGCGCCGGGACGACAGCCCCGACGGCTCCGGCTACTCCGTCGAGCTGGTCAAGGGCCGCATCCAGGTCAACCTCATCAAGCGCCGCCTCGACGACGCCATCCGCGTCGAGACCTCTTCCCCGGTGGCGATGAAGAGGGCAACAAACGTCGTCGTCACCTACGACGGGTCGCGGTGGGCGCGGGGCGTGAGGGTCTACATCGGCGGGAAGCGGGCGGATCTCAAGGTCCTCCTCGACGAGCTGAACCAGCCGTTCGACTCGAAGGCACCGTTCCGTGTCGGGGCCGGGGGCACGGGGCCGCGGTTCGCCGGGGAGATCCGCGACGTGCGGACCTTCGCACGCGACATCGGGGGGGATGAGGCCGCCGAGCTGGCCACGCCGGAGAGCGTGGCCGCCATCCGCAAGATCCCCTTCGAGAAGATGACCCTCGGGCAGGCGGCGAAGCTGGAACGGTACTTCCAGGCGCACCACGGGACGGCGAAGCTGCGCGAGTCCATCCGGCGGAGCGACGAGGCGTGGGACCGCCGTCAGGCGCTCCTCGACTCCCTCCCGACCACGATGGTCATGGAGGAGATGCCGAAGCCGCGTGAGACATTCATCCTCAAACGCGGCCAGTATGACGCCCCCGGCGAGCGCGTCTCCCCCGGCACCCCAGGCGTCCTGCCGCCGATGCCCAGGGACCTCACCGCCGACCGCCTCGGCCTCGCCCGCTGGCTCGTCGCCCCGGACAACCCGTTGACGGCACGCGTCGCCGTCAACCGGCTGTGGCAGATGCTCTTCGGCACCGGCCTCGTCGAGACCGTGGACGACTTCGGCAGCCAGGGCGCGGCCCCGTCGCACCCGGAGCTGCTCGACTGGCTCGCCGTCGAATTCATGGAGAGCGGCTGGGACGTGAAGCACATCCTGCGGCTGATCGTCTCCAGCCGGGCCTACGCCCAGTCGTCGCGGATGAACGCCGCCCCGGCACGCCTGCTCGCCCGCATGCCGCGGCTCCGCCTGTCCGCCGAGATGATCCGCGACCAGGCCCTCGCCGCGTCCGGCCTCCTCACCAACGACCTCGGCGGGCCGAGCGTCAAGCCGTACCAGCCGGCGGGCCTCTGGCGCGAATTGGCCGACATCGAGTACCGGCGCGACAGCGGTCCGGCGCTGTACCGTCGCGGCGTGTACGTCTTCTGGAAGCGGACCGTGGCGCCGCCGGGGCTGGCCACGTTCGACGCGCCGGGTCGCGAGGCGTGCAGCGTCCGCGAGACACGCACCAACACGCCGCTGCAGGCGCTCAACCTCCTCAACGATGTCACCTACGTCGAGGCGGGCCGCGTCCTGGCTCAGAAAGCGTTGGCCCGGAAGGACGATGCGTCGCGCATCAAGTGGATGACGCGCTCAATCCTGGCCCGCCGGCCACGCGACGCCGAGGCGAAACTGCTGCTCGCCGGGCTGCTGCGCCACCGGGCGCACTACGCGAAGGATCCCGATGCCGCCCGGAAGCTGATCGGCGCCGGTGAGTCGCCCGTGGCCGGCGACCCGGTGGAGCTGGCGGCGCTGACGGCGGTGGCGGGCGTGTTGCTGAATCTGGACGAGGCGATCACGAGGGAGTAAGCGATGCATCCCATCACCCGACGCGGCTTCCTCGCCCTGCCCGCCCTCGTCGCCCTCCTCCGCGAGGACGGCCACGCCGCCGCGCCGCCCACTCCGGCCATCGACGCCCTGCCGGGCCTGCCCCACTTCGCGCCCAAGGCGAAGCGGGTGATCTACCTCTTCCAGTCCGGCGCGCCGTCGCAGATCGATCTCTTCGACCCCAAGCCCAAGCTCGCCGCTCTGCAGGGCAAGGAGCTGCCCGACGCCGTCCGCAAGGGCCAGCGCCTCACCGGCATGACCGCGACGCAGTCATCGTTCCCCGTCGCCGCCAGCAAGTACAAATTCACCCGGCACGGCAAGAGCGGCGCGTGGCTGAGCGAGCTCCTGCCGCACACGGCGCAGATCGCCGACCGGCTGTGCATCGTCCGCTCGATGTTCACCGAGGCGATCAACCACGACCCGGCCATCACCTTCTTCCAGACGGGGGCGCAGCTCGCCGGCCGCCCGAGCATCGGCTCGTGGCTGTCCTACGGCCTGGGGAGCATGTCGCGCGACCTGCCGACCTTCGTCGTCATGACCAGCAAGGGCAGCGGCAACCCGGCGGACCAGCCGCTCTACGACCGCCTATGGGGGAGCGGCTTCCTGCCGACGCGCCATCAAGGGGTGAAGTTCCGCCCCGGACGCGACCCGGTGCTGTACCTCGGCAACCCCGACGGCATCGACGCCGGTACCCGCCGCCGCCAGCTCGACGACCTCGCCGCCCTCAACGCCATGCGTCTCGGCGAGGTCGGCGACCCCGAGATCGCCACGCGCACCGCGCAGTACGAGATGGCGTTCCGCATGCAGACGAGCGTCCCTGAGCTGGCGGATGTCTCGAAAGAGCCGGCCTCGACCTTCGACCTCTACGGCGACGACGCGAGGAAGCCTGGGACCTATGCCGCCAACTGCCTGCTGGCCCGGCGGCTGGTCGAGCGCGGGGTGAGGTTCGTGCAGCTCTACCACCGCGGCTGGGACCAGCACCTCCACCTGCCGAAGCAGATCGAGGGCCAGTGCCGCGACACCGACCGCGCCTCGGCGGCCCTGGTCAGCGACCTCGCGCGGCGCGGCCTGCTGGACGACACGCTGGTCGTGTGGGGCGGCGAGTTCGGGCGGACGGTGTACTGCCAGGGCAGGCTGACGCGTGACGACTACGGACGCGACCACCACCCGCGCTGCTTCTCGATCTGGATGGCCGGCGGCGGCATCAAGCCCGGCCTGACCTACGGGGCGACCGACGACTTCAGCTACAACATCACCGAGGACGCCGTCCACGTCCACGACCTGCACGCGACCATGCTGCACCTGCTGGGCATCGACCACAGGCGCCTGACGTTCAAGTTCCAGGGCCGGCACCACCGCCTGACCGATGTACACGGCAACGTCGTCAAGCCCCTCCTCGCCTGACGCCCTGTTTCCGGCCCCGCCGGTGGACACGCCGCCCCGCGCGCGCACACTTGTCCTGCCTCGTGTGGTGCGCCAGGGATCGGCGGCATCGGACAGGGAGCGTCCGCACTCAGGGAAGGTACTCACCCCCAGGGAGCGGAATCATGAGGATGTGGAAGATCGCCCTCTTGGCGTCGGCCGTCGTCGCCGCCTCGTCGCAGGCCGGCCCCTTCAACCAGGGCATCGGCGGCGCCATGTACTACGGGCCGTACACCGGCGGCCACCTGCTGCCGTACAACACGGCCTACGGATACGGGTTCGCCTTCAACAGCACGGACACCTGGCGGCGCGACCCGCTCGCCTACCCCGCCGGCATCACGCCCTACCGCCCCTACGAGCGCCCCATCCAGTACCGGGCGTTCCCGCTCAACCCCACCAACCCGCCGATCTCCGTGCCCGGCCCGGACGGCCTGCCCGTCCTCCGCACGCCGGCCCCCGTCACCGGGACGCCGGTCCTCCAGCCCGTCCCCGCCGCCGGCACCTTCGGCACGATCAAGGTGACGGCACCCGCCGGCGCGAAGGTGTGGGTCGAGAAGGAGGAGCTGGCCGGCAACGGTGAGCGCACATTCAAGACGCCGGAGCTGGCCGCCGGGGCCATGCAGATCTACAGCCTGCGGGCGAGGTGGGGCGCCCCCGGCAGCGAGGTCGAGCAGTACCGCGTCGTGGGGATCAAGGCCGGCGAGACGGCGCGGGTGATCTTCACCTCCGCGCCGTAATCGGTTGATCGGACGAGCCGGGGGCCGACGTTCCCGGCGTCAATCACACGGGGTTCCGCTTCACAGGAACGAGAGCAGGAACGCCCAGGCGTGGGCCGGGTGTTTGAAGGTGTAGGCGGGGATGGCGGTGCGGCGGAAGTAGGTGGCGAGCCAGCCCTCCACCTCAGCGACGGGCACGCAGAACAGCCTGCCGCCGGCCTGGAGCCGGTACCCGTCCGACGCCCGCGCCAGGTAGTGCGTGAACCCGTCGAGCGGATCGGGGATCGTGCCGGCCTTGCCGTCGAAGGCCTTGCCGGCGCGGAAGTACCACAGCTTCTCGGCGGGGCCCTCCACGACCCTGCCCTGCCACGGCCCCAGCCCGCTGCGGACCGCCGTCACCTTGCGCGGGCACAGGCCGGCCGTGATGGCGGCGATGACCTCCTCGGTGTGGTGCGTCGGCTCATCGCGACACATGTCGAAGAAGACGAGCCAGTCGGCGCGCTCGTCGTCCGGCATGTTCGCCCACCGGACCGAGCATTCGTCGTCGTACATCCGCAGCCCGCCGGAGCAGATGTACTTGATGAGGTCGCGCTTGTTTATGGGATGTCCGCTCACGCCAGCGCAAGCTCGAACGCCTTCAGGGTAGCCGCCTCCGCCGACGAGTCAAGGACGGAGAAGGCGACGCGGCGGAACCGCCCCGCCCACACGCCCCTGAGCAGCATGGCGAACGTGCCGGCGACCATCTCGGGGTCGTTGCGGAAGACGCCGCAGCCCCACGCCCCGAGGACCAGGGCCTCGTGACCCTCCATCGCCGCCAGCGCCAGCACGCCCTCTGCACGCCGACGTAGCGTGTCGGCGAGGAGCGGACGCTCACGCGGCGTGATCGCCCCGGCGTTCGGGGCGGCGCTGGTGATGAACGTGACGACGTGCGGCGTCTCCAGCAGCGCCCCCTCGTCGTCGCAGAAGATGGGGCAGTCCGGCGACAGGATCATGTCATCGGTGTAGAGGCAGGACGTGCCGTTCCGGTGCCGCGAGTAGTAGGCGGGGGCACGGCAGAGCGAGGCGTACAGGCCGGAGCTGCGTGCCAGCGACTCCTCCTGCGCCTGGCTCCCGTTGAGGAAGCCGCCGCCGGGGTTCTTCGCCGATGCAAAATTGAGCGCGGCGACGCGGGCGTGCCCCTCGCCGAGGAGGCGGGCGATGCCCTGGAGCGTCGTCTCGTTACGCACGTCGATGTGCGTCGGATGGCCCAGCGAAGAGCCGGGGCGGAGGAGCGCGACCTCCTCCGCCGCGAGGTGGCGCGTCGCCTCGCGGCAGCGCTCGACCAGCGGGGCGACACTCACCTTGCGCCCGTCGGGCAGGGCGTACCAGCCCCGGCGGAGGATCTCGACCGTCTCCTGGGCAAGTGACTGCCGTTCGGAACGCTTCATGTCGGCCTCACAGCAGTGAAAAGAGGAACGCCCAGGCGTGGGCGACGTGGCGGAAGGCGCGGACGGCGTGGGCGGTCTTGCGGAAGCGCCGGTGCCAGCGGCCGCCCACCCTCTCCGCCGGGATGCACAGCCGCCGCCCGTTCGCCGGGACGGTGTCGGCGAGGTAGTGCGTCGGCTCCGCGAAGACGGCTGGCAGGACGCACGGCGGCCCGAACACCTTGCCGGGGCGGAAGAACCAGATGCGCCGCGTGCCTTCCGTGGGCAGCCAGATCGAGTACCCCATCTCGACCTCGGCCTTCTGCGGGCGCAGGCCGGCCGTGATCGCCTCGATGAGCGGCTCGGTGTAGGGCGAAGGGTCGTCACGGCACATGTCGAAGAATTCGAACCAGTCGGCGCGCTCGGCGGCGGGGAGGTTCTCCCAGCGCACGCCGCACTCGCTGTCGAACAGCCGCAGGCTGCCCGAGACCGCGTACCGGATCAGCTCGCGCTTCGTCATCGGGCCTCAATCGAGGAACGCCAGATTCCGCGAGGACGCCTCGGCGGCCATCAGGACGCGGTGCCAGCCGTCGAGGTGAAGCGTCGCGTGGTCGGCGTGCGTCACGCGGCCCCGCGCGTACACCGTCGCGTTGCGGCTCATCGCCGTCCAGGTCTGAGCGGCGAAGAGGGCGGGGTCGGAGCGGCGGAGGTCCTCCCGTTGCGCCTCGGTGAGGCCGTTGGGGAACGTCCGGCTGACGTACACCGCCTCGCCGCCGGCGCGGGCGACCTCCTCGACCACGTGCGGCTTGCCGCCGCCGCGGCGCAGGGCCTCGTTGCGGAGCGTGGGGCGGGACGTGGAGAAGTCCGGCGCCGACAGGAAGAACCACTCGCCCTGACGCAGGTACGCCGGGTTGTGCCGGCGGTGCCGCCGCCGGTGACGCACCTTCGCGCGGAGGACGGCCTGCCGGGCGTCGGGCGGCATCAGCGAATCCATCGCGGCGCTCACCGTGGCGGGCCGGCGCGAGGCGATGCCGGCGACGAACCAGTGACGCTCGTCGTGGCCGCACAGGAAGCGCTCGTCGCCGCCGACGAGGACCAGGTGGCGGCGGCGCGGCTGCACGTCGAGGGCCTCGTAGCCGCCGGCCTTCGCCGTGTCGAGGTCGAGGCGGAAGAACTCGCCGGCGTCGTCGCGCAGCACGTCGATGCTTCCGGGTCCGAAGCGGACGCGGGCGCCGATGCGGGAGAACGCCTTGTCGAGGTGCAGGATGTTCATGCGTCGGTCATCTCTCGATCAGCTCGGGTTGGGCCATCAGGTCGGCGGCGGAGAATGTCGGCGCGACGGTGACGCCCCGGTTGCGACGCGGCTCCCCGGCGACAAGGACGCCGTCCACGACGTGGAGGTTCGCGCCGCCGGCGTGCCGGAAGGACCGGTCACACGCGACGACGTCCAGCAGGCCGCGGCGCACGCGGGCGACGATCTCGGGGTGTTCGCGGCCCTTGCGGAGGAAGGCGTCCACCTCCGGCCAGACGTCGGCCCACCGCCGGCCCGCCCGCCGACGGAGGAATCGGCCCACGCGGGCCTCGAGACGCTCCTGGTCGGCGACGCGGTACCGGCGGTCCAGCTCGCCCTGCTCGTAGAGGCGCTGCCTGCGCGGGCTGAGGCGGGCCGGCATCTCGTCGCGTTTGCCCATCGAGGGTGTTCCCTGAAGGGGCCACCCGACGGCGGATCGCCGCCCGGATGGCCCTCATGCAACACCTACGGACGGGCGCGCGGAACGTGACAGATCACTTCCCCAACGTCACACGGGGAGGGCGAGGCTCCTGCCGAGCCGATCGATGATTGAGGCATCCGCGTTGAACGAACCGGTGTCGCTGCGCTCCCAGTCATCGACGGCTCGGCAGGAGCCTCGCCCTCCCGGTGGTGTCGTGCGGCTGGGCCGGTGCCTCGCCCTACCGTGACTGCACGGGCGTGACAGGTCACTTCTTCTTCGGCGCCGCTTCCACCGTGAGCGTCAGCGGCGTCGTGGCCGACGGCACGCGGAGCGTCTTCTTCTCGGACGGCACCTGGGCGTCCGCCTGGAGCGCGATGGAGTACGTCCCCGGCGGGACGTTCGCCTGGATCTTCAATCTGACCTCCGCGTCCGGTTTGCCGGCGGGGATCTCCGCCGTGGCGAACGAGAAGCCCGGCGGCAGGTTCAGCCCCGTGAGCTGAACCTTGCCTGTGAAGCCCGCCGAGCGGCGGACCGACGCGCGGAAGGCCGCCGTCCCGCCCTGTTCTGCCTTCGCCGTGGCGGCGAGCGTCACGCCGTAGGGCGCCCCCTGACGGACGGCGAGCCAGCCCTCGCGGCACACGCGCGAGGTGTTGACGTTGTCGATGGCCCAGCGCCGCTGCACGAAGGTTACCGGGCGGATCAGCCTCCCGCCGTCCGCCGTCGCCGTGAGGGTGATCGGCCCCTCCCAGTCCCTGGCCTCGGGCGAGGCCGTGAAGACGACGTTGGCGTTCTGCGCCTGCGGGCTGACGTGGACGGGAGGGCACGCCACGCCCGGCGGCAGGCCCTTCACCTCGATGACGGCCGGCCCGCTGTAGTCGCGGCGGTTGAGGTAGATTTCCAGGTGATCGGAGCCGCCGGCGCGGACGAGAGGCGACGTGGGGTGCGGGTTGGTGGCGTGGTACGCCACCGGGTGGAAATCCGGCTCGGGCTTCGCGAGGCGGAGGGCGTAGACGTGCCTCGGCCCGCCCTGACGGTAGCGGTCCTGCACGAGCAGGTGGTAGCGTCCCTTACGCGGGGCGGTGAACGTGCCCTGCGGGTCGCGGTTGAACAGGGCCAGGGCGTTGAATTGGGGGCCGTGGTCGTCGAACTGAGCGAGGTCGGAGCCCTTGTCGTCGGTGACGAGGAGGAACAGGTCGCCGGGACGCTCCAGACGCTCGCCGAACGCCTCGACGGCCACGGACTGCCCGGCGTCGAGGTCGAATGAGTACCAGTCCACGTCTCCGGGCCTGTCCAGCCTGCCGGCCACCCAGCACGGGAGCTTGAGCGGCTGCGCCGCGTCGCGCGTGTTGTTCGGCTCCTTCTCGAGCATGACCGGGTGGTCGGCGTGCAACACCGTCGCCGGTGACAACGTGGTGTCACCGAGAAGGACCTGCTCGCCGCGCGACAGGGCGGACGGGGACGCCGGGTGCCAGCGGAACGACAGGAGGGAGCGTGAGCGGATCTCGACTTCGGGGAGCGGGGTCGCGTCCGCGCCCCGAGTCTTTGGAGCGTCAACGGCCCTGGGTCGAGCCGTGAACGGATACGCCACCTCGTCCAGCGTCATGTCGAGCAGCTTCCCGCCGGCGTGGGGCCTGGCGCCGGGCAGATTCCGCCCGATCAGTGTGAGCGCCGTCCTCCCGCCGGGCACGACGGCGGGTGGGAAGGCGGCCTCGACGTGCGGCCTCGTGGAGATGACGAGCCGGTACGGCAGGCCGCCGGCGTAGGTCATGTCGTGGAGATGGACGACGTAATCGCCGTCGGCGGGCAGGACGGCGTCGATGAGCGGGTCGGTGAGGAGGAAGTAGGGCCTGCCGCGGGCGATCTCCTTGCCGGCGTCGTCGGAGAGGACGAGGGCGGGCCGCATGGTCGAATCCAGACGTATGGCCTGGCAGTCGATGACGACACGCTGGCCCTTCTTGCCGGGGAAGCGGAAGTAATCATCACCCTCGCCGTCGCTGCGGCCATGGACGGCGCAGTCGATGGGCACCTTCTGGGCCGTGGCAGGCGTGTCGTTCGGCTCCTTCTCCAACATGTCGGTGAGGCCCTTGCCGACCGCGAAGAGGCGCGGGGCGGTGACGCCGTGCCTGCCGACGGCGCGGACCTCGACGGTGCCGGGGCGGGCGTCGGCGGGGACGGTGACGCGGAAGGTGCGGTCCTTCAGGAGCGTCGCCTTGAAGCCGGGCGTGTCGAAGCGGAGGCCGGTGAGGCCGTCGAGGTCGCGGCCCTCGACGGTGACCTCGACGGTGCTTCCGGGCGAGCCGCCGAGGGGGAAGACGCGGTCGAGGCGTGCGTGCGGAAGCTGGGCGTTGGCGGCGGAGGCGAGGAGGAGGGCGAGGAGGAGAGAGCGTCGCATCGGTTCACTTCTCGCGCTTGGAGGCGAAGAGGAGTTGGACCTTCCTGTCCTTGTGCATGAGGACGAGGCAGTCGAGGGCGCCGTCGTAGTGGATGCCCGCCAACTCCCCCGCCACGCTCATGCTCAACAGCGGGTATCCCGGATCGACGGACCAGACCTTCAGCTCGCCGGCGGCGAAGCTGAACAGCCTACCGTCGGGGCCGAAGCAGGCCCCGAGGACCGAGCCGGCATGCCCCAGGAGGCGGTCGGCCTCTTTGTTCGTCTCGGCGTTGAGGATGCGGATGACGTGTTCATCGAGGACGGCGACGGTCTTGCCATCGGGCGAGACGATGCGGGCCGCGGGCCGGGGGTCGAGGTGAATGTTGAGGGGCTTGAGGGCCTTGTGTCGGACGGTCCAGGTCTCGGGCCCGTCGGAGCCGTCCTTGTCGAGCGACTCCTCGACGATCACGTCGCCGACGGTGAGGCTGGCGGCGCCGCCGGCCGCCCCCGGTGGCCCCAGGCGTGCGATCCAGGCGTCGGGGTCGAGCGTCCTCGCCTCGCGCTTGCCGTCGGGACAGGCGAGGACAACGCCGGAAGACGTGCCGATGGCGAGGCACTTGCCGTCCGGGCTGGCGGCCAGCGCCTCGCCGCCGGCGCAGAGATGCGGCAGACGCGATAACAGCGCCCCGGCGCCGTCGCGGATGGAGACGCCATCGAGGCGGTCGGCGGCCGCCAGCCGGGCCGGTTCGCCGGGGATCCAGCAGACGGCGGTGAGCCTGCCGTTGGGCGGGGCGGCGCGGAACGAGGCCCCTTTGCCCACGTCGAGATCGAAGAGGGTGATGAGGCCGGATGCGGCGTCGCCGACGGCGAGGGTCTCGCTGTCGGGGCTGAAGGCGGCCGAGTTGGCGTCCGCGTCTTTGCCCAGCTCGAAACGCCGGACCTTGGCCGGGTCGGTGAGGTCGATGACGGCGACGCCCTCGGCGGTGAGGCAGGCGGCGAGGCGCTCGTTCGGCGAGACCGCCAGCCCGTGCGCCCGCGTCCTGAGCGTGGCGATGGCCTGGGACTTCGGGCGGCGTGCTGTCTCTTCGAGGAGGAAGAGGGCGCCGGTGCGGGTCAGTACGACGGCCGACTTGCCGCCGCGCAGGAACCGCATGCCGACGGCCTCGCCCGGCAAGGGGATCATGACTGGAGCGCCCTGGCCGTTGACCTTCCCGAGGAAGACGGAGGAGGCCCCGGTGGCGGCCACTTCCTCACGCTGCGCGATCTCGGGATCCTCCTTCACGATCTCGATGGCCGCGTCATCGATGTCTTCGTCACGCCAACGCTTCTTGATGTCGCGGAGGCCACGCGGGGAGATCATGAGGTCGTCGTCGATCGGGGGCGGCGAGGGGTTGGGCGCGGCCGCCCCCGTCTCGGGGCAGAGGATGGCCTGGCCGTTCGGGCTGAGGGCGACGGCGAACGCCCTGGGGGGCGCGCGGCGGACGAAGCGGACCTCGCCGGCCTCCACGTCCCAGACACGCGACCAGTCGCCGGGGCGGACCGCTGCAAGGGAGCGCCCGTCGCGGCTCCAGGACAGCGACTCGAAGGGGAGATCGGACGGCGCCGGCTGGACGCGGTTGGAGAGCCTGATGCGTCCGTACTCCCAGCCGCGCAGCCCCTCGTCGGTGCGGGCGAGGAAGTCGGCGGCGGTGAGGGGGTCGAAGCGGTTCTCGGCCCGTTGGGCGCGGGCGAGCAGGTCGGCGTAGCGGGCCAGGGCGACACGGCGGTCCGCCCGCTCCTTCTCGCGGCGGGCCTCGTTGCGGGCGGCGATGGCGTTGCGGGCCTCGGCGGCCGCGTTGCCGTACAGGATCGAGATCACCGTCAGGGCCGTGGCCGTCAGCGCGACGAGGGCGGCCACGAGGGCGGCGACCGCCGGGCGGCGTCTCGCCCACGACAGGGCTCGGGTGAACGCCCCGGCGGGGCGGGCCGTCACCGGCTCTCCGCGCTGCCAGCGTGCGAGGTCGTCGGCGAGGGCGGCGGCCGACGGGTAGCGGCCCTCCGGTGCCTTCTCAAGGCACTTGAGGCAGACCGTCTCCAGCTCGCGCGGCACCTGCGCGTTGAGACGCGAAGGCGGCACCGGCTCCTCGCCGAGGACCTGGAGGATGGTATCGAGGAGGGTGGCGGCCCGGAAGGGCGGCCTGCCCGTGAGGCACTCATAGAGGATCGCCCCGAGCGAGTACACGTCCGAGGATGGGCCGGCTAGACGGCCCTCGCGGCGGGCCTGCTCAGGAGGCATGTACGACGGCGTCCCGAGCAGGGCATTCGACGCGGTCAGACCCTGCTCGTCCACGCGCCGCGCCAGGCCGAAGTCGGCCACCTTGGCCGCCCCGGCGGAGTCGAGGAGGACGTTGGCGGGCTTGAGGTCGCGGTGGATGACGCCGGCAGCGTGGGCCGCCTGCACCGCCCGCGCGACCGATTCGACCAGCGCGGCGGCATCGCGCGGCGGCATGGGGGTGCCGCCGAGTTTGCGGTCAAGCGAGCCGCCGGGGCAGTACTCCAGGCTGAGGAACGGCCTGCCGTCGTGCGCGCCGACCTCGAAGATCTGCACGATGCCGGGGTGCTGGAGTCGGGCGACGGTCTCCGCCTCGCGACGGAAACGCTTCAGCTCCTCGCCGCCGGCGTACCCCCCCGAGAGGATCATCTTGAGGGCGACGAGGCGGTTGAGGGCGACGTGGCGTGCCCGATAGACGACGCCCATGCCGCCACGTCCCAGCTCATCCAGGACCTCGTAGCCGGGGGGCGAGAGGGGGCCGTCGATCGCAGAGAGGACGCCGCGTGTGGTGGCGGCGGGGCCAGCGGTCGCCGGGCCGTGGGGCTCGGGATCCGCCAGGCCGAGCGTCGCGAGGCGTCGTTTCACCTCGGGCAGCAGCTCAGGGCAGGAGCGGCACAGGTCGGCGGCGTCGGCCTGCTGGCCGGCGGCGAGCAAGGCGTGCCAGCGGCTGACCGCCGACTCGATGCGTGATTCGTTCGACATGGCGGGCGCCTCAAGGCTGGGCCGGCGGCCCCAGAATCATCCAGTGAGACTCGTGACCGGGAGGCCAGACCCTTGCCTGATAGTAGTGCCTGGCGAGGCGGTCACCGGGGGCGATCCTCATCGCCTTGAGCAAGGCGGCCTGCTCGCGATTCACCGACTCCCACAGCCGCCAGGTATCGAGGCGCTCGCGCCCCTCGAATGCCTCGACCGCCGGGATGGAGAAGAACGAGAAGCGGAGCCGGCCCTCCGGGCTGGTCGGCTCCAGAGCGTCCTCGCCGCGGCCTGCCGACGCGAGGATGACGTACCGCCCTGGGGCGCGGGCGAGGGGCGCCACCTCGTCGAGGAGGGCCCCGGAGTTGCAAGTATCGGCCAGCACGAGGACGTGGGCGCGGATCGCGGACAGGGCACGGACCAGCATCGCCCCGGTGAAGATGCCTTCCCCCGTGGCGACGTCGAAGCCGTTGCAAAGGAATCGGAAGTCCAGGACACGCTTGTACTCGCGCCCGGAGCGGGACAGGAACCGCTCGGCGGGGACGGTATGGCCTGAGAGGAAGACGATCACCCGGTCCTGTGGCCGGGCGGCCTCGGCGATTCGCGCCAGCGCCTTGCCGATGGCCTCGGCCTTCACCTCGCGGCCGAGAAGCACGGTCTGCTCGACGGAGGCGTATCCCGGCCCCGCCTTGAGCGCCGCCGTCATCGCGCGGGCGGCGGCGACAGAGCAGGTCAGGTTGCCGACGATGCCCTTGCCAACGAGGGCCTTGTAGCTGTCCACGCCGACCAGGAGCGCGTACAGTTTCGCGCCCTTCGGGATGCCCTGATCCGTCGGCGGCCCCGCCGCCAGCACCGCCAGCGCCAGAATCACGCCCATGGCTCACCCCACCAGCTCGGTGATCGGCCTGCCCTCCGGCAGGATCGCCAGCGGACGCTTCGCCGCGTCGAAGAACTCGTGCGTGTGGTCGATCCCCAGCACGTGGTACATCGTCGCCAGGATGTCGCCGGGAGTGCAGGGCCGCGTCTTCGGCGCCTCCGCCTTGCCGTCCGTCGAGCCGACCACCCGGCCCATCTTCAGCCCGCCGCCCGCGAACAGCACGGACATAGCGCCCGGCCAGTGGTCCCGGCCCGCCCCGGGGTTGATCCTGGGTGTCCTGCCGAACTCGCCGTAGCTCATCACCAGCACGCGGTCCGACAGGCCGCGCCGCGACAGGTCGTCCACCAGCGCCGCCACGCAGCGGTCGTACCGCGGCAGCAGGCGGCTCTTCAGCTCGGCGAAGTTGTTGCTGTGCGTGTCCCACCCGCCCAGGTTCACCGTGACGTAGGTCACGCCCGCCTCGACCAACCGCCGCGCCAGCAGGCACGATTGGCCCCACGAGTCGGTGCGGCCGTACCTGTCGCGCAGGCGCACGTCCTCCTTGTGGATGTCGAAGGCCTGCCGCGTCGCCTTGCTCGTGATGATGTCGAACGCCTCGGCGTAGAACTTATCGAAGCCTTCCGCGACGCCGAGCGTGTCCACGTCGCGGTGCAGCGAATCCAGACCCTTCAGCAGGTCGCGGCGGCCCTTGAACCGCCCCAGGTTGACCCGCTGCGGCAACTTCAGGTCGCGCACGGTGAAGCCAGGGCTCGCCGGGTCGCCCATCGGCGAGAACGGGTTGTACGCCACCCCCAGGTACGCCGCGTTGGCGCTGCCCGGCGGCGCCGGCAGGCAGACGTAGGGCGGCACCTGCGGGGCGTTGCTGCCACGCATCTTCGCGACGATGGAGCCGCAAGACGGGTGCAGATTGTCGTTGATCTCGATGGTGGGCACCCAGCCGGTGAGCATCCAGTGGCTGCCCATGCCGTGGCCGGCGTTCGTATGCACGCCGCTGCGGACGATGGACATCTTGTCCATCACCCTGGCCTCCAGCGGCAGGTGCTCGCTGATGTCGATGCCCGCGACGTTGGTCTTGATGGGCTTGAACTCGCCCCTGTATTCACTCGGGGCGTCGGGCTTGAGGTCGTACATGTCGATGTGCGACGGCCCGCCGCCGCACCACAGCAGGATGACCGCCGTGTCCTTCGTTCGTGCCCCGGCGGCCTTCGCGCGCAGGGAATCGGCGAGGGTCAGGCCGCCCAGGCCGAGGAGGCCCGCACGCAGGAACGTGCGTCGGCTGACGCCGTCACACGAGGGATAACGCGGGCCGAGGATGTCGAGCATGGAGGCCCTCCGGCGGATGTCGTGAGGATAATGTACCACACCACCGGGACGCTGGAAATGATGAACTACGCCAAGGCCTCCACTGCCAGCACCGACACGTCGTCGTGTGGCTCCCCCCGGCCCACCACTTCGCCTCCGCCACGACACGGTCACAGAGGCCTTCCACAGGCCCGGCCGCCTCCGTGAACCGCGCCAGCCCCGCAGACCCCAGCTGCGCCCGCCCGGGGGCGGCCTCCGTCACCCCGTCGCTGAACATCAGCAGGCGCATCCCCGGCGCGAGCCGCACCTCCTGTTCGGGGTACTCGGCGGAGGGGCTCACGCCCAACGGCATCCCCAGCCCTCGCTCGAACCGGTGCCCGCCCCCCGCCGGGAGCAACAACAGGTCCGGGTGCCCGGCCGAGACGTAGCGCAGCGAGCGGCGGCCCACGTCCAGCACGCCGTACAGCATCGTCACGAAGCCGTCGTTCGGGGGCTGGCTGAGGAGCCAGCGGTTCAGCCGGGCCGCGACCTCGCCGGGCCGGCCCAGCCACCCGGCCCCGCCCTCGTCGCCGCCCCACGTCTGCGGCCTCAGTTGCAGCGAGAGGGCCACGGAGAGCATGGCGGCGCCGGCCCCGTGTCCACTCACGTCGAGGAGGAACAGCCCGATCAGGCCCGGCCCGAGGGGGTGAATGCCCAGGGCATCGCCGCCCAGGCCGGCGCACGGCAGGTAGCGCCAGGCGAAGCGGAACGGCCCGGCCTCCAGATCAGGCGAGGGCAGCAGCGCCCGCTGCACGCGGGCCGCCGCCGCGATGTCGCGGCGCATCACGTCGGCGGCCTTCTCGGCCCGGTCGCGCGCCTGCCGGACCTCCTCCTCCATCCGCCGGCGCTCGCTCACGTCACGGATGGCGGCCGTCGCCACCGGGCGGCCATCCTCCAGATGCATCCCCAGGCAGATGTCCACCGGAAGGTCCGTCCCGTCCTTCCGGTGCAGCACGAGCGGCAGCCCCGTCCCCAGAGGGCGGACGCCGGGGTTGCGGAAGAAGCCGTCGCGCATCCCGACGTGCCGCCCCCGCACGGCCGGCGGGACCAGGATCTCGATGGGCCGCCCCAGAAGCTCCTCGCGCGGGTAGCCCGAGAGCAGCTCCAATTGCCTGTTGACGCGGACGATGAGGCCGTCCGATGTGACGCAGGCGATGCCATCCGGCACCGCCTCGAGCAGGTCGCGCAGGCGGGCCTCGCTCCGGCTCGTGTCGAGGGCGTGCAGGCGGCGTGCCTCGCGCGCCTCCGCCACCGACAGCCGCAGCCCCAGCGCCGCCTCCCCGGCCTGTGGCAGGTAGAAGTCATCCACACCGGCGGCCAGGAACGGCCCTAGCCCGTCGGCATCGACCCCCGTGGTGTCGAGCAGGACCAGACACCACTCGCCGCCCGGCAGGCCCCGCAGCCGCCCGCACCACGCCGGCCCGGCCTCCGCCGGCAGCAACACGAGGTCCGGCATCCGCACCCCGACCGCCGCGAGCGCCTCCTCCGGGCCGGCCGCCTCCTCCACCTCGTGACCGCGTCCCACGAGCATGGCCGCCGCCACCCGCTGACCCGCGCCGACGGCCAGGACCCTCATCGCCCGCCCCCATCACTTCTTCAGCCCGAGCCCCGCGCGGGCCGCCCCCAGCAGCGTCCCCTTGCCGTCGTCCGCCGAGACCTCCCACATCATGACGCCGCCCAGCTTCTTCTCGCGCGCATACTCCCCCTTCACCTTGATCGACTCGGCGTCGTCGTAGGTGATCATCAGGCCCGACTTCGCGTCGTGCAGCCATGGCACCTTCGCCTCGGCGTGCCAGTGGCGTTTCATCTTCGGGAGCCGGTTCGCCGCGATGTCCTTGTAGTCGAACACGCCCGGCTCCCACGTCCCGCGCGGCAGGCCCATCGCCGGCTTCTGGAACAGCCCGTCGCCCTCCTTCACGCCGTGCCAGCCCCTGCCGTAGAGCGGCAGCCCCAGCACGACCTTGTCCGCCGGCACGCCCGCGTCGAGGTATGCCTTCACCGCCGCGGCGACGTTGAACCCCGTCCTGACCGCCTCGTCCTCGGCGGGGTCGTCCTTGATCGGGTGCAGCGCCGCGTTGAAGTGTGTCAGGGGGCTCCAGCCGCCGTGGAAGTCGTAGGCCATCAGGTTGAACCAGTCGAGGTGGGCGGCCAACTTCTTCAGCTCGAAGTTGGCGACCACCTTCGGGCCGGCCGGCGCCGCGGCCGTGAGCAGGTATTTCCGCCCGTCCTTCTTCCCGAGGGAGTCCAGCTCGGCGCGGAGGGCGGCGCACAGCAGGGTGTAGTTCTCACGGTCGGCGGGGCGTGTCTTGTTGCCGGCCAGGCCGCCGGAGACGGGGTACTCCCAGTCGAGGTCGATGCCGTCGAACCCGTACTTCGCCATGAACGCAACGGCCGACTTCGCCAGCCTTCCGCGCGACTCCGCGGTCAGGGCGGCGTCGGAGAACGGCGACGACAGCGTCCAGCCGCCGACGGCGATGAGCGTCTTGAGGTGAGGGTGCTTCTTCTTCAAATGCTGGAGCTGTCGGAAGTTACCCCTCAAATAGCCGGCGTCCCACTTGTCGCCGGGGTGGAACTTGTCGATGGCAGCGTAAGGGTCGTGGAGCCTGACCTCGCCACCCTCGATCTTCGCGAAGGCGTAGTTGATGTGGGTGAGGCCGGCGGTGGGGATGTCGGCGACGTTGAACTTGCGGGCGTACACGCTCCACTCGGCGTAGTATGCGACGACGCGCGGCTCCGCGCCCACGAGGAAGGGCAGGAGGGTGAGGAGGGTCAGGCGTGGCATCGGATACACCCTGGGGCGGCTCGAGTTTGGTATAGTGGATCGGCCCGGACCGGAGCCAGCCCCGATGAGCCGCATGGCCCTGTTGACCCTGCTGACCCTCGGCGTCGGCGCCGCGAGCGCCTGCAAGGTGCCGGTGTTCCGCTACGCGCTCGACCGCTGGCCGACGGCACACCATATCGTCACGCTGCCGCCGGGCTCGGCCGCGTTGGCCGAAGCCCTGGTCGATACCGGGGCCAACCTCCGCGTCGTGGGCGGTGAGCCGGGGGAGGCCGTCGTGCGGTTCCCGAAGAACGACAAGGAGGATGATCCCCCGACGCTCTGGCGCGGGCCGGCCGGGGCGTTGGACGCGAAGGCCCTGTGCCATTCGCCGGCGCGGGCCGAGCTGGTGCGACAGCTGGCGTCGGGCACGTCGGTGGTGTGGGTGCTGCTCGACGGCGACGAGGCCAGCGAGAAGTTACTGCGTGGCGAGCTGGCGCGGCTGGAGAAGGCGCTGGAGCTGCCTCCTAAGGAGGAGGTGGCGAAGGATCTGAAGACGGAGGTGCCGTACGAGCTGCGGTTCGCGGTGCTGAAGGTCCGCCGGGACGACGCGGCGGAGGCGTACTTCGTACGGCAACTGCTCACCTTCGAGGACGACGAGGAGGGCATCACGGGGCCGCTGGTCGTCCCCGTGTTCGGCCGGGGCCGTGCGCTGTGGTCGCTGTCGGGCGAGGGTTTGAATGCCAAGGGGATCGCCGAGGCCGCGAGGTACCTGTGCGCGAAATGCTCCTGCGAGGTGAAAGAATTGAATCCAGGGCGGGATCTGCTCTTTGGCGTGGACTGGTACGAGCTGCTCGACCTGCCCCCCGAGCCGGAGGATAAGTCGCTGCCCGCCCCTGCCATCCCGCCGGGGGTGAAGGACGACGCCCCGGCGGTCCCGGCGGCATCGGGCGCTCTCATCCCGGCCCTGGCCGTCGGGATCACCCTCCTGGCGTGCGCGGCGGCGGCCTTCTGGTGGCGTCGGCGCGAGTGAGTCAGCTCCAACGGCGTTTCGCCTCGACGGCGTTCTCGGTGACGGTGATCGTGCCCATGTCGTCGTCGCGCTCGCCCTGCCAGTCGAGGCGTCCGTTCAGGACATAGCCCCACGGCCCGAGGAAGTGGGCGATCAGGTAGGCGAGCCACTCGGTGTGGTCGTAGAACTTCTCGCGCCCGTTCCAGATGATCGCGGTCCATCCCTTGTCCGGCTCCCAGCCGCACCAGAGCCCCGGCTGGCCCTTCGGCGGCTTGTTGCCGTCGAGGACGGAGTCGTCGTCGTCCTGCCCCTTGAAGCCTGCGCCTCCGACGAAGTAACCGCCTTCCCGCCCCACCGGCAGGCAGGCGGCCTCGCGGAACGGGTCCGGGAGGAGGGCGGCACGCTCGGGGTCGCGGCGCACGCGGCGCGTGTCGCTGAACTGGTGGAGGTAGGCCGCGTGTTCGGGGCGGAGGCCGAACGGACGCCACAACGCCTCGCCGCCGGCGCGGGCGGCGTCGGCGCGCGGGTCGCCCTGGTCCGCGAGCCAGTCGGCGAAGATGCCGACGGCGTCCTTGTCGCCCTCGTGGATGGCGCGCAGGAATTCGGCCATCACCGGCCCCTCGGGGCGGTACAGGGCGATGCGGCCCGTGAAAGTCGTCGTGTAGCCCACGGCGCGGCACCCGCTCAGGGGCGCACCGGCTGCCGGCCGATGCTGTGATAGATGAACCCCGCCGCCGCCATCGACTTCGGGTCGAAGATGTTGCGTCCGTCGAACACGGCGGGCGACGCCATCAGCCGCCGCATCACCTCCAGGTCGGGGCTGCGGAACTGCTGCCACTCGGTGACGACCGCCAGGGCGTCGGCACCCTCCAGCGTCCCGTAGGGCCGGTCGCAGTACACGAGCTTCTCGCCGTAGATGGCCCGCACGTTGTCCATCGCCGCCGGGTCGTGGACGCGCACCTTCGCGCCGCCCGCGAGCAGCGTGTCGATCAGCGTCAGGGCGGGGGCCTCGCGGATGTCGTCGGTGCGTGGCTTGAACGCCAGGCCCCAGACGGCCACCGTCTTGCCCGACAGGTCGCCGCCGAAGTGGGCGTTGATCTTCTCGCCGAGGATGCGTTTCTGGGCGTCGTTGATGGTGCCCACCGCCTCCATCATGCGCGAGGGCAGGTCGGCGGCCGAGGCGATGTAGGCCAGCGCCTTGATGTCCTTCGGGAAGCAGTTGTGCAGCACCAGCCCGCCCCCGACGGTCACCGTGTGCGCGTCCGTCTCCAGGCTGTAGACGGGCAGCTCGCCTTGCCCCTGCTCGACGGAAGCGACCTTGACGCGGAACGTCGCACCCTCGGCGCGGTAGCCGCTCGGCCGGATGATGCGATCGTAGCCGTCGAGCAGGCGGCGGATACGCTCGCGGTGCTTCCCGCCGAAGGCGTCGCTCAGTGCCGAGAGCTGGGCATGGCCCGCGACACGCAGGATGCGGGCCGGCATCGTGGACTTGGTCATCATGCGCCGCGCGTCGGCGCAGACGATGCCCAGCGTTTGAAGCAGGAGCGCGAGGCCGTCGGCGAGACGCCCGCTCACCGTGCCGTACTCGAACATCAGGTTCCGCCCGCCCTGGAGCTCGGTGACGCTGCCGTCCCCGCTGAACGCCCCGCGCACCAGCTCCCGCTTCAGTCCGTCGTTGAGCCGGAAGGCGAAGGCCGGCAGCGCCTTGTCCTCCGAGCGTGAGCCACAGCCCAGCACGTCGCGGAGCAGCCACGCGAAGACCCGAGACGAGGTGTAAGTCGTGTGCGCCTTGCCGTCCGCCTTCTCACGGAATTTCAGGCCGAGCCGTGCGAGGGTCGATTGCACGTCGGCGATGTACTCCTTCTCATCAACGTGGAAGCAGAACCCGACACGCTCGCGGATCTTGCCGGCGCGCCCCGTGTCCCTGGCGATGAAGCCCTCGGCGAGGTAGTAGCCGCACAGCCGGACGAAGGCGGCATCGACGGGGATGTGCGCCCGGATGCGTGCGCCGGCGCCCTTCGCCGTGTACAGCGAGAGCGCGGACGGGGGCACATCGAGGACGCCGCGTGCGTGGAGGCGGCGGTAGAGGGCCAGCCGCATCCGGTTGTGCCGCCTCACCTCCTCCGGGTGGCGCAACACGCCGTCGAGCAAATGGCGGTATCCAGGGTACAGGCGTGTGAACGAGTCGTCATCAGGGGCGGCGAACACGTCCCGTTCCAGGGCCGTGCCATCCAGCAGCGACAGGAGGTCGAGTGTCTCCACGGGGCCGGCGTCGGGGAGCGTGCCGGCCAGGGCCAGCTCGTCGCCCTCGCGGACCTCCGCGGCGGCGCGGACGACGGGTCGGCCGTCCTCCCAGATGATGACCGGGTGGTCTGCGGTCACCCGAGTCTCACGACCCATCCGCGTGCGGATGCGGATCATCGTGCCGGAGTACGGACGGCGCGTGAGGACGCGCACGGGCGACAGCGTGGCCTCGCCCCGATCCAGATCGAAGGCCAGCACGCGGGGGGCGTCGTCCGGCGGCGGCACCACGGCAAGGGCCTCCTCGCCCGCCCCGGCCGGCACCAGCGCCCGCCGCGCCGCCTTCGCGTACACCGACGCCAGGGTCTCCGCCCGGATGGCCCCCGTGTCGTCGGCCACGAAGACCGTCTCCTCGCCGACGAAACAGCTCCCCCCGAATCCCGGGCCGGGGTGCATGAACTCGAAGCCGATGCGCTTGTCGTGCCCGATTCCGCGGCGCACGTCGTCGAAGTCGGCGCCGACGCGCTCGCACAGGTTGGCCATCTCGTTGACGAAGCTGATCTTCGTCGCCAGCATCGCATTCGCCGTGTACTTCGTCAGCTCGGCGGACTCCGGGGACATGACGAGGAACGGCTTCTCGGTCCGCAGGAAGGTGGCGTACAGCTTGCGCAGGGTGTCCGCGACCTCGTCGCGGCGCACGCCGGCCACCACCCGGTCCGGGCGCAGACAGTCCTCGATGGCGGCCCCCTCCTTGAGGAACTCCGGGTTGCTCGCCACGTCCACCTCGTGCCGGCACTTGGCGGCGAAGCGGCGGGCGGCCTCGGCGTTCGTGCCCACCGGGACGGTGCTCTTGATGACGACCGTCTTGGGCCCGTTCATCGCCGCCGCCAGCTCGTCCACGACGCGCCACACGCCGGACAGGTCGGCCGACCCGTCGTCGCCCTGCGGCGTGCCGACCGCGATGAAGACGACGCGCGCCGTGGCGATGCCCTCGGGCAGGGAGGTGGTGAACGACAGCCGGCCGTCGCCGACGTTGCGGGCGACGATCTCCTCCAGGCCCGGCTCGTAGATGGGGATGCCCCCGGAGTTCAGCAGGGCCACCTTGGCGGCGTCCTTGTCGATGCACACGACCTCGTGCCCGCTGTCGGCGAAGCACGCGCCCGTGACCAGCCCCACGTACCCGGTGCCGACGATGGCAATCTTCATCCCGATCTCGCTCCCAGATGTGATCAACCGGCCGGGCGCGAGCGCCAGGCGTCGAGGGTGTCGGCCAAGGTCCTCTCCAACGTGTGGGACGGCGCCCAGCCGGTGCGGCGGCGCAGGGCGCCGGCGTCCACGGTGATCCGCCCCTGCTCGGCGGGGCGCAGCAGGTCGGCCCGCGTGCGCACCTCCACGCCCAGCCCGCTGAGGGCGACGAGCCGGGACAGCACGTCGGCCATCGAATGGCTCACGCCGCTGCCGATGTTGTATGCGGCGCCGCACTCGCCGTGCTCCAGCAGCAGCAGATAGGCGGCGGCCACGTCGCGCACGTCGGTCAGGTCGCGGTGGGTGCTGAGGTCGCCGACTTCGAGGACGGGGGGCAGCTCGCCGCGTTCGATGGCGGCGAGCTGGCGTGCCCAGTTGGGGATGGCGAAGTCGGCGGGCTGGTGCGGCCCGGTGTGGTTGAACGGGCGGGCGCGGACGATGTCGAGCCGCGCCGTCCGCGTGTACTGGAAACACGCAAGGTCCGCCGCCGCCTTGCTGGCCGCGTAGGGAGTATCGGGACGCAGGGGGCAGGACTCGTCCACGGGGCCGCTCGACTCCGGCTGGCCGTAGATCAGCCCGCTGCCGACCCACAGGATACGCGGCTTCAGGCCCGAGCGCTCGACGGCGTCGCACAGGCGGCGCGTGGCGGTGAGGTTGCCCTGCCAGGCGGCCTCGGGCTCGCGGAAGGATCCGCCGACGGAGGCGTAGCCGGCGAGGTGGCAGATGCGGGCCGGGCGGAATCGCTCCAGCAGCGCGAGGACGGCGGCCCCGTCGCACAGGTCGCAGGCGACCAATTCGGCGCGGCCGCCGAGGGAGCGCCAGGCGTCGGGCCATCTGGCACTGCGCGAGGCCCCGACGACGCGCCCGCCGCGTGACAGGAGTGCGTCGGTGAGGTAACAGCCGGCGAAGCCGGTGGCTCCGGTGACCAGTGTCGTCGAGGCGTCCATGTCATGGGCTGTTATAGGACCGGCGGGCCGGGCGGCCCCACGAGGGCCGCGTGCCCGTATCATGGAGGGTGGAGATCCCCACCGTCGGGCAGGCACCCATGGCACCACGCTACCTCATCGGCATCGACCTCGGCACCACCAACAGCGCCCTCGCCTTCGTCGATCTCGAACGCACACCAAGGGCCGGCCCCCGCGTGGACATCAAGCCGTTCCCCGTCCCCCAGCTCGCCGCCCCCGGCGAGATGAAGGATCGGCCCCTCCTCCCCTCGTTCCTCTACATCCCCGGCGAGCACGACCTCCCCGCCGGCTCCACCGCCCTACCGTGGGACCCCACGCGAAACTACGTCGTCGGCGAGTTCGCCCGCAACCACGGCGGCAAGGTGCCGGGCCGCCTCGTCACCTCCGCCAAGTCGTGGCTGTGCCACCCCGGCGTGGACCGCACCTCGGCCCTCCTGCCCTGGAGCGGCCCGCCTGACGTTCCGCGCGTCTCCCCCGTCGAGGCCTCCACACGCTACCTCCGCCACTTCATCGAGGCGTGGAATTTCGCAATCGCCAAGGGACGCGACGATCACCGACTGGAGAAGCAGGCCGTCGTCCTCACCGTGCCGGCGTCATTCGACGACGTGGCCCGCACCCTCACGATGGAGGCGGCGACGAAGGCCGGGTACGAGAACGTCACGCTGCTCGAGGAGCCGCAGGCCGCGTTCTACTGCTGGCTCGCCACGCACCCGCCGGCGGAGGCGGCCCGGCTGCGCCCCGGCTCGCACTGCCTCGTGGTGGACGTGGGCGGCGGCACCACCGACTTCAGCCTCATCAAGGCCGTCGAGGACAAGGGCGAGCTGGCCTTCACCCGCGAGGCGGTCGGCGACCACCTGCTGCTCGGCGGCGACAACATGGACCTCGCCCTCGCCAAGTTCGTCGAGTCGAAGTTGCCGCAGGCCGGCCGGCTCGACGCCACCCAGTACGCCCTCCTGACGCAGGCGTGCCGCGCCGCCAAAGAGGTCCTCCTCGGACCCAACCCCCCGGCCCAGCAGACGGTGACGGTGACGGGCCGTGGCCGCAGCGTCATCGGCGGCACGCTGCACGCCCCGCTCACGCCCGCCGACGTGAAGCAGGTCATCTTCGAGGGCTTCTTCCCGCTGTCTAACCTCGAAGACCGGCCGACGAAGGGGGCCAGGGGCGGATTGCACGAGATGGGCCTGCCCTACGTGAGCGACCCCGCCGTCACGCGCCACCTCGCAGCGTTCCTGGCCGCCCACGCCTCGCCGGGCCAGCCCCTCGTCCCGGCGTCGATCCTGTTCAACGGCGGCGTCTTCCAGCCGGCGTCCCTGCAGGCCCGCCTGTTGGAAACGCTGCAAGGCTGGTACGGGCCGGCGTGGTCGCCGCTCGTGCTGACGAACCCGTCGCTCGATCTGGCGGTGGCCATCGGCTCGGCGTACTACGGCTGGCTGCGGCACATCGGCGGCAAGCGGATCGGCGGCGGCATCCCGCGCTCGTACTACGTCGCCCTGGAGGCGCAGAAGGGCGACACGACGACGGTGGTCTGCGTCGCCCCGCAGGCGATGGAGGAGGGCCAGGAGATCAGCCTGCCGAAGCCGGAGCTGGAGCTGGCGCTCGGCCAGCCCGTGACGTTCCCGCTGTACACCTCGACGGCGCGCGGGGAGGACAAGGCGGGCGACGTGCTGCAGGTGTCGTCGGACCAGTTGCTGACGCTGCCGCCCCTCACCACAGTCCTCCGCGGCGGCAAGAAGGCCGGGGCGAAGCACGTCCCGGTGACGCTGGCGTCGCGCACGACGGCCATCGGCACGCTGGAGCTGTCCTGCGTGGCGAAGGAGGGCGGCAACCGCTGGCGGCTGGAGTTCAACCTGCGCGAGCTGGTCAAGGAGTCGGCCCCCAAGGACGACGCCGAGTCGTCGCAGGCGCTGACGGAGGTGTGGGAGGAGGACAAGATCCAGGCCGCCGCCGCCGCCATTCGGCAGACGTTTGCCGACGGCTCCCTCCCGCCGCAGGAGCTGCCCAAGGCGCTCGACGCGGCCCTGGAGGCGTCGCGTTCGGAGTGGCCGATGGGCCTGTGCCGCCGGCTGTGGGAGTTCCTGGGGGAGACCGCCGAGGGCCGGCGCAAGTCGCCGGCCCACATGGCGCGGTGGTACAACCTGACGGGGCACTGCCTTAGGCCCGGCTTCGGCGACTCGCTCGACCGGTTCCGCATCGACGGGCTGTGGAAGATGCTGGCCGCCCCGCCGCGCCAGCCGGGGCAGCCGGGGGCGCGGGCCGTCGAGGGCGGCGCGGACTTCTGGATCCTGTGGCGGCGCGTCGCGGGTGGACTGGGCACGTCTCTGCAAGTCGCCCTCTTCGACCGCATGAAGAACCACCTGCTGCCGAGCAAGAACAAGCCGCCGATCAAGCCGAGCGCCAACGAGCTGGCAGAGATGTGGCGGGCGGCGGCGAGCCTAGAGCGCCTGCCGGCCTCGACGAAGGAGGCGCTGGGCAACGTCCTGGTCAAGCAGCTCGCGAAGGCGCCGACGCCGCCGCACGCCTTCTGGGCGATGACGCGGCTGGGGGCGCGCGGGCTGATCTACGGCCCGATGAACACGGTGGTCCACCCCGACACGGCGCAGAATTGGGTCTCCGAGCTGGCCGGGTTCGCGCCGGCGTCGGAGGGCGAGCGACTGGCGTGGTGCTTCTGTCTGGCGCAGCTGGCCCGGCGGACGGGGCAGCGTGCCCTGGACGTGGACGAGAGCCACCAGCGTAGCGTGCTGGCGGTGCTGAAGGGGCAGAAGGTGCCGGAGCACTGGGTGACGATGGTGGAGGAGGTCAGCGAGCTGGAGCGCGAGGAGCAGGCGCAGATGCTCGGCGAGGCGCTGCCGGTGGGCCTGCGGCTGGTGAAGGCGGAGGAGTGAAACGAGGATCGGGCGTGACGGGGGTGTCTGCCTTTGGAGGAATTCATCAAGGGAGATGCCGACACTGGATGCTCGGAAACGCAATCGGGGCCGAACATGCCGATTCGAGCCGTCTGCTTCGATGCCTTCGGGACGCTCTGCCGGATCGCCGAGCGACGCCGGCCGTTTGAGCAGCTCTTCACACGGCTCGGCGTCGGCCTCCGCGTTGGGGCGACGTTCGCGATGACGGGGGACCGTGGGCTCGAGGAGATCGCCGAGCATTTCGGCGATGCCCGCGCCGCCAACGGCCTCCAGGAGGAGTTGGCCGAGGAGGTGGCCTCCGTCACCTTGTTCGAGGACGCTCTGCCGGCGCTTGAGGCCCTGTCAAGGGCCGGCATCGGCCTCCAGGTGGTGTCCAACCTCGCCTCGCCCTACGCCGCCGCCGTCCGCCGGCTGCTGGATGGGCAGGTGGCGGGTTACTCCTTCTCGTTCGCGGAGGGCGTCATGAAGCCCGACCCGGCCATCTTCGCCCACGCCTGCGCTGGGCTGTCGGCACCTCCCGATGAGGTTCTGATGGTCGGTGATAGCAGGAGGGCGGACGTGGAAGGGGCGGAGGCATCGGGGATGCGTGGTGTCTGGCTGCGGCGGGGGCTTCTCTGCGAGTGGCCCAGCTCGGTCGGGTCGCTCGACGAGCTCGTCTCGCGCCTGACGTCACGGTGAGTCGTCGCGAGGAGGGAGCCACGTCGGCCGGAGGAATCACGACCAGTCCCGCCGCCGCTCCTCCGGCGTCGAGCCCGCCCACCACCCCCACCAGAAGCCGAACGGGCCCAGGAAGATCCAGCCCAGGCACCCTAACAGATGTGGGGCCGCGCCGGGGCCGGCGGGTGTATCCGCGGGCCGGTTGCCGTAATCCCGCTCGAAGTCTGCGTCGGAGACCGGCGGGCCGAACTGGAGGACACGCGGCTTCGCGGCCCCCTCTCGCTCCGCGTATCGCTCCACCGATTGCAGCGAGAGATAGCCGCGCCGACACATCTTCCGGGCCGCGGCCTCGTCCGCCGCCTTGACGATGAACGGCGGGTACTCGCGGCCACTCTTCGCATGGGTGGCCGTCACGACGAACTCCCCCGGCCCCTGATCGATCTGGTCCGGCAGGCGGAGCTGCCTGGCGGACACGTCGGGATGCGGCTCGAGGGTAAGCGCCGGTGAGCGTCCAGGGGCAGGGGTGAAGCCGGCGGCCTTCTCTGCCCCGGCAGATCGTAGCCCTTCCATGTAGGCGTGGAGGTCCTGGCCGGTCTCCACCCAGTGGCACTCGCGTTCGGGCACGTGGGCCCCGCAGCCGCAGCAGAACGTCTCCCCGGCGGAGTACAGCCAGGGGTCCTTCAGGTAACTGCGGATGATCTCCTCGGGCATCCGCGTGGCGACGCCGCACTTCACATGCCGGTACACGCTCGGCACGCCGTCGAGGGTGCCGGGCTCGCGCGCCTCGGGTGGGAGGGTGGCGTACTCGCTCTGTTGGCCGTCCGGGCGCGCCTTGATGTGCTCCGCCTCGTGGACGGCATAGTCCGCGGGGTCGATGTGGTCATGGCAGAAGGGGCAACGGACTCGCTCCATGCACCACCTCGGACGGCTGACGGATCATGCGATCTATGCCCCGGTGCGGCGCCGGAGGGCCGAGATCGGCGACGATGGGCCGTTCGAGGTCCAACAGCTCGGCGTGGGCAGCTTAACCCACGCCGCCGACCTCGCCCACCCCGCCTCACCGGCGGGCATCAGGGCCGCGCGGCGGGCCGCCGGGCGGGCCGTCGCCTGGGTCGCGCGGGCCGGCCTTCATCTGCCGCCACGCCTGCTCGACGATGAAGCCGAGGAGGACGCCCAGGGCGAGGCCCCCCAGCAGCGGCACGATGCCGCGGATGCCGAAGACCGCCGTGTCCTGGTACCCCATCTGACGCAGGGTCAACACGCCGATGATGATCCCGCCGAACAGCCCCATGTAGTAGATCAGGTCATCGACCGTGTAGCCCGGACCGCCTCCGCCCCTCGACATGGCCCACCCCCTTCATTCCACGAGCTGCCCCGCCAGCAGGCGCCGCACCGACTCACTGAACAACCACTTGATCAAGCCGTCCAGCAACAGGAGGCCCAGACCCAGCCCCCACCGCCGCAGCCGCGCCGACGGCTCGCTCAACTTCTCACCGGTGAGCCTCTCCAGCGAAAAGCTCGCCAGCTCGGAGACGATGAACAGGAACCCGATGCCACGCACCACCGACCACGGGTGCCACGCCAGGAAGCTCACCGGGCCGAAGTGCGAGTGGGCGAGATACTGGCCGACGTAGAAGTTCATCAGGTCCAATTCATGCAGCCCCTGCGCCAGCGGCCACAGCCCCAGTGATAGGTAGCCCGACACCACCATGACCACCGCGATCAGCACGTGGAACCGCAGCCAGTTCCGCGGCTCGTATGCCCCGGTGGCCCCGGTCAGGAGCCACTCGTGGGTGTCCCGCCAGTATTCTTCGCCCTTCGGCATCGACAAGGCAAGGCGCCCCGGATCATGGGCCGCCAGCGTGGCGAATGTGATGCAGTGAATCAGGAACGCGAACATCAGGCAGGTGAGCGACGGCCAGGCCGTCCCCCGCGCCGCCGACGCCAGCAGCAGCGGGACGCCCAGTAGCGCCGTCACCAGATGGCTGGTGCGGACGCCGGTGGCATAATCGGCCAGCACCGGCAGGACGCCGATCAGCAGGGCGACGCCCAGGCAGATCGGCCAGGGGGCGAGGCCGGCGTCGAGGGCGCGGAAGGCCGCGAGCCACTCGGCGGTCCACTTGCGGGGGAAGCCCACGGGCCCGACCCACCCGCCCCGCAGCCAGAACGGCCTGCTCACCGGCGCGGGATGGGGATGAAGAGTATGCCTGTGGTGGAGTACAGGATGGCGTTGCCGACGCCGAAGATCAGGATGAAGATGACCCACCCGATGATCTGGCTGCTGCAGTCGTCGTCGCCGCCGCCGCCGCCACCGCCGTCGTCGGTGCTCTGCTTGAAGCCGCCGCCCTTGAACTCGTCGCGGCGGACGTCGTAATCATCGCGGCCACGGTCGTCGCCGCGCCTGTAGTCACCGGCCATGATCGCCGCCCTCCTGTGGGCCTGTGGAAGGAATACTCACCCGTCAATCACTCCGCCAGGATGGCGGCGGCCCGCTCCGCGAGGGGCCTCTCGTCCGGGCCGCGCCGCGCGGCCCGTGAGTGGGCATACTCCAGGAGCGCCCGCAGCTCCGGCGTGGCGTCGCCGGCCCCGTCCAGGGCCGCCTCGATCCACGCCACCGCGCCCTCCCTTTGGGACAAGTTACCCGCCGCGAGCGTCATCCGCAAGCGTGACAGTGTCCATTCGCGCAGCCAGGCCGGCGCCTCACCCGTCAGCCGCCGCGCGAGGCGCCCCCCGCGGCGCGTGTCCTCGTCCTCCATCCACGCACCGTAAAGACGCTCCAGGCCCAGGAATTCCGGCTCGTGCATCGGCGTCCGGGGGGCCTTCTTCTTCAGCTCCTTGTAGGTCGTCTCGAGGGCCTCCTCCGCCGGCGTCACACGCTGCAGGAGCGCCAGCGCCGACTCCGCCTTACCGTCCAGGGGGAGATACGTCTCCTTCGCGTAATACTCGAAGATGCGTGTCCGCAGCGTCCACGGGATCAGCGACAGCCCCGCCGCGATGAGGAACGCGGCGGCCAGGAGCCAGAGCTGCCCGTCGGCGGTGCGTAGGGCGGCCCGCCAGCGGCGTAGCGTCACGTTCATTCGGCACCCCCCAGCCGCAGCATCCACACGCCCGCGCGCCGCCTGAGCAACACCCACGCCAACGGCACCGCCGCCAGCACGGCCACCCAGTACAGGGGATAACGGGCGCAGAGCTGATGCAGGACGGCCAGCGCCCCCGCCGTCGTCCCCAGCCCCAGCAGCGGCAGCGGCGGCAGCGCCAGCCCCGCGCCGCGCGCCTGCGGCAGGCTGAACGGCAGCGCCGGCGACACAAGCCACAGCGACGCCAGGATGAACGCCCACGTCAGCCCCCAGGCGTAGACCGCGTGCAGCGTCCCCGACAACGGCGAGCCCCAGGCGATCCCGGCGGCGACGCCGAGGGCGATGCACAGCGGCGTCACCACCCAGAGCATCACCGCCTTGCACGCGCCCTCGGCGAGCGCCAGTGGGTCGGCGACAGGGGCGCTACGGAGGAGCCAGCCGCCGGCGGAGTCCTTGCTGTACGCGATGTTGTAGACCAGCGACGGCGCCCCCATCGGCAGGACGAAGAAGGCCAGCAGGGTGAGCATCCCGCGTGCGGGGTCCGGCCCGGCCATCGGGTCGGCGAGCTGCCCCGTGGCGATGCCGACGGCGGCGGCGACGGCGGCGAGCTGGAAGCCGAACAGGCAGCGCAGGCCGAGGGCCGGGTCGCGGCGCAGGAACGTCACCGCCAGCCAGTACCCCGCACGCGCCTCCGGCCCTCCCGCCAGCCAGCCGCCCGGCAGGCCGCCGAGGCGTCCGGCGGGCATGGGCCGGGCCGCCCCCGCCGAATGCTCCACCGGCTGGAGGGTGGCGTACACCGACGCCAGCCGCAGACCCGCCGCCAGCAGCGCCACCACGCCGACGCCGAACAGGATGAGGAAGCAGTACACGGCCGAGGTGTCCGGCGTATAACTGGCCCGCTCGACGAAGCGCGCCAGCCACGCCGGCGGCGTCTGCTCGACCCAGTCCGGGGGGAACGCCCCCCAGACGAGGAGGGAGGAGAACCCGCCGCGGAGAAGGAGCTGACCGCCGTAGAACACGACCATGATGAGGACGATCTGCACCCAGCTCAGGACGGCCTTGACCGACTGGAGGTAAGGCCCGTCCGGCACCACGGTCAGGAGGATAACGACGACGGCCACCGTCGCCAGCCCGCCCGCCAGGGCCGCGGCGAGATAGGCGGGGGCGAACCAAGGCCCCGCGTCTCGGAGGGTGGCGCCGCAGACCGCCGGCACGATGTTGAGGGCGAGGAACATGAGGGCGAAGTAGAAGAGGAGGTTCGCCAGCCGGGCGGCGGCGTAGGTGCGTGGCGGGACGGGGCGGTGGCCGATGACCATGAGGTCGGCGGGGTTGAGGGCCGCCTCCTGGAACTCGACCACGACGGCGGAGGCGGTCATCAGCAGCGAGAGCGTGAGGTTCACGAGAACGAAGAGGAACACGTCAGCCCGGGCGTACAGGAATCCACACGTCAGCATCGACAGGACGAGGAGCTGCCCGACGACGATGAACAATGGCGTGAGGGCGTAGACGTGCTTGGACGCCGTGGCGGCGGCGTAGTGCTGGCCGCGCAGGTCCATGATGATGAACGCCCGCGTCAGGGCGAGGAAGGCACGCGGCTCGATGCCGAGGAGGCGGAGCATGGCGTCACCCCTTCCCCCCGGCCAGGGCCTTGATGAATTCGCGTGCCCCCTCGTCGGCCTGCTCCGGCCTGGTGAGCTGACGGAACACCGCCTCGACGGTGCCTCCGGGGATGCGCTTCATGAACGCCTCGGTGGCGTCGTCGGCGACGATGGCGCCGTCGGCGATCACAACCACCCGCTGGCACAGGCGCTGGACGATCTCGAAGATGTGCGTGCAGAAGAGGATCGACTTGCCGCGTTGGACGAGCGATTCGAGGATGGTGCGCAGGGCCATGCCGCTGTTGGCGTCGAGGCCGTTGAGCGGCTCGTCGAGGAGGAGGACGTCGGGGTCGTGGACCAGGGCGGCGATGATGAGGACCTTCTGCCGCTGGCCGCGCGAGAGGGTCTCGGCGGGCCGGTCGGCGTGGGGGGCCAGCTCGAACGCGCTCAGCATCTTGGTGATGCGCTCCGCCGCGACACCTCGCTCCATGTGGTGCAATTCGGCGACGAGCGACAGATATTCGTTGGGGGTGAGCGTCTCGTAGAGGGCGGCGGAGTCGGGGACGTATCCCAGCCTCTGCTTGGCGGCGAGGGGCTCGGCGGCGACATCGTGGCCGCACACCTTGACGGTGCCGCCGCCGGGGCGGATGAGGCCGGCGACGATCTTGACGGTGGTGGACTTGCCGGCGCCGTTGGGGCCGAGGTAGGCGACCGCCTCGCCGGGCTTGACGGTGAAGGAGACGCCCTTCAACACGTCGCGCTCGCCGTACCGTTTCGAGAGCCGGCTGATCTCCAGCAAGGCGGGGATCCCAGGAGGGCGGTGGTGTGAGGGATGGGGTACGCCCGCCGGGCCGGATGTCAAGGGGACGACACCGCCCGCGCCCGCCGTACAATCTCATCTGACGAAACCATATTGAGGCGCGCATGAGCCAGAAGCAGTGGGGCGGCAGGTTCACCGGCGGCACCGACGCGGCCGTCGAGGCGTTCACCGAGTCCATCTCCTACGACAAACGCCTGTGGCGGCACGACATCCGCGCCTCACAGGCCCACGCCGCCATGCTCGCCGGCCAGGGCATCATCAGCCACGACGAGGCCGGCCGCATCTCCGAAGCCCTCGACGCCATCGGCCTCGACATCGTGCAGGGCAACTTCACCTATTCGACGGCCCTCGAAGACATCCACACCCACATCGAACGCGCCCTCATCGAGCGCCTGGGCGACACGGGCCGCAAGCTGCACACCGCCCGCAGCCGCAACGACCAGATCGTCACCGACGTGAAACTCTGGGTGCGCGACTCCCTCGACGACATCCTCGTCCGCCTGCGCGAGCTACAGGCGGCGTTCGTCGATGCGGCGGCGCGGCACGAGGGCGTCATCATCCCCGGCTACACGCACCTGCAGCGTGCCCAGCCGGTCCTGGCGGCCCATTACTTCCTCGCCTACGTCGAGAAGCTGGAGCGCGACAGGGAACGCCTCATCGACTGCCGCAAGCGTGTCAACGTCCTGCCGCTCGGGGCGGCGGCCCTCGCCGGCACCTCCCTCCCCATCGACCGCGACGCGGTGGCCCGCTCGCTCGGCTTCGAGGGGGTGGCGGCCAATTCGCTCGACGTCTCCAGCGACCGTGATTTCCTGCTGGAGTACGTCTTCTGCCTGTCGATGATCGCCCTGCACCTGGGCGGGTGGGCGGAGGAGTGGGTGTTGTGGGCGACCACGGAGTTCGGCTTCCTCGACCTGCCGGATGCGTTCTGCACCGGGTCGAGCATCATGCCACACAAGAAGAACCCCGACGTGCTGGAGCTGACGCGCGGCAAGACGGCCCGCGTCGTCGCCTCCCTCCAGCGTCTCATGGTGCTGGTGAAGGGCCTGCCGCTGGCGTACAACCGGGACCTCCAGGAGGACAAGGAGGCCCTCTTCGACGCGGCGGACACCGTGAGCGCCTGTTTGTGCGTGGCGGCGCCGCTGGTGCGGCAAACGTCGCTACGGCGGGACGTGATCGCGGCGCGGCTGGAGGACGGATTCCTCGACGCGACGACGTTGATGGAGCATTTGATCCAGGCCGGCGTGCCGATGCGGTCGGCGCATGAGGCCGTGGGCAATCTGGTGCGCCTGTGCGAGGGGCGCCGGTGCCGGCTGGCCGACTTGCCGCCGGTCGAGTTCGATTCGATCCGCCCCGGCCTGTCGCCGGGGGTATACAAGGTGTTGGGCGTGGCCAACGCCCTGGCGTCGTTCCGTTCCGCGGGGTCCACCGCCCCGGAGAAGGTGCGCGAACAGCTCCAGGCGTGGCAGGGCCTTCTGGGATAGTTTTCAGTTTTCAGTTTTCAGTTTTCAGTTAGCACGGGAGTGGGATGGCCCTCGTCAGGTGCTTGCTGAAAACTGAAAACTGAAAACTGAAAACTGGAGAGAGGAAGATGGACCACTTTGAGTTCAAGAACCGTGTCCTGCACTGTGAGGATGTCCCCGTCCGCGAGCTGGCGGAGAAGTACGGGACGCCGCTCTTCGTCTACAGCAAGGCGACGCTCCTGCACCACCTCGGCGCCATCCAGAAGGCGTTCGCGCCTGCCGCGCCGCTCATCTGTTACTCCATCAAGACCAACGGCAACCTGTCGCTGTGCCGCCTGATGCGCGAGGCCGGGAGCGGCTTCGACGTGACGAGCGGCGGCGAGCTCTTCCGCGCCCTCAAGGCTGGATCGACGGGCGACAAGATCGTCTTCGCAGGCGTCGGCAAGACCGACCCCGAGCTGAAGATGGCCCTCGACGCGGGGGTCGGGCTGTTCAACGTCGAGAGCGAGGAGGAGCTGCACAACCTGGGCCGGGTGGCGGCGTCGCTGGGCAAGGTGGCGAACGCGGCCCTGCGGGTCAACCCGGATCTGCCGCCCAAGACGCACGCCAAGACCGACACGTCCGTCAAGGGCGTCAAGTTCGGCCTCGACATCGAGACCGTCCTCGATGTGGCCAGGGGCATCCTCGGCAAACCGGGCGTGAAGGTGGTCGGACTGCACATGCACCTCGGCTCGCCGATCCTGTCGGCGGACCCTTACCGGATGGGCGCGGAGAAGGGGCTGCGCCTGATCTCGGAGCTGCGGAAGCAGGGCCACGAGATCGCCGTGCTGAACATGGGCGGCGGCTTCGGCATCCATTACCGCAAGCAGGAGGCGCAGCCGGCCCAGGCGTTCGCGGATGTCATCCTGCCCGCGGTCGCGGAGTCGAAGTGCCGCCTGGTGCTGGAGCCCGGGCGGTTCATCGTCGGCAACGCCGGCATCCTCTTGAGCCGCGTTGTGTACACGAAGGAATCGGGCGGGAAGCATTTCCTGATCCAGGACGCGGCGATGAACGACCTCATCCGTCCGACGCTGTACGGGTCGTTCCACCGCATCTGGCCGGCGGAGCCGGCGGCGGGGCTGCCGGCGCCGCCCGAGGACTACGAGCACTTCATCCCCGACACGATCGCCCAGGACGTGGTCGGGCCGGTGTGCGAGTCCGGCGACTTCCTCGCCCAGGGGCGCTACCTGCCGAAGATGGCCGCCGGCGACTTGCTGGCGACGTTCAGCGCCGGGGCCTACGGGATGGCGATGAGCAGCAACTACAACGCCCGCCCGCGCGCCGCCGAGGTGCTGGTGGACGGGGCGACGCACCGGCTGATCCGCCGGCGCGAGACGTACGAGGACCTCATCCGCACGGAGGTCGAGGTGTGAGCCGTGCCGATCAACGACTTCGACAAGGCGTGCCGGCGGATGGTGAAGGAGGCGCCACTCGCGTTCCTGCGCTGGATGTTCGTGGACTTCGACGCCGTCGCGCGTCAGGTCGGGTGGGTGGACACGCGCCGGCTGGCCTTCCCCGGCGACCCGGACCAGACCGGCGACCTGGTGTTCGAGCTGGAGACGCTCCAGGTCGTCGCGCCGACGTGGGCGGTGGCGCTGGAGTTCCAGATCGAGCCGGCGGCCGAGATGTTCGGCTGGCTGCTGCGGTTCCTCGGCGTGATCCACAACGAGCGACACCCCGACGGCGAGCGTTCGAGCCGCTACCAGTTGGGGGCGGTAATCATCAACCTGACCGGGACCGCCCGATCGCTCCCGGCGTCGGCGTCGTACTCCTGGCCCGGCCGGCCGGAGATGTCGTGCGGGTTGAAGGCCCCCGAACGGCACCTGGAGACGGAGTCGGCTGAGGAGACCTTGGCTGCCATCGTCGCGGGGAGGTATGATCGAGCGTTGCTGCCGTGGATCCCGCTGATGAAGGGCGGGAGCGAGGCCGATGTGATCTCCCAATGGCTGGAGCAGGCGCGGCAGGAGCCGGACGACCGGAGGCGGGCCGATCTGGGGTACAATGCCCTTGTGTTCGCGGAGAAGAGCGCTGACCCGGCGGCGTGGAGAAAAGCACTGGAGGGCTGGGAGATGGTCAAGTCGCAGGTGATGGAGCAGTCGCGGGACGAGGGCCGCATCGAGAATGGGCAGAGCTCGCTCCTGCGGTTGCTTCGCGTGCGGACCAAGCAAGAGGTGCCGGCCGATCTGACCGACAAGATCCGCGCCACGGCCGACCTCACCCGGTTGGAAGGTTGGCTCGACATCGCCGCGACTGTGGACGCCATTGACCCATTCCGCCAGCAGGCCGGCCTTTAGTCGGAGGGCTGGGAGATGGTCAAGTCGCAAGTCATGGAAGAAACCAGGGTTGAGTACGCGCGGATTACCCTGTTGCGGCTGCTTCGTGTGCGGACCAAGCAAGACGCGCCGGCCGATCTGGTCGATACCATCCAAGCAACCGCCGACCTCGCCCAGCTGGAAGGCTGCCTCGACATCGCCGCCAACGTTATCTCCCTCGACGCCTTCCGTCAGCAGACCGGCCTGTGAATCATTCCCCGCCCGTGCGGCGGGGTACCCGAACAACGCTGGAGGCCCGTCATGCCTCGAATGATGCTCTTCTGCCTCTCGGCCCTCTTCGCCGCCGGGCTCGCGCCGGCGCAGGACGGCGGGCGCTTCTCCGCCAAGCCCACCACGCCCGCCGAGATCTGGAAGGAGATCGGCATCGAGCGCGACCTCGGCAACCCCGAGATCGCCGCCAAGTGGCTCCGCGCCCTCCTCGCCAAGGATCCCACGGACAAGGACCTCCTCGAGATCGCCGACAAGGACGGCGTCCTCGCCGTCTCGCGCCTGGTGGCCATCCGGGAATGGTCCGAGAAGGACGCCAAGCTCAATGAGCAGGCCCGAAAAGACTCGGTCGCGCTGCTACAGAAGGTGCAGGACGCCATCCGCAAGCGCGCCAAGGATGAGGGGTACATCAAGGGCCTGATCGCACAGCTCCGCGCCGAGACCGAGGAGGAACGCACCTATGCCGTACGCGAGATCGTCCGCGTCGGGGCGACCACGGTGCCCTACCTCCTCGACGAGTACGCCCGCACACGCAACGACGGCGAACGCATCTGGCTCCGGCGCGTCCTGGACCGCATGGGCCCGACGGCGGCCGGGCCGCTGCTCGCCGGCCTCGACGGGTATTCCGACAAGCCCGTCGTCAAGATGATGATCCTCGACCTGCTCCGCCGCCGCCACGCCGCGGCCGCCCGCCAGGTGATCCCGTTCCTGTGGTACGTCATGGCCAACCGCGGCGAGGACGGCCTCGTCCGCAAGCACGCCGCCGAGCTGCTCGCCGACCTGCAGGAGGTGCCTGTCTCGAAGCTGACGCCCGCGAAGGTCGCCCTGACACGCGAGGCCGAACGCTACCTCAACCACGACGTGCGCTTCGTCGAGCCGATCCTCGTCTGGCGCTGGGACGGCAAGGCCGTCGTCGAGGGCCTGCCCGGCGGGGCGGCGGCCACGCCCACGAACGCCGAGGCCTACTACGGCACCAAATTCGCCAAGCAGGCCCTCGACCTCGACCCGGATTACCGGCCGGCGCAAGCGGCCCTTCTCACGCTGTCCATCGAGAAGGCGGCGGAGGGCGGCGGCACGCTGCCCGACGCCCTGGCGTCCATCGTCAACAAGGCCGACCTGTCGTTCCTCCTCGACCTCCTCGATCGGTCGCTGCGCGAGGAGCGCACGGCGGTGGTGCTGCCGCTCGTCCAGGCCATCGGGCGGCGGGGCGAGGTGCGGGCGCTGCGGCCCCTGACGAAGGGCGACCCGCCGCTGGTGCGGGCGCTCGATTACCCCGACCTGCGCGTCCGTCTCGCCGCCGTCGAGGCGTTGATCACCATCCCCGGGCCGCCCCCGCCGCACACGGTCAAGCGCGTGCTGGAGGTCCTGCGTAACGCCCTCAGCCCTGCCTCCACCTCGGCGACGACGGCCATCGCCCCGAGGGTGCTCGTGGCCATCGGCGACGATAGCTGGCGGGCGAAGGTGGTGCGCGCGCTCGGCGAAGGCGCGGTTGAAGCGAAGAGCGGCCGGGACGCGATGCGCAAGCTCAAGGACGATGCGTCGATCCAGGCCCTGGTGACGGAATCCACCCTGCCCTTCCCCGGCATGGCCCACTTCCTCGCCCAGGTGCGGGCCGACGTCGGGCTGAAGAAACTGCCCATCGTGCTGGCCGCCGTGCCGGAGAGCCGTGCCAGTGTCGAGGCCGCCGGGAAGTACGCCGCCTACGCCCTGCAGCGCGACGGGATCCTCAAGCAGAGCCGCAATTACGTCGAGGACCTGTCGTCGGCCCAGCGCGAGCGCGACGACGAGCTGCGGCAGGCGTTCCGCGACAAGGCCCTGTACACCGAGTCATTCCGCGAGTCGGTCGCCCGCCTCGACGCCGATTTCGAGGCCAGACGCAAGGAGCTGACCGTCGAGACGCCCGACCTCGTCAAGCAACTGCGGATGCTGGAGGAGAGGCACAAATCCCTGATGGCTCTGATGGAGTCGCGGGCGTCGAACCTGAGCGAGTCGGCCCGCCGTGACTTCGAGCTCGCGAACGAGCGTTTCGAGGCCAAGCGCGTCGCGCTCGAGAAGGAGAGCCTCGTGGCGGCCCTGTCGTACCACCGGCTCGACGGGGTCGAGGCGCGGATGAAGCAGGAGGCGGAGAAGTACGACCGCGAGTCGCGCATCCGCGAGGGGTCGCTCACGCGATTCACGTCGCGCTACCCCGGCGTGACGGTGGTGCAGACGGCGGCGCTCGTCAATCCGGAGGAGCTGCGGACGGCCCTGGCGACCCTGCGGCGGGCCGCCCCCCCGCCGCCCAACCCGGCGGCGCTGGGGTCGAACGCCGAGACGGCGCTCCGCATCCTGCACGCGTTGGCGTCCGGCACCCCCAGGGGGTACGACGTGGCGCCCGTGGGTGAGGCCGTCTTGAATGCCCTGCGCAACGGCAAGTTGTCGGAGCAGGGGCAGTTGTACGCCGTCGGCATCGCCTCCCGCCTCCCCGGCAACCGCCCGCAGCCGGAGCTGGCCGACGTGCTGACGGACGGCGGGCGCCCGGCCAAGGTGCGCCTGGCGGCGGCGGACGGGCTGGTGCAGCACGTGCAGAAGTTCGGCAACGTCCTGCCGGCGGCTCAGCGCAAGACACTCGACGCGTTGGCGGGGCAGGCGGGCCTCGACGCGGCACTGAAGGAGAAGGCGGAAATGCTGGCGGGCATCCTGCGGGGCGGGGCTCGGGGCACGGGCGACGGGCTGCGGGAATACGACCCCAAGCCACCGGGCAAGGTCATCCCGCCGCCGAAGGAGGATTGACCGATGCCGGTGCTGATCGTCGGCACGCGCAACCGCAAGAAGCGCGAGGAGCTGGTGGAGATCCTCGGCGGGGGCGGCCAGGGGGGGGGGGCCGAAGGCCTCCCCCCCGTGATCGAGGTGCGCGACCTGACGGCGTACCCCGACGCCCCCGACGTGGTCGAGGACGGCGAGACGTTCGAGGCCAACGCGCGCAAGAAGGCCGTCGAGCTGTCCCGTCACCTGAACGCCTGGGTGCTGGGGGAGGATTCGGGCCTGTGTGTGCCGGCGCTAGGCGGGGCGCCGGGCGTCTACTCCGCCCGCTACTCCGGCACGCACGGCGACGACGAGGCGAACAACGACCGGCTCCTGCGTGAGCTGGCGGGCAGACCGCGCGAGGCGTACTACGTCAGCTCGGTGGCAGTGGCCGACCCCACGGGGGAGGTGCGGGCGACGGCGGAGGGCCGGTGCAACGGCGTGATCCTGGAGGAGCGCCGCGGCACCGGCGGATTCGGCTACGACCCGCTGTTCCAGATCGTCGAGCTGCACCGGACGTTCGGGGAGCTGTCGTCCCGCGTCAAGCACGCCCTGAGCCACCGTGGGCGTGCCCTCGCCCGCATCGCCCCTGCGCTGCGGCGGCTCCTGTCATGAGCGATCCCGAGCTGTCGCGTCTGCTGGCGGCTCTGGCCGATGACCCGGCCGACGACCTGCTGTGGCTGGCCGTCGCCGACCTTTTGGAGGAGGGCGGCGAGCCGGCCCGCGCCGAGCTGATGCGCCTCGGCCGGCGTCTGCGCGGCATGCCTCTGGGCAAGGAGCGCCGTGCCGCGGAGAAGCGGCTGGGTAAGCTCCTCGTCAGAGGTGTGCGGCCCTGCGTGCCGGAGATGGTGAATGGCGTGGGGATGCGTCTCGCGTTGATCCCGGCGGGGTCATTCTGGATGGGGGCGGCGCCGCGTGAGAAGGGCGCCTCCGGCGACGAGAGGCCGCGCCGCGAGGTGACGCTGACGCGGGCCTACTGGCTGGGCGTCTTCCCCGTGACGCAGCGCGAGTACGCGGCGGTCATGGGGCGTAGGCCGAGTTACTTCAGCGCCGACGGCGGGGGCGAGGTGCCTGGCGACACCGGCGCCTTCCCCGTCGAACAGGTGTCGTGGGACGACGCCGTCGCGTTCTGCGCCAAGCTGTCGAAGCGGCCGGCGGAGCGGAAGGCCGGGCGGGTGTATCGGCTACCGACCGAGGCGGAATGGGAGCACGCGTGCCGGGCGGGGATGGTAATGCACTTGTTCGCGTTCGGCGCTGCACTCACGCCGGCGCTGGCCAACTTCAATGAGAACGGCCGCGGATCGCCGTGCCCGGTGGGGGCGTACCCGCCGAACGGCTTCGGCCTCCATGACATGCACGGCAACGTCTGGGAGTGGTGCAGCGACCACTACGAATACGACTCCTACCGCAGGGCTCGGGCGGTGGACCCGCTCGGCACCGACGGCTCGGGCCACGCGGCACGCGGCGGGGGGTGGGACAGCTCGGCGACGCAGTGCCGCTCGGCGTTCCGCTACAACGGCGTGCCCCCGGCGGACCTCGACCACGAGCTGGGCTTCCGCCTCGCGATGACCGCCAAAGGCGGGTGACGGCCTACTTCTTGATCCGCTTCTCGATCTCAGCGATGGCCCGGTCCACGGAGTCCCTGCCTCGGCCGGAGCCGTACCCCGGGGCCTTCTTCAGATCCTTGAGCGCCTCGACGCTCTTCCGGGTGCCGATCTTCTCCAGAACCAGGATGGCGTTGTGGCGCGGGTCGGACTCGGGGAAGCGCCCCTTCCTCGTCCCCTCCTTCCAGCCGAGGAGCGGGATGACCGCGTCCTCGGCCGGCCGGCCGAAGGACACGAGGATATCGACGATGCCGTGTGCGCTGTCCCAGGGGTCGGTCAGGCGGCCGGCGACGGCCGGCACACCCGCGGGGTCGCCGATGGCGGCGAGCGTCTTCGCGGTGTTGATGCGCAGGTCGAAGACGCCGTTCTCCTCGCCGTCGTCCAGCATGGCGGCCAACTTCGGGACGTTGACCGGCGTGCCCCACGTCCGCAGGGCTAGGACGGCCTGCTCGCGGGCGCGGTAGTTGGCATCGGCCAGCACGGGGTCGAGCCCCTTCGAGACCGCGATGATGGGGTCGGTGCTCTCGGCCTCCTCCAGTTTGCCCTTCCCGGCGGCGCCTTTGAGCGCCGCGAGCGCCTTGGTGGCGTCGTGTTGCTTCTTCATCACCGCCGTCGGCTCCGTGGCCGCGAGGTCGGCCGCCAGCTCGGCGAGACGGGTGGCCGACGGCGCCGGCTTGCCCCGAAGCTCGGCCACGGCCTTCTGAAGCTCTTGCGGGGTCAGTGTCCTCCCCGCCCGGATGGGGGTGGGGAAGCCCGGCGGGCTCGGGCGGCCGACGAAGGGGAAGCCCGTCCGCATGCCCATCAACGACGAGGCGATCCAGTAGAAGCCGCCCGCGCAGATCCCCACGAAGCCCACCACGAAGAGCAGCGTGAGGAGCACCACGCCGCCGCCCTTCCGCCGCGGGGCCTCCTCCACCGGCTCCGGCCCCCGCTCGCGTTCTCGGCGTGTCTCGCGGCGTGCCTCCTGCCTGGGCTTCGGCTCCTGGCGAGGCCGCGGGACCTCGATCACCTCCTCGACCACCTCCGCCACGTACGCCGGCACCGCCGGCGCGACGACGGGGGCAGGCGCGTTGATGCGGTCCAGCTCGCGCAGCACGTCGGTGAACGTCTGCGGGCGGGCGCTGGGCTTGTCGGTGAGGCAGCGGCCGAGGAGGTCGGCGAGCTTGCGGGGGATCTTCTCCCAGTGCTGGAACGTCGGCAGCGGCGTGCCGAAGAGCGCGAAGCACACCGTCTTGCCCCACCCGTACACGTCCGACCAAGTCCCGACGCTGGCCCCCTTCAGCTTGCCGAGCTGCTCCGGGGCGGCGTAGTCGAGCGTACCGGCGATGCTCGACGTGATGAGGGTCTTGTCCATCGCCGAGCGGGCCGTGCTGCCCGCGGGGTCTGCGCGCATGGCCAGGCCGAAGTCGATGACCTTGCACTCCCACGACCCGCCGGTGCCCCGCCGGACGAGGACGTTGCCCGGCTTCACGTCGCGGTGCAGGATGCCGCCCTGGTGGGCACGCTCCAGGCCGGACGCCATCAGACGGGCGACCGGCAGCGCCTCGCCGGGGGTGAGCGGGCCGCCCTGCTCGACGAGGTCCTCCAGCGTCTGCCCCGGCGCGAAGTAGTCCATGACGAAGTAGGGCCGCCCGCCGGCCCTGTCGGCGAAGTCGCAGTCGCGGATGCGGATGATGGCCGGGTGGTCGAGGTGTTCGAGGGTCTGCGCCTCGCGGAACACCTCATCGACGCTCCGGGCCATGCCCTCGCGGCGCAGGGTCTTGATGACGACGCGGCCGCCCGTGTGCCGGTTGCGGCACAGGAGCGCCACGCCGAAGCCGCCGGCGCCGAGGATGCGTTCGGGGTCGAACTTCTCGAGCGGGAACGGCGCGAAGCGGGCCGGGTCGCCCCTGGCGGCCTCGGTGAGCGAGAGCAGGGCGTCATCCCACGCGCGGCGCTCCAGGGCGGCGCGGTAGGCGTTGTAGGCCACCTCCGCCTTGGCCGCCGGGTCATCGACCAGGGCGGCGGCCTCGCGGAAGTCGCGCTGCGCCTCCTCGAAGTTGCCCGCCACCACCTCCAACTTGCCCACGGCGTTGAGCAGCGCCGGCATCCTCTGGCGCTCCTCCGCCGGCAGGCCGCGGTAGCGGCGGACGATGTCACGGACGAGGCGGCGCTCGTCGTCGTCGCGGATGGACAGGCTGTCGTTGCCGTTCAGCTCGCGGGCCTGGAGCTGGCGCTGCTCCAGGGCGCGCAGCACCTGGGCGCCCAGCTCCTGCATCTGCCGGCCCTGCCGCGCCAGCTCCGCCTTCATGTCGAGCACGTCGCCGTGGGTCCGCACGACGACGGCCTGCACGTCGGCGAGCATCCCTTGCAGCTTCTCGGCGTGGTGCGTGAGGGCGTCGAAGCCCCGGCGCTGCCCGGACTCCAGGGCGTCGAACTTGGCGTAGGCGAGGCCCTGGAAGAGCTGGGCGTCCTGCTCCACCTCGCGCTGGAAGTGGTAGCGCATCGCCGACACGAGGACCGGCGGCCCGCCGGCGGGGCGCAACTCGAGGAACGTGGCCAGGGCCTCGTAACCGTCGCGGCGGAGGCGGGCGGACATCTCGGTGAGGACGCGGAACTCGGCCTCGACGGCGCCGGGGGCGTCGCCGAAGCGCGACAGGTCACCGACGCGGGCGGCGAGGTCGCGCGGGTCGAGGGCCTCCTTGTCGAGCAGGCCGGCCTTGCGGGCGGCGTGGAGCTGGGCGAGGCACTGGCCGCGGAAGTCGGGGCCGTGGCCGTCCATGCCGTCGAGGGGGTTGGCGTCGAGGAACGCCTGCACCTGATCGCGGAAGGCGCGGTCGGTGCCGGAGTGGAGGAGGCCCTTGGCGGAGTCCCACCACGAGCGGCCCGCGAGGGAAAGCTCGACGGCGGCCCAGGCGCGGGCGTGGGAGCGGGCGAGGGCCTCGGTGAGTTTCTCACTGTGGTCCGTGAACGACTTGCACAGGAGGTCGGCGGCGGCCTGGCCCGCCGAGGCGGCCCCGACGAGCGACGCCGCCTGGGTGGCGGCCCCACGCAGGGCCAGGCCGCACAACTGGCTGAACAGGCTCATGGCGCATCTCCCCGGAGGATGGCGGCATTCTGGCACGGCCCCTGGGATGACGCAAGCCCGGCGTCACAGGCGGGGCCGGCAACGGAAACAATGACGTGTCTTCCGGTGATTCGACTTCCCCGGCCGGATCTTTCGGAGAAGACGCGCCTTTCAGGGCTTCGGTTCGGTCTTCATACGCTCCACGAAGGCGGCGATCTTCTTGCTCGCCTCGGCGTTCTTCTTCGCATCATCGCCCTTGCCGGGGGCGGTCTTGAGCGTCACCCCCTTGGGGAGCTTCAGCTTCGACAGGTCGATGCGGTCCGTGACGTGGACGGTGAGGATGGGGTCCTTGTGCCAGTCGAGGTCGTCGGGGTTGTCCACGGCCCGGCTGCGTGCGATGCCGCCGATGACGTGCAGCTCCCAGTCGAAGTCGATGTTCTCCTTGGCGAAGGAGGTGCGTGAGGCCGGGCCTGGCCGCAGCACGACGATGCGGTGTTTGACCTCGACCTTGGCGAAGTGGATGAGGGCGGCGTTCAGCTCCTTGACGCCGCCCTTGTAGTACATGTGCTCGTTGCCGTTGACCCAGATGGTGTAGACGCGGGCGGCGTCGTTGATGACGGGCATGATGCCCTTCCACGTCTCGTAGTTCTTCTCGCTCAGGGGGGCGTTGCCCTTCTGGTCGGTCGCCAGGGCGAGGGCCACCCCTGCGGCCAGGGGCAGGAGCAGCGCGGCGGTCATGAACGGACGGCTCATCGGACATCCCTCGGGGTCGTGGGCCTGCCTACTCGACGGGCTGGGAGGGCGGTCGGATTGGGGGGGCCGAGAAGCCCACAGCTCGCGAAGCCTCGGTGTGGGCTAAAGCCAACAGCCGTCGCCGCAGCGGCTCCGACAGCCGTGGCGCTCGGCTGACGGGGCCAGCACCTCAGCACTTCGCGGACTTGCGTTTCTTGCCGATGGACCCGCGGGCGCGGACCTTCTCGATGTACTCGGCGGCGTTGGGCACCTTGCAGTCGGTGTCGCCCATGTCCACGCTCACCTTGCCGACCTTCGCCGCCGCCGCCAGGGCGGGGGCGGTCAGCGCCGCGGAGTACGAGCCGGCGGCGATGAGGAAGTAGTTCATGACGAGGCGGACGCGGTTGGGCTGGGCGTGGATCGTCTTCGCGACGCGATCGAGCAGCCCCTTCAGCTCGGGGATGTCGAGGTCGTCGTCCTCGGTGATGGAGACGAGGGCGCTGAGCGTGCCCCAGCCCGTGCAGGCGAGGTTCTCCTTCTTCGACTCGATCCATTCGAGCGCCAGCTCGCGGCCGTGCTTGCTGCCGGCGGCCACCCAGGCGACGGTGAACTGGCAGAGCATGGGGCAGGTGGCGTTGTTCGCCCAGCGCTTGAGGTCCTTCTTGGTCATCCTCTGGTCGTCGGCGAGGAGGCCGGCGAGGTACATGGCGTCGTAGATGCCGGAGTCGTAGAGGGCGAGGGCCAGCTCGTAATTGGCCTTCTCGCGCTTGACGATCTTCTTCATGTCCTCGATCTTGACGCCGAAGATCGGCTCGGGGATGCCGTGGTTCAGCAGGACCTTCTTGTAGCTCTCCTTGCCGAGCGGGCGCAGCTCGTCGATGATCTCGTCGGCGGTCATTGCCGGTCCCTCCGGATTGTTGGCTGGGTGGCGGCATTGTGCCGGGGTGGGGGCACGAGTGCAAGGCCGGCCGGGCCCGGTCACTCCGGCAGCCAGGGCGGCTCGGGGGTGGCGTCGGTCAGGCCGGCCCACTCGGCGGCGAGGTCGTCGTCGTGGAACAGGAGCCACGAGCGCTCGGGGATGTCGAAGTCGGCCAGGGTGCGGCGGATGACGTGGATGGCCGCCGGCACGTCGGTCAGGGCGAGATCGACGTAGCAGTAGCGGATGCCGCTGCCGCCCCCCACGCTCGCGCCGACGCCCGCTGACACCAGCGCCGCGTTGACGGCCTCGTCGATCTGGTGGCGGTAGTCCGCCTCGGCCCCGGCGGGGCGGCGGCTGCCTTCGATCTTGAGGTAGGCGAACGTCTCGCCGCAGCGGGAGAAGCGGCCTGACCAGAACACGCGCCGCGAGCGGGCCGCCATCCACATCTCCGGCAGGATGGCCGCCGCCGCGATCAGGTCGGACTGGCCGGCGTAGTCGTCCTGGCCCGTGCGGGGGCGGCACTCGTATCCGGTCCACTCGGCGTCCTCGCGCCACTCCATCGCCGGGCGCTCGGGCAAACCCTTGACCACCTTGGCGATGGCCTTCTCGGCCGTCTCGCGCAGGCGCTCCATCGGGTGGCCCGTCCGGCCTGTGCGGCGGTCTGACACCGTGGCGATGACGCCGACCCAGCGGTTCAGCACCTCCTCGCCGAGGAGGCCCTCGGTGAGCCACAGGGCGTGGCCGAGATCCTGCCTCTCGTCCGGCGCGGTGTACACGTCGCACGAGAAGGCGAGGTCGATGCAGTGAGACTCGCCGGGGGACGCCGACGCGAGGGCCTTCGCCAGGTCCTTGCCGCCCTTGGCCTGCACGGAATGGAGGGCCATCTCCACGCTCTCGGCGGGGCGCGCCGGGACGAAGGTCCAGCCGGGGATCTCGGGGGCCTCGCGGAGGATGACCTCGACGAGGGGGCGGAGGTGGTGCCGGCTCTCGGGAGTGAGGGCGAGGCGGTGGCCGCCCTCGCCGGGGCCGAACTCCCAGCAGATGCCCTCGGCGATGGCGTTGAGGTGCTTGTTCACCCAGCCGGGGAGGTCCCACTTCTTCTTGCCGCGGAAGAAGGCGTCGAAGTCGGCGGTCTTCTTGTCGAACTCGCGCCACCAGCGGCCGATGGTGGTCATGACCTTGCGGCGTGCCGCCGCCTCGCTCTCGTCGGGGTACTTCCAGCGCATGGTCACTCCCCCAGCGTGATTTGCAGCGACAGCCACTCCCCCTCGCGCCCGTGCTTGATGCGGGCGTCCTTCTTCTTCTCCAGCTCGGCCTCCAGCCGGCGCGCCGTCGCCTCGCCGTCGCAGCGGACGGCGGCCTGCGCACGCAGCGGGGCCCCCGACGGCACCCAGGCCGCCAGCGTCCGCACGCCGGCGAGGTCGGCGAGCGGCAGTGCCTTCGACAGCGGCAGGGCGGCCAGGTATGGCGACTTCGTCCAGTCGCGGGAGTGGGCGACGGCCCAGGCCAGCGTGCCCGCGGCCAGGCGCTCCTCGACGGCGGAGCGCAGCTCGGGGACCAGACGCTCCAGGCCCTCGGCGGGGCGGACGGGGATGTCGGACAGGTCGGTGAAGGCGCCGACGACGACGACGTTCTGGAGCGGCACCCACAGGATTACGGGGAAGCCGGCCAGCTTCGCCTCGGAAACGGGGCGTCCGCCGACCTCCTTCGGCGATTTGGCCTGGAGGGCCTCGCGCAGGCGGTTGAGGCCGACCGGCTCGCGGGTGCGGATGACGAGGACGGAAGGCGGGGTGAGGTTCACCTCGCCGCCCTTCTCCAGGACAGCGCCGGCGGCCATGTGGGCTATGTTGCCGGCCGGGATGCCGAGGAGCTTTTCCGCGGAGTCGAGCGACACCTCGACGTTGGCGACCTTGATCGCGCGGGCCTTGATCATCTCGCCGAGGGGGCCGGAGAGGATCTCGTTGGCGTGCAGGCCGGCGACGAGCGTCGTGCCCTCGGGCATGTAGGCGAGGGCGGCGAGGCGGGCCGGGGCGGACGGCTCCTGATCGACCCAGGGCGTCAGGGACGGGAGGAAGGGGCGGCGAGAGGTGCGGGTGATGCCCTTGTCGTTCGTCCGCCGCCAATCGACGGTGTTGAGGGCGTAGGCGAGGCCGAGGGCCGCCGACACCAGCATCACGGAGAGGATGACGATGGCGGTGCGGCGGTTCGCGTCGACGGGCTTCCTGTATGGGGTGGGGGCGTCGGCGGGCGAGGTCGGGCGGGGGGTGTTGTCGGCGGCGGTATCGCGGACGCTGACCGTCTCGCCGCAGCGTGGGCAGGGGGCCTTGCCGCCGGGGGCGGGGGGCAGGAGGGCGTTGCAGAACGGGCAGGTCGTTTCGGCGCTCATGGGGGTCATTCTAGCAGCTCGTCGGCGGGCAGGCGCGGGGCGGCGGGCGCGGGCGGCGACGTGCCGAAGCGGAAGAGGAGGCATGCCGGCGGGTCGAGGGCGGCCGGCACCGGGTGGAGCGAGACGCCGCGGGCCGTCGCCTCCAGCCAGAGGCGTTGCAGGCGGCGTCCGGCGTCGAACCAGCCTTCGGGACCCTGGGTGGGGGCGTGCAGCACACCCCAGAGGGGGGCGGGCGGCACGTCGTCGAGCAGGAGGCGGCGGAACCACGCGGGGAGGATGGGGTGCGTGAGGACGGCGGCGAGGCGGGCCTCCCACGGACGCATGCCGAGGCATTCGGCGGTGAGGCCGTCGCGGTGGGGGCCGGGCAGGAGACGCATCCAGCGGTACGCCTCGCGTGCCGTGGCGGGGTCGGTGAGGTCCGCGAGCATCTGCCGGCGCACCGCCGGGCGCTGGTCGGCGGTCAGCCACTCGACGCCCTCAACGTGGATCGCCTCGGCGGGGCCGAAGGGGCGGCGGGACGTGCGGCGCAAGGGGATCATGCGGTAGAGACGCGGGTCGGGGGGAGGGGCTGTGCGTGGGCGCCATTCGATGATGACGGCGTCCTCGATGCGACAGGAGCCGTCGAAGCCGATCTGTTCGAGGGTGAGGAGGGCGTTCTCGGCGGCGCAGCCCAGGGCGATCCACAGGCAGCAGGCCGCTACCTCACCCCCCCCCGCCCCCCCTCTCCGAAACGGAGAGGGGGGGGGCCGTAAGAGCATCGCCTGCGCGGAGGGGTCGTGTACGCCTCCCCTGTGAGACTCGGCCAGATGTGCGCGGTGCGCGCGCGCCTCCGCTGAATCGATGATCTGACGATCCCCCCTCCCCGAAGCGGAGAGGGGGTGAGGGGGTGGGGTTGACACCCGCCACGGCTGCGTGTTCATCAGCGACGGTGCGTGCCGCACGGCGTCGAGCAGATGGGCCAGCACCTCGTTCATCCCAGCGCCCTCTCGACGAAGGCCAGCTCGTGGAGCGGACGCATCCCCAGGGACTCGACCTGACGGCGGTTGGCGATGTTGCGCTCGTCGATCCACGTGCCCGCGAGCGAGGCGTAGCCGGCCCGCTTCGCCTGATGCAGGAGGCCGGCGTTCAGCACACGGCCCACGCCTCGGCCCTGCCACGATCGGTGCAGTGCCGACAGGAGGAAGACGGCGCCGGGGCACGGCGGGGAGCGGAAGAAGGCCGCGGCCTCGGGGTGCCAGGCGCTGCCGTCGAGGCGGGCGAGGATCTGGTTGAAGTCGGGCACGCCCATCGACACGCCGGCCATCGCCCCGCGCACCTCCGCGATCACCACCAGCGACGGGTCGAGGAACGGGATGAGGGGGCCGAACTGGAACTCCCACTCCTCCGCCGCGGGCGGGACGAAGTCCGGGGCGCCCAGGAATGCCGAGCTGACCACCTCGCGGACGGCGGCGAGGTCGTCCTTCAGCCGCCGCCTCGTTGAGATGCGCACCTCGACGCCGAGATCCTCCGGCGTCTGACGCATCAGCGAGCGCGGGTCGAGGGCGGTGATGTCGGGGTTGAGCCACGTCGTCGCCCGGCGGGATGTCCGGTAGCCGAGGCGCTCGAGGAGCGCGAGGGTGTACGGGGGCGACCAGGCGGTGCCGAACGGCGGTGGGTGGGTGTGGCCCGAGGTGACGAGGCCGCCGTCGGAGAGGGCCGTCAGGTTGTAGGGGCCGCGTAGGGATGATGCGCCCTGTGTGCGTGCGAAGTCCTCGGCGGCGGACAGGAGGGCGGCGGCGGCCTCCGGGTCGTCGGCGAGGTCGAGCAGGCCGAAGAGGGCGACACGCTCGCCGTGCAGTTTCTCGTGGCGTGGCCACACCAGGGCGTGGACGCGGCCGGCGGGGTCTCGGCCCCGCCAGGCGGTGAAGGCGGTGCCCCGTGCCGAGCGGAACAGGGGGTTGAGGGCGGGGTCGATGAGGCGGGTGACGCCGGCGTCGAGGGGGCGGATGTAGGGGGAGGGGCGCGGATGGAGAGCGCGTGGCAGGGCGGCGAACGCCCGCCGGGCCGCCGACGAATCCACCCTCTCGACGCGCACGGTTTGCTCTCTCGGGCGGCCTTCCCATAATAGATGATCTACGGGGCGAATGCGCAGCGGGAGAGGCCGTCCATGAGCGAGCAGTTGAAACTGGTCCCCGGCCTGGCCGACGTGCCGGCCGCCGAGTCCGCCGTCAGCCTCGTCGATGGCAAGAACGCCCGGCTGATGTACCGGGGCATCCCCGTGGAGGTGCTGGCGCGCGAGAGCAGTTTCGAGGAGTCGTCGTGGCTGCTGCTCAAGGGGGAGCTGCCCACGCAGCGTGAGCTGGCCCTGTTCAACCGCGACCTGCGAACGCACCGCCGGCTGAAGTACAAGATCGTGGACCTGCTGAAGTGCCTGCCGGAGGGGGGGCACCCGATGGGGGCGCTGCAGGCGGCCGTCGCCGCACTGGGCATGTTCTACCCGGCGAAGAATGTGACCGACCCGAGGAACAACTGGGAGTCGTCGGTCCGCCTCATCGCCAAGCTGCCGACGATCGTGGCGGCGTTCCACCGGCTGCGCAAGGGGGACGACGCCCTGGATCCGCGCGACGACCTGGGGCACGCGGCCAACTTCTACTGGATGTTGACGGAGCAGGAGCCGTCGCCGGCGGTGTCGCGCGTGCTGGATGCGTGCCTGGTGCTGCACGCGGAGCACTCGATGAACGCCTCGACGTTCAGCGCCCGCGTGGTCGGCTCGTCGCTGCCGGACCCGTACACGGTGATCTCGTCGGCCATCGGCTCGTTGTCGGGCCCGCTCCACGGCGGGGCGAACGAGGAGGTGCTGGACATGCTGGACGAGATCGGGACGCTGGCGAACGTGGAGCCTTGGCTTGCCGACGCCCACGCGAAGAAGAAGAAGGTGATGGGGATGGGGCACCGGGTGTACAAGGTGAAGGACCCGCGTGCGACGGTGTTGCAGGAGCTGGCGGAGAACGTGTTCGCGGAGTCGGGGCGTCCGGCGAAGTACGACATGGCGGTGGCGCTGGAGAAGGCGGCGGTGCCGCTGATGGGGCCGAAGGGGATCTACCCGAACGTGGACTTCTTCTCGGGGATCGTGTACGAGGCGATCGGGATCCCGCGGGACCTGTTCACGCCGATCTTCGCGGTGGCGCGGGTGTCGGGGTGGCTGGCGCACTGGCTGGAGCAGATGAGGAATAACCGGATCTTCCGGCCGGAGCAGGTGTACGTCGGCAAGGTCGATCAGCCGTATGTGCCGCTGGCGGACCGGCCGTGAGTGGGGTGAAGACGCGCTCCGCTGCGCGTCGCGGCTACCCAAGAATGGGCCGGATGGGGCCGATGGAGAAGACCCAGGGCTCGCAAAGCCTCGCACCTGGGCTACAAGAGAACAGCCGTCGCCGAAACGGCTCCAACAGCCGACAGCCGACAGCCGGGACCAGACACCTCCACCGGGCGTGTGTATCAGATGCCGTTTCGGGCCACGCGGGGACGCTGTTCGGCCACGCGAAGCTGAGATACGGCGACGAAGGCCCTGGCGGGCCGGTGGCTGTTGCGCGTCCGTCCTGGTGGTGGGGCGAAGCGGAGGGGTATCGTGGTGGTCGGGTGGGGGTCTGGGCACGGGGCACCGGGGAGATGGGGAGATTCCCAGGCGAGGGCACTCCCTGTTGGTAGCATTGGACGGGCGTCCACTCCTTGTCAAGGGGTCTGCCAACTTTTCCCGTCGTCTGGCGGGGGGTGGCTGTGTGCTGCTTTCTGGAATGTGACTCGGGGTATTCGGTGTAAATTCTTAATTGCGATGATGTTGCGTCGCCGGACTGTAACTTCTCAATAAGCCTGGGAAAGAGGCGCAGCTGCGCGAGGGTCGAGCTGCT
>CAZVZK010000006.1:0-60290 GCA_964630925.1 uncultured Alcaligenaceae bacterium
CAGTCGTTGCCGAGGGGGTCGGCCTTGTCGGGCGTGAGGGCCGCCGCCCAGGTCCCCTCCGAGACGCCCGACGAGACCCCGCGGACGGAGGCGTCGCCCAGAAGGACCTGTAGCGCGCCGCTCGACAGGCTTTGCGGGATCGACCCGTCGCACTGGCTCGTCGGCGGCCGAGACTGGAAGGTCTTGCCGGCCACCGGCGAGAACTTCGGCGAGTAGTAGTTGTAGCCGTAGGTGTAAGACTGCGTCGTCAGCCCCTGGGCGATGTACGTCGAGCCGGTGTAGGTGTAGGTCTGGCTGTTGATGTAGATCTGTTCGTACTGGAGCCCGGCCCAGTAGGAATACCGGTACGCCGCCGACGTGGACGTCCCCGTCGTCGTGCTGCCCGTGCACAGCCCGTAGCCCTCGGCGGCCAGAACCGTGTTGCTGCTGCCGTCCGAGATGGTCTGGATGGAGAGGCCCTTACCCAGCGCCTCCGTGTTCATCAGGTAACTCCCGTACGGCATGCTGCTGCCGCCGCTCGTGATCGAGGGGTCGTGCCCGGCCGAGTACGTCTTCATCGGCCTCGTGTAGATGGCCGCGTTCCAGTAGGCGTTCGTCCCCGCCGGGATCGCGAAGCGGTCCTGCGTCCCGTTGTTCGCGGTGTAGGTCTGCGTCGCGACGTACTTGTAGCCCGTCGTCGCGCTCGTGTTGACCGTCGTCGAGGTCGTCGTGTAGGGGGTCGGTGTGTAGTAGAAATACGCCTGGTAGGAGTAGCTCGACTTGTAGAGCGCGTCCTGCTCGACATACGGCAGGATGTGGAACAGCGCCGAGCCGTAGCCCCCGTTGGCGGAGTACTGCTGTGCGGCCGGCAGTTTCGGGTCCGGCTTCGGCATCCAGCCGTACACCGGCGGCAAGACGCCCACCGTGTCGTTGAAGCTGTGCATCGCCAACCCGATCTGCTTCAGATTGTTGGCGCTCTCCATCCGGGCCGCGGCCTCGCGCACCTTCTGGACCGCAGGCAGCAACAAACCAATCTGGATCGCGATGATGGCGATCACCACCAGCAGCTCGATCAAGGTGAACGCGCTGCGACCTCTCGGGAGGGTGGCGGGCATGCTGGGGCCTCCGGACGGATACGGATGATAACATGACGCGGACGTCTGTTGCCGCCGAAGGGTGGGGTCACCACGCCCCGGCGTGATCCCGTTGGAGAGGAGCGGGGTCGCATGAAGAAATTGTGATGTGGGCTTAACTTACTCGCACGGCCGCGGCGCTGTCAACTGGCTTCATTTCGATTTCATTTATCGAGAGCCGCCTTTCATGATCGCCCGCCCGGCCCGCCTACCGTTTCCCCCCCAGCAGATACCCCAGCACCGCCCTGGCCGACCCGTCCACGGCCCCCAGGTGGACGACCTCGACCCACTCCTCCAGCACGATCCGATTCAGCGCCGCGTGGAAGCCCCGCGCCGCCGTCACACGCACCAGGAGCCGCCCCACCCCCTCCGGCGCCCCGCCGGCCACCTCCACCGCCGCCACCTCCGGCAACTTCACCAGCAGCGCCGCCAACGCCCGCGCGTCGCCGCGCACGTCGATCCGCACCGTCACCGGGTGGTCGGCCAGACGTTCGCGGATGCGCGCCACCGTGTCCGCCGCCGCCACGCGCCCCCGCGCCATGATCACCACGTGCCCGGTCAGCTTCTCCAATTCGTCCAGCTCGTGGCTGGAGACGAGGATGCACTTCCCCTGCGCCGCCAGATCGCGGAACAACGCGACCAGCTCGGCCCGCCCCACCGGGTCGATCCCGCTGAGCGGCTCGTCCAGCACCAGCAGCGGCGGATCGTGAAGGAGCGCCTGCGCCAGCTTGATCCGCTGCCGCATCCCCTTGCTGTACCCGCGCAGGATCCTGTCGCACCGCCCCAGCATGCCGACACGCTCCAGAACGCCCTCGGCGCGCCGCCGGCACTCCCCCTCCGTGTAACCGCACAGCCGCGCCATCGTCAGCACGAACTCGCGGCCCGACATCTCCTCGAAGAACGCGTCGGTATCCGGGCAGTACCCCACCAGCATCCGCGCCGCGCTGGACCACGCCTCCACGCCGCGGATCGTGATGCGGCCCGCGTCGGGCCGCAGGTGCCCGGTGATGAGGCGGATGAGCGTCGATTTGCCCGCCCCGTTGGCCCCCACCAGCCCCGTGATGCCGGACCGCAGCTCCAGCGTCAGATGGTTGACGCCGATCACCGGCCCGTACCACTTCGACACACGCTGGCAGAGCAACAGCGGAGCTGTTGCAGGGGTGAGGGGTGAGGGGTCAGGGGTCAGGACAGCAGCCGGTGGCCCGGCTTTCTTGCTGACCCCTGACCCCTCACCCCTCACCCCTGTCAGGAGACGATCTCGACGGCCCTGATCCGCATGATCAAGTAGGTCAGACATAGAAAGGTGGCTCCGGCGAGGACGAGGGCGGCCTCGTGCGCCTCGGGCTGCGGCGACGGGCGGATCGCCTCCTGCGCGATCCCGAGGAAACGGTTGCCGACGACGTAGGTGCAGCCCCAAAGGTCGATCAGTCGGAAACGCGGGCTCATGTGCAGGCTCTCCACCAGGGCCCGCGCCATCCCCTGGCAGAACACGAACACCGTCGTCCACGCCATGATCATCGGGACGGTACGCTGCAGCCACGCCGCCAGCGCCAGCAGCACGACGGTGAGCGTCGCCGTCAGGAGCATCCCGTAGGCCAGGATGCCCACGAGCAGGTGGACGTTCTCGAAGAAGTAGTCCCACGACTCCAGAAGCCCGTACTGCACGAACAGCATGACCGCCGGCAGCGTCGTGAACAGGTTGAGGAAGACGGCGATGGCCAGGCCCTTGCCGAGCAGGTAGTGCCACCGCGAGATCGGCTTCGAGAGGTAGAACGGCAGGCTGCCGAACCGCAGGTCGTTGCCGATAAGGACCGAACCGGCGAACGCCAGGACGATCATCACCGCGTTGGCCTCGTACCAGAAGAAGTTGCGGAACGTCTCCGCCGACCCGTTCAGCTTGAGGGCGTCGCGCAGGAATCCCACCAGCCACTTCGGGTTGACCCGCCCCACGTTGCCGACGCGCACGTCGCCCTCGCCCAGCTGCGTCACCGCCCACGACAGCAGGTACTGCCCGAAGAAGTACATCAGGAAGACCATCAGCGCCAGGCCGTACAGCGCCCAGAACAGCCGGCGGCGGAACATCTGGTCCAGCGCCACGCGGGCGATGGGCCACGCCCGCGACCGCACCACCAGCGCCCACATCCCCACGAACACGACGCACAGGACGAGCCGCACCGCCGGCAGGGCGGTCAGCGTCACGGCCAGGGTGAAGATGGCCGCCTGCGCCACCAGGAACAGCAGCGTCGCCCACAGGCCGTCACCGCGCAGCAGGCCGTTCCAGGCGCGGTAGTGCAACAGCACGGGGGGGGCGGCGGGCCGGAGGACGGCTTCAGACATCGTCGGCCTCCGCCAGGACCCGGTGGAACAGCTCCTCCAGCGACTCGTCGTCGCGGGACAGCCCGGTCACGGTCACCCCGCTATTCGCCGCCAGGGCGAAGACCGTGCGTGTGGCGAATCCGGGCGGGGCGGTGATGCGCCATCTGCCGGTTTCATTGTCCGCGACGGCGTTGACGCCTTCAAGGGCCAGCTCCCCCAGCAGCCCCTTCGGGTCGCCCTCGACCCGCAGGATGTAACGGTCCTGCCGGCGGGCGCACATCTCCTGCACGCCCCCCTGCCGGAGCAGCCGCCCCTTGTGGAGGATCAGGACCGTCTGGCACACCCGCTCCACATCCCCCAGGAGGTGCGTGCAAAGCAGGATCGACTTCTGGAAGTCGCGCCCCAGCCGCGCCAGCAGCTCCAGCATCGCCTCGCGCCCCGCCGGGTCCAGCCCGCTCGTCGGCTCGTCGAGCAGCAGCAGCGGCGGGTCATGCACCAGCGCCTGCGCCAGCTTCAATCGCTGCTTCATCCCGAGGGAGTATTCTTCGAGGAGGCGATACCGCGCGTCCTCCAGCTCCAGGTACGTCAACAGCTCGTGGGCGCGGCGTTGCGCCTCGCGCCGCGGCATGCCGCACAATTCGCCCGCGAGCGCGACGTACTCCACCCCGAGCAATCCGGGCACGAGGCCGTCGGCCTCCGGCATGTAGCCGACGAGCCGCCGCAGCTCCGGCCCGGCCGTCGCGAGGTCGCGTCCCAGGACGCGGCCCGACCCGGAGGACGGCGGCATCAGCCCCATGAGGATCTTCAGCAGGCTCGACTTGCCCGCACCGTTAGGGCCGAGCAGGCCGATGCGTCCCGGCGGCAATCGGCAGGTGACGCCGCGCAGGGCGTGCAGGCCCCCGTACCAGCGCGAGACGCCGTCCAATTCGATGAGTGGCACCGGCTCGGACACGCTGCCTCCCGTGGCAGCAGGCGTCTCGCCTGCGTGCCCTCGCTTCCCGCAGAGCACGCTCCCAGCGTGCCCCTGGCCGTGGGCCCGGAGTATCCCTCGGCGAGCACGCCACGGCACAGGCCCGCCCCGTGGCCCGGTCATTGTAGGCGCAGGGGCAACTCCCTGGACGCCACGGGCCGAGCCGTCCCCAGCCCTCTTCCCGTGGCGGCAGGCGTCCCGCCAGCCCTGCCTTCTTCGTGGCGGCGAGCCTCCCGGCTTGTCGTAGAGCACGCTTCCAGCGTGCTGCTCGATGACGCAATCTCTCCACATCGCCTGTCCCTCCATCCGTACCGCCCCCGTCCCGTCGCCGTGCGAGGGTACTTCGGTCTCCGTCTCCGTCCGAGGGCGATGCGCCGATCAGCGACAGTCGGCGCCACCCGCCGCGCCCTCGGGCTTCACCTCCTTGCGTGCGAGGGAGGCCTTCTTGCGCTCCTCGTAGACACGTTTCCAATCGGCGGGTGGCACCAGCCAGTGCCGGTTGTCATCCAAGTGCAGTCCGGTCAAGATGCCCTCGCGCATCCCGCGCAGCGCCTCCTCGTAGCGGTGTCCGACCCTGTCATTGCCGCCGATGTCGGGCATCCACATCGGCGACGCCTCGAACACCTTGGAGACCCCGTCGCTGAGGCCCCAGCCCTTGCGCAGCCACTCCGCCGCCCAGTCCGCCCTGTCCGCCGGGTACGGCCCCGGCGCCTCCGGCTGATGCTTGCGGCAGGCCTCCTCGTGCTCCCCCTGCCTCCTCACGCCCAGGGCGAACGCCTCCGCCAGGTGTTCCCTCACCCGCGGAGACACCTTCTGGGCCAGCTCGCACATCAGCGCCGCCGGCATGCTCTCGAACAGCGCCCTCATGTCCTCCACCGTCGCCACGGACCGTCTGCGTACCTGCAGCTCGTGGGCGTCCACGGTGTCGGGGTCGGAGGGCGGCGGCGTGGGCCTGCCCGCGGTGTAGGCGTACATCAGACGCGCCGCGGCCATGTCCCCCGCCTTCGCCCTCGCCTTGACGGCCCTGGTGATCTCCTCCATGTCCTCCTCGCTCACCGCCCGGTGCACCGCCCTCCGGTACGCCGCCACCTGCCGCGCGTACGGGTTCCCAGGCCCCCCACCGTTCCCCACGGCGAACCGCCCGCCCCCCTCCCGACCCTCCTCCGGCTTCGGCGCGTCCGCCGCGCCGTCGGCCTGCCCGTTGCTCGGTACGCCGTCGGTGTGGCCGTTCTTCTCCGCGCCCCTGGTCTTCGCCCTCATCGTCGCACCGGTCCTGTTGTCTCTGCGCCTCGGTGATGCTGGAAAACCTCCAGCACCGCGCATCATCCCCCGCGGCCCGGCGAATTCCTAGATCAGATTGAGCGTCAATGAGCGATGTCACTCAGAATGACCCACTGGCACCCGTCGCTCCATGGCGCGGCTCTTTCTAGGCGTCCCAGGCGTCCTGATCGTCTTCTTGTCTTCGTCATCCGCCCCATCCGGCCCATTCTTGGGTAGCCGCGACGCGCATCGGAGCCCGCCCTCCAACCACACGCAACGCCGCCGCTTGCGGGCTCGCGCTCGCGCACACCCCGACACCGTCCCATCCCACAACACGCCCACGGCTGTCGGGGCCGCTTCGGCGACATCAATAAAGCCCACGGCGAGGCTTTGCGAGTCGTGGGACTACCCCGCCCGCTGCTGCAGCACCCATTCCCACAGGTCCGCCATCCCATACGCCCGGTCCGCGCAGTCGTCGTGCCCCACGCCGGGGAATTCCTGATACAGCGGCCTCCCACCCGCCTCGATCACCGCCCGCACCATCGCGCGCGACTGCCGCGCCGGGATCATCCTGTCCGCCTCCCCGTGGAAGCACCAGCACGGCACCTTCACCAGCCGCCCCGCCGTACCCGTGTCGCCCCCGTGACAGACCGGGACGATGCACGACCACCGCCCCGGCTCCGCCGCCGCCAGGCTCCACACCCCCTCGCCGCCCATCGACACTCCCGTCAGCGCCACACGGGCCGCGTCGATCCTGTACTCCTTCCCCGCCGCCTCCAGCGCCGCCAGCGCCCTCCTCCCGCCGGGCGTCCCCGCCAGGAAGTTCTCGCCCCCCCGCGCCTGCGGGAACACCACGAGGAACGGGAAATCGCCCCCGCGCTCACGAATCACCTTGGCCAACCCATGCCTCACCGCCCCACGCCCGTCCTCCCCGCGCGACCCCGACCCGTGCAAGCTCAGGACGGCCGGCACGGGCCTCCCACCGTCGTGCCCCCGCGGCACGAAGACGACGTACTTCGACCCGTCCGCCAGCACCTTGTCGATGAACACGCCGCCGGGCCGCGCCTCCTCCTTCACCTCCGCCTTGCCCGCCGCCGGCGCCGCCGTCAACAGCCCCGCGATCTTCCCCGCCGGCACCTTGTTCACCGCCGCGTCGGCGAGGATCCCGGCGAGCCGGCCCATCTCCCCCCCCGGCGGCGCACCGATCCAGCGCTTGCGGATGACGCCGTGATGGTCGATCAGGTACAGCGTCGGATAGCCGAGGATCTTCCAGCGCGCCGTGATCGCCTCGCCCCCCCCCTTGTTGCGGAACGAGCGCCAGAGCATCCCGGCCCGCTTGACCGCGCCGCGCGCCTTGTCGAGGTCCGTGTCGCAGTTGACGCCAAGGATCGTGAACGGCTTGCCGGCCAACTTCTCCGCCACCTCGCGCTCGTGCGGCACCAGCTTCATGCACGGGAAGCACCACGTCGCCCAGAATGTCAACAGCACCGCCCGCCCACGCTGCCCGCGCAGCGACAGGGCCTCGCCCTCCAGCCCCACCCCCTCGATGTCGGGCGCCGGCAGCCCAGCCGCCCGGTGCCGCAGCTCGGCGATCTGCCCCTCCGCCAGCTTGTTCAGCTCCTTCTCCAGCGTCTGATACGGATACGACACCGACCCGTCGAACTCGGCGCGGAACCGCGTGAACAGCTCCTCCGCCTCGCCCCCGCGCCCCTCGTCCGCCGACTGCACGATGGAGGCCAGCGCGAACATCGCCGCGCACCGGATGCGCCGGTCCTGGTTCGCCGCCAGGATCGCCCGCACATGCCGCTCGAAGGCGCCCGCCCACGGCGGGCTGCCCGCGTGCGTCCCCAGCCCCTCGCAGAAGTGCCCCAGCCCGCCGCCCCCCGCCAGCCTGTCCGCGATCAGGTCCGCCGCCTCCACGTACAGACGCGGCGGCGTGCCATCCGTGTCCGGCCTCGTCATCACGCACACCGCCGCCGCCAGCCGCCCCGCCAGCGGGTGCCCAGGCTCCGCCCGCGCCCGCGCCAGGAACGCCGGCCCCAGGTCCGCGATCACCTCCAGCCCGCCCTGCATCCGGTCGAGGGCGCCCGCGATGCGCCCGATCTCCGCCTCGGCCACCTCCCCCGCCAGACGACGTTTCGCCTCCACCCCCTCGGGGAGATCGCCCGCGTGGATGGCGGCCAGCATCAACGCCGCGATCCCACCCGTCGTGCCGGGGTATTTGTCGGAAACGTCCAGACAGCGGCGAGCCCCCGTCGCCTCGTCGCCGTCCACCCACCCGGAGCGGATGGCCGCGAAAGCACGCAGGTCGGCGGGCGGACGCAGCAGCCCCCACGCCACGACGGCCGCCGCCGACACCAAGACAAGGAGGACGAGCCGGGGGCGCTTGAGGAGGAAGCGCATGTGATCGTGCTCCGGACGACGGGCTACTACCTCCACTTCGCCGGCGCGGCGGGAGTCTTGCCAACGCCGCCTCCTCCGGTTCAGGCGAGCGGGCCCCGTGAGGGGCCCGAGTGGAGCGCCCCCACGTCACCCCCCGCGCCCCCGCTACAACCCCACCCCGCCGACCCCCGGCCTCCCACGTTCCCGGGAGCTTGCGTTCAAGCGGCGCGGCGTTACAATCGATGATGGAGAAGATGGGCCGCATTAGGCCCATCGCCTCCGAACCGCACGGACGCCCGGATCGGCCGAACCCTTCCCCGAACCCAGGCCAGACCATGCAGCAGTACTACACCCTGGAAGAGGCCGCGCAGAAACTCGGCATGTCCGTGGACGAGCTGCGCGAGCTGGCCAAGTCCAAGAAGATCCGCGCCTTCCAGGACCGCGGCAACTGGCGATTCCGCTCCCAGGACATCGACGAACGCGCCCGCCAGCTCGGCATCGGCAGCGAGCCCGAGCTGCAGCTGGGCGACCCCAAGGGCACCGCCAAGACGGCCGCCCCCAAGACACCCACCCCCAAGCCCAAGGCCAGGCCCGACTTCACCACCGGCAGCGAGGAAGACATCGACCTCGGCGCCCGCCCGGCCAAGGCCCCCGGCGGCCCGTCCAGCAGCAAGAGCCTCCCCGGCGGGCCCTCCAGCAGCAAGAACCTCCCCAAAACCGGCAGCGACAGCGACGTCCGCCTCGTCATGGACGACATCCCCGAGCTGAAGCTCGACAGCGACGTCAAGCTCCACTCGCCCAGCCCCAAGCCCGTCAAGCGCGGGGGCGACAGCGGCGTCCGCCTCGACAAGATGGGCCCCGGCAGCGACTCCGACGTCAAACTCGTCGAGGAGGGCAAGCCCGCCTCCGACAGCGACATCCGCCTCCAGGACCTCCCCGCCCCCACCAAGAAGGGCGGCAAGGGCGACTCCAACGTCATCACCGAGGAGATCGACCTCGACGCCGAGGAGGCCAAGCTCGCCAAGCAGCCGCCCGGCCCCTCCAGGCCCACCGCCAAGCCGCGCGTCCCCACCCAGGTCAACCCCGAGCTGCCCGTCCTCCCCACCTCGTCGCCCTACGAGCTGTCCGATTCGGGCCTGGGCCTGGGCCAACCGCCCAAGAAGGCCCCCAAGCCCGGCAAGCCCGCCAACGACAGCTCCAGCGAGCACGAGCTCATCGCCTTCGACTCCGCCAAGGCCCGCGGCGGCGACCTCGGCTCCGGCGAGATCCCCCTCCTCGCCGACGACGACGACGGCCTCGACCTCGGCGCGCTGCCGCCCCCGGGCCCCGGCAACTCCGGCATCAACCTCAACGACCCCGTGGACAGCGGCATCTCGCTCGAGTCCGGCGGCAGCGACGAGCTGGAGTTCGAGCTGAGCCTCGACGCCGGCTCCACGCCCAAGCCCGAAGCCAAGAAGCCCCTCAAGGAGGACTCCTCCAGCGAGTTCGAGCTCAGCATCGACGACGCCCCCTCCGACGCCTCCGACAGCGAATTCGAGCTGAGCCTCGACGAGGACGCCGGCCACAGCGGCTCCGACCTCGCCCTCGAAAAGGTCGATAACAGCGACAGCGAGTTCGAGCTCACCCTCGACGAGGACGGCGGCCTCGGCGTGGACGGCGGCAAGGACATCTTCGAGACCAACATCGACCTGCCCTCGCTCGAGGACTCCGGGTCCGAGGCCGTCGCCCTCGAAGGCTCCGACACCGACCTGGAGGCCACGTCCGACTCCGACTTCGAGCTGTCGATGGACGAGGACTCCTCCGCCGAGAAGAGCGGCAGCCAGGTCGTCGCCATCGACGGCGACGAGGAGGCCGACGACGTGGCGGCCACCGTCGCCAAGTCGCGCGGCGCCGCCGCCAAGGCCCCCCCGCCCAAGGCCAAGGCCAAGGCCAAGCCCGCCAAGGTGGATGACGATGAGGCCGACGCCGATTTCGGCGGCCTCGAGGATGACGAGCCCGCCCCCAAGTCGAAGAAGGGTGCCAAGAAGAAGGCCGCGGCCGACGACGACATCGAGGAGGACGACGACGACGCCCCCGTCGGGGCGGCCGCCGCGGCGCCCCCCGCCGACTGGGGCCCCCTCCCCGCGGTCCTCCTCTTCCCCACCGTGATCGTCCTGTTCTTCGTCGGCCTGATGGGCTACGAGCTGATCCAGGGCATGTGGGGCTACCACCGCTCCACGAAGGTCGGCCGCCCCATCATCGACTCCATCGCCCGCATGATCGACGACACCATCCCCAAGGAGTAACCCGCCTCGGATCAGGCCGGCGGCCCCGTACGGGGGGCCGCTCGCCTGAGCCCGTCACCTCCAGTCGCCCGACAGCACGAAGCCCGCCCAGTAGTACGGCGGCACGCGCCTCAGGCCCTTGTCGTCCTCGCGCACCATCCCACGCTTCGCCCCGTCCCGCAGCATCGACACCTGCGCCCGCCGCAGGGCCTCGACGCGGCTGATGATCTTGCGGCCGTCCCAGGCCGCCGCGTAGAAGTCCGCCATGAGCCGCTGCGTCGCCCTGTCGTCCACCTTCCACAGGCTCCCGATCACGGCCCGCGCCCCCGCGGCCTGGAAGGCACGTTGCATGCCCAGGAGGCCCTCGCCTCCGGCCACCTTGCCCAGCCCCGTCTCGCACGCCGACAGCACCGCCAGCTCGAGTCTGGTGAGGTCCATCTCGGAGACCTCCAGCGCCGTCAGGATGCCGTCCTCCTCGCCCGCCTTCGGCTCGCGGTTGGCGTCCGAGAGCGCCAGGCCCGACAGCAAGAGCGGGTGCCAGCCCTCCGGCGTCTTGCCCTCGCCGTCGGCCCTGCCGTCGGCGGCGCTCCTGACGGCCTCCGGGGCGAAGAAGCCGTGCGTCGCCAGATGCGCGTAACGCACCCTCGCCAGCGCCTCGCGCACCGCGGCCTTCGTCGCCGCGCCCCCGGTGAGCGCCGTCGTGCGCCCGCCCTTGAAGTGCCTCTCGAAGGAGTCACGCACGGACAGGGCCTCGACGGAGGTGGCCGGCAGCGCCGCGAAGGCCAGACGCCCCGAGCGGGGGGCGGAGCGCGTGTCCTCGGCGGCGGGCGCGGCGGCGTCCCCCTCCCCCGGCTCGTAGCGCAGGCCGCCCGCCACCAGCAGCGACGGGGGCAGGCGGTCCTCCTTCCTCACGGGCTTGACCATCGCCGGGATGGCGGAGGGGACGGGGACGGCCGCGAGGGCCACGTCCTCGATCAGGTACGACCCCTCCTTCGACCCCGGCAGGGCCGCGAAGGCGACGGTGCCGAGGACGCCGTCGGGGGAGACGAGGGCGACCTTCGCCCCCTCCAGATGCTTCGCGAGGGGTGCCCAGACGAGTTTCTTCAAGGCGGCGCCGGCCTCGGAGCCGCCCTGCCGCTTCAACAGCAGGGGACGCCACGCCTGGGAGGCGTCCTCGACGGCCTTCGCGGGGCCGAGATCGACGCGGACGGGGGCCTTGCCCCTGGCGTGGACGAACGCGGCGAGGTGCCTCTCCTGCCGCGGCTTGCCGGCCTTCATGTCGGACCGCCGGTAGAAGAGGTAATCGACCAGGACCGCCCCCACCGGCAGCGCCGCCGCCACCTCCTCGACGGCGACCCTCCTGCCGCTCGCCTCCCGGAAAGCCTCCGACAGCCGCGCCAGCTCGGCCTGGGCGTCGTCCTGCTCCTTCTCCAGGTCGTCCAGCACCGCCCGCGCCGTGCCCGGCGCCAGCCTCAGCGCGGCGAGGCGCCCCGTCACCCGCCGCAGGCGGGCCGCCGCCCCCCGCGCCTCGGCGTCGCCACTCAGGCGCAGGAACAGCCGCCGCCGCTGCTGCCGCACCAGGAGCGCCCCCTTCCACCCCAGGGCGTGCCCGGCGGAGGCCGGACGGCCCCCCGCGTCGGCGAGCGAGAGACGCGCGTCGAGGTGGTGCCGCAGGAGGTCGGCCCCCGCCAACTGCTGCCGGTCGGACTGGAAGGCTGACGCCGCCCGGATCTGCTCGCCGACCCGCGCGAGCGCCTCCTCCGCGAGCGGCAGCGCCTTCGCCTCATCCCCCGTGAGGGCGTGCAGCCTGGCGAGGCCAGTCAAGGCGTTGCAGTACAGCGGGTGGCGGGGGCCCAGGGCCGTCCGGGCCACGGCCAGCGCCTGCTCGGCCAGGGGCCGGGCCGCCTCGAAGCCCCCCATGTCCCGCTGCGCACAGGCGAGGTTCAGGAGGCTGATGGCGTGCCGGGGGTGCTTCTCGCCCAGCGTGTCCTTGTAGATGCCGAGCGCCTGCTTGTACAGGGGCAGCGCCGCCGCGTGGTCCCCGGTGCCCTGGTGGTGGGAGGCGAGGTTGTGCAGGCTCCGGGCGTAGTCGGGGTGCCTCTCGCCCAGGGCCGCCTTGTAGATGCTGAGCGCCTGCTTGTGCAGCGGGAGAGCCGCCGCGTTGTCCCCCATCGCCTGGTGCGCCGCGGCGAGGTTGTTGAGGGCGAGGGCGTACCCAGGGTGCCTCTGGCCCAGCAGGGTCCTGCGCATCGACACGGCCTGTCTGAAGGCGGTGAGCGCCGCCTTGAAGTCGCCCATCTCCTGGTGCAGCGTCCCCAGGTTACTCAGGATCGTGACGTGGTCGGGGTGCCGCTCCCCCCGCGCGGCCTTCGACACCGCGACGGCCTCCTTGAAGTGATGCAGCGCCGCCTTGAAGCCGCCCATCACCTGGTGGAGGCCGGCGAGGTTGGCGTGGGAATTGGCGAAGTCGGCATGCCGCACCCCCAGGACGGCCTTGCGGATCGACATCGACCGGCGGAAGAGACGCAGCGCCTCGTCGTGGTCGCCCATCGTCCCGTGCGCGCTGGCGAGGTTGTTGAGTAAGGTGGCGTACTGGGGGTGCCGCTCGCCGTGCAGCACCCCCATCAGGGACACCGCCTCCTTGAGCAGGGCGAGGGCCGTCCTGGGGTCACCCGCCGCGTCGTGCGCGTAGGCCAGGTTGTTCAGGGCCTGGGGGTGCCGCGGGTGCTTCTCTCCGAGAGCCTCCTTCTGCCAGGGCAACGCCTCCTGCAAGGCACGCAGCGCCTCAAAGGGCCGCCCCTCCTTGCCCAGCCGGTCCGCCTCCGCCTGCCGCCGGAACGCCTTCTCCAGCAGGTCCCTCCTGGCCTGGGGCATCTCGAGGAGGATGCGGATGGCCTCCCCGGCCCAGTAGGCGTCCACCGTCCGGTGGTCCCAGCGCCCCAGCAGACGCTCGTTGATGCGGAAGACGCGCTCGCGGAAGTCGTTCTGCCGCGCGGCCGGCGGCGGCGCCCACTCGCCGAAGATGGCCGCCGCCCGCATCGTCAGCGTCCCCTCGACGTGGAACAGCAGTTGATGCGCCTGCCACGCCAGCGCCTTCTTCCGGGCCGGGTCGGCCTCGGCGTCCGCCCGCCGCAGCAGGCCTTCGCGCTCGGCCATCGTGGCCCGCTGCGCCGGCGTCAACGCCGCCGGCGGGGCGGCGGCGAGCGACAGGGCCGCCAGGATCGGGAGCAGACGGCGCATGGGGACGGCCTCCGGGTGATGCAGGCCATCGTACGGCGCCGCCGCATCCGGCGGAAGCGCCTGGCCCCGGATGGCCACTTCCCCACAATGGCCCCATGAACCCTCCCTGGCTCGCCGGCCTGCTGGCCGCCCGCGTCTTCGACCTCGAGCAGCCGCGCCACGCCGGCATGCCCATCTGGCCCGGCCATCGGCCCGGCTACTTCTACGCCCTGCACCGCCGCCACCGCGACACCTACTCCCCACAGGAGAACGGCCCCCGCGCCGGCGCCTCCGGCGTCGTCACCATGATGGAGCACACCGGCACCCACATCGAGATGTGGGGGCAGCAACCCCAAGTTGATTCACAGCCCTATGGCGCCCCGCCCACCAGCGCCACCGGGCGGAGTGGTGAGCCGGTCGCGCCCACCAGTTTCAGGGGGAGGCCGATGAAGCCGAAGGCCCAGGCCCTGTCGCGGGCCAGCTCGTCGAGGGCGAGGTTCTCGATGATGTAGACGCCCTTCTGGGGGAGGAGGTAGACGTGCGCGAAGAGGGTGGCCCCCGTCTCCGGGTCTCGCTCATCCGGCGCGTCCCAGGCCATGTTGTCGGCACCAACCGCGCACACCCCACGCTCCGCCGCCCAGAGGGTGCCCGACTTCCCCACGCCGGCCGCGTCGAGGTAGGCCGCCTCATTGCCCCAGAGCGAGGCGTACCCGGTTCGGACCAGCAGCACGTCACCCGCCTTCACCTCGACGCCCTGGTGGTCCGCGCAGGCGCGCAGCTCGTCGCCGCTGATGGCGCTCCGGGGCGGGAGGCGCTCGACGCCCTTCCACCCGGCCACGTCGAGCAGCACCCCCCGGCGGATGAGCGGCGGCACCGTCTCGACGCCGAGGGTCTTGAAGCCGAAGGGCGTCTCGGCGTCCTCCACCTTGACCCCACCGAACATGACCAGATCCGCCGCCTGATGCGATAGGGCGTCGATGTGGGTGCCAGCGTGTTCCATCATCGTCAGCACCCCGGACGCCCCGGAGCGCGGCCCGTGGCAGCCGGGGTTATAGGTGTCGCGGTGCCGCCGGTGTAGCGCGTAGAAGTACCCCGGCTTGTGGGTGGGGTGGATCGGCATGCCCGCGAAGCGGGGCTGTTCGAGGTCGTAGACGCGGGCGGTCAGCATGGCGTCGAGCCAGGCGGTGTTCATGGCGGCCTCCGGTTCCGGGGTTCAGGCCGGTATTCTCCGGAAGCGTCGGATGGGGGCCACCCGTCAATCACTTGGCCTACTTCGGCGGCGGCGGTGGCGGCAGTTCGCCGATGGTGGGGAAGGCATCACGAAGGTCGCGTCGGCAGGCGTCCGTCACCCCCCGTGCGAGGCGGACCAGCTCGGTCGGCCTGGGCCTTTCCCCTTTCGGCAAAGCGAGGGCGTCACGGAATCGGAGGGCGGCCGCGTATGCGTCCTGGCTCCCGACGACGGCGAGCCGGCCTACCAGCAACTCGTAGAACCGCGTGGTGTCAAGCGTGCCGTCCGGCTTGGGATCGGCAAGGGCGATCCGCGCCACGGCGTCACAAAGATCGAAGTACACCTCGGCCTTCCCGGCGTAGTAGCGCAGTTTGAAGTCCTTCTCCCGCCGGTCGACGGCCTCTTCACGCCGATGTAGCTCCGCCTCCCTGGCTGCCTCCAGGGCGTCTTGCGTGCGCTTGGCCTGGATCGCCAGCCCGTTGTACGCGAACACGGCGCCGGCACTGGTGAGGAGGACGGCAACGACCTTGAGGAACAGATCCCATCGCTTGATGTTCAGGTCGGTCGTCTGGAACTCGGTCATTTGCTCGGGCATCATCACCTAGGGTGTGCGAGTGGGCGCTTGGTACTTCGGCCCGTCGGACGCGGCCTTGTCTCCGGGTGCGCCTGAATCGCAGGGAGCGTTCCACTGACGCCGGATGTTCCGATTGAGCAGCCTACGCCGCGCTGGCCGGTTCAGGCCGCAGGGCGCTCGCTGGCGAGCGACAACAGGTCCGCCGCCTCTTCGCGCTCCCGAACGACGACGTACTCGGCGAGGGCGGGCAGAGGGAGTGCCGCCGCCCCGGCGTGCCGATGCCCCTTCGGGGCGTTCAGCCCCAACAGCCGGTTGATGCTGCACTGCGCCTTGATCTTCAGCGTGATGGGGGCGTCGGGGTCGCGGATGACGGAGACGTAGAAGGAGAACGCCAACGCCCGGTGCCACTCCTTCGTCTCGCCGGTCCGCTCGATGATGAGATCCCGAGCCTTGGAGATGAGCAGCTCCGCCGTGCGCGGCCCGACGCCGAACCGGTCCCGGAGCCACCGCTTGATCTCGTGCTTGTAGGCGCCTCGGCCCAGCAGGTCCGCCACCCGGCACACACGCTCCGCCGTCCGCTTCCGCATGCCCCCATCCCCCTTGCCCAGAGGGTCATGATACCACGGCCCTCGCGCGCGTACGCGCACGCGAGAAGTGTAGACTTCGGCTTGCATGGCGGCCGTGCCCTCCCTACAACGCCTCATCCCCTCCGCATGGGATCCGCCGTTCCGAACGGCGGGCGGGGTGGGCGCTCACGAGGGACGACATGAAGCCGGAGACCGAAGGAACGGCCACGCCCGGAGACGCCCGCGGCCCCGCCCAGGCCGGCACGCTCGCCCTGGACATCGCCCGCATGATCGCCCCGACGGCCGCCGTTATGGGCCGGCTGGTCACGCTGCACGTCAGGCTCAAGGCCGGGGGGCGCCGCCTCGCCCTGCTCAACGCCGGGCCGATGGCCTACGAGGCGTTCCTGGCCGCCGGCCTCCTCGCCCTGCTGGGCGTCCGGCGGGCCGGCGTGTGATGGCACGGGCCCGCCGGGTCGCTCAACCCGGCGGGCCTTTCTCAAGGCCCGTCCCTCGCGTGCGCACGCGCGCGGGAGCCAAGATGCGCTCGCGTCCGCGAGCAGAAACCCCACACGAACCGTCGCGCACGCGCGCGAGAAATTGTTATTTCGCACCCTGCGAGCCCGCCAAGACGCTCTCGCGCACGCGCGCGAGAAGGGTATCTTTCGGAGCGGATGGGCCTTTCAGGGGATGGGCTGGCAGGGGTCAGGGGTGGGGGAGAGTGCCAGGGGAGGGGGCTGGCAGGCCCCTTGGGGTGCCAAGGATGCCCCTGGGAAGGCCCCTGGCAGGCCCTGGGAGGCTTCCAGGGGCCAGAACAGGGGTTGGGCCATCTGGAGGGGGAAGGGCAGGGAGGGCCATCCTAGGTGGACTAATGACCATCTGTGCCTGCCTGGGGGTGGGCTGGCAGGGGTCAGGGGTGGGGGGAGGCCCCTGGGAGGCCCAGAAAGGGCAGTGTACAGCCGGCGTCGGCGGCGTCGGCCAGCTCGGCGAGTACCTGGGCGTGGCAGCACATGGGGGAGGGGGAGGCGGCGTCGCCGTCGCAGCACCAGCAGCCGAGGCGCCTGCCCCGGAGGCCGGGCAGGAGGGCGAGGAGCGCCGGGCTGGCCAGGACGTGGGCCCGGTACCTGGCCAGCACCTCTTCGATGGTGCCGTCGGGGCCGGCCTTGAACGGATTGCCGAGGGGGGAGCCGGCCCTGGCGGAGGCGTGGCGGCTGAACCGCTGCGGCCTGCCGACGTAGACCACGCCGTCGGCGTCATCGGGGCTGACGTTCTTCATGTTCACCACCGCCGTCCTCTTCTTCCGCAGGATGAGGGCGTCATCGACATCCCACAGGCCGAGCTGGCCGCTGGCCGGCAGGGGGGCGGTGAGGCGGACGGGGTCGGCGAGCAGCCAACCCCACCCGCCGCCCTCGACGGGCTCGCACCCGGTGACGCGCACCAGGCCGACGACGGCGCCCAGGACGAAGGGCCCGGCGAGGTCCGGGTATTCGGTCAGCCAGGATGGCGGCGGGCGCCGCTTGCCCGCGTGGATGGCGAGCAGCCCCCGGAACGTGGTGGGCCGGCTCCGGTACTCCACCCGCTTGAGGCCGCGGATGATGGCTTCGGCGTGGGGCTGGTGGATGGTCAGTGCCTTCACGGTCGAGCCTCCCAGGAATGGTAAGGCCCCGGCACGTCGCCGGGGCCTCTGTGGTCGGGCGAGGTGTGGGTCAGCCGATGGTCAGGTCGCCGGCCTGGAAGGAGCTGACGGAGACGATGCCCCCGGCCCGCATGATCCGGCGGACGGCGGACAGCGCCACCGACTTGGAGACGCGGAAGGTCGCGCCGGAGGCGAAGACGGAGACGGTGGCGGCGCGGCGGATGAGGCCGCAGGCCACGCGCGGCCTGACGGTGCAGCCGGCGGACAGGTCGAGGGGCGTGGGGCGGATGACGTGGGTGTTCATCAGATCCTCACCTCCGCGACGACGGAGCCACACGGCGTCTCGAAGCGCGCCCAGCGGGCGGGCGGGAGGCCCGTCTCGGCGCGGTGGGCGTTGCGCCAGCGGAGGAGGGCGGCGAGCGCCTTGGGGGTCACCGCGAGGCGGTACAGCCAGGACGGCTCACCGTCCATCACGAGGTAGAAGAGGCATGGCATGGGTGTCCTCCGGTCAGACGGCGGGGGTGGTGTGGGGGGCCATGCCGTGCCGTATGCGGTCGGCAGCGATCTGGATGGTGACGGCCATGCGGAGGTAGTCCGCGCGGCTGATCCCCAGATGCCTGGACATCTCGCCGGCCCGCCGCATGAGCGCCGCCATGACACTCACCCGCACCGTCCGTCCGCCCCCCGCGCATCGGTAGTTCGCCATCGGAGTCACCTCTCGGGTGCCCCCCCAGGGCTGGCCCTGCCAGTCAGGGCCAGCCCCCAAGGGGCAAAGCTCTTTGTACTCTAACTTGGGTAGCAATCAAGTTAGGGTGCAAGCCTGCGCGCGGATTGTGCCACAAGTGCCACACCCCATTGGGGTTAGGTAATCAACTTGTGGTAGCAATCTAGTTGTGATACACTTCCCCTGCCCACACCAGAGGGAGGGAGGGAGCATGGGGAAGCCATTTGGGGAGCTGCTGAAGGAGCTGAGGGGGGAGGGGACGACACAGAAGGAGTTGGCGGAGAAGGCCGGCCTGTCGCTGGGGGGCATCCGGCACTATGAGCAGGGCCAGAGTGAGCCGGTCTTCTCCCAGCTACTCAGGATCGCCCGAGCGCTGGGGGTTGGTCTGGAAGCGTTTAATGAAGCCGAGCCGGCGCCGCTCAAGAAGAAGAAGGCCAAGCCGAAGCCGGTGAAGAAGCCGAAGCCGAAGAAGTGATCGCCGCTGAGAAAGGGTGGGGCGCGTCCTTGCGCCCCCTGCACGTCACGACTTCGGCACACCAGCCGGCGGGCGCTTCTGCGGCCCGGCCAGCTCGCACGCCAGCGCCCGCAGCAGCCCGCCGATCACGCCGGCGGCCACGACGGAGGGCGCGAACCCGCCCAGCCACGCGGCGAGGGCGAGCGAGGCGAGGAAGGCCACGCGGCCCGCCCAGCCATCGGGGTAGTTGCCCTGGCACGCCGCGATGACCGCGAGCGCCGCGAGGGCGGTGGTGTAGCCGTCCGACAACGAGGCGCAGGCCAGCAGCAGTTGCGCCGCCAGCGCCAGGGCCCGCCACCACCTGGGCGGGTTGCTATCTTGGGTGTAGGTCGCCATTGGCGTACCTCCGGGGCGGGGGTGGCCGGTCCTGAGAAAACTGCCACCTCGCCCCCCGTGTTGTGCCTCCCATCCATCTGACCCGCCGGGGCGGGTCAGCAATCTCCCCGGCGGTCGAACAAGATTGCGTGTTACACGCCCAGCCTCCTCCCTCGATCCGCGGCTACCAGTCGCCCCGCCACACGGGCCGGTCAACCCCATTCAAGCAGAGGCGGCCGCCACGCCTCTTCCCGCCGCCGGCATCCTCCCACGGCACGGCCGCCGAAGGATGCCCGGTGCGGCAGCATCATGGGCTTCGCGCCCGAGGCCGAGGGGGACGGGAAGGGCGGATCTGGTTCGTCGGCGCGAAGATCTCTCGCGACGGCTGGGGGCCTGTGCGGCCTGCGGGGCTTGTATGGCCGCATCTTGGCCGCAGTGGGCGGAAGACCGAAGCCCGCGCCCGCCTTCCGCTTGCAGCGCAATCATGGTGTCCGCGCATGTCCGTCGGCGTAAGCTTTAGTACACAAGTGTTCGGGTGATCACGCAATTGGCGCTGACGCCCGCACATGAGGGCCAGAGCATGGGCACGGTGTTGATGGAGAGGAAGGAGGCCCCGCATTCGGAGGGGCCGGAGCTGGTGGGCTCGCACGCGGTCGCGGCGAGGATGTCGGTCAGCGAGCGGACGCTGTGGCGTATGGTCGCCAACGGCACGTTCCCGCAGCCGGTGAGGTTCAGCCGCAAGATGGTCCGCTGGGTGAGCGCGGACGTGGGCCGCTACATCGCCTCGCTGTCGAGGCCGGTGTCGGACGGCGAGGCCCGGCTCGCCATGGAGGCGCCGGCCTCGGTGCGGCTGGCGCTGCGGGACGTGGTCGAGCAGGTCCTCGCCGAGAAGGGGGTGCGCTGATGAAGCTGACCGATGAGGACGTGCAGGCGCGTGTGTGGCCGGAGTACCTGAAGACGGAGCAGGCGCTGGAGTACCTCCAGTGCAGCCGCTCGACGCTGTACGCGCTGCACGCGAAGGGCGTCATCAAACGGACGAAGTTCGGCGGGATCGTGCGCTGGCCCCTGCACTCGCTGCGCGCCTTCTTCCAGAAGAGGGAGCGCACCCGGTGAGAGGCAGTCGTCGGTTGCCGCAGGGCCGGCGGGCTTCATGTGAAGCCCGCCTTGCCCGACCGGGAGGCCGGCGCAGCGCGGCCTCTCCACGCGAGGGCAGCGGAGTGGTCAATTGTACCCTTCCGCCCGAAGCTCTCAAGGCGGTATGATCGAGGAAAGCCGTCCTGTGTTCTGTCCCTCCCCACGGCAGCGGCGAGAAGTCCCATGTCGCGAGAAGCTTACGCGCCGACAGATCCCGGTGCCTGGCGGGCACGCATGTTGGGGCTGGTCGCGTTCCCTTTTGGGCCGCAACTCCGGTCGGAGGGTGGCTGGTGGAAGGACCTAACCGGATCAGATCCGGAGGATCTGGCCCGCAGGAAGGATCGGGTCGAAGAGGCTGGCCCCCTACCATCCGGCAAGCGTCTGGCGGTGATGGCCGACCCCTCTCGTGTTCAGTGGTCGTATGAGCCGGGGCCTAGCGCGGAAGCGGTACTCCCCGACCTTGGGGGTTTCTGCCAAGAGATTGAGACTTTCCTCGAGCTGATGGCCAAGTGGCTGCCCAAGGCGCCGCCGTTGCGGCGTCTCGGCTTACTTGCTCATCTGGCCCGGCCTGTTAGCTCTCACCAGGAGGGGTACGGCTTCCTCAACTCGGTCCTCCAAACCGTCGATGTTGACCCTCGTTCAACGGACTTCCTCTACCGGGTGAATAGGTGCTCTGCCTCCTCTGCGGCTCCCGCTGTCGAGATCAATCAACTGGCGACGTGGGCAGTTGCCAAGGTGATGACCAGGGTGGCAACACTGACGGAGGAGCCGGTGGCGGACCGGGTTGTGACCGAAGGCTATTTCGTGATCGCTGAACTCGACATCAACACCAGGCAGGGGCGCACTGAGCCGCTCCCACCGCCAGTCCTCGTTGCCCTCGTGAAAGAGCTTGGGCAGCTCGCACGGGATAGGGCTGAACGGGGCGACTTCAAGGAGTAGCAATGCCGCAAGCCCAACTGGCCCCTGGACCCAAGATGCAGGTCGGTGACCTCTTTATCACGACCGCGCCGGGGCGTGTGATTGAGAGTTTGTCGGACACAGGCACGGCGAACTTGCCACGGGCACGCTTCAGTGTCAACGTGCAGATCGGCGCGAGTGGTGTGCCGTCGTCATTCTCCTGGTCCGTAGGCCGAGCATTGGAGGACGAACAGCGCCGCCCCATCCTCGGTTTGGATCGCCCTGCTGGGAGCAGCAGGGGGCCTGATTGGGCAGAGAGTTACCACGAGTACAGATGCAGGAAGATGATCTTCTGGGGCGGGGAGGGCCTGGATTCTGAGGAGGGGCAGTCGCCATTCGCCTGCAAGCACGGCAGTTTCTTCCGCGGGATTCCCGCCCCAGAGAGCAGGTCGTCGAAGGCTAGATTCACCTGGGAGTCGTTCCTCACCCACGTCGAGGACGGCGCATCCGGCCTGGCCGGCTTGGTGGACCTCCACTTCGACACTTCCTTCGACAGCTTCCTGCCCAGCGCGCAGGCGGCGGCAGCCCTTGGCCGGGTCGGATTCGCGGCGAGCAAGGGGGAGGATGATGCCATCGAATCGGTATACGACGAGATCCACACGCTCATCGAGGCGGGGGAGTACAAGGCGGTCAACTACTTCCTCCAGGGGTTCGACGTACCCGCCCACACTCCTGCGACCCTCCTGTCCGTCCTGACGATCACCGCCCTCTCCGAGGTGAAGGAACGCCTGAGCTCGCGGCCAGCATTCTTCCGACGGGTGAGGGAGTACCTCAAGCATAAGGAAGGGCCGCAAGAAACGGACGAACTCCTTGTCGGCTTGGGGTGACCGCCCATGAACCCGGAAAACGTCTGTGATCGGCTCGCGGCCAAGGACCATCTGGGCCTCGCCGTCGCCATCACCAAGCACGGGAACAAGCACGTCGGCATCGTGTTTAACTGGCGAGAGCAAGCGTACCTCTACCACCAAGCGCTGCATCTCATCACACTGGGGGGCCGGTTCGACGATGAGGTCAAGCGGATTGGCGGGGCAACGAAGGTTGTCAAGCTGACCTTCGCGTTGGCACGACAGAAGGCCGTCGCCGGATTCTTTGACAGCATGATGAGAAAAGGCCGCCCCTACCCCTACGCATTGAAGTACGATAAGCACGCGAGAATCCATCCGGAGCTCGGCACGCTGATTACCGAAGGGGTCGGGCTGAGTTGCGTAACTTTCGTCCTGGCGATGTTCCAGAGCAATCAACTGACCCTGATCAACGCGGCGACATGGCCCCCTGCTCGGCCGGATGATCTGGAGGAGCAGGAGGCGCTGCTGAAACTGCTCGACAAGTCGTCGGCCAACGACGCGCACAAGGAGCTTGTGCGGAAAGAAAAGGGGTGCGTGAGGGTCCGGCCGAATGAGTTGGGGGCTGTCGGCTATTTCGCCAGGATTCCGGTTGTATTCACCCAGGCGGAACCAGCGAGCATCGACCTCCTCGCAAAGATCCAAGCGATAATGCCAACCACGACGCCAGCCGACCCGCCGCCTGATCTCACTGGCGATCCGACTTCTCCCGTCGCCAAGCCATCCGGATAATCCAGTCGCAGCCAAGGTGTCTATCGGCAATGTGAGCGCCGCCGTTGCCGCCGTGTATGTACAAGTGAATCACATGCACCGCAAGACGCCTGGGGAATCGGCACGTAGCTGGCGTGGCGTATGGACGGTGTCACCACGCCGCTTCGAGGACTGCTGGTCTGGTGTACGCTCGCGACCCCGCCGGCCACGGCACGGGGCCTACGCCAGCCCTACAATGGCCCGCACCACACCCGGAGGCCGGTCATGGATCACGAGGAAGACTACCCCGTTGAGGAGCCGAAGCGCAACATGCTGCTCCCGCTGGCCGCGTTCGGCCTCGCCCTCCTCATCCTCGGCGGGGGCGTGCTGCTCCTGATCGTGATGAACGGCGGCGGCGAGAAGCGCCCCGTCGCACGCGGGCAGAAGGACGACGGCGTGAAGAAACGCCAGGGCGAAGGCGGGAAGCGCACCGAAGATCCCGCCCCTGTCGTCCGCCTGGACGACGCCGGCAAGCGGGATGAGAAGAGGCCCGAAGAGAAGCCGGTGCGCCCGGCCGATGGCGGGAAGAAGCACCCCGCCGAGGTGCTGATGGCCGCGAAGAAAGGGGACGCCCTGGAGCTGGAGGGCGTGCTGTCCTACGGGCAGCCTGCCGACTTCGAGGCCATCTTCGGCACTGCGCCGGTCAAGTCCTACAAGGCCCTCCTCCGCGTCCGCAACCTCGTTGGCATCGTTCACTTCAAGGAAGGTGAGCCGAACCCGGCCACATTCAACCGCGAGCGGGTCATCGTCCGGGGCACGTTCCGCTTCCTCGCCGCCGACAACTTCGCGATGGATGACTGCACCGTCCGCCTCGCCTCACCGAAGTGAGCGCGGCCAGTTGGCCCTATCGCAGTTCGAGCCGCGCATCCTTCGGGTGGTGCGGGTGGTAGCCGTTCGCGTACCGCCACTCCATCATCTCGACCTTGCGCGGCGTGCCCGGCAGGGCGTCCGTCGGCTCCAGGGCGGCACGCCGCTTGCGGGGGGGGGGGGGCGTACTTCGGGGCGAACCGCGTGTCCTTGGGGAACCTGTCGCGCGTGCCCCTCGTGCGGAAGCAGCGCCAGCAGAGGCCGCGCCGGCAGTCGCCGGGCAGGTCGTTACAGTGCTTGCACAGGCCGGCGGCCCGCCGCGCCTGGAACGAGCGCTGCTCGCAGATGCGTCCGAACGGCACTCCGGGCATGGATCACCCCAGCGGCGAGAGCATCGATTGCTTCATCGCGTCATGGACAGGATCGTGGGCGGCGGCCCCCCTGCCCTGGAGCAGCTTCGCGCCGGCCAGGAGCTTCTCGAAGATGTCCTGCCTCGCGTCGTCCTTCTCGCCGCCCTCGCGGATCTTCTTCAGCTCCGCCGCCATGCGCTTCTGTAGCTCGGCGGAGAGCGTGCCGTCCTCCTTGATGTACTTCAGCGCCGAGGTGTCGTCCTTCATCGACTCCATGACCTTGACCATCTCATCGAACTTGCCCTGCGCGCCGAGGGTGGCGACCTGGGAGTAGAGCTTCTCCATGATCGGCTGCATGGCGGCCTGCATGGCGGCCTCGGTATCGGCTTTCGTGCTGATGAAGCCGGCGAGGCTGACCCCGTGGGCCTTGGCCGACTTCATGTCCGCCATCATCCGCTTCATCTCAGCCCGCCCCTGCGCCATGGCGATCTCGGGGGAGTAGGCGCTGTACCGGTCGGCGGCCCCCAGCATCATCGTCTCCGTCTCCCTGACCGCCTTCGCGCTCGCGAGCTTCGAGTGGGTGCCTTCGAGCCAGTTATTGACCTGGCCGAGCATGCCTCCGTACCGCTCGCGGTCCGTGACGGTCTTCTCGAGCTGGCGGATGCGCGAGGCCATCAGGTCGTTGCGGCCCATGTCTTGGAGCATAGTCGTCGAATGCGCGATGGCGCGGCCCCTCTCCACCTCGACCTTCGTGAACTGCTGGACCGCGGTCTGGAAGATCTCCACGAACTCTCTGAGGATCGGGACCTTCTCCGCGAACTTCTCCATCGCGCCGGCCATTCCCTCGGCCCCGCTCACGTTGCTGTACCGGGAGGCGGCGAAGTCGCCCATCGCCTCCAGCCCGCCCTTGGCGTAGTCCTTCACGAGGCTCGTCAGCCCCTGCATGGCGGCGCCCACCTCTCCGCCCATCGCGGGGGCGCCCCCGGCCTGTCCGCCCGCCCAGGGGGCGTACCGTTGGGTGGTCGGCGCCGCCTGGGGCTCGGCGTAGCGCTGCTGCACCTGGGGCGCCTCGACACCCTTGCGGTACACGATCCGCGAGGCGTCCGCGCCGGGCCCGCCCTGGCTGTGGGCCTGCCCCGTCGCCTCCGCGAGCGACGGCAGGTGCGCGTAGGGGGTGGTGAACGCCGGCCCCAGCAGGGGCGGCCTCGCCCCCGCCGGCGCCGGCTGCGGCGGCGTCTCGTCCTTCACGATCACCTTGAACGTCGTCTCCTCACGCATGCCTCACCTCGGAATAGATGAACGGATCGAAGGTCACCGCCCCAGCCTGGGCTGCCTGCCCAGCCGCCGGCGCGAGAACCCGATGAACGCCGGCGTCTCCTGCTGAAGATCCTCGCGGTTGATCTCACCCCAGAAGCCATCCTCGTCTTCGATCAGGTCGGGATCGTCCTCCTCGTTCTCATCCTCCTCGCGGTCCCGCTGGGGCCGGAGGCCGCGGTGCATGGCCGAGGCGTAGAGTGCGATGCACAGGTCGCGGATGAACGTCTCAGGCGTGACCCACCTCGGCAGAGTGATGCCGATGGCCTGCGGCAGCAGGCGCAGGCAGCGCCCGACCCACATCGACTGCTCATCGACTTCGGCCCCATCCGCGACGGGCGGCTCCCACAGGTCGGCGTGCATGACTCCTGCCCTCCCCACGCGATCCTACCACGCCTGCCGGCCAACCCGGCAGGGAGGCAGGGTCAGCCCCCGCCCGCCTTGCGCATCAGCTCGGCCAGGTCGCCCCCGCTGATACTCGACAGCGGCTCGGGCGCCGGCTTCCCGCAGCCGGCGATGACGCCCACGCTCGGGCCCGTGCCGCGCGACGACATCGCGCCGGCCCTTGTCACCTCCGGGGCCTCGGCCTCGGCAACGCCGGCCACCCACTGGCCTGACGCGCGCCGCAGGTGACCGGCGGCAGCCAGCGCGTCCGCGATCACGTCGAGCAGGTCCTCGTTCTGCTGGATGAGGTAGGCGATGGCGCTCGCGGCCTGGGCCTCCGCCTGCTCCGCCGCCTGCCGCCGCGCCGGGTCGGCGAGCATGCGCCTCCTCGCCCTCGGGTCGTCGCCCTCGCCCGTGATGCTGGTCAGCTTGTCGAGCTGGGCCTTGAGCCGGGCCTCGGCCAGCGGCGCCGGGTCCGCCTGTGGCCGGCAGAGGTTGAGCGCCAGCACGAGGCACGTTTTCCTCTCCCAGCCGTTCGTAGTCACCGTGTCGATGGCGACGGGCCGCCGCCCCTCCGCGCAAGGCGCCCACGCCGGGGCCGCCTGCCTCGTGTCGCCCTTCGTCGTCGTCTCATCCGGCATCGTCCACCTCCCCGGTCCCAGATAGGGCGTCCAGCACGTCATCGACCACGCCGCGCATGTCGCCCAGCCGGACAGCCATCCGCGCCATTGCCAGGGCGTCCACCTCGGGGGCGTCGTCGAGGTGAGTCAGCACCAGCGCGAGGCCGGCCTGTAGCTCCTCGGCCTGTTGGCGGACGAGGTCCGCCGCAGCCATCGCCCGCGCCAACACTCGATCCACGCCGTCCACGTCCCCGCCCTCCCGCATCCACACGCACCTGATCGAGTGCGCACTGCCCAGCCCCTTCATCGCCCGCCGCAGCCTCACCTCCGGGGCCGAGTCGTCTGGCCCGGACGCCACCTCCACCACGAAGGTGTACCTGGGATTCACGCCGCCCTCCCGCACCTGTAACGCGATGTAACGCGATGCGCCCTATTGCGGCCTCTACCTCAACCGGATCTCTCTTCCTCCACCTCTCGTGCGTAAAGCCTGCAATGGAGCGCATCGCGTTACACTGCGTTACGGGGTCAGCCCGGATCGCCCTCCGCCCCGTCCTCGTCAGCCTTCAGCCGCAAGCCGAGGAAGACCCGGTGGTGCCCACCGCCGTAACGTACCTGCCGGGTGCGCAATGCCGGCAGGGCGGATCGCAAATCGCGCCCGAACGATTGCTTGCTACCCGCCGCCTGGCCATGTCCCTTCGCCCACCCGCCCCACGCCTTCCACGCCTCATCCACCCGCTCCGTGTGCGTGTGCCCGATCTCGCACCTCTCCCGGATGAACGCCGTGATCGGGCTGGCCAGCTCCTCCATCTCGCGGGCGAGGTCAGCCGAGGACTCCGGGGCCTGGAACCGCCCACGCTCTCGCAGCGTCCGCCGGCCCTCCAGTGCCCAAAGCAGGATGCCCGGCAGCTCCCCCATCAGTGCCTCGGTCAGGCGCGGATTCTCGCTGCCGAAGAACGACTGCACGAACTGGAGGATAACCAGCCGCCCCGCGAGGGCGCCGGAGCTGTCGATCAGGCGTGGCAACTCGTTGGAGACGAGGGTGAACCTGACGGGCAGTTTCCCGTTGACGGAGGTCAGGTGCTTCCGGTCAATCGTCTGCCCGTCCTCGCCGGTGATCGACAGCAGGCGCTCCACGATGAGCGAGCCGTCTGCCCGCCCGTCGAGCCGCGCGTCGGTGACGAATGCCGCCGACTTGCCCAGGAGCGGTTGGAGGCCGAAGGGCAGCCCCAGGCTGCCCAGCGTGGGGTTGGCGACGTTGTTCGCCCCGACCAGCGCCGTCAGGATGCGGCAGATAGTCCCCTTGCCGGACCGCTTCGGGCCAACGAGGAAGGCCGCCTTCTGTAACGAGGTGTCCGGTGTGAGGAGGTAGCCGGCCCACTCGCGGAGGAATGCCGCCTCCCCCCTGTCCTCCGGCCAGAGCTGCTTGAGGAAGGAGAGCCACAGCGTGGGCGGCGGGGCCTTCAGGTCGAAGTCGAGCGGGAGCGCGGTCGGCGTGAATAGGGCGGGCGTGAGGGGACGGAGGTGCGGCTTACCCGCGTCGAGCGCGTCTAGATCGACCACGCCGTTCCGGCACACGAGAAGGCCGTACGGCGGCGGCCCGGCGTGTCCCGGCAGCCACGCCGGCGGCTGCACGTCGCCGGGCACCAGGGCGATGGACCGCAGCGCCTGCTCCACGTCGCCGACGAGCCTCCCGGTAACGCGCCGGGTGACCGGGGGGCTGCCACGCCCTCCCATCGCCTCCCACGCGGCCCGTGCCAGCAGGACGAGCCGGTCGTACTCCTCCTTGATGCACGCGGAGAGCTGCGCCTTCAGCTCGCCTGCGGCTACGGGCCTGTACGCCCCACCCGCCCAGCGATGCCACACGTCGGAGTGGTACGCGAGAGTCCGCAGGCCGCCGTACATCCCCTGGCTGACGAAGAGGCGGGCGAGGCGGTGGGGATCGTCCTCGCCCTCCAGGGGGACGGCGACGGCGGGCGCCGGCTTCGGCGCCCTGCCGTTCCTCGCGCATGGCGAGGGCCCGCCGACCAGCATGACGGCATGAGCGGCGATCCGCTCGATCACGTCGTCGGGGGCCAGCGGGTCCGGCCTGCCGCATCCAGGGAACCAGGCGTCATCGCCGTGCATGGCCCCCCCCTTGCTGCTTCACGACGGCGGCGATGATCTCGGCGAGGTCGGGCGCGAGGATCTCCATCAGGCGGCGCTTGTTCCGCTCGACGAGGCGGAGGAGGTCCTCGTCCTCGGCCAGCTCCTGCGCCTTCCGCTTAACGTGGGCGAGCGAGTCGGTCGGCCCGTCACGCCGCATCTGCTCTGAGTGCCCCCGATCACGCTCACCCACCGCGTGGCGTCGGCGCACCTCGTCAGGCCGCAGGCCGTGCTGCCGACAATATCTGGCGAAGATCCCCTCATCGCCCCCGACCTTGACATCCGACTCGAAGTTGCCGAACATGAAGTACGTCCCTCCCCTGCAAGGTTCGGACACTGCCGCCGCGACCCCTGGCCGGGTCCGGCGGCTCTATTTACTGGGCCTTTTTCTTGGCGGCCGCCGTCAAGGAGGCGGCGTATACCTCGACGCTGCCCGTGTCGATTAGCACCTTCCGCCCGCGCGGCCCCATCGGCCTGACCGCGATGATGCGCCCCTCGGCGGCAAGCCGGTCGAGGGATTTGATCGACAGTCGCAGGACGCCAGCGGCCTCCCGCCGCGTCAAGAACATCTGCCCGGCTGCTGCGGCCACGGTCACCTCCGGCGCCACCGGCTGACAGGTGGCGCGACGAACTAGGATGCCAAGACGCGGAGCGAAGGGCAACCACGGGACAGGGGCGCCAACGCTGTCACCGCGGTGTCAATCCGCCCCGCCCTCCAGGTCCGCGACGGCCTCGGCCACCAGCGCGGCGGCCCGCTTCGCGCCGTCCATCTCGCGATACCGTCGCAGCCAGGAGCGTAGCGCCGCCATCGCCAGCGCATGCTCGACGGAGAGGCGGCGGGGCTCCGGCGGGCTGGTGCCGCCGCCGATCACCCGGAGGTGAGAGGGCATCTCGATGTCCTCGATGGCCTTCAACTTCGGCGTCCGCTTGGTGCCCATGATGTCTCCTCGGTGGTCAGGCCGGGGATGCTGCCCACCTGGGCCGCATCCCGTTGTGTGGTCACTCGACGGCGCGCTGGCGCGTGTCCGGCTCGCTCGCCATGGGCGCGGGCGGGATCGCCCTGAAGTAACGCTCGCCGTGTTCGAGCAGCTCGTCGATCCACTTCTGCGCGAGCTGCTCCAACTTCGGCTCCACGCGGGCCGGCGTGACCTTCTGTTTCTTCGATTTGCTCATCGTGTCCCTCGCCGTTTGGGGCTCATGGGCGGTCCCCGTCTTCCATGTCGGCCAGTCCTTCCATCGCCGCCATCGCAGTGCGCCTCACCCTGGCGAGATGCGCGGCGTGCATCTTCTCGCGCTCCACCGCCGCGTTGAAGAGCGGCACGTCGATCACGCCGCAGATGGCGTCATCGAGCAAACGTCGGAGCGCCTCCGGCGTGATGGCCTCCAACTCCCACACGTCGCCGGTCCCGAAGGTCCGCCGGTACCACTTCATCCGGCTCCCCTTGGCGGACCCGGCGGGCGGCAGACCCAGCGCGGCCGCCTGATCCGGGCGGATGGCCGGCTTGACCACGGTGATGGCGTCGGCGTCGATCCCGAAGTCCCGCTCCAAAGAGGCCGGCATGTTGGCGGCGATCCCCTCCCCGTCCGGGTCGGCGTCCGTCACGAGGATCAGGACGAGGCGATCCTTGCCGGACTGATGGAAGCGGTTGACGAGGTCGCGTCGGGGCGGGATGGACCCCCAGCCGCGGCTGATCGTCAGCGGCACCCGGTAGTCCTGACACACCGGCCAGACGACGCCCTGCACCGTCAGCTTCTCGGCGATCACCTCGATGTGCGCCGGCTGGTCTGCCTGGAGGTCGTAGGCGTAGCCGGCGAACAGCTCGTCAAGCTCCTGTCGGACGTAGGGGCCGACGCCGTTGTACTTCACCCAGTCCGTGAACGGCCTGGTGTCGTCACCGATGGCGTTGATATCCACGAGGCCCGCGAGCCTGGCGCGGGTAAGGAGGTCGCTCAGCGCCTTGGCCGATGGCCTGTCGTTGCAGTACGCCGAGCCGGGCTTGGAGGCGTGCTTGAGGGGCTTCAGGTCGAGCAGCCCGTAGTGGACGCGCCGCTCGCTGATCGGCCAGTACCGACGCAGCCCGTTGACGACGGACTGGATGGCGTCGAGGAACGGCGCCTTGGCATCGGTGATCCGCTTCCGCCCCTTGCCGGCACGTGCCTTGACGAGCTGCCCCGGTGCCGGAGGGCAGAGTGTGTCAGCAATCTTCTGCTGGCGGTATGCCAGCAAGGTGCTGTGGGCCTCGTCGGGGTCGATGTCGTCCGACAGCACCAGCGCTTCGCGGGTCTGCTCCTCCAGTGTCTTGAGCCGCTGCTGGTTATACGACGCAAGGAGTCGGGAGAAGTCGCCGCCCCCATCGCCCCGGAGGACGTTCTCACGTCGCACCGGCACCTCGGTCAATCCGGCGGCGCCGGCGGCCGCGTGCCGGCGGTGGCCGCTGAGGATGAAGTCGTCGAGCGTGAGGACGAGCGGCTCCTTGACGCCATCCCGCCGAACGCTCTCCACGAGCTGGCGGAAGTCCTCGGCGTCGTGGTCGATGGGGCGATACAGGGTGTCGTTCTCGGGCGACGGGCGGATATCAGCCAGACGGGCCTGGTACACGGGAAGTGGGACTAGTCCCACTTCAGCCCTGCCGGCTTTCCTGACTCGTCTCATGGTCCCATCCCAGCCGGGTACGCGATCGGGCACGGGCCGCCAACCGCTGGCGGCATCAGGTCACGCCATGACGCCGGCACCGGCGCAGCAGGCGAGCAAGCGGGCCTCGGTGTACCCGAGGGCGTGGGCGATCACCTGCCAGCGGGTGTAGGCCATGCAGCGGCACGCACACTCACTGATGGTGATCGTGGTCAGGTACTCAGCGCGGGTCAGGCTCGGGAACCGCACCTCCAGGGCCCACACCTCGTCACAGAGTCGGGTCACGGCGAACCCGACGACGACCCTTTCGAATCCTCTGCCAACGGCAGACCGCACATTCTCGGCCCGGTAGCGGAACTCGTACCCGCCACTGATGCGCTGCGGCGCCACCCTCTCAGCCGACGGCCTGAACGCCATCACCTCCCGGTGCAGCGTGAGGAGGTCGGGCTTGTTCTCCTCGATCCAGTCGCCCAGGATGGCGACGGCGTCGGGGTCGATGTCCGGGCGTTTGCCGTCCCAGCGGACGCAGGCAATGAGCAGATGCTCCAGATCGGTCATCGGTGTACTCCAAGTGCGTACCGTGGGCGCCGCCGCCAACCGCTGGCGGTTTGGCGCATGTTCAGCCGGCGTCGGAGAGCCGCGCGTCCGGCTCGGCCTCGGGCCTGTCGCCTGCCCGGTTGCGGACCACCTCGTGGTAGCGCTCGCCGTGGACCAAAAGATCGGTGAGCCACTCGGCGGCCAGCTCCTGCGGTGACGGCTCGGGGCGCGCGTCGTGGCGCTCGTCAGCGGGCGGCATTGGCGCCCCCTTCTCCACGGCGGCGGGTGGGGTTGGCGGCGCGCACGTCGGCGGGCGTCAAGCTCTTCTCTCGCGCCAGCCGCAGCAGGCGACGCAAGACGTTGAGGTGGATCTCGGTCTGCTCTACCGCCTCGCGGACCACCTCGGGGCTGGGAATGAGGCGGTCGATGTCCAAGTCTGGCACGGTCTGGCCCTCCTCGTGAACCTTCGTTCATGAGCATCATCACGGGGCCAAGACCGAAAGCAAGGTGTTGTGTTGTTGCGCCGGGGTGTTGTGTTGTTGCGCCTGCGATTTACGCTGGCCAGTAGCCCCGGCCACGGCAGACGATCAGGCCGGCTCGCTGCATCTCCGCGAGGTCAGGCGCGACGGTGCCACGCGGATGCCCGACCTCGCTCGCGATTTCCTTGCTGGTGAGGCCGGGGGACTGTGCCACCACCCGGCGGATGTCGGCCCGCCTCTGGCGGCGGTTCCGCCCGAGGATGGGCTCGTCCCGCGCGTCCTCCTCCCCGACGCCTTCCAGGGCGATCAGGCCACGCAGACGCGCCACGGCCCCGCCCAGCTCCACCTCCATCGCCTCGATGCCCTTGATGAACGGGTACTGCCACGCCTGCTCCAGCGCCAGCGCCCCGCCGGCCTGGAGCATTCGGTGTTCGATCTCCGCGTCAGGCCCCTTGCACGGGCCGACGGCCGCGAGGGCGGCCTCGCCGAGAGCCGCCGCGGCGAGCGCCAGGGCGGCCCGCCACGTCGGCGCCAGCCCGTCGCCGAAGTATTCCATCGCGGTGACGGCCATCCCATGTTCGGCCAGCAGCACGGGGTAGTCCGCCCCGGTGTCCATGCCGTGCTTGCGCGCGTCCGCCTCGACCATGACGACCAGGGCGATGGCACGCTGCCGCGCGGCCAGGCGCGGGCCAAGGCGGGCGGGGTGGCTGCTGAACAGCTCGCCGAGAGCGAGGTTGATGCAGGGGTCGGGTGAGAGCGACCTTGCCGCCGTGATAGACTGAGTGGACATGCGGTGCCTTTCTTGGAAGGTGCCCCGTGAGGGCCGGCGCGGTGTTAGTAGCACCTTGCCGGCCCGACCCTTTCATACCTGACGTGGACAAAATTACAAGGCCCTGGCGCTCTCCCCCCGGAAGTCGTCGAGGCTCGCCACTTCCAGCTCCGCCAGGAGCGCCTCCACATGATCCGGCTTGCGTAGGTCGAGCCGGCGGGCCGGCCGTGCGAGGGAGCAGGCCCAGAGGCCGGCCGGCTTGCACCCGCCCTGCCACCCGTTGCTACGCGGCTGGCAGTACAGGATCGCGTAGTTCCGGGGCGGCTTGTCGTCGGCGAATCTCACTTGCAGCGCGGCGATGCGGTCCCTGCCGCGCGGCACGACGATCATGTGGATGCCTGAGATGATCCGCCGCAGCGCGGCCCGCAGGCGCAGCCGGGCGGCCTCCTGATCGGGCGCCGCATCCAGGGTGTCCAGCAGGCTCCGGGCCTCGCTCCAGGCCGCGCCAGCCGGGGCCGCCGCCCTCTGCTCCGCCGCCCGGATCAGCTCGACCAGCTCACGCTTCCTGGCGTCCTTACGCTCCGCGGCCGCCATCAGCGTCGGCGACACCTTCTTGTCGAGCTTCACCCCGAGGGTGACGATGTCGGACTCGACATCCTCCAGCTCGGCCCGGTAGGCGTCCAGCTCATGCCCGCTGTTGTCCTCGCCGACCACCTCGGCTGGGTCCACCTCGCGAAGCAACGCCAGGAATGCCCGCTCGAAGATGTCATACTGGAAGGCGAAGCACGGCGAGCGTCCCTCCTGGCTCTCGTAGTTGATCAGGACGTGGTAGCGGTTCTTCATCTTCGGCTGCACGCGCGTGGTCATGAAGTAGCTGTCGCCCTGCCGCGCGTTCGTGATGAGCCCGGCGAAGAGGTTGACCTTCCCCTGGGGCGCGTGCTTCTTCGGGGTGCCCTTGCCCTGGACACCGCCCACCTTGGACCGGCGGCCAAGCGGCACGCCGCGCTCCGCCGCCGTCTTCACGGCGCGGGTGGCGATGCGCTGGATGGAGCCGGCCCTCGCGAGGTTGAACTCCTGCTCGCTCACCACTTGGGGGAAGTAGTTCGGGACCGGGTCGCCGTCCGGCTCGCGGCCCGGCCCGCCCCGTGGGAGGTACTCGCCCATCGCACGCCGGTCGCGCAGGATGCGGCCGACGTAGCCGCGCACCCACTTGCCGCCCTTGGTGATGGCCGGCACCTCCTCGCGCTCGAACTTCGCCAGGATGCGCGGCACGCCGTAGCCGGCGGCGGTCAGCTCGAAGATCCGCCGGACGGTGGCGGCCTTCTCGGGGATGAGGACCAGCTTATCGCCGTCCCGCCTCACCCATGCCGGGAGCTGGTCGGAGACGATCTTGTCTTTCGCCTCCGTCTTCTTCTTCTTCCAGATGGGGGCGATCAGGTCACTCTTGCGCTTGCTCTCCCCGTGCCCTCGTGCCAGCTCGACGATCATGAGCATCAGGCTCATCTCGTCCGACTTCTCGTCGTACACGATCTCCGAGGGCGAGAGCTGGACGATCTTGACGCCCTTCTCGATGAGCCCCAGGCAGAGCATGAGGCCGGCCCGCACATGCTCGCGGGTCAACCTGTCGAGGGATTCGATGATGAGGTAACTGCCGCGTGGGATGCGCCCCTCCTCCACGAGCTTGAGGAAGGCCGCGAGCGCGTGCCGGTCGGGGTTACTCCGATGCTCCCCCAGGAACGCCGACCGCCCCAGGTCGTGCCAGGACCGGGAGGTGTCCAGGGTGACCCCGTTCTTCTCGCACCATGCCAGCGCGCGCTTGGTCTGGCGCTCCAGGGAGTGTCCCTTGCGCTGCTCTGGGGTGCTGAACCGGATGTAGGAGAACGCCATCCCCTCGGGCTTCAGGTGCCGTTTCATGGGCCAATCTCCACTGGTTGGGCTGCCAGTGGTCATTGTATGATAACCTTGTGGTTATGTCTCCAGTGTTGACGCCCTCTGTCACCAGAGCGACTGCCTGAAGTTGTTCGGGGGCATCGACACCGACGCCGCCGAGTCGCCCACGGGCTTCCGCGCCCACGGCGTCGAGACCATCCCGCCCCTGGTGCGCCGCGGCGTGCTGCTCGACGTGGCCGGCCATCAGGGGGTGGACCGCCTCGCGCCGGGGAAGTCCATCACCGCCGAGGAGCTTTCGGCGTGCGCGGCGGCGCAGGGGGTGGAGGTGCGGGCGGGGGACGTGCTCCTGGTGCGGACCGGCTACGACGGCCTGTGGCACGACGAGGCGGCGTACCTGGCGGCGGCGGGGGTGGCGAAGTCCGGCACCCTCTGGGCCGCCGAACGCGGGGTGTGCGCCGTCGGGGCCGACAACATGACGTGGGACGTGCCCGGCGAGCGCGACGCGGAGACGGGGGCGACCCTCTTCGGGCACCTCCACCTGCTGACGCGGCTGGGCGTCTACATCCTGGAGAATCTGAAGCTGGACGAGCTGGCGCGGGCGCGGGCGTACACGTTCGCGTTCGTCGGCCTGCCGCTCAAGATGCAGGGCGCGACGGGGTCGCCCCTGCGCCCCGTCGCCATCGCGTGAAGGCCCGGCTCACCACGGGCGTACGGCCGCCGCCAGGGCCACAAGGGCCCCGACGGCGGCGGCCCCGGCGGACCACACCGGCCAGGCCGCGCCCACGGGCGGCCCCGCCGCCGAGGGCGCCTCGGGCGCGGCGCGTTCGAGCCAGGGTGCGAAGCCGGTCGGGAGGCGTTTCCCGCAGGTATCGCACCAGCCCTCGTCGATCTCATGGGCCGGGGGCGTGGCGTTGCAGTGGGGGCAGTTGCCGAAGTATTTGGGACGCGACATGGCGTTGACCTCCCGCTCCGGGTGGGCGCGAGGACGCTTTGCAAGGGCCATGCCGGAGGGAGGAGATTCGGTGGCGAGACGCAGGCTCACCTACGAGGCTGGCCACGTGCCCGGTAGGCGGCCACGAGCGGCTTCATGAGCAGGCCGATGGCCGTCACCGCCAGCCCGGCCCCGATGAGCCCGTACCGCAACGGCTCGGAGAGGCCCGATGCCGAGCCGGGGTAGGTGAGGAGCAACGGGCCGACGATGAGCAGGCAGAACGCCACGCCGTCGAGGATCCCGCTGAACGTCACGACGGCCTTCGACTGCGCGAGATCCGCCCCCAGGGCGCCGATCCGCTTCTCCGCATCGAGGGCCTTGTCGCGGGCGTCGTCGAGCTCCTGCCGCAGGCGGGCGTTGGCGGCCTCGAGCGCCTTGATCTGCTTGTTCTTCTCGCTGATGCGGGCCTTGCGTTCGGCCGCGAGCTCCTGGGCGTCGGACGGCCCCTTGCGCTCGTCCCTCACCTCGGCGGACGATTGCTGGTCAGGTGCCGCGGGCGGTGGCTTCCGTGGCTTGCGGACTCGTTTCGGGCCGGGCTGTGGGGCCGACCCCTCGGCGGGTGGGCCGTTCATGCGGCACCAGCCTTCGCCTCTGCCTCCTCCCCCTCGGCGGCGAGCGCATCGAAGTGGGCCTTGATGAGCTCGTCGGCCACGGTCGCGAACTTCGGGATCTCTCCCCCGTACCGTTGGTTCACGACATCCCACGGCGAACCGGGCTCATGCGCCAGGTTCGCGAGCTGGATGGCCGTCAGCCCGCCGTACTCCTCCCAGACTTGGGCCACCAGCTCCCTGGCGTGGGCCGCCTCCGCATCGGTCAAGTCGCGCAGCAGCGGGACACGCCGCAGGCCGCGCAGGGCCTCGGCGTCGATCTCCCCGCCGGCGAGCCCGCGGAAGGCGTTGTAGACCGAACGCACCACCGGGCCGAAGCTCCACGCCTGGATGACCTCGTTCAGCAGGGGCTTCCCCGTGAGCGCGAGGTGCCACCCGTGGGCGAAGTACACGAGCTTCTGCACCTTCAAGGGCGTCAGCTTCTCGCCGGATTGCTCGGCGAGGTCGATGAAGTGACGCGCGATGGTCAGGCCGTCGTACGGCATACTCACCTCCCCGCCGGCGGGCACGTCCCGGCGTCAGGTGAATTGTACCACGCCGCGCGGGCGTCATCGTGGAGCACGCTTCCAGCGTGCTCACTCAACCCTGTGGGACCCATCGCGTCCATCCAGGGGTTCTGCGGAGCACGCTGGAAGCGTGCTCTACGATGGCAGCCGGCCGCCGACCTGCCTCAGACGGCAAGAGACGCCGGCGGGAGTCGAACCCGCAAGGGGCTGCTTTGCAGGCAGCCGCCCGTCCGTCGGGCACCAGCGTCGAAGAGAACAGTCAGGCCCCACGCCGGGGGTCGAACCCGGTCCACCGCTTAGACAAGGCGGCGTGCATGCCCGTCACACCCCAGGGGCATCGGTCCACAATCCGTCAGAGGCCCAGGCGGGAATCGAACCCGCTCCTCGCCGCTTAACAGGCGGCCGCTCAGCCATCGAGCTACCGGGCCGCAGTACTGGCGGAGGGAATCGAACCCTCGTTGTCCGGGTAAGAGCCGGATACTCTGCCATTGAGCTACACCAGCGTCACTCGTCACATCACCCAGGACAGCCACACACCCGCCCGGGTTCGCGCTGATCCTCTAACGGCCAGATGTTCCCGGCGTGACCGCCTTTCTCCGCAGGGAGCGCGGCCGCTTGGACTCGCACGGCGAAACGGGCAGGCGCTGCCAATGCGGCCTGAGTGTTGTGCCGGCCTTGCCGGCCACCGCAGGGCATCCCTAGACCAGCAAAGGAGTGCCTGCTGCGCCCGATTCCACTTCGCCCTCGTGCGTGCGGCCCAGCTCATGGAGAACACGCATGGCCGCCTGGCACATCTGGCTGCGGTCGCTGGGGTCGGCAATCTGGCAGGAGGCACCGAGTGCCATCCTCGGGCTGATCCCCTTCGGCGAGAACGTGGGCCGCATCGCCGAACGGTTCTGGAACAACCTCCGCGAGGGACAGTCGCCTGCCGAGGACAGGGCGGCTCTTGAACAGCTCGTCAACGCGCCCCCGGAGGAGCTGGCCGCCGCCGCCGCGGACGTGGCCGAGCAGGTGGCGCCCGAGGCCGCGCCGGAGACGCGGCGCACGCTGGCGCTGACGCTTGGTATGGCCGCCCCGGTGAGCCGGCGAGCGTTGACGCGGGCGGATGACACCGAGGGCAAGACATTGCCCGCGGCGCTCAGCCTCACCGGGCCACTGGTCCTCGGCAAGTTCATCCCGCCGGGGCCGCCGCGCTTCCGCGAGGGCCAGACGCATCCCGCCTTCGGCAACTGGGTGCTGCGCGAGAGGCTGGGGGTGGGAGGCTTCTCCGAGGTCTGGCGCGTCCAGCACCCGCGCGACGAGTCTCTCTGCGCCGCGGTCAAGTTCTTCACCAGTGACGAGGCCCGGAGTCGGCTCAACCAGCATGAGGTCGCGGTATTGAGCCAGGTCCGCAAGCTCGGCGCGGGGACGGGCATCGTCAGACTGGAGGACTTTGATGAGGACGCGGATCCGCCGTGGATCCGCTTCGAGTACGTCTCCGGCGGCGACCTCATCCGCCATGCCAGGCAGTTCTTCGGCGCGAAATCGACATCCCTCATCCAGCAATTGGCGGAGATCGTGGGCAAGTGCCACCGGCTGACGCCGCCCGTCGTGCATCGCGACCTGAAGCCAGGGAACGTACTCAGGCGGGCCGGGGACGCACGCCTCCTCCCGGTGATCGCCGACTTCGGCATCGGAGGCGTGTCGTCTTCGTTGGAGCTGGATCAGGCCCGGACGACCAGGGCGCCTGGCGCACTGCCGACGCTCCTATCCGGCTCGCACACGGCGCTCTACGCCTCGCCGCAGCAGGTGGCCGGGGAGGCGCCCGATCCGCGCGACGACGTGTACGCCCTCGGCGTCATGTGGTATCAGCTCGCCGTCGGCGACCTGTCCAGCCCCGCACCGTCCGGGCTGGCCTGGGTGGACGAGCTGAAGGAGAGCGGCTTCGCGCCGGGCCTCGTACGGCTGCTCGCGGCGTGCATCGAGCCGAGGAAGGAGAAGCGGCCAAGTGATGCGGCGGATCTGGCCCAGAAGATCGTGGCGGCGATTGCACAGCCTGTCGTGCCCCCACCCGTGAGGCGGCGTCGTCCCGAGGCCATACGTGGGCTGACCGAGAAGGAAATCGCCATCCTCCTGATGCTCGCCAAGTCCACGACCCCGGTGAGCAAGGGCACGCTATGGGAGCAGTGCGGGGCCACCTCCGCCATCCTCGGCGCCGTCACGAGAGAGGGGCTGGGGGTCCAGGGTGGCGGCTTGGCGGCCAAGGGCTACATCGAGAGCGTGAAGGTGGAGGGCGAGCGGCAGCTCCACTACATCATCACCACGGCGGGCCGCGAGGCGCTGAAGGCCGCCAAGCCGATAGACCAAAGCGGCCTCGCTGCCGCCCCGAACTATCTCACGGTGGTGATTCCAGCGCTGCCGGAGCCCAAGTCACCGACGGGGGAGCGGTTCTTGACGCTGGGGTGGGAGGCGGCGGAATGAGCAGCATGGCCGGCCTCGATCCGTGTGGGCCGCTTGATCTTTTCCCTCATCCAGGGGGTGGGCATGGCGATAACGTTATGGTGCCCCGAGTGCGGCTCCACGCTGTCGGTCCAGGACGAGCAGGCCGCCGAACGGGCGAAGTGCCCGCAATGTCAGGTGAACCTCAATGGCCTTGAGAGCTCCCGCGTCAGGGCCGCTGCCTCCCGCAAGGCGCAAGCCGAGATGAAGTTCGCCTGGATCCCGCCCGGATGGTTCCTGATGGGCGGCCCCGGCGACGCCGAGAAGCCCGTCCACAAGGTGACCATCACCAGGGGCTACTGGATGGGCGTCTCCCCCGTCACGCAGGCGCAATGGGCCTGGGTCATGGGCAGCGGCAACAGGCCCAGCCATTTCCAGGGGGACGACCGCCCCGTCGAGCAGGTCTCCTGGGACGAGGCGCAGGTCTTCCTCGCCCGGATGAAGGAGCTGACCGGCAAGCCCGTTCGCCTACCCACTGAGGCGGAGTGGGAGTACGCTTGCCGCGCCGGCACCACCACCGACTATCACAGCGGCAACGGGGAGAATCTCCTGCAAGAGGTGGCCTGGTTCGACCACAACAGCGACGAAGAGACGCACCCCGTCGGCCAGAAGAAGCCCAACGAGTGGGGCCTGTACGACATGCACGGGAACGTCTGGGAGTGGTGCCAGGATCTGCACGACGATCAGGCTTACTCAAAGCGCGGCCCCGGTAACGTTTCCGATCCCGTTAATGTGCACGCCGGGGCCGCCCGCGTTCTTCGCGGCGGGTCCTGGGGCGACAGTAACGATGACTGCCGCGCCGCGTCCCGTGGCTGGGACCTGCCAGACGCCCGCAACGACAACTACGGGTTCCGTGTGTGTTTCACGCCAGAATGATCGCCGGTGTCACACGGGCGATGGAGCAGCGGCGATACACACTCCCAGTCCCCCTCGGAGCCACCCCATGCCGCGCGCACTCCTCCTTCTCCTCGCCCTCGCCGGCGCCGCCAGGGCCGACGGCTTCGCCGAGGACCTCGACTACGGCGGCGCCACCCTCGCCGAACACCTCTCGCGCCTCCGCGACAAGGACGCCGACCAGCTCGCCGCCTCGCGCGCCATCCTCGCCAACGCCGGGCATGAGTCCTGGCGCGCCGCCCCCGCCGTCCTGATGACCGTCAAGCACGCCCCGCCCGAGGCCCGCGCCCGCCTCGCCGACGCCCTCGGACGCATGGGCCCCCGCGCCGTCCCCGCACTCACCGCCGCCCTCCACTTCGACGATCTCGACATCCGCCTCGCCGCCGCCCTCGCCCTCTTCGACATCGGCACCGCCGCCCGCACCGCCATCCCCGCCCTCCGCAACGTCGCCGACAACACCCCCCGCGACGCCCTCAAGGCCGCCTGCCGCGCCGCCCTGCACTCCGCCGCCGGCGACACACCCGCCGTCGCGCGCCTCGCCTCCGACGCGCCGCATCTCCTCCTCGCCCTCGCCGCCCGCCGGCCCGCCCTCCTCGATGCCGACGCCCTCGCCCCCCACCTCCCCACCCTCCTGTCCCACTGGCACGACGCGGCCCGACGCGACGGCCGCCGGCTCGCCCTCCTCGCCGGCTCGCCGCGCCCGCTGCTCGCCCTCCTCGACGCGCCCGCGCCCCGCGTCCGCCTGGAGGCCATCGAGGCCCTCGGCGAGATGGGCGGCGCCGCCGCCGTCCCCGCCCTCTCCGCCCTCGCCCGCAAGGGCGCCGCCGCGACGCGGGCCGCCGCCTGCCGCGCCCTCGGACGCATCGGCGATCCCGCCGCCGTGGACGCCCTGCGCGACGCCCTGCGCGCCGGCGGGGACGCCGCCGAGGAGGCCGCCCTCGCCCTGGCCCGCCTCGGGCCTGCCGCCGCGCCTGCCGTCCCCCAGCTCATCACCGCCCTCGGAGACGCCCACCCGCACGCCGCCCGCGCCGCCCTCGCACGCATCGGCAAGGACGCCGTCCCGGCCCTCATCGCCCTCCTCAAGGGCGACGACGAGTTCCTCCGCGGCCAGGCCGTCCGCGCCCTGCGCGAGATGGGGCCGCCGGCCTCCGCCGCCATCGACGCCCTGGAATCCGCCCGCGCCGCCGCCAAGGGCCGCCTCGACGCCGACGCCTTCGCCGCCTTCGAGGCGATGGGCTCCGCCGGCGTCGCCCCCCTGTTGAAGGCCGGCACTGAGGCCGCCATCGCCAGCCTCGGTCGCCTCGGCCCGCTCGCCCTCCCCGCCGCGGACAAGCTCGCCCGCGTCCTCACCGACAGGGCGGCCGCCGAGCGTCGCGCCATCCTCCGCGCCATCGGCGAGATCGGCCCGCCCGCCACGCTGCCCGAGCTCCCCGAAGCGCCCCTCGGCGCCCAGACGCTCGAAGCCCTCTCCCGCCTCCGCATCGCCACCAAGCCCGCCCGCGAATTCGCCACGACATCCCTCACCGCCGGCCAGGCCCGCGAACGCCTCGCCGCCCTGCGCTACCTCGCCGCCGTCGGCGGCAGCGCCGACCTCCTGGCCGACACCGACGCCGACGTCCGCACCCTGTCGGCGGAGCTGCTCCTGCTCGACGGCAAGGCCGACGCCGTGGCCGGCCACCTCAAGGCCCGCCTGCGCGGCGAGCCCGACGCCGAGACCCTGCGCCTGGCCGCCTGGACGCGGCCCAGGGCCGCCGTGGACGCCCTGCGCACCACCCTGCGGACCGCCGACGGCGAGCTGCGCGAGCTGGCGGCCCACGCCCTCCTCCGCATCGACCCCGCCGACGCCGACGCCCGCACCGCCCTCCTCAAACTCCTCAAGACACTCGCCGATGCGGACCCACGCGATGTGAACGCCGGCGCCCTCCGCACGCTGTTCGACGTTGTCGCGTCTCAGACCAGCCGGGCGAAGGAATTCGTCCCCGCCCTCCTCCCCCTCCTGTCGCCGAAGCGGCCACTGCCGTTGCGCCTGTCGGCGGCGTGGGCCCTCGGCGCCTTCGGCGCCGGGGCGGCCCTGGCCGCGCCGGACATGCTCGCCGTCCTCGCCACCGTCGGCATCGACTTCGAGGAGACGGCCCTGCTGTTCGAGGACATCGCGGCGGGGCGCGTCCGCGACGACCTCCCCGCCTGGACGATCTCGCCGCTGGTGGACGAGGAGTCGCTGCCGCGCCTGGCCGCCCCCCTGGCCGCCATGCGCGCCCGCCGCGAGGGCGCCGTCGCCGACATGCGCGCCGCCCTATCGTCCGCCCGCGCCGCCGTCGAGGGGCGCGTCGCCGACGCCATCCTCCGCCTCGGCCCCGCCGGCATCACCGCCGCCTCCGACGCCCTCGCCGCCGAGCGCACGCACCTCCGCCGCGCCGCCGCCTCCCTCCTCCTCCACGCCGGCGACGCGGCGAAGCCGGCCCGTGACGCACTGCGGGCCGCCCTGGAGGACGCCGACGCCCTCACCGCCGCCCGCTGCGCGACGGCCCTCGCCCGCCACGGGGACCGCGCCGCCCTGCCCGCCCTCCTCCGCTGCCTGTCCGAAGACGCCCCCGCCGCCGCCCAGGCGCTCGCCGGCCTGGAGGCGCTCAACGACCCCGGGGGCCTCCCCGCCGTGGCGTGCGCCGCGCGACGCCCGGAGCCCGAGGCCCGCGCCGCCGCCGTCCGCGCCCTGACGCGGGCCGACCTCATCCGCCCCTTCCTGCGCGACCTCTCGCCGGAGGTGCGCATCGCCGCCTGCCGCGCCCTGATGAAGCTGGACCGGACGTTCGACCCCCTCCCGCATCTGCCCGACGACATCGAGCCGGCGCTGGACCTGATCGCCGAGCAAGGCGAGCCGGCGCGTCCCCTGGCCGGGAAGGTGCGGGGCCTGATGCTCACGGGGCGTCCGTCGGTGGCCATCGCGGCGGCCCTCGCCCTGCACCGCATCCGCGGCGACGTGGTGCTGCCGCGTGAGAGGCTGGCGGCCCTCGTGGAGATGGCGGACCTGCGTCCTTCATTGCGGCTACGGGCGCTGGACGGCCTGCGGACGCTGGGCGGCAAGCACCGCCATCTGCTGGCGCGGCTGCTCAACGGCACGCTGCCACCGGGCCCCCTGCGTGACGCGGCGGCGAAGATGGCGGAGTGAGGAGGTGTAACCGTCGGGTGCTGGCTGTTCCCGTGGGGCAGGCGTCTCGCCCGATGGCACTTGGGATCGCCTGCTCAAGGCGAGCGGCACGGCGTGAGCGTGCCGTGTCTACTTGTGACGACAAGCTTCCAACTTGTCGGTGCTGAAATCGACAAGTTGGAAACTTGTCGCCACGAAGAGATGCAGACACGGCACGCTCACGCCGTGCCGCTCGCCTCGAACGCCTGTGCCCTTGGGCGTCTCGCCTGCCGACCATGGGAACGGCTCAACGCTTGCCCTCCACGTGCGCACGGATCTGCTCCCATGTGAGCGCCATGCCGGGGCTCGCGTCCAGCTCCGCGTCACGCCGCAGGAGCTCCGCCTGTTGGGTGGCGTCGAGGTCACCGCGCGGGCGCTCGTCCCCGAGGCTGGCCCAGATCTCCAGTGCCAGGGCGATCCTCTCATCGGCATTCATGCGGTCGATCCCAAGAGCCTTCAGCGTGTCCGGCATCGGCGGCCTCCTTCCCCGATGATACCATCCCGCCCCGGCCGCGCTCAACCCTGCGGCTGCCGATACCGCTTCGACACCGCCGGCACCAGGTACTCGCTGAACGCCCGCTCGAACCCGAACGCCGCCGCGAACCCCCAGTCACGCCGCGCCGCCGTGTCGTCCACGTCCACCGGCCAACTGTCCACGATCCCCTGACGCTTCAGGTCCGGCACGAACTCCACCTCCGCCGCGGGGAACGCCCCCTTCACCCGCGCCAGCACCTCCTCCGCCGACGGCGCGAACGCGCCGATGTTGTACGCCTTCCGCGTCAGCCGCCCCCGCTCCGCCGACTCCAGCCTCAACAACGCCTCGATGGCGTCCGGCATCGCCATGAACGGGATGCGCGTGTCCGGACGCACGAAGCAGTTGTACGGCTTGCCCGCCGCCGCCGCGTGCAGGATCTCCGGCGCGAAGTCGCTCGTGCCTCCCGTCGGCACCGTCACGGCGCTGATCAGGCCGGGGAAGCGCAGGCACCGGAAGTCCACGCGGCCGAAGTCCGTGCCGGCGTCGAGCTGCCGGTAGTAGTCCTCGTAGTACCGCCCCAGCCGCTCGCAGTACAGCTTGTTGATGCCGTACATCGTTCTCGGCTCGCACCAGACATCCTCGCTCACCTTCCCCGCCTTCTCCTTCGTCGGCACGTCCGGCAGCCCGTACACCGCGATGGACGACGGGTACAGGAACTTGATGTCGCGCTGCTGCTGCCGCGCCTGCGAGACGGTCATCTCCAGCAGGTTCAGCGTGCCATCGACGTTGACACGGTTGGCGAGGCGCGGCTGGCGCTCCGACTTGGTCGAGAGCAGCGCCGCCAGGTGATACACGGTGTCGAAGTCGTAGGTGGCCGCCAGCGTGTCGAGCAGGGCGATGTCCGAGATGTCGCCCACGACGACGCGGTGGCAGCGGTGCTGCACGAACACGTCCGGCGCGTGCAGGTCGAGCGCGACGATGCGGACAGGGGAGTTTTCGGAGAGGGCCGAGACGAGGCCGTGGCCTATCTCGCCGTTGGCCCCGGTGATGAGGATGGTGCGTGGCATCCGCGTTTTCTACACCCGCCGCCGGCATCCGTCTTGAAAAAGCAGACGCCCCCCGGCATGGTGCGCGCCGGCGTGGCCGAGCCGCGCCATCCCCCCGGTTCGAGGACCGTATCATGCGGAAGGCATACGCTCTGGCGGCGGCCCTGCTCGCGGCGGGCGCGGCGGCGGCCGCCCTGGTCGGCGTCCCCGGCAGCACCGTCCAGTACCCCACCGACATGACCGCCGAGGTCTCCGGCAAGACGCACAAGCTCATCCTGACCGGCGTCGCCATGCGTACCAAGGTCATCCTCAACGTCTACGCCATCGGCAGCTACCTGGAGGACGGGGTCAAGTGCTCCTCCGCCGAGGAGCTGGCCGCCGCCGACAAGGTCAAGCGCCTCCACCTCGTCATGGAGCGGACGGTGGACGGGAAGGACCTGGGCGAGGCGTTCCGCTCCGCCGTGCGCTTGAACCACCCGTCCCCGGCCTTCAACGCGGAGGTCGATTCGCTGGTGCAGTTCATGCGGGCGACGACGGTGCGCAAGGGCGAACACATCGCCCTCACGCACGTCCCCGGCATCGGCCTGCATTGCAGCGTCGCGGGCAAGGCCGACTTCCTCATCCGCAACGTGCGCTTCGCCCAGGCCGTGTGGGAGATCTACCTCGGCAAGAACAACCTCGGCGACGGCATCAAGAAGGGCCTCACGGCTCGCCTGTGATCCCGTCGAGCAGGGCCGGCGTCAAACGGGAGGGCGATGCTCCCGCCGAGCCGACGGTGGTTGAAACAATCGGCCGTGAATCGCTCTGGTGTCGGATGGGCGGGCCGCCCGCGTCACGACGGAGAGGATCTCGGCGGCCTTGAAGGGCTTGGCCAGGGCGGCGTCGGGGTACGGGGTACCCCGCCTCTTGAGGCACGCGCCGGGGGATGGTACAGTACCCCCATCAACCTCCGGAGCGGATCGGGGCCGAACATGCTACGCATCCACGGCGATGGCGGACTGACGCGGCGGAGCTTCGTGCAGGCGGGGATGCTCGGCCTCGCCGGCGGCGGGCTGGCGGCCATCGCCCAGGCGCGGGCCGCCTCGTCCGAGGGCGGCCGGGCCCGCGCCGACACCAGCGTCATTCTGTTCTGGCTGTCCGGCGGCCCCGGCCACATGGAGACGTGGGACCCGAAGCCCGATGCCGTCACCGAGTTCCGCGGGCCGCTCGGCGCCGTCAAGACATCCGTCCCGGGCGTCCTCTTCGGCGAGCTGCTGCCACTCCAGGCGAGGCAGATGCATCGGATCGCGGTGCTGCGTGGCGTCAACCACGGCTCCGGCGACCACACGAAGGCCAACCACTGGATGCTAACAGGCTTCGAGGGGCCGGCGTTCAACGTGCCGGATTTCAAGGTGCAGCGCCGACCGGCGCTGGGCGCGGCCTGCGCCCGCCTGCGCTCGGCCCCCGCCGGCCTGCCGGCGTATGCCGCGGTGCCCCATCTGCGCGGCGGGACGGACAACTTCTTCCACTACGCCGCCTACCTCGGGCCGTCCGCCAACCCGTTCATCACCGAGTCCGACCCCAATTCACCCGACTTCGCCGTCCGGGGGCTGCGGCTGCGCGAGGGGCTGACGCTGGGGCGTCTGGAGAGCCGCCGCGAGGTGCTGCCGGCCCTGGACCGGCTGCGGCGGGGCGTGGACAAGGCGGACGGGCTGGGGGCGCATCAGAGACAGGCCTTCGGGCTGCTGACGAGCGACGCGGTCGCGCGGGCGTTCGACATCGGGGCGGAGCCGACGCGGCTGCGCGAGGCGTACGGGCGGCACACCTTCGGGCAGGGGGCGTTGCTGGCCCGGCGTCTCGCCGAGTCCGGCGTGCCTTTCATCACCGTCAACTGCGTCCCGTGGGACCACCACGGCACCGCGAACAGGCTGCCGACCCTGAAGGGCGCGAAGATGCTCATCCCGCCGCTGGACCGGGCCATCGCGGCCCTGGTGGAGGACCTGCATTCGCGCGGGCTGTCGGAGCGCGTCCTCGTGGTGGCGATGGGCGAGTTCGGGCGGACGCCGCGGATGAACCGCGAGGGCGGACGCGACCACTGGGGGCACGCCTTCAGCGTCCTGCTCTCGGGCGGCAAGATGAAGATGGGCCAGGCCGTCGGCAAGAGTGGGCCACGCGGCGAGTACGTGGCCGACCGGCCGGTCAGCCCGCAGGACGTGGCGGCGACGGTGTACCGCCACCTGGGGATCGACGGGCGGGCCGTCCACTTCACCGACGGCCTGGGGAGGCCGTACCCCCTGGTGGAGACGGGGAAGCCGATCCACGAGCTGTTCGGGGCGTGACGCCCCGATGACAGACACTTACACCGCGCGCTGGCTCTTCCCCGTGTCGGGGCCCCCCGTCGAGGGCGGGTCCGTCACCCTCGCCGACGGGCACATCGTCGCGCTCGGCGTCGGCGGGGGCGAGGATCTCGGCGAGGTGGCGATCCTCCCCGGCCTCGTCAACGCCCACTGCCACCTCGACCTCACGGGGATGCGCGGCGTCGCCCCGCCGTCGCCCGACTTCACCGGCTGGCTCCTGCGCGTCATCGCCCATCGGCGAGCGCGGACGCCGGAGCAGACCCTGGCCGACATCCATGCAGGCATCGAGCAATCGCTGGCCGCCGGCACGACGCTCCTGGGCGACATCTCCGGCGACGGGGCATCCGCGGCGGCGCTGGCGGGATCGCCCCTGAGTGCAGTCGTCTTCCGCGAGGTGCTGGGCCTGACGCCGGAGCGGGCGGCCCTCGCCACGCGGACGATGACGGAATGGGGTGACGGCGTCAGCCCGCACGCCCCGTATAGCTGCCACGTCGATCTCTACCGCGTCGCCGCGGCGACGGGGAGGCCCGTCTGCACGCACCTGGCGGAGTCGACGGCGGAGGTGGACCTGCTCGCCGGGCGTACCGGGCCGTTCGTCGATTTCCTCAAGGGATTGGGCGTGTGGCATCCCGACGGCCTCGCCGGCGGCCCCGGCCACGTCATCGAGCTGCTCGACACAACCGCCCCCGTCCTGCTCGCCCACGGGAACCACCTGGGGGATGAGCGGCTGCCCGACAACTTCACCGTCGTCTACTGTCCGCGGACGCACGCCGCCTTCGGGCATCCGCCGCACCCGGCACCGTGGCTGCTGGCGCGTGGGGTGCGGGTCGCCCTCGGGACGGACGGGCTCGCGTCCAACCCCGATCTGAGCATCCTCGAGGAGATGCGGTTCCTGCACCGCCACGCCATCCTGCCGCCGGGGGACATCCTGCGGGCGGCGACCCTCTCAGGGGCCGAGGCGCTGGGGAGGGCTGATCAGTGCGGCAGCCTGGGGCCGGGCAAGCGGGCGGACCTGATCGCCGTGCCCCTCGGGCCGGGCCGCGACCCGTGGGATCGCGTCCTGTCCTGGGAGGGGCCCCCGCGCGTCATGATCGGCGGGCGTTGGATCACCGCGTGAAATCGGGTAGGATGGCCGGGGCATCATCCACCAACCTCCCGACCCCGAGGCGACCATGAGGGCGCACCTCGTCCGCGTGCTAGCGTTCACCGCCGCCTGTGCGGCCCTGATTCACGGCTGCGCCGGGAAGCCGGCCCCGCCGGAGGAGCCTCCCCCGGCGCCGTTGTTCGAGGACGCCACCGAGGCGTCGGGGATCCGCTCCACCTATCGCAACGGCGAGGACACCGCCGACCACTACTCCATCCTGGAGTCGCTGGGCGGGGGCGTGGCGCTGATCGACTTCGACGGCGATGGGCTCCTCGACGTCTTCCTGCCCGGCGGCGGCACCTTCACCGGCGCCGACAAGAAGACGATCACGGGCGCGCCGTGCAAGCTGTACCGCAACCTCGGCAAGGGCAAGTTCGAGGACGTGACGGAGAAGGCCGGCCTCAGCGGGCCGTGGCTCTACACCCACGGCGCCGCCGTGGGTGACATCGACCGCGACGGCTGGCCCGACCTCCTCGTCACCGGCTGGGGGGGCGTGCGGCTGTTCCACAACCGGCCCGGTCCGAAGGGCGGGCGGGTGTTCGTGGACATCACGGCGAAGGCGGGCCTGGACAGGGGCATCACCTGGGCGGTGAGCGCGGCCTTCGCCGACCTCGACGGGGACGGCTACCCCGACCTGTACCTCGCCCAGTACGTGGACTGGTCGTTCGACAAGAACCCGGTGTTCCGCTACGACGGGAAGACGCGCGACGTGGCGCCGCCGCGGGAGTTCAACGGGCTGGACGACCTCGTCTTCCGCAACACGGGGAAGCTCACGTTCGAGGGGTGCGGGGCGAAGGCCGGCATCGTCAAGGGCGGCGCCACGGTGGGGAAATCGCTGGGGGTGATCGCCTCCGACCTCGACGGGGACGGGCGGCCGGACGTGTACGTCGCCAACGACACCACCGACAACCACCTGTACCGCAACCGGTCGAAGCCGGGGGCCATCTCCCTGGAGGAGCTGGGCATGAAGGCGGGGGTGGCGCGGGACGACACGGGGAGGCCGAACGGGAGCATGGGGCTGGGCCTGGGCGACCACGCCCGGTCCGGGATGCCGGCGCTGTGGGTCACGAACTACCAGGCGGAGCTGCACGCGCTGTACCGCAACGAGTCGTCGAAGGGGCGGATGCTGTTCACCCACGAGACGGCGGCGGCCGGCATCGCCGCGCTGGGGCAGACGCACGTCGGCTGGGGGACGGCGTTCCTCGACGCGGACCTGGACGGGTGGGAGGACCTGTTCGTCGTGAACGGGCACGCCATCCGCTCCCCGACGATGGCCGGCGTGACACGCAAGCAGCGCCCGGTGTTGATGCTCAACACCTCGGGGCGTTTCAAGGAGGCGAACGCCCGGCTGGGCAAGTCCCGCGACACGCCGAGGGACGGGCGCGGGGCGGCCTTCGGCGACCTGGAGAACCGTGGCCGGACGGACGTCATCATCAGCCACGTGAACGAGCCGGCGGTGGTCCTGCGGGCGATCGGGGCCGAGGGCAACGGGTGGATCGGCTTCGACCTGCGCGGCAAGGGGCACGCCTGCACGGTGGGGGCCAGGGTGGCGGTGGAGGCGGGTGGGGCGACGCGGATGCGGTGGCGGCACTCGGGCGGGTCCTATGCGTCCTCGAGCGACCCCCGGCTGGTCTTCGGGCTGGGGAAGGTGGACAAGGTCGAGAAGGTGACGGTCACCTGGCCGGACGGCACGACGACGACGCTCGACGGGCCTGCCGCCGGGCGGTATCACCAGGTGAAGCAGGGGAAGGGCGGGTGATGCGCGCCGTGTTGCTGTTGCTGGGGTCGGCGGCCGTGCTGTCGGCCGAGGGGCCGGCGGCGGAGCTAATGACCGTGAAGGTCGGGACGCTGCCGATCATCCTGACGGCGCCGCATGACGGGACGCTCGCGGTCCCTGGCGTGCCGGCGCGGAAGGGGGAGGGGGTGGCGAAGTTCGTGACGGCGCGCGACACGGGGTCGGCGGCCCTGGCGGAGCGGCTCGCGGCCGCCATCGAGAAGCGTCTCGGGGGCAGGCCGCACGTCATCGTCGCGCACTTCGGGCGGAGGTTCATCGACGCGAACCGCGAGGCGGCGGGGGCGTATGAGGCCGAGAAGGCGAGGCCGGTGTACGACGCCTACCACGCGGCCATCGAGGACGCGAGGAAGAGGGTGGTGAAGGAGTTCGGGCGGGGGCTGCTCCTGGACATCCACGGGCAGGGGGCGGAGAGGGACACCATCTTCCGGGGGACGGCCAACGGCAAGACGGCGGCGCACCTCCTCGGCCGGTTCGGGAAGGGGGCTCTGACGGGGCCGAAAGGGCTGTTCGGGGCGCTGGAGAAGAAGGGGGTGAAGGTGCACCCGGCGTGCGCATCGGACGAGAAGGAGGACAGGCGGTTCTCGGGCGGGTACACGGTGCAGCGGCACGGGAGCCGGGACGGCGGGACGGTCGATGCGATCCAGTTGGAGATGGGCGGGGATCATCGGTCGGCGAAGGGGCGTGCGGAGGCGGCGGCCCGGCTGGCGGAGGCCGTCGAGGTGTTCGCGCGGGAGTACCTGCCGCTGAAGAAGAAGGGCCCGTGAGGTGGGTGACGAGAGCCGCTCACGCCCGGTGGATGCGGTGACGCGGCTTCTCGAATCAAGGGCCGCCGACGCCCCCACCCGGAAGCCGTGCGGCGAGGGGGAGGGCGGGACGCCCGCCGCCACGGGGAGCGGGATCACCCCGTCGCCGCCTCGGTGAAATCGACGAGGCCGGCCTTGCCCGGCTCGACACGCACGTCACGCCCCTCCGAGACCGTCACGCCGCCGCGCTTCACGTCGGCCTCGAAGGTGTAGAAGGCCGTCACCTGGGCCGCCCGGGGGGCAGACGCGGGTCGAGTGGCCGCGAAGCGGTCTTCGCCGGCTTCGTACGCTCGCCGCCGAGAGGGCGTTTGCGTTCGAGGCGGCGGAAGTCCAGCTCCGTGCGTCGGCCCGGCTCGACGGTGATGCGTCTGGCCTCGCGGACCGGCAGGCCGTCGCGCTCCATCGTGACGACAACGTCGTATTTCGACGGCCCGTCGGGGTCGAGCCTGGGGGTGCGGAACGACTCGCGTACGGCGGTCCGCTGAAGCTTCACGCCGTTGACGGTGATGATGGCCTCGCGCGGGGCCTGGATGACGACGGTGGCCGTCGTCTCGGGCCTCGGGGTGTCGTCCTCGATCTTCTTGGGCCCGTCGGCGGGGGGCATGGGGGGCGCGGGAGGGGTGGAGGACGGGGAGGGCCCCCAGCGCTGCCAGTTGTATCCGTAGGCGGGCTGGTTGCCGTGGATGCCGCAGCCGCCGTAATGGCCGTACAGGCCCCAGGGTGCGGACGGCTGGAAGCCCGGTGCGCCGGAGCCGGGGCCGAGGGCGGGGCCGGGGGCGAGGCAGGCGGGCGGGGGGGCGAAGTAGGGGTAGGCCCCATAGCCGTAGCAGCCGTAGCCGCCGGAGTAATAGTCCATCTGCGGAGCGCTGGACCCGGACGTGAGGACCGTCACCAGGACGATGCTATACATCCGCTGGACTCCTGGACGCGCGATGAGAAGAGGGGGCCAATAAACGATAAGCGGGGGAAGCCGGCCCGTCAAAGGGGGGCGGGGGATTTCGGGGGGTTGGGGGGAGTGGCGGGGCCCGGATGCGCCGCGCGTGCCGGGTGTGCGGTTCGTCTCGCCCCCGGTGGGCGGGGGAGGTATAATCGGCGGGCCGGTCGGGGCGGGCCCCGGCGGGATCTCTTCCCGAGGGAATGGCATGTCGCGCCGCAATCTGTTCTGGATCCTGGCGGTGGCCAGCGTGACGGTGTTCGGCCTGGCCGTCTCGTACAGCGCCCCGACGCGCGAGAAGGACCACGATTACGAGCTGGTGCGCCTCGTGGTGGACGTCCTCCAGGAGGTGCGCAGCAAGTACGTCGTGGACGTGTCACCCGAACGCGAGCGCAAGCTCGTCGAGGACATGATCAACGGCGGCCTGGAGCGTCTCGACCCGCACTCCCACTACATCAACCCCAAGGACTTCAAGCAGTTCGAGAGCCACTCCGACGGAAAGTTCGGCGGCGTCGGCATCCAGGTCGGCTTCGACCGGCAGAACCGGGGCCAGCTCACCATCATCAGCCCGATGGTGGACACGCCGGCGTGGGAGGCCGGCCTGATGGCCGGGGACGTGCTGGTGAAGATCGACGGGAAGGCGACGGACTCGATGCGGATGAGCGAGGCGGTGGACATGATCCAGGGGAAGGCAGGCACCGAGGTGAGGCTGACGATCAGCCGTGAGGGGATGAAGGAGCCGAAGGAGTTCTCGGTCAAGCGGGCGGTGATCAAGGTGCCGAGCGTGCTGGGCGACGTGCGGAGCGCCGACAACCCGCGTGATTGGGAGTACTTCCTCGACCGCAAGGAGCGCATCGCCTACATCCGGCTGACGAACTTCGGGAAGAACACGACGGAGGAGATGAAGGAGGCGCTCAGGAAGCTGGAGAAGGACGACGTGCGCGGCCTGGTGATCGACGTGCGGAACAACCCCGGCGGCCTGCTGAAGACGGCGGTGGAGGTGTCGGACCTGTTCCTGCGTGACGGCGTCATCGTCAGCACCAAGGGCCGCAACCACCGCGACGAGGTGTACCGGGCGAAGCCGGAGGGCACGGTGCTGTCGGAGCCGGGGCAGGAGATCCCGATGGCGGTGCTGGTGAACAAGTACAGCGCCAGCGCCAGCGAGATCCTGGCGGCGGCGCTGCAGGACCACAAGCGGGCCGTCGTGGTGGGCGAGAGGAGTTACGGCAAGGGGAGCGTGCAGAACGTGATCCCGATGGAGGGCGACACGAGCGCGTTGAAGCTGACGACGGCGAGCTACTGGCGTCCGAGCGGCAAGAACATCCACCGGTTCCCGGACAAGAAGGACTTCGAGGCGGCGAAGATCGACGCGGACGAGTGGGGCGTGAGCCCGGACAAGGGGATGGAGGTGGCGGTCAAGGACGAGGACCGGGTGAAGTACCAGCAGTGGCGTTCGGAGCGGGACGTGATCCTGCCGAAGGGCAAGGCACGCAAGGAGACGCCGTTCACCGACGCGGTCCTGGAGAGGGCGCTGGAGGCGCTGCGCAAGCAGATCGCGGCGCGTCCGGGCGTCCCGATGCGGAAGGACGCATGAGCCGGCCGACGACGTTCGGCAAGCGGGCCGGGGAGGGGCCGGCCCGCCCCTTACGTTCAAAGGGCCGGAGGCGGGATGACTGATCCGGCGGGCGTTCGGATCGCCGCTTGAACGGGTCCCAGGCCCCCACCGCACCCACCCCCACCCCCATCGCATCTGGCCCCACTTGACGCCCGGCGGTAGAATCGTCCATTCCCGCCACCCGAGGGCCCGTGCGCACATGGCAGTCCTGCTCCAGATCACGAAGGCGAAGAAGAGTTACGGCGATCAGGTCCTCCTCGACGACGCCGAGGCCACCATCACCGACGAGCACAACGTCGGCTTCATCGGCCGCAACGGCGCCGGCAAGTCCACCCTCCTCCGCATCCTCCTGGGCGAGGAGGAGCTGGACGGCGGCGAGATCGTCCGCCACCCCTCCCTGCGCCTCGGCTACCTGCGCCAGCACGACCCCTTCCGGCCCGGGGAGTCGGCGCTGGAGTACCTCATGCGCGACAGCGGCGAGCCCGACTGGAAGTGCGGCGAGGTCGCCGGCGAGTTCGAGCTGAAGGGCGCCTACCTCGAAGGCCCCATCGCCGAGATGTCCGGCGGCTGGCAGACCCGCGTCAAGCTCGCCGCCCTCCTCCTCCACGAGCCCAACCTCCTCGTCCTCGACGAGCCCACCAACTTCCTCGACCTCCGCACCCAGATCCTCCTCGAGCACTTCCTCCGGAGCCACAAGGCCGCCTGCCTCATCGTCTCCCACGACCGCGCCTTCCTGGGCGCCACCTGCACCCACACCCTCGCCCTGTCACGCGGCAAGCTGACCTCCTTCCCCGGCAAGGTGGACGCCTACCTCCAGTTCGAGCAGGAACGCCGCCTGCACGACGAGCGCTCCAACGAGACCATCCTGGCCAAACGCCGCCACCTCGAAGACTTCATCGCCCGCAACAAGGCCCGCGCCGCCACCGCCACCCTCGCCCGCTCCAAGAGCAAGCAGCTCGAACGGCTGGAGCTGAACGAGGTGGCCGGCGACGAGCCGACGGCCAACATCCGCGCCCCGCGCGTCGAGCCGCGCAAGGGCCCCGCCCTCCGCTGCCGCGGCCTCTCCATCGGCTACCCGGACCGGCCCGTCGCCGCAGGCGTCGAGGTCGAGATCGACCACGGCTCCCGCGCCGCCGTCCTGGGCGACAACGGCCAGGGCAAGACGACGTTCCTCCGCACCGTCGTCAATTCGCTCAAGCCCCTCGCCGGCGAGGTCCGCTGGGGCCACGGCTGCTCGGTCGGCGTGTACGCGCAGCACGTCTACACCAGCCTGCCGGACAACCAGACGGTCCTCGACTACCTCCAACGGCAGGCGTCCCCGGGCAAGAAGATCCAGGAGATCCTCGGGGTGGCCGGCGCCCTCCTCTTCCGCGACTCGCACGTCGAGAAGCCGATCAAGGTGCTGTCCGGCGGCGAACGCGCTCGCCTGTGCCTGGCGGCCCTGCTCCTGAGCGACCACAACGTCCTCGTGCTGGACGAGCCGGGCAACCACCTCGACGTGGACACCGTCGAGGCCCTGGCCGACGCCCTGGAGCAGTACAAGGGCACCGTGATCTTCACCAGCCACGACCGCCACTTCACCGGCCGCGTCGCCACCTGCATCGTCGAGGTACGCGACGGCCGCGTGGTGAACCACGGCGGCAACTACGCGGCGTACCTGTACAAGGTCAACAAGGAGATCGAGGCCGGCGAGCGCGAGCGCCCCACGGGCCGCATGCAGGCGGCGCCCGCGTCCGTGCTGAAGCCACCCGCGCCGCGCCCCGCCGAACGCACCGAGCAGACGGTGCGCAAAGAGCTGAAGGCCGTCGAGAAGACCATCGCCCAGCTCGACGGCCAGAAGAAGGCGTTGACCGCCCGCTTCCTGCAATCGGGCGCCGGCCCCGAGGCGGAGCGCCTTCAAGGCGAGCTGGAGGCGGTGACGGCCCAGCTGTCCGCCGCCGAGGACGAGTGGGCGCGTCTCTTCGAGGAGGCGGAAGGGATGGCGTGAGGGGTGGGGTCGTTCACCGGCCCGATTTCAGCCGACGGATGAGCAATTCCGGCCCGGCAATGCGCGCCCGTCTCGCCGCCCGGAATCCGCGGATTCGCCCCGCCCGGCCACGTCTCCTCGGCCTATGCTTGTGCGGCGTCTCGCCCGTTGCACCACCTTTGACCCGCAGGAGCCATCCGATGAACTACGCCGCGTTGATGCTGGGCGCGTTCGGCCTCGTCACCATCGTGACGATCTACTACACCCTCGTCCGCAAGCCGGCTCAGGACGCCCCCGAGTCGGCCGCCGAGCAGCCCTGAGCCGTCACCTCCCCTCTCCCCCACCCTCCCCTGAATCCGAACGGCGCGCGGGGCACGATCACCCCCAGGGCCCCCGCGCGCCCATTCACCCCGCCGAGATGTCCTTGCGCGACGTCTCGGCCAGGAGCAGCACGCACCCCAGCGACACCAGCGCCAGCACGGCCATGTACGCCGCCACCGCCCACGACCCGCCCGACACGCGTACCAGCGCCGCCGCCACCAGCGGCGCGATCCCGCCCGCGAACGGCGCCGCGAGCTGATACCCCAGTGACGCCCCCGTGTAACGCAGCCGCGTCCCGAACAATTCCGGGATCAGCGCCGCCTGCACGCTGTAGAGCAGCGAGTGGATCACCCCCACCGACACCACCAGCGCCAGGATGATCGGCCCCGCCGCGCGCGTCTCCAGCGCCAGGAAGAACGGCCACGCCGCGGCCATCACCAGCACGCACCCCAGAACGCACATCCCCCGCCGCGACCACCAGTCCGACAGCAGGCCGTACACTGGGATCAGCACGAACGCCACGGCGGCCGCCAGGTTAATCCCCAGCAGCACCGTCGCCTCCAGCGCCTTCGCCTCGTCCTCGTCCGCCGTCAGCCCCTTGACGTAGGTGAGGGCGTACACCGTGAACAGGTAGAAGCAGGCGTTCTCCGCCAGACGCGCCCCGCCGGCCAGCAGCACCTCGCGCCGGTGCTCGCGCAGCGTCTCCCAGATCGGCGACGCCGACACCCGGTTCTCCTTCTGCAATTCGGCGAACAGCGGCGTCTCGGTGATCCGCCGGCGGATCACCAGCCCCACGACGATCAGCACGCCGCTCAGAAGGAACGGCACGCGCCAGCCCCAGGACAGGAACGCCTCCTCGCTCATCACCCGGCGGAAGAACGCCACCGCCGCCGTCGAGCAGAGCAGCCCCAGCGGCACGCCGGCCTGCGGCCAGCTCGCGTAGAAGCCGCGCCGCCCCTTGTGCCCGTACTCCAGCGCCAGCAGCACCGCCCCGCCCCACTCGCCGCCCACGCCCAGGCCCTGACAGAACCGCAGCAGAACCAGGAGGATGGGCGCCGCCACGCCGATCTGCCCGTACGTCGGCACCAGGCCGATGAGCACCGTGCTCACGCCCATGAGCACGAGCGTCGCCACCAGCGTCGATTTGCGCCCGACCCTGTCGCCCATCCACCCGAAGATCACGCCCCCCAGAGGCCGGGCGATGAACCCGACGGTGAACGTGCCGAACGCGGCGAGCTGCCCGATGAAGGGCCCCAGGTCGGGGAAGAAGAGCGGCTGGAAGATGAGGGCCGTGACGGTGCCGTAGAGGAAGAAGTCGTACCACTCGATGGTGGTGCCGATGGTGCTGGCGATCACCGCCTCGATGAGCGCCCGCCGCTCGCCCGGCGGGGGCGTGTCCAGCCGCGCCATCCCACGCCCCCCCGATGCCTGCACCTCGTCCCGTAGTGTATCGGTACGGAGCCGCCACCCGCCTGGCCCGGGGGGGACGCGGACAGGGACGTGGCGGGGCGGCTGGGCCGCGCTGATCCTGGGACGCCGGCCGTCGCGGACGGCCGAACCGGCGGGGTCGCGCGGCCTCCGCGTCATTCAGGAATAAACGCCCGCCCTCCGGGATCGTATTCTGTGGAGGGAGGGCGACGCCGTGGGGTATCTCTGGCTGGCCGACATCCTCGCCGGGCTGCACCTGTTGTGGGTGGCCGTGGTCTTCTTCGGCCTGTTGCTGATCCTCGTCGGCGGGCCGCTGGGGTGGGCGTGGGTGCGCAACCCGTGGGTGCGTGGCATCCACCTGGCGATGATCGTCGGCGTGGTCGTCCGCACCGTCTTCGCGTCCGAGTGCCCCATCACCGTCTGGGAGCGCGAATGCCGCATCGCCGTCGGGCACTATTACTTCAATGACGAGGGCAACTACGTCATCACCTACCCCGATTCGCCCTGGGGTAAGTTGGCGCACGACATCATCCACCCGCCGCCCGAATGGCTCGACTACCGGGCCTACCCCCCCATCTACGCCGCCTTCGCGGTGCTGGTGCTGGCCTCCTTCTGGCTGGTGCCGGTCCGCCGGGGGCGCGCCGAGGAGCCTGCCAGTGATTCAAGCCACCGTCCTGCTGCTGACGCTGATCGCGGCTGACGAGGAGATCTTCGAGAAGGGCGCCAGGCTGGAGGTCCTCGCCGGCGGGGGCGAGGGCGGCGAGGGGCCGGCGTGGCACCCGAAGCTCGGGGTGTTGACGAGCGGCAAGGGCGGCATCTGCCGCTATTCGCTCGACGGCAAGGCCAGCGTCCACAGGAAGGACGCGGGGACGAACGGCCTGCTGTTCGACAAGGAGGGGCGGCTGATCGCCTGCGAGCCCAGGCTCCGCCGCGTCACGCGCACCGACACGGCGGGCAAGCTCACCGTCCTGGCGGAGACGTACGGGGGCAAGAAGTTCAACCAGCCCAACGACGTGACCGTGGACGCCGACGGGCGCATCTATTTCAGCGATCCGGTGTACGGGCCGCGTGGCGGCATGGAGCTGAAGGACGACAAGGGGCGGTTGGTGGAGGGGGTGTACCGGATCGACGCGCCCGGTAAGGTGACGCGCGTCCTGGGCCGCGACGAGGTGGACCGGCCCAACGGCGTCCTCGTCTCGGGCGACGGGAAGTACCTGTACGTCGCCGATAACAACAACGATGTGGGGGGCGTGCGCAAGCTGTGGCGGTTCGGCCTGAAGGACGGCGTGGTCGATGCGAAGAGCCGCACGCTGATCTACGACTGGAAGACGGGGCGCGGGCCGGACGGCCTGAAGGAGGACACCAAGGGGCGGCTGTTCGTTGCGGGCGGGCTGAACAGGCCGAGCCCTCCGGCGGAGCCGGCCAAGGACGTGAAGGGCGGGATCTACGTGCTGTCCCCCGATGGCAAGCTGCTGGCGTTCCTTGCGGTGCCGACGGACGAGGTGACGAACTGCGCGTTCGGCGGGGTGGACAAGCGCGACCTGTACATCACCGGCGGCGGGACGCTCTACCGCATCCGCGTCAAGGAGCCGGGGCGGACACTGTACCCGTGACGGGCCGAGGCAATCGGCGGGGGGGCCTGGCTCGTCTTTGTCGGTGGATGACCTCGCCTCCGATCCGAGGGACAGGTGATGAAGCGTATCCTCCTCGCCGCCGCCATCCTCGGTGTGGCCGCCGGCCCGAGCCCGGAGCCGGCGCCGCTGTCGGTGACGATCAGCGCCGACCCCACCGTCGAATTGGGCAAGGCGCCGGCCATCAAGGTGGCGATCAAGAATCTGACGGGGCGCGAGACCCTCCTCGTCGGCAGCCTCGACGGCTCCGACTGCGGCATGCGTTTCCCGCACTGCCGCTTCGAGGTCATCGGGCCGGACGGCAAGTCGGCGGTCCGCGGCATCGGGCGGTGCGGCAACACCAACCCGATCCGCGAGAAGGACATCGTGAGGGTGAAGGCCGGCGCCGTCTTCGACCCGTTCCAGCGGGTGGACGACGGCGGATTCTTCTCCGCGCACCAGATCCGCGCGGACAACTTCGCGGCGGAGGGCGTGTACAAGATCCGCTTCCACTACAGCACGGCGGAGAAGTCCAACTCCCGGTTCAACGGCGGGCTGGAGGGCGGTCTGCTGACACCCGCCGTGTCGAAAAAGCTCGACGGGGTGCCGCGCGTGGCGGCCACGAGCAACGAGATCACGGTGCGGGTGGTGAAGCCGAAGGCGAAGTGAAAACCGACACAGGCTGCGGGGGCGTGACGGCCGCGGAAAAAGAGGGAAGATTCCCACTTGACAAGCGGCGCGGGAATGGGCATACTCACCCCTGTTTCATACCCCGGCCTCTTCTCTGTTCCGGCCCCGCTGATCAGCCGCAAGGTTGTTCAGCGGGGTTTATTTTCGTCCCTCCTCCACATCGACGAACAGCCCCGGTAGCTCCCGCGCCGGCCTGCCGTAGCCCTCATCCTCCGGCAGATCCTCCCGCGACGCCGCCCGCACGCTCAGCTCGTCGCAGCGCTCGTTCTCCGGGTCCCCGGCGTGGCCGCGCACCCACTGGAACGTCACCTTGTGCGGGCCGCAGGCGTCGTCCAGCGCCGCCCACAGGTCGCCGTTCGGCACGCGCTCCTTCCAGCGGTACATCATGCCCTTCGTCGCGCCGTTCACCACATACGTCGAGTCGCTGAACAGCGTCACGTTGCACGGCTTCGTCAGCGCCCGCAGGGCCTCCACGGCCGCCAGCAATTCCATGCGGTTGTTGGTGGTCAGGCGACGGCCGCCGGACAGCTCCTTGCGGACGCCGGCGCAGAGGAGCACCGCCCCCCAGCCGCCCGGCCCCGGATTGCCGATGCACGACCCGTCCGTGTAGATGACGACGTGTCTCCGCTCCGTCATGGCACGCCACTCCGTTCCTTCCCACAGGTGACCGGGTGGCAGTGTACACGGGGATACTGTGAAAGCAAGTGCAGGGGGCCGGCCGCGGCGGGGCGGGCGGGCCCCGGGGGGGCCCCAGGGGGGTTTTAAGATTATGGACCCTGATC
>CAZVZK010000006.1:60300-132680 GCA_964630925.1 uncultured Alcaligenaceae bacterium
CCCCGGGTGCCGGGGGGGCTGGGAACGGGGGGATTGTGTTAACCCTGGTGCGGGGGGCCGGCCGCGTCGTCGCGGCCGGCCCCCTGTCGTCCCCATGCGGAGTTTACTTCTTCTCGAACATGATCTTCGTGATGACGTACTTGCCGCCCTCCATGCCGAAGCCGAGCGTGACCTCGCTGCCGGGCTTCACCTCTTCGAGGGCGGCGGCGATCTTAGCCCCCGGCCCGATGGCGATCACGCCGCCGCCGGCCGCCCCGCCGCCGAAGCCGCCGCCGTTGATGCCGGCGGGGGCCTTGTAGCCCTCGGCGACGGCGGCCCTGGCGAGCGGGATGTCCTTGAGCGTGACGCCGCGGGTGGTGGACTTCAGCGTCGCGGTGCGTTTCTTGAGGTCGAGGGCGGTGAGGGTGTACTTCTCGGCGGCGGGGGCGGTGTGGGCGGACACGCGGGCGATGAGCGCCTTGCCGGGGGCGGCCACCAGGGTGGCGGTCATGCCCTTCTTGAGGTCGGCGAGCTTCGCGGGCTTGCCGTCGACGGTGACGACGGCCTTGGGGTCGAGGGGCAGGCCGGTGAGGTCGCCGGCGGGGAGCTGCACCACGACGCCGCCGGCGGGGTTGAACTGCACGATTTGCAGGAAGCCGCCACCCTGCTCACTCAGGTCGATGGTCTTCTTGTCGGCGTCGGCGGAGGACACGCCCCAGAGGCGGCCCTCGACGTGGGCCTTGAACAGGTCCGCCGCGGAGGCGGCGGGCTCGGCGTCGGCCTTCTTCTCCGGCACCGGCGGGCGGGCCGTCGCCGCCGTCAGGCCGACGGCCAGGGAGGCCACGCCGATCAGGGCGGCGGCCAGCAGAGCGTACTTCGTCGTCATCGTCTTCACCAGTGTCGAGTAGATGGAAAGGGCCAATTCCGAGACGAGGCCGGACGTGGCGGCCGAGGCCAGGGCGGCGGGCAGCGGTGCGGCCTGGGCGTGCGTCGCCAGCAGCGACGCCAGCGCCGTGGCCGACAGGGCGACGCCACGCGACGAGAGGCGGCGGGCGAGGGCCTCGCGGGCCGCGCTGAGGCGGTGCGACAGGGTGCCGTCGCCGATGCCGAGGCGGGACGCCGCCTCGCGGCGTGTCACGCCCTCCAGGTCGCACAGGATGACGGCCTGACGCTGGGTGTCGGGCAACGCGGCGATCTCCTCGTCGATGATCTCGCGCACATCGGCCCAGGCGTCGGGCTCGTGGCCGGGCCGGTCGGGCACCTCGGCCACGGCCTGCTCATGCCGCCGACGCCGCGCCGCCGCCCGCCTCGCGCTCATCGCCGCGTTCCTCGCCACGCCGTGCAGCCAGCCCGGCAAACCTGAAGGGTCCACGGTGGAAGCCCGGCGGGCCAGCACAAGGAAGACCGCCTGGAAGGCGTCCTCCGCGCCGTCGTGGCCGCCGAGCACACGCCGGCACACGCCGAGGACCATCGGCCCGTGACGGCGGACCAGGGCCGCGAAGGCGGTCTGGTCGTGTCGGCGGATGAACGCCTCCAGGAGGGCGCCGTCGTCCTCGCGGGTGTCGGCCAGGCGGGCGATCCCGCGCAGGCGCTGCACCAGCAGGCCCATCGGTGCTTCGGTCATCGGCCAGGGCCCTCGCGTCCTCGTCACCCTATCTTCGCCGGCCGCGTGCCGGCGCGCCAGGGATTCCGGGACGGCACCGGCCATTCTAGGCGGCGACGAGGCGGGCCTTGCGATCCGCGGCGCGGATGGACGCTGCCGAGCCCGCGTTGAACGCCAGCGCGTCCGCCTCGACGCCGTCGCTGAAGATCACGCCGCCGTCGGGCATGTGCGACTCGAGGCGCAGCTCGTCGCCCGCGTCGATCAGGCCGGCGGCCAGCTCGACGCCCGAGGCCCGGCTTCGGTACGGCTCGCGGACCACGAACGCCAGGCGGGCGTCCTCCCACGGCAGACGGATCGGCGTCGCGTCCGGCACCGACCCCGTCATCAGTCCGGTGACGGCGCGGGCCATGTTCTGCGTGCTGCTGAACCAGCCGGTGGAGCCGGCGCCGGTGGAGACGAGGACGCCGCTGGACGACTGCCGCTCGGTGGCGCCGTGCCACGTCAGGCTGTAGCGTGACGAGACGTGGGTGCGCTGGCCGATGTAGAAGTCGTTGAACGCAAGCAGGCGCTGCCCGTCGTTGAGCGAGACCTCGGCCATGGTGACCTCGCGGACGCTGGCGGCGTGGTCGAGGACGCGTGCGACGGCGCGGCCCGCCTGGGCGGGGGCGAACGGCAACAGGATGCCGTCGATGCGCGAGGGGTCTGGGTTGACGGCGACGATGGGCTGGCCGTCGAGGTACTTGGCGGTGTTCGACACCAGCCCGTCGCGGCCCACGACGACCACGGCGTCGTCGCGTCCGAAGACGAAGTTGGGGAGGAACGTCCAGTCGATGCGCTGGACCTTGCGGCCCAGGCCATCGACCCCGCGCAGCACCAGCTTCGCCGACGCCTGGAAGACCTCGTGTTCGCTCTCGTACTCGGAGAAGTCGAGGCCCATGTGCTTGATGTAGAAGCGCGCCTGTGGGAGGGTGTTGAAGCGGTCCACCAGCTCCTCGAGGCGCGTGCGGCGGGTGACGACGACGATCTTGTCCATGTTCGTGTTTGGTGTTTGGTGTTTGGTGTTTGGTGTTTGGTGTCTGTGTCTGGTGTTCGGTGCTTGGCGTGTGATCGGAAGGAATGCCTTCCACGAAACACCAAACACGAAACACCAAACACAGAAGCCAAACACTACTTCTTCGGCTTCAAGAGGGTGTCGAGCAGGTCGGGCGAGATGTTGAGGTTGCCGACCTTGGCGGCGTTGGCGGCGATCTCCTGGAAGGCCATCGCCACCAGCAGACGCGGGTCCATGCCTCGGGACGCGAGGACCTGGAGGGCCTTGGGGTCGAGCGCCGCCAGCGGGTCGATGGCCGCCTTGACGGCGTACGCCTCGGCGTCGGCGCGGGTGCGGGTGTTGTCGGCCTCGGTGGCCACGAGCCGCCGCCGCTGGTCCTCGAGGGAGATCTGGCCGGCCAGGCGCGTCTCCTCGATCTCGCGCTGCTTGGTCTGGACGGCGACCTCGGTGTTCAGCTCGTTCTCGCGGATGCGGCGCTCCTGCTCGACGGCGTTGTTGCGGCGGCTGTAGATGGCATCGTCCGACTCGCGGAGCAGACGCTCGCGGGCCTCGGCCTCCAGGGCCTTGGCGGTCTCCGGCACCGGCTTGAGGGCGAGGATGGCGAAGCCGAGCAGCTCGACGCCGAGGGCGTCGAGGGCGGGCGACGCCTTGAGGGCGGCCTCGACGCGGCGGGCGATCACGTCGGCCTCCAGCAGGGCCGAGCGCAGGGGCTTGGACTGCACCTCGCCGCGGACGGCGTTCTGGGCGGCGAAGGTGATGCGGTTGGGCACCTTCTGCGGGTCGTCGGCCGCGTACTCGCCGTCGGGCTTGAGGCTGAAGTCGAGGAGGCCGGCGAGCTTCTTCGGGTCGGTGACGCGGTAGGTGAGGTGGCCCTGGATGCTAACGGTCTGGAAGTCGGCGGTGGTCTCGTTGAAGATGAACGGCACGTCGGTGCTGCCGGCGGGGACGGCGACGAGCGTCGTCCACGGGGCGAAGTAGTAGAACGACAGGCCCGCGCCCTCGCGTTTGACCTTGCCGCCGACGTACTGGAGGACGTACGTCGTCGGGGCGGCCTTGTAGTATCGGAACCCGAGCATGGCACACTCTCCTGTCCGTGCCCCCTGGGCACTCTTGTCTGACAGAAGAGACGGGCCCGCGCGGGGGACGTTACGGCCTGTCGTAGAGCACGCATCCTGCGTGCTCGGCCGGCGAGGGCCGTCACGCCCACCACACGGCTGAACACGCAGGATGCGTGCTCTACGACACCGCCAGCCCCGCGGCGGACGTCACGGCCTCCGCAGGCTCCACGGCACCTCCAGCCCGTGCGCGTCCATGAGGGCCGCGTCCGACAGCACCTCCCGCGCCGGGCCGTCCGCCGACAGCCTCCCCGCGTCGAGGAGCAGCACGCGCGGGCACGTCTCCAGCAGCAGCTCCAGGTCGTGCGACGCGATCAGCATCGTCCCGCCCAGGCCGCACAGCAGCGCCACCAGCTCGCGGCGTCCGCGCGGGTCGAGGAACACCGACGGCTCATCCAGCAGCAGCACCTCGGGCCGCATCGCCAACACGCCGGCCAGGGCCACGCGGCGCTTCTCGCCGCCAGACAGGTGCAGGGGCACGCGGCCCTCGCTGCCGGACATGCCGACGCGGGCCAGCGCCTCCTCGACGCGGCGGCGCACCTCGTCGAGTGGCAGGCCGAGGTTGAGCGGTCCGAACGCCACGTCCTCGCGCACGCTGCTCTGGAAGAGCTGGTCGTCACTGTCCTGAAAGACGATGCCGACGTGGCGCGGCAGCTCGCGGCGGGCGGCGGGGTCGCGCACGTCCAGCCCCATCACGCGGGCGACGCCCTCGGTGGGCCTGAGGACGGCGGTGAGGCACAGGAACAGGCTCGTCTTGCCCGCCCCGTTGGGGCCGGCGATGCCGACACGCTCGCCGGGCGTGACGCGGAACGACACCCCCGCCAGGGCGGGCCGGGCGCCGCCGTAGGTCAGGCCCAGGCCCTCCACCTCGACCGCGGCGCTCACGTCCGGTCCCACCCCACCAGGGCCGCCCCGGCTGTCAGCGTCAGGACGACGAACGCCACGTCGGCCAGCGTCGTCCGCCTCTCGTCCAGCTCGCGCATCGGCGCGCCCATCCCCCGGCAGCGCATGGCGGCGGCCACACGCTCGGCCCGATCCGCGCCACGCACCAGCAGCGTCCCCGTGGCCGCGGCGACGGTGCCCCAGGAGTGCGCGTCGGCCCGGTTGCGGAAGCCACGCACACGCAGGGCGGTCCGCAGGCGCTGCAATTCGTCGCCGATGAGGAACAGATATCGCCACGCCAGCAGCAGGACACGCACGAGGAGCGCCGGCAGGCCCACGGCCCCTGCCGCACGCAGGGTGGCATCGACCGGGGCGGACGTGACCAGCACCGCCGCGAGCAGCGCCAGCGCCAGCCCGCGGGCCAGGATCACCCAGGCGTCGGCCCAGGTGGCCGACCCCAGCAGCGGCAAGGGCAGCGAGCAGGCGGCGAGGACGGCGCCCAGGACGGCGAGGCGGGCCAGGAGCCAGCCGGGGGGCACGGCGGCGAGCCAGGCGAGCAGGCAGGCGAGGGCCAGAGCGGCCGACGCGGGCCAGGGGGCGCGCAGCAGACACACGGCGACGCAGGCGAGCAGCAGCCCGGCCAGACGCCAGCGCGCGTCGAGGCGGGACAGCGGCGAGGCGGCACACGGCGGCAGGCGGAAGCGGATCTCCATCGAGGCATTGCATAGCGGGGGGCGCCGCGCGGCAAGTGCTTGCATCCGGGCGGCGGGCCCATAGAATCGGCCGGACACACCCACCGCCGAGCCAATCAAGGGCCTCCCCCCATGCTCTGGGCCATGCACCAGCAGTCGCTCGACCCGCTTCAGAAGTTCTGGGGGATGCCGGCCCCGTACTCCGCCATCATCTCGACGGTGCTGGCGGCGGCGCCCGTCGTCGTGCTCTTCTACCTGCTCGTCGTCCGCCGCTGGCTGGCCCCGTGGGCCGGGGCCGGCGCCACGGCCGTCGCCATCGCGGTCGCGGTCATCGCCTACAACATGAGCGTCGTGCAGGCGTCGATGGCCTTCGTCCACGGCGCGCTCTTCGGGCTGCTGCCGGTCGGCTGGACGATCTTCAACGCGATGCTGCTGTACAACATCACGGTCCGCACGGGGCAGTTCGACGTGGTGCGCCGGTCGGTGGCCAGCCTGTCGCCGGACGCCCGCGTGCAGGCCATCCTCATCGCCTTCTCGTTCGGCGCGTTCCTCGAAGGGGCCGCCGGCGGCGGCACCCCCGTCGCCATCTGCGGCGCCATCATGGTCGGCCTCGGCTTCAACCCCTTCCTCGCCGCCGTCCTGTGCCTCATCGCCAACACCTCGCCGGTGGCCTACGGCGGGCTGGGCACGCCGCTCATCGTCCTGGCGGGCGTGACGGGCATCCCGGCCGAGACGCTGTCGGTGATGGCGGGCCACCAGCTCCCGCTGCTATCGCTGATCGTGCCGCTGTGGATGGTGCGGTGCATGTGCAGCTGGGAGAAGACGTGGGAGGTGTGGCCGTGCCTGCTGGTCGCCGGCGGGTCGTTCGCGGTCTTCCAGTACTTCTTCGCCACGAGCCATCTGTGGGTCAAGGGCCTCGTCCTGTACCCGATGACCGACATCGGCGGGGGCATCTTCTCCCTGGTGGTGACCGCGGTGTTCCTCAAGTTCTGGAAGCCGCCCACGGAGATGCGCTACGACCAGAACCCCGCCCCGCCGGCGCCCGGCCCTTCGGACGCCCACTCGGCCATCGGGCACGAGGAGGAGGCGGAGGCGGCGAAGGCGCTGCTCGGCGAGATCAACAGGCACCACGAGGAGAAGCCGCTGACGTTGGGGAGCGTCACAATGGCGTGGCTGCCGTTCGTGCTGATGAGCGTGTTCCTGATGCTGACGGGCATCGTGCGGCAGAAGGAGCCGGGCGGCCCCGGCAAGCCGCACATCATGGTCGGCCCGATCCAGACGAACTACCTGATCCCGATCCCCTTCCTCGACGAGCAGGCCCGGCGTGACCCGTACCTCCTGCCGGAGGGGAAGAAGGAGGACACGGAGCGGGCGATCTTCAACTTCGCGTGGCTGACGGCGCCGGGGACGGCGGTGATGTTCGCCGCCATCCTGTCCATGCTCATCCTGCGGATGAATTGGGGGGACGTCATCTGGTCACTCAGCACGACGTTCGTGCAGATGAAGATCCCGATCCCGACCATCGCGTTCATGCTCGGGCTCAGCTACGTGACACGGTACTCGGGCATGGACGCGACGATGGGCTACGCCTTCGCCCTGACCGGCGTGGCGTACCCGTTCTTCGCGCCGATGCTCGGCTGGCTGGGCGTGTTCCTGACGGGCACCGACGCGGGCAGCAACGCCCTGTTCGGCAGCCTCCAGCAGATCACGGCCACGCAGCTCCATCAGGCGAAGACGTTCCCGCTGCTCTCGCTGGACCAGGCGCAGGTGCTGATCTGCACGTCGAACAGCACGGGCGGCGTCATGGGCAAGATGATCGACGCCCAGAGCATCGTGGTGGCGACGGCGGCCACGGACCAGCTCGGCAAGGAGGCCGACATCTTCAAGGCCGTCCTGTGGCACAGCGTCATCCTGGCGGCCATCGTCGGCGTCATCACGCTGATGCAGGCGTACGTGGTCCCGTTCACGCGGATGGTCCCGCCGTGGTAGGGCCGGCCGGTCAGCGCCGGGCGAGCGCCGCCTTGTAGGCGAGGGAGGCCTGCCGCGACTCGCGGGTCAGCGTGGCCAGCATCTGCCGGGCGTACTCGTAGGTGGCCCGCGTGCGGGCGGCCTGCATCTGTCGTACGAAGGCCGCCTCCTGGGCCTCCAGGGCGGTGAGGCGGGCTCGCAACTGGGCTATGGCCTGCGGGGTGACGGTCACCGGCGTCCCGGCGTACAGGGGGGACAGGGTGGCGAGGGCGAGCAGCGCGGCGAGGATGGCGTTCCGCATGGGAGTGGCTCCTTGATCTCGGGTGTCGATTCTCGGGCGTTCAACAGACTCCACGCGGCGGCCCGCCTCCCCTGCGCGGGAATGCGAGAAAAGCACCGTCGCCCGCCCCGGTCACGGGCCGGCGAGACGCAGGACGTCGGCGGTGCCGTTTGGGTTGTTGGTGATCAGGTGCCGGCCGTCGGGGGCGAATCCGACCCGGCTGGGGGCCGTCGTCCCCGACCACAGGCGCAGCGCCAGTGGCGGGTCGCCGGCGAGGGGGTAGATGCGCACCGTGCCGTTGTGTCAGGGGATGGCGAGACGCTTGCCCTCCGGCGGCCAAGCGAACGGGCCGGCGTGCGACGGGACGTCCTCGATGCCCCGCACACGCGCCCAGGTTGGCCGCGAGGACGTACACGAATGTGGAGCCGCCGGGGTTGTGGCGCATCACGGCGACCCGCCGCCCCGTGGGGTCGATGCGCGGCGTGGAGAAGCCGGGGCCAGGATGCAACGACGCCAGCGCCATCCGCCAGCGCCGCCCAGCACGGGCGGGGCGGGGGCGGCTCGGCGTCGTAGTTTAGGGTGTCGTCCACGGGCCGGCTCCGGGGCGGTCAGAAGGGGATGTCGTCGTCGGATTGCGGGGGGGGCGAGAGAGTGAGGGCGTCCCCGTAGCGCTCGCGGAGCCGCTCCGCCAGCTCCCGTGGCATCACGGGGGCTAATGCGTCCTCCTGGATGTAGACCCTGCTGGGGCGGAACCGCGCGGGCGCCGAGAGGAGGGCCTCGGCGGCGTCCCCGATGCGGTAGCCGGTGATGGTCAGCGCCCCCAGCGCCGCGGCCTCGTCGAGCAGGCGGGCGAGTGCGTGGGTGGGGACGGCCTGGACTGCGGAGGAGGGGCCCCACGACCCGTGGGCCGAGAACGTCTGGATGGGGCACCGCCGGTGGATCTCGTGGGCGTGCCTCACCCACCTCTCCAGGTGCGCGAGCCCCGAGAGGTTGACCCCCTCGATGAAGCCTCGCCGGATGTGGTACCAGATCCCCGTAGGCGCGCCATCAAAGAATGCCTCCCGGAAGGGCCGCAACGTCGCGAGCAGGTCGTCGCCGAGGGCGGGCGGCAGGTGATACAGCATCACGAAACGCGGGTCGTGCTCCTCTTCGGGATCCGCCTCCACGCGAGGGGTCATCAGCGGGTCGAGGAAGCACTGCCCGCGTATGAGGGCCGCCCTCTCGGCGCGGCCGTTCTCCTCGCAGAAGTCGGCGTAGACCATGCGCAGCGCCAGGTCGTCGGGCGCCTCGACGATGGCGCGCAGTAGGGCGTCCTCGTCGCTCATGGCCGCACGTCCTCGTTGCCGGGGAAGGCGAGGTGGAACAGCTCCTCCCCCAGCTCCATGCGATACACGGCCAGTTGCACCTGACGGGGCGTGTACTCGGGGTGACGCTGACGCACCCCCGCCAGCGCCGCCCGCCGCGCCGCCTCCGACATCTCGAACGCCATCTTCACCCGCTGCTCCCCGGTCATGCGCTGGAAGATGGCCGCCTGCACGCGGGCCGCCTCCAGGGACGTGTCCAGCGCCAGCCACGGCTCGCCGGGATGCTCCTCGTCGGACATGACCCGCCCTCCCGTCGGCGATTATCACACCCCGGACGCCGGGCCGCAAGCCCCGAGGGGGCACCGCCGCTCATGCCGTCAGCCCGGCGCATTCCAGGCCGAACGTCTCCGCCACCGCCGGATTCGTCACCTTACCGGCGTGGACGTTCACCCCGTGACGCAGCGCCTCGCTCTCGGCGACGGCCCTGTCGAACCCCTTGCGGGCGAGCTGCAACAGGTACGGCAGCGTCACGTTCGTCAGCGCGTACGTGCTGGTGCGTCCGACCGCCCCCGGCATGTTGGTGACGCAGTAATGGACGATGTCATCCACGATGTAGGTCGGGGCGTCGTGCGTGGTCGGCTTGCTCGTCTCGACGCAGCCGCCCTGGTCGATGGCCACGTCGATGATGACCGACCGCGCCGGCATCCGCCGCAGGTCCTCGCGGCGCACCAGTCGCGGGGCCTTCGCGCCGGGGATCAGCACGGCCCCGATCAGCAGGTCGGCGCGGCTGATCGCGTCGAGGATGTTGTGCCGGTCGCTGTAGAGCGTGGTGACGTTCTTCGGCATCACGTCATCCAGGTAGCGCAGGCGGTCCAGGTTGATGTCGAGGATCCACACATTCGCGCCGACGCCGGCGGCGATCTTGGCGGCGTTGGCGCCGACGATCCCGCCGCCGAGGATCGCCACGTTCGCCGGCGGCACGCCGGGCACGCCGCCAAGGAGGATGCCGCGGCCCTCGAAGGGCCGCTCCAGGTACTTGGCCCCCTCCTGGATGCTCATGCGCCCGGCGACCTCGCTCATCGGCGTCAGCAGCGGCAGATTCCCCCTGGCGTCCTTGATGGTCTCGTAGGCCACGGCGGTGATGCCCGACGCCATGACGGCGCGCGTGAGGCCCTCGTCGGCGGCGAAGTGGAAGTAGGTGAAGACCACCTGCCCGGGCTGGAGCAGCGGCCACTCGGCGGGCAGCGGCTCCTTGACCTTGACGATGAGGTCGGCGCCGCGCCACACGTCGGCGGCGGTGGGCACGATCTCGGCGCCGTGCTGCCTGTACTGGTCGTCGGTGATGCCGCTGCCCTGGCCGGCGCCGGCCTGGATGAGGACGCGGTTGCCGGAGCGCGTCAGCTCCTCGACGCCGACCGGCGTGAGGGAGACGCGCGACTCGTGCGTCTTGATCTCGTTGGGGACGCCGACGACGCAGCGTGCGGAATGGGAGACGGGGAACGCCATGTGTGCCTCGGTGTGCGTGTCCGGAGCCGCCATTCTACGCGGCCACCCCCGGACCGACACGCGGGCCGCTGCAATGCACCCGGACATGCCGCCGAGTCACCCGCCCACTTCCGCGAGTCACATGCCCATGCCACGGGAAGGGGATGAACATGACCGACACCCGACGGCTCTGCCTGTCAACCCTGCTGCTCGCCGCCCCGGCCTTCGCCGCCGGGCCGGCGCAGCCGTGCGACGTTCAGCCCCCGTTTCACTGCGTCAGTATTTGGGCTGGGCCACGGGAGCGCCTCGATTGGAGAGTAAGCGCATCCGGATCGGGCGAGCGGGGATGCGTCAGCGCCCCGAGTCACACAGCGCCAGCGCCTCGTTGACGTGGCGCACAGCGGTCGCGTCAGCGCCCCGAGTGGAGCGTCAGCGCCTCTTCTCCTGTCGCGTGTCAGCGCCCCGAGTGGAGCGTCAGCGGCCCTCTCCACGCATCGGCTCTGCTTGTCCGGAGTCGGCACTCTACAATGAGCGCATCGAGGAGGGGAGCGCCCATGCCGCCGCGCTGGCTCGCAATCATCATCATCGCCGCGTGGCTCTCCGTCACGTCGTGGATGCTCTGGACCGAGGTCCTGCCCTACTGGCTGCCGGGCACGCCGCCCGCCTTCTCCATCGACCTCGTCGAGGAGGCCCAGCAGGGCCGCAACCTCACGCGCTGGGTCGCCGAACGCAACGGCGAGAAGGTGTTCCAGGTGAACACCCACGTCGAGCGCACCGCCGCCGGCGTCTTCGAGATGGGCGCCGAGTACAAGCCGCACGCCTCGCGCGACAAGGACGGCCCGGCACGCATCGGCGGCCTGTCCGTCGCCCGCATGACCAGCGCCTACCGCGTCAACCTCGCCGGCGACCTCGTCGGCCTGTCGATCCACGTCGAGGGCGAGACCCTCATCCCGTTCAAGGCCGACATCGCCGGCGAGGTCCGTGCCGGCAAACTCGCCTCGCTGGTCGTGCTGCACGCCGGCGGCCAGGAGTCGCGCCTGCCCCTGCCCGAGGTGGCCGTGCCGCGCGGCGGCAACGCCCTCATGCCGCTCCACCCCGTCAACCGCATCCGCGGGCTGCGGCCCGGCCAGGCGTGGACGCTCCGCTTCTTCGACCCCCTGCGTGCCATCGGCGGGCGCGGCGAGGGGATGACGCTGCTCCGCGCCGCCGTCCGCCCCCAGGAGGAGACGTTCACGCACGGGCGCCGCAAGAGCGAGCCGTGCCTCGTCATCGACTACCGCGGCGACGAGGTCGAGGCGTCCACCTGGGTGGCCGTGCGGACCGGGCTTGTGCTGAAACAGGAGGCGACGCAGGACGGGGAGACGTGGGTGCTGTACCGCGATTGACGCCGGCCCCGGCACCCCAGTTGCAGGCCGACATCCAGCCCGAAGCCGCCTTCCCGAGGTGGACAATGCGTCACTCGATGCGCCCGCGTCTGGAGCCGCTGGAGGACCGCGCCCTCCCCGCCGCCGGCCTGCTCATCGTCGTGAATCTACCTGCGCACCCCCAGGCGAGGCTCATCGCCCCCGTCGGGGCCGGCCGGGTTGAAGTGCCCACCCCCGCCGCCCCTGCCCACAGCTTCACTGTCATCCGCCTCGCCTCCTTCCTGGCACAGAACAACCCTCAGGCCGCGCCAGCCCTGGCCCCCGCGCCGGCCCTGGCCCCCGCGCCCGCCGTGAACACGGCGACGCCCTCAACCAGCACCCTGGCGGCCTCACTCGCCACGAGGGAGACGCCCCAGGCCGCCCTGCTCACGGCCCCGTTGCCGCCGGAGGCCGCCCCGATCCCCAACGCCGAGCAGGCCTTCCGCGGCCTGGTGCCGCCCAACCCGAACGGCCTGCCGGAGCTGATCACCCGCATCGGCGCGGCCCCGAAGGGCCCGACGCGCCTCGACACGACCCTGCCCATGCTGTTCTCGGTGCCGGAGGCGAGGGACGGCACGGAGGAGCAGGACGACGAGCCGGTCATGGCACCCCCGCCGCAACTGGCCCCGCCGGCCGAGGACACCCAGGCCGCCCCCGAGGCCGCCGACGCCTACTTCGTCGTGATGGCGAATGCCGACGAGGCCGACACTGCGGCGGCGCCCGTCGAGGAGCAGGCCGACGATCCCGAGGGCGGCTTCGACGCCGGGGCGGCGCTGGCCGTCAGCGCGCTGGCCGGCTTCGTCCCGTGGCAGACACGCCGCGCCCGCCGTGGACGCCGGCGCCGTCCCCTCACAGGATGAGCCGGGTGGCGCTCACGCGTCCCCACCGCCATCCCGAGGGCCCCCCCATGCTCCCGCTCCTCGCCGCCCTGTGCCTGCCGGCGCAGGCCCGCCCCGACCTGCCCTACCGCGAGCTGACCGGCAAGGCGACGGAGTTCCGCCACGTCCGCGAGTGGCGCTCGTACTACTGGCGCGAAGACTTCACCTTCGTCCTCAAGACGGATGACGGCAAGAGCGTCCGCGTCATCAGCCGCGAGCCGACCCCCTGGACCGATCTCCGCCTCGGCACCACCTTCACCGGCCTGAAGGTCGATTGGGCCAAGGAGCCCCGCGTGCGCGTCATCGGCGTCGGAGGCATCGACCGCATCCCCGCCGAGTTCCCCGGCCTGAAGCTCGATGGGCCGTCCACGGCGACGGCGTTCATCGTCCGGGTGTCGATGAGGCCGGGCGTGTGGGCCGACTACTTCATCAACAACTGGTTCCACCCGTGGGGCAAGGAGGCCGGCCGCAAGATGCTCGCCCACTTCGCCGCCGGCGGGACGGCCTACACCGTCTACGGCTTCCTGAACACCATCGCCGCGCCCCTCGACGCCGCAGGCCAGGCCGTCGTCAAGAAGTACGAGGCGGACTACGGCGGCATCATCTACCACGCCCGCGTCGCCAGGGCCGACACGCCCGCCGGCTACGAATTGAAGCTCCTCCACCTGATGGGCCGCCACAAGAAGTCGCTCGACTACCGCGTCTTCCACGGCGACCCCAAGACGCTCATCAAACTCGACGGGACGCCGCCCCCCAAGGATAAGCCGAAGGAGAAGGCGAAGCGGTTCTCCGACGCCAGCGCCGCGTCGGGGCTGCGCGTGGCCAGGGACTGCCACCCGCACGGCGTCGGCGTGGCTGATCTGGACGGCGACGGCAAGCCGGACATCCTGATCGTCACCTTCGACGCGCCGCACGTCTATCTCTTCCGAAATAAGGGCGGTCTGGTCTTCGAGGACATCACGAAGGGCTCGGGCCTGGAAGCGTTCAAGGGCGCCGGCGCCGGCGTCGCCATCGCAGACTACGACGGCGACGGCAAGCCCGACGTCTACATCACCTCCGTGCGTGGCGCCCCGAGCCGACTGTTCCGCAACCTCGGCGGCGGCAAGTTCGCCGACGTGAGCGTGAAGTCCGGCACGCTGATCGAGGACGCGGCCCGCTCGTGCGCCTGGTCCGACGTGGACGGCGACGGTCGGCCAGACCTCTTCGTCTGCTGCCCCGACAAGGGCAATCGACTCTTCCGCAACAACGGAGGCACCTTCACCGAAATCGCCGCCAAGGCCGGCGTCGCCCTCAAGGGCCGGCACTGCCTCGGCTGCGCCTTCGGGGACTACGACGGCTCCGGGCGCGACGGCCTGTTCGTGACCTGCTACAAGTCGCAGCAGAGCGCCCTGTTCAAGAACCTCGGCGGCGGCAAGTTTTCGGACGTGACCGCCGACGCGGGGCTGGCTCGCAAGGCGTCGGCGGTCGGCTGCGTCTTCGCCGACGTGTTCAACAAAGGCCGGCTCGACCTCCTCGTCACGACGGACTCCTGGCTCTCCGGGGCGAACTCCACCGAGGCTCAGCTCCTCGCCATGAAGCACACCGTCGAGCCGAACGTCCTGTACGCCAACGACGGCAAGGGCAAGTTCACGCCGTCCGCCGACAAGGCGCTCGCCATCAAGTCGCTGGCGCACGACGCGGTGATCGAGGACTTTAACCACGACGGGCGGCCCGAGATCTACTGCACGGTGGACGCCGACAGCGCCAACCAGTGGGCCACGAGCAAGGGCGGTGACCGCCTGTGGACGAGACGGGGAGATGATTCGTGGACCGAGGTGGCGGCCGCCTGGGGCATCAAGCACGAGGCGAACAGCGTGTGCGTGGTGGCCGCCGACTTCGACGGTGACGGCGACCTCGACCTGCTGCTGGTCAACTTCTACTCGCCGCCGGTGCTGCTGCGCAACAACACCGACGACGGCAACTGGCTCATCGTGCGTGCGCCGCTCGGGTCGAAGGTGCGTGTCGGCGGGGCGACGCGGCACATCCAGGCCGGCTCGGGCTACGCCCGCTGCTCGCCGCCTGAGGCCCACTTCGGCCTGGGGCCGATCCCCGCGACGGAGTACGACGTGGACGTGTCGCTCCCAGGCGGCAAGAAGGTGTCGGAGAGGAGGGTGAAGCCGGGGCGTGTCGTCGTCGTCAAGCGGCTCGATTGACAGGCCCCGCCGCCCGCCGGAATGAGCACGGGTGAGCGAGGGGAAGGGCCGCCGGGGTGGGAAAGTAGGCACAGCCGGACGCTCTTCTTTACGGCTGTTGGTTCATGGTGTTCCGCTGGCTGTTGCTGGCTGTCCGCTGGCTGTTGCTGGCTGCCAGCTACTGAAAAAGGCGTGATACGTCAGGGGCCGGGAGCGTCGCCCTTTTCTCGTCACGGCCGCCACCCCGAGGCGTACGTTGGTGTGGCTCGGCGTTCCGCCGCGGGCGGCCTCCCTCGGATGGAGGTGGCCCTGAACGCGCATGTGCCAGAGCGATGAATCCGGAGGATGACGGCCCCGCCCTCGACGAGGGCGAGCCGCCACGCCAGCGGACCGACATGCCCGACCCGGCCACAGGACACACGGGAGAGCCGGGGACGCCGATGAACACCGCGCGACGTATCCTGGCGGCCTCCGTTCTCCTCCTGATCTTCGTGGCCTCCTCGCAGGCCGAAGCCCCCACGCCGGCGCGATTCGACTGGGTCGCCAAGGGGGTCGCCACGGGGGTCCGCCACCAGGGCAAGTTCGCCACCTGCTGGGCGATGACGGCCGTCGGCGCCCTGGAGGCGAACCGGCAGATCCGCACCGGCGCCCGCGTCATCCTCGCCGCCCAGCCCCTCATTGACCGCCTGCGGCCCGAGTCGCCGGACGGCGGCGTCCATTTCGAGATCGCCTTGACCGACCTGGTGAGGAACGGGACGGCCACCGTCGCCGGCTACCCCTACCAGGGCAAGCGCGGCACGCCGAAGGACATCGCCTCGCCGTACAAGGCCGCCCGATGGGGCATGGTCGGGCCGGAGGACCGGCCGCCCACCGCGGCGGAGATCAAGAGCGCGCTTCTCGCCCACGGCCCGCTGCCCGTCACCGTGAACGGCTTCGCCCACTGGGGGGGCTACAAGGGCGGCGTCTACCGCGACACCCGCCGCCACACCGCCGACACGCACGCGGTCCTCCTGGTGGGGTACGACGACGCCAAGGGCGCGTGGAAGATCCGCAATAGCTGGGGCATGGGCTGGGGCGAGAAGGGCTTCATGTGGTTGGCCTACGGCACCTGCAACCTCGGAGCGAAGACGGTCTGGGTCGAATCGCGCTGACCGGCGAGCCCTCACTCCCCGCGCAGCCAGCGCCACGCCGGGATCAGCAACGCCACCAGGCCCAGGCACACCAGGGCGCCGATCTGGAGGTCGCGCCACAAACGCAGGTGCCCCGGCCCGTCGTACTGCCGCCCGTCCACGTCGATGACCACGCTCCACCTCTCCCCACGCATCGGCGCGTAGGCCACCGCACGCCGCGCCCCGTCCTCCGGCCGCGTGTAGGACAGCTCGCCCGAACTCTTCGCCCCCACCACCGCCTCCAGCCCCGGCGTCCCCAGCGTCGGCACGGCGTCGGCACGGAACCGGGTGCGGGCCGTCTCGGCGTCCAGCGCCGCGACGGCGTGGAACAGGCGTGCCCTGTCCTGATGGGCGACGACGACCCCGTCCTGGTCGAGCACGAAGACCGCGTCGCCGTCGGCCACCCCGAGGGCGTCCACGATGCCCCACAGGGCCTCCGCCTCCACCTTGACGACCGCCACGCCGAGCAGAGCCCCGCCCGGCCCGTACACCGGGGCCGACCCGTACATGCCCGGCTTCCCCGTCGAGGTGCCGACGAGGATGTGCGAGCGGTACACCTTGCCGGCCGCCGCCTCGCGGAAGTAGGCCCGGAAGGCGTAGGACCGCCCCGGATGCGCCGGGTTCGTCGAGGCGACGGCGACGCCGTCCCTGTCGAGCAGGAACGCCGCCGAGATGTCCTCGTTGGCACGCACCAGGGCCGCCAGGGCCTCGTTCGCGGCGGGCAGCAGGGCCGCCCGCCCCTCCCCCGGCGCCGCCAGCAGGGCGCGGGCCTCGGACAGCCGGGCCAGCGCCCCCACCGCCAGCGTGTCGCCACGCAGGCGCTCATCGAGCCGGCCCGCGAGGCCCTCGGCCAGCAACCGCTGGTTACGCCGCGCCAGGGCATCGACCCCCACCAGGCTGGCCCGCAGGCTGGCGACGGACGTGATCATCAGCAGCGCCGCCAGGGCCAGCGACGACGCCAGCAGCGGGCGCCGCCGGCACCAGCGCAGCACGCGCCCCGCGACGCCCTCCGGACGCGCCTCGATCGGCTCCCCGGCGCAATACCGCTCCAGGTCGTCGGCCAGCCCCGCCGCCGTCGCGTACCGCCGTCCCGGCTCCTTGGCCAGGCACTTCAGGCAGATGGTCTCCAGGTCCGCCGGCAGGGCCGGCTGGAGGCGGCGCGGCGGCACCGGGTCCCCGTGGACCACCTGCAAAATGGTGTCGAGCGGCGTGGCCGCCTTGAACGGCGGCCGCCCCGTCAGCATCTCGTACAGGATGGCCCCCAGCGCGTAGATGTCCGTGGCCGTGCCGACGGGCTTGCCGTCGGCCTGCTCCGGCGACATGTACGACGGCGTCCCCATGATCGACCCGGCCGCCGTCTGCCCGCTGTCGTCGCCGATCTTCTTGGCGATGCCGAAGTCCGTCACCTTGGGCCGCCCCGCCTCGTCGAGGAGGATGTTCTGCGGCTTCAGGTCGCGGTGGACGATGCCCTTGACGTGGGCGGCGTCGACCGCCCGCGCCAGCGTCGCCGTCAGCGCCGCCGCCTCGTCCGCCGGCATCGGCGTGCCCGCCAGCTTCCGGTCGAGCGAGCCGCCGGGGCAATACTCCAGCGCGAAGTACGGCAGCCCCTCGTGGTCGCCGACCTCGAAGATCTGCACGATGTTCGGGTGCTGCAGGCGGGCGATCGCCTCCGCCTCGGTGCGGAACCGCGCCAGCCCCTCCGCCCCCACGTGCCCGCCCCCGAGGATCATCTTCAGCGCCACCACCCGGCCGAGCTTCGCCTGCCGCGCCTTGTAGACCACCCCCATCCCGCCGCGCCCCAGCTCGCCCAGGATCTCGTGGCCCGGCGGCGCGGACGGGGCCACGCACGCCCCCGCGTGCGTCGTCGGGGCGGTGAGCGTCGCCTGTTCGGCGAGGGGGCCCGGCGGGCAGGTCGGCATCTCACAGAGCGGCGTCTCATCGTCGCGGGCCATGTCGGCGGCTCCGGGGGCGGTGTCCAGAGTATCCGCCGACGGGCCGACGCTCAAGGGCGTCCCGCCATCTCTGGAGCGTGAGCGGATCTCGGCGAGCGGGGATGCGTCAGCGCCCCGAGTGGAGCGTCAGCGCCTCTACTTCAGCGTCAGCGCATCTGGCTTTTCCATTTTCCCCTGTCCCGCCTCAGCGTCCGCGCGCGGTCTCTTGATCATGGGCGATTCAGGCGGGGCCGGCCCGCCGGCCCCTCAAGCCACGCCACAGACGGAGGAGGCCGCCGTGGGCCGACAGAGCGCCAGCGATTACATCCGCCAGTACCACAACCTGCCCGTCCACGCCATCGGGCCCGACGGCCGGCCGATGGCCGAGACGGTCAACGTCACCAAGTACCAGATCAGCTCGCCCGACGAGCGGAGCAAACTGCTCGGGGCGATCAAGAAGGTGCTGGGCCTGCCCTCGAAGCCGCACCTGAGCGGCAACTACGGCTACTTCACGTTCCCGGCGGGCGACGTGATGGGCTCGACGGAGCCCTTCTACTGGCAGACCATCCGCCGCGCCTACGGCTTCAAGGCCACCCCCGCCGAGATCCGCGACGTGATCCGCCTCGCCTACCGCCTCGGACGCATCGGCATGGGCAAGGACGTGGCCGGCCAGCCGGCCGACTCCCCCACCATGGCCCTCTACGCCGCCAAGCACTTCGGCCTCGACTGCAACGGCTTCGTCGGCAACTACTACAACCTCTCCCCCGAGGTCAAGCCGGGCGGCTGGGCCACCATCAGCTCCTTCGACGAGAACAAGGTCCTCAAGAAGACCGCCGAGGACGACGGGTGGAACGGCTGGGTCAAGGCCGCCGTCCTCACCCTCGACCACATCCCCCTCATCCCGCGCATGTCTGCCACCGAGGCCAGGACAGGCGACATCCTCGTCGACCAGCGCCTCGCCAATAACACGTGGGCCCACATCGCCGTCGTCCAGGATGTCCGCCCCGGCCCCGGCAAGGACCAGGTCACCTGGCGGGTCGTCGAGTGGGGCGGCGGCATCAAGGCGTCCGAGGTCGGCCTCGACGCCAACGACCACGTCAAGGCCGAGAAGACGGTCAACATCACCATGGGCACGATCAAGAAGCTGGGCGTCGGCTGCTTCAACAAGACCGACCCGAAGCAGGCGACCAGGTTCAGGTACCTCTTCGCCCCCCCGAACGTGTCCTACGACCCGGCGATGTGGGGCCGCTGCGGCCAGGAGAACATCTGAGCCCCAGCGGGTCAACAGCCAGTGAACAGCCAGGAGCGGAGGCGTGCCACGGATCGCGCGGATCGCACGGAGGGAAGTTGAGGACGGCGTGCGAGGCAGTGCCGAGCCCTTCTCTCTGCTTGTCTGCCCGCCTCCCCCGGGTTTCATCCGTGGGATCCGTGCGATCCGTGGGCCGCCTCCTCTTCATCGTGTGTATCATGACCGGGCCGACTTCCCGAGGCCGACGATGATCGATGACAGGGATGAGGGCGACGCACTCCTGGAGAAGGCCGCCGGCGGCGACCCGGCGAGCTGGCAGGAGCTGGTCGAGACGCACCGCGATCGGCTCCGCCGCATGATCGCGTTCCGCCTCGACGCGCGGCTCCAGGGCCGCGTCGACGCCTCCGACGTGGTGCAGGAGGCGTACCTGGAGGCGTGGCAGCGGTTACCCGACTACCGGCGCGACCCGGCCATGCCGTTCTTCCTTTGGCTGCGCTTCCTGACGGCGCAGCGGCTGGTGACGGTTCACCGCCGGCACCTGGGCACGCACGGGCGCGACGCGGGGCGCGAGGTGCGGCTGGGGCACGGCGCGGGGCCCGAGGGGTCGTCCATCGCCCTGGCGGAGCAGCTCCTCGGGCACGACCCGCGGCCGAGTGAAGTCGCGGTCCGCGAGGAGGCGCGCGGGCGGCTCCGCGAGGCGCTGGAACGCATGGACCCCATCGACCGCGAGGTGCTGGCGCTGCGGCACTTCGAGCAGCTCAGCCGGGCCGAGGCCGCACGCGTCCTGGGGATCGAGGAGTCGGCGGCGGGCAAGCGGTACATCCGCGCCCTCGCCCGCCTCAAGGGGCTCCTCGACCCGCCCGACGGGGAGGGGCCCGCATGAATGACCTCAGCCTGGAGGGCCGCGTCGAGGCCCTGGCCGACGAATTCCTCGCCCGCCGCCGGGCCGGCGAGCGGCCCACGCCGGAGGAGTACGCCGCCCGCCACCCCGAGCTGGCCGGCCTCATCCGCGACGTCTTCCCCGCCCTGGCCCTGCTCGAGGAGTGCGGGCCGGGGGCCGATGCGCCGGCCCCGGAGAGGATCGGCGATTTCCGCGTCCTCCGCCAGATCGGCGCCGGCGGCATGGGCGTGGTGTACGAGGCGCTGGAGGTGTCGCTGGGGCGGCACGTCGCCCTCAAGGTGCTGCCGCGGCACCCGCCCCCGCCGCCCGCCGCCGTCGAACGCTTCCGCCGCGAGGCGCGGGCGGCCGCGGGGCTTCACCACCCCCACATCGTCCCGGTGTTCGGCGTCGGCGAGCACGAAGGGCTGCCGTTCTGCGTCATGCAGTTCATCCGCGGCCAGAACCTCGCCGACGTTCTCCGCGACGTGCGCGGCCTGCGTCGCGGCGAGGTGAATGAGTCGTCCGGCCCGGCACGCGGGCTCATCGTCGGGACGTTCCAGGGCTCGGCGGCGACGCGCCCCGACGCCATCGAAACCAGGGCCGACGGCAGCCCCCCGGCGCCGGCGGATGACGGCGTTTACTTCCGCAGCGTCGCACGCCTCGGGGCCGAGGCCGCGGAGGGGCTGGATCACGCCCACCGCCAGGGCGTGCTGCACCGCGACGTGAAGCCGTCCAACCTCCTCCTCGACGCCGGCGGCGCGGTGTGGGTGGCCGACTTCGGGCTCGCCAAGATGGACGGCATGGACGACCTGACGGGCACCGGCGACGTGGTCGGGACGCTCCGCTACCTGGCGCCCGAGCGCCTGTCGGGCAGGGCCGACGCGCGCGGCGACGTGTACGGCCTGGGCCTGACGCTCTACGAGATGGCGACGCTGCGTCCCGCCTTCGGCGACGTGGACCGGGCGCAGATGCTCGACCTGATACGCAACGCCAGCCCGCCGGCGCCGCGCGAGATCGACCGCCGCGTCCCGCGCGACCTCGAGACGATCATCCTCAAGGCCATCGACAAGGAGCCGGCCCGTCGCTATCAGTCCGCCGGCGAGATGGCCGACGACCTGCGCCGCTTCCTCGCCGGCGACCCGATCCGGGCGCGGCCCATCGGGCCGGCGGGGCGTGCGTGGCGGTGGGCGCGGCGGCGGCCGGCGATGGCGGGGCTGGCGGCCGCCGTCACCGTCCTCGCGTTCACCCTCGTCGCCGGGGTGCTGTGGCAGTGGCGGCAGGACGTGCGGACGCTTGGGGAGAAGAAGGCGGCGTTGGACAGGGCGGAGGCGAGCGGCCGGGTGGCCGAGCGCGCCCTGTACCGGAGCCGGGTGTTGCTCGCCGACCACGAGTGGCGTGCCGGGCGCGTGGCCAGCGCCGAGGCGATCCTCGACGAGTGCCCCGAGGAGCTGCGCGGGTGGGAGTGGCACTTCCTGCGGCGCCGCTGCCATCAGGAGGCCCGCTCGTTCCCCGTCGGGGCGGTGACGATGGCCTGCTTCACCGACGGGGGCAAGAACGTCGCCGTGAGGCTGACCGACGGCGACGTGGTCGTCCTCGACGCGGACAGCGGGGTCGAGCGCCGGCGCCTCAAGACGCAGAAGGACGGCAAGACCAAGGACCGCTATCAGGCGGCCTTCAGCGCCGACGGGCGGCTGTTCGCCTGCTCCAACGGGCGGCGGGTGTACGTCTACAACGTGGGCGACGGCTCCGAGGTGTGCCGGGTGGTCCACGCCGCCCCCCTGGGCCTGGCATTCACGCCCGACGGCCGGCGTCTGCTGGCGGGGGCCGCCCCGCCGCGGCGGGCGGCCCTGTTCGACCTGGCGGCGGCGGAGGCCGAGAGGACGCTGCCCTGCAACCGGGTGTTCGCCGTCGATCCGGGCGGGAAGGCGGCGGCGGTGCTGGAGGGCGAGGACGAGGGGGCGACGCTTGCCGTCCTGGATCTGAAGACGGGGGCGAGGCGGTACGGCCTGGCCTTCACCGGGCCGTTCAGGCACGCCGGCGCGAACGCCCTCACCATCGGGGCCGGCGGCGTGCTGGCGGTGCCGGCGCGGGGGGGCGTGCGGCTCGTGGACGGCCGGCCGGGGCACGAGGCCGGGTGGTGCGCGGCGGCGGACGCGGCGGAGCTGAATGCGGCGGCGTACAGCCCGGACGGGCGTTGGCTGGTGGGGATCGGGGGCGGCGCCGTCCGCGTCTGGGAGGTGTCGTCGCGGCGGCTGCACGAGACGCTGCGTGGCCACCTCTCTGCTGCCGCCTGGGCCGCGTTCGACGGCGCCGGCAAGAGGCTGGTCACGGCGTCCGCCGACGGCACGGTGAAGATCTGGGAGCGCGGGCCGTCCGCCGGTGAGGGGCCGCCGATGCGGGGGCACGGCAGGGCGATGTGGGCCGAGTGGAGTGGCGTGCGGCCCGACGACAAGCCGGGCGCGCCGCTCTGGCTGCCGGGCGGCCGAGCGCCGCTGATCGGCGTGATGGACTGGGGCGCCGGGGGGCGCGGCGCCGGCATCTGGATGGGGGGCCTCGTCGGGTTGGATCTGGAGAAGGGGCGGCAGACCTGGCGGGTCGAGGAGGCCGCTCGGGGGGCCCTGGCCGTCTCGCCGGACGGGCTGCTGGTGGCGTCGATCGCGCTGGACGGACGCTTGCAGGTGCGGGACGCCCGGACAGGGGCGTTGGCCTGGGTCGCCGCGGTGGAGGGCAAGGACACGGGCTTCGGGCGGCTGGCGTGGAGCGCCGACGGCCGGCGCCTCGCATGGCTCACCGGCGAGAAGGCCGTCCGCGTGCTGACCGCGGGCGGGGAGGACGTGTGGCGGAGGGCCGCCGGCGAAGGGGATCCGACGGCGGCCGCGTTCCACCCGGACGGGAGGCTCGCGCTCGCCGAGGCGGGGGGCGTGTCGCTGGTGCCGCTCGAGGGCGGCGCGGCGCGGCTGCTGCGCACGGGGCAGGTGCGGGCCCTGGCGTTCAGCGCGGACGGGACGCGGCTGGCGACGTCCGGCGAGGGGGAGGCCGTGCGGATCTGGGAGATGGAAGACGGGCGGCAGGTGTTGGAGCTGCCGCCCGAGGGGGGCGACGTGGCCCGGCTGCGGTTCAGCGCCGATGGGGTGCTGCGGTCGTATTGCCCGAATCTCACGCGGTGGCAGGCGTGGGACGGCGCACCGGCGCCGTGAACCCGGCGCCCGGCACTCACCTCCTCCCTGCCGGGGCCATACGATAAGCCCTTCGGGCGCCCCGAGGCGCCCTCCCGCACCCACTTGACCCGACAGGCGGACATGCCGAGTTACAACCCCAGGGCCGTCGAGCCCCGCTGGCAGCGCTTCTGGCTGGACAACAAGACCTTCCGCACGCCCGACGACTCGCCCAAGCCGAAGCTCTACGTCCTCGACATGTTCCCCTACCCGTCCGGGGCCGGGCTGCACGTCGGCCACCCCGAGGGCTACACCGCCACCGACATCCTGTGCCGCTGGAAGCGCATGCAGGGCGTCAACGTCCTGCACCCGATGGGCTGGGACGCCTTCGGCCTGCCCGCGGAACAGTACGCCATCCAGAACAACGTCCACCCGGCGGAGACGACGCGGAAGAACATCAACAACTTCCGCCGCCAGATCCAGGCCCTGGGCTTCTCCTACGACTGGGACCGCGAGGTCGATACCACCGACCCCGATTACTACCGCTGGACGCAGTGGATCTTCCTCGTCCTGTTCGACACCTGGTACGACCGCGACGCGAAGAAGGGCCGGCCCATGGCCGAGCTGCCCATCCCGCCGGATGTCACCGGCGAGGACGCCATCCGCAAGTACCGCGACGGCAAGCGGCTGGCGTACCAGGCCGAGGTGCCCGTCAACTGGTGCCCCGCGCTGGGCACGGTGCTGGCCAACGAGGAGGTCATCGACGGCAAGAGCGAGCGTGGCGGCCACCCCGTCGTGCGCATGCCGCTGCGTCAATGGCTGCTGCGCATCACCGAGTACGCCGACCGCCTGATCGACGACCTGGAGGGGCTGGACTGGTCGGAGTCGATCAAGGGGATGCAGCGGAACTGGATCGGCAAGAGCGAGGGCGCCGAGGTCGATTTCGCGCTGCCCGCCGGCGACACGATCCGCGTCTACACGACCAGGCCGGACACCCTGTTCGGCGCGACGTACATGGTGCTGTCGCCGGAGCACCCCCTGGTGGGCAAGATCACCACGCCCGAGCAGGCCGCGGCGGTGAAGGCGTATCAGGAGGCCGCCTCGCGCAAGAGTGAGTTCGAGCGCACCGAGCTGGCCAAGACCAAGACCGGCGTCTTCACCGGGGCGCATGCCATCAACCCCGTCAACAATCAGCAGGTGCCCATCTGGATCGCCGACTACGTCCTGGCGACCTACGGCACGGGCGCGATCATGGCCGTCCCGGCCCACGACGAGCGCGACTTCGAGTTCGCCAGGGCCTTCGGCCTGCCGATCCGGACCGTGGTGCGTCCGCCCGAGGAGTGGCTGGCGCAGACCGGCAGCACGCTGGACGACCTGAAGGAGGCGTACTGCGAGGAAGGCCGGTCGATGAATTCCGGCGCCTGGGACAACGTCGAGACGCAGAAGTTCAAGCAGCAGATCACGCAGTGGCTGGAGGACGCCGGCAAGGGGCAGCGGAAGACCAACTACAAGCTGCGCGACTGGCTGTTCAGCCGACAGCGCTACTGGGGCGAGCCGTTCCCCATCCTGCACGAGATCGACGCCGACGGCAAGCCGACGGGCAGGATGGAGCCGCTGACGCCGGAGGAGCTGCCGCTGCGTCTGCCGGACGTCGCAGATTACAAGCCGACGGGCCGGCCCGAGCCGCCGCTGGAGAAGGCGGGCGACTGGCTGTACGTGGAGCGGAACGGCCGGCGGTACAAGCGCGAGACGAACACGATGCCGCAGTGGGCGGGGTCGTGCTGGTACTACCTGCGCTACATCGACCCGAGGAACGACAGGGCGTTCGCCGACGCCGACAAGGTGAAGAAGTGGCTGCCGGTGGACCTGTACGTCGGCGGGGCCGAGCACGCGGTGCTGCACCTGCTGTACTCGCGGTTCTGGCACAAGGTGCTGTTCGACCGTGGGTATGTGCCCTGCGCGGAGCCGTTCCAGCAACTGGTGAACCAGGGGCTGATCCTGGGCGAGGTCGAGTACACCGCGTTCAAGAGCGGCGACACATTGGTGTCGGCGGCGAAGGTCAAGTTCAACGGCGCGACGGCCAGGCGTGACGACCGGACACAGGAAGAGCTGACGCTGGTGAAGGTGGCCGAGGACGACGTGGAGAAGCAAGGTGAGCATTTCGTCCTGAAGGCCGACCCGGCGGTCCGGCTGGACGCCCGCGCCTACAAGATGTCGAAGGCACGCGGCAACGTCATCAACCCCGACGACGTGATCAAGGAGTACGGCGCCGACACGCTGCGCCTGTACGAGATGTTCATGGGCCCGCTGGAGGCGGTGAAACCCTGGAACACGCGGGGCGTCGACGGGCCGTTCCGCTTCCTGAACCGCGTGTGGCGGCTGATCATCGACGACCGCGCCGAGGAGGTGCGGCTGAACGACACGGTGAAGGACGCGGCGCCGTCGGCGGAGACGCTGCGCGAGATGCACCGCTGCATCAAGAAGGTGACGGACGACCTGCACTTCACAAAGATGGGGTTCAACACCGCCATCTCGGCGATGATGGAGTACACGAACCACCTGACCGCGCTGGCCGAACGTCCCCGCCCCGCCCTGGAGGCCCTGGTGCTGCTGCTGGCGCCGTTCGCGCCTCACATCGCCGAGGAGCTGTGGCACGCCCTCGGCCACAAGGACACCCTGGCCTATGAGCCGTGGCCGACGTACGACCCGGCGCTGCTGGTGGAGGCGACGGTGGAGATCCCCGTGCAGATCGGCGGGAAGGTGAGGGCGCGTCTCCAGATGCCGTCGGGCCTGGACGCGGCGGCGCTGGAGAAGGCCGTGATGGCGCACCCCGAGGTGAAGGCGCTGCTGGAGGGGAAGACGGTGAAGAAGGTGATCGTACCGCCGCGCGGGGGGCTGGTCAACATCGTGGTGGCCGGGTGAGGCCCGCCGGGACCTTCCGGGGCCTCCACCCGCCTATAATGGGGAGGGTTCGGGGGTCATCGCGGAGGGACGGGATGGCAGTAACGACGGCATCGGCCACGGATCAGAACGCCGTGGGCTGGCGGTTCGACAACACCTACTCGCGGCTGCCGGACGACCTCTTCGCCCCGGCGACGCCCTCGGGGTTCCGCGCGCCGCGCGTCGCGGTCCTGAACCACCGCCTCGCCGATGACCTCGGCCTCGACCTGCGGGCGATGACGCCCGACGCCGCCGCCGCCCTGTTCGCCGGCCAGGCCCTCCCCGCCGGCGCCCTGCCCATCGCCCAGGCCTACGCCGGCCACCAGTACGGCGGCTTCACCATGCTCGGCGACGGGCGGGCCATCCTCCTCGGCGAACACCGCACGCCGTCCGGCCGGCTCGTGGACATCCAGCTCAAGGGGGCGGGGCCGACACGCTTCTCGCGCCGCGGCGACGGCCTCGCCGCCCTCGGGCCCATGCTCCGCGAGTACGTCGTCAGCGAGGCGATGGCCGCCCTGGGCATCCCCACGACCCGCAGCCTGGCCGTCGTCACCACCGGCGAGACGGTGTACCGCGAGCGCCCCCTCAAGGGGGCCATCCTGACGCGCGTGGCCGCCAGCCACCTCCGGTTCGGCACGTTCGAGTACGCCGCCGCCCGCGGCGACGAGGCGCGGCTGCGCGCCCTGGCCGACTACGCCATCGCCCGCCACGACCCGGAGCTGGCCGACGCGCCCGGCAAGTACCTCGCCTTCTTCCGCGCGGTGATGGCCCGGCAGGCCGAGCTGGTCGCCCGCTGGCAGCTCGTCGGCTTCATCCACGGCGTGATGAACACGGACAACATGGCGATCTCGGGCGAGACCATCGACTACGGCCCGTGCGCCTTCATGAACGCCTACGACCCGGCGACGGTGTACAGCTCCATCGACCGCGGCGGGCGCTACGCCTACGGCAACCAGCCGGCCATCGTGCAGTGGAACCTGGCACGCTTCGCCGAGGCCCTGCTGCCGCTGCTGGACGCCGACCAGGAGAAGGCGGTGGCCTCCGCCACGGAGGCCCTGGGCGAGTTCCCCGACCTGTTCACGCGGCACTGGCTGGCGGGCATGCGGCGGAAGCTCGGCCTGCGCACGGAGGAGGACGGCGACGCCGGCCTCGCCCAGGATCTGCTCGCCTGGATGCGGACGACGCGGGCCGACTTCACCAACACCTTCCGCGACCTGTGTTCCGATGAGGCGCTGGCGGCGGAGCGCTATCAGGACGCCGCCTTCCAGGCGTGGCTCCTGCGCTGGCGTGAGCGGCTCGCGCGTGACGGCCACTCGCCCGCGTCGTCGGCGGACCTCATGCGGACGGCGAATCCGGCGGTGATCGCGCGGAACCACCGTGTGGAGGAGGCGTTGGCGGCGGCGGAGGAGCGCGACGACCTGTCGGTGCTGCATCGGCTGCTGGAGGCACTGGCCTCGCCGTACGAGGACAGGCCGGAGATGGCGATGTACCGCGAGCCGCCCGCCGACGAGCGCGGCTACCGGACGTTCTGCGGGACATAGGTCGGAGGACGACGCCGGGGAGGCATGGTGGCGTCGCCCGCCGACGTGGGCCGCAAGGCGGAGCGAAGAAGGTGTTGCCGGCGTGCAGGATCGGGTGGGAATCCGGCAGCGAGCCGAAGGAGAAGTAGCGCCAGACGTGGGTGCGGTCACGCCAGCGTCTTCCGCACCACCCGCCCGCCGTGGCTGATGTGGATCGGGCGGCCCGTCTGGTCCGGCACCGTCGCCTCGGGGTCGACGCCCATCAGGTGGTACATCGTCGCCGCCAGGTCGCCCGACGATACGGCATGCTCCACGGGATACGCCGCCTGGCTGTCCGTCTTGCCCAGCACCATCCCCGCCCTCGTCCCGCCGCCCGCCAGCAGGCAGAAGCCGCACTGCGGCCAGTGATCGCGCCCCGCCCCCTTGTTGATCCGCGGCGTCCGCCCCATGTCGCCCGTCACCACCACGAGAGTCGATGCGAGCAACCCGCGCGCGGACAGGTCGTCGATGAGCGCGCTGACGGCCCGGTCGAGGAAGGGCAGCAGGAGCTTCTTCAGCATGTTGAAGTTGTTGGCGTGCGTGTCCCAGTGCCCGTTCGGCCTCGCCTCCGTGTGGACGGCGACGTAGCCCACGCCGGCCTCGACCAGCCGCCGCGCCATCAACACGCTGGAGCCGAACAGGTCGCGCCCGTAGCGCTCGCGTAACGCCGCGGGCTCACGCGAGACGTCGAACGCCGCCTTCGCCTTCGCCGAGAGCAGGAGGTCGAACGCCTTCGCCCGCTGCCGCGTCAGGCGCGCCGCCGGCGGCGACTTCTCCAGCCGGCGGGCCGCCCCGTCGATCTGCCCCAGCAGCGAGCGCCGCCGGTCCAGCGCATCGACGGTCATCCCCTGCGACAGGTCGGGCAGGCGCGGGTCGCCCATCGGCGTGAGGTCGGCGTTGTAGAAGTCGCCGCTCTCCTTGAGGGGCCCGAAGAACTTCGGGTCGCACGTGGCGAACAACGGGTCGTAGGCGGAGCCGAGGTAGCCGCCGTACGGCCCCGCCCGCCGCAGCGACTGCGAGTAGCCGGGGAACGCCGGCAGCACCACGTACGGCGGCACGTCCTTCCGCCCGCGGCCCTCGTCGAGGTACTGGCGCACGGAGGCGATGGACGGGTGATCGGACGGGCGGGCGAAGTAATTCGTCTGGTCCTGCCCGCCGTCGAAGCCCGTCATCACCCCGTAGGGGTTGTGGCTGTTGTACCGGTGCGAGACGGTGCGGATGAGGCAGAAGCGGTCCGCCATCGCCGCCAGCCTCGGCACATGCTCGGTGAAGCGTACGCCCGGAAGGCGGGTGGGGATGGTCTTGAACTCGCCGCGGATCTCGGCGGGGGCGTCGGGCTTGGGGTCGAAGCTGTCGATGTGGCTGGGGCCGCCGTACAGGTCGATGAGGATGACGGAGGAGGCCCGGCCCGACGGCCTCGCCTCCGCCCCGGAGAGGGCCGGGGCCAAAAGCGAGAGGGCGCCGGCGGTGAGCAGCTCGCGGCGGGTGACGCCGTCGCAGGCCGAGGAGGGGTGGCCGAGGATGCGCAGCATGGCGGTGGGCCTCGCGGGGAGGGATGCTGCAAGTGTACCCGTTCGCCGCCGTGACGCCAGCCGTTATCGCCCGGAATCGGCGCCGGCTGGTGGGGCGGCCGGCACGGGGGCGGCCCAGCCCCGCTCGATCTGCTCGCGCACCGACATGCCCGGCAGGTAACTCAGGCGCACGATCTCGTCGAGGGCCCCCGAACACGGCAGCCACCACCACCGGGCCCGCAGCGCCTCCTCGCACACACGCCGCGCCACCTCCATGTGCAGCCCCATCGCCCCGATGCCGGCCTCGTCGAGGCAGCGCGGCGGGAAGGTGGAGGCGCAGCCCTCATCCACAACCGCCTGGTTCGGGCCCGACGCAAGCGACTCATCGGGGAAAAGCGCCGTCGCCTCGCGGTGCCAGGACCACAGCAGGGCCGGCGAGGGCGTATCCCGCATCTGCAGGTACACCGACGCCGGAAGGTTGCTCCCGAGGTTGGTCTTCCTGTTGGTCGTCGCCAGGATCAGCCCGCCGACGAACCGACGCAAGAACCGAAGGCGTGGCGACCCCCCAGGCTGGAGGAGGATGTACGCCATGTCGGGCCGCGCCGGGTGCCGCCACGCGCCGATCCGGAGGCCTGCGTGGTTATCGACGTAGAACCACCCCGCGGGCTCGAACCCCAGATCGAGCAGCCCGCCCGGCCCGAACTGCATCTCCGCCAGCGTCCCCGTCGGGATCCCCGTCTCCTCCGCGTGCAGCGGCGTGTTGATCGGCAGCGGGGTCGGCAGGCCCTGCGCCCCCTCCCGGACCTCAACGTACAACGCCCCGTGAATGTACCCGAGGTACAGCGCGACGGCGACGGCGACGGCGGTCAGCCCGTAGACGGGCCACCCGGCGGCCAGCGCGATGAGGCCCCCCGGCCCCCCGATGGCCAGGCCCAGCAACACGATGTCCCCGGCCACGCGGATCACCTGCATGAACAGACGGCCCCGCGGCGGCGGCAGCTCCGGCTCCGGCTCGGACGGCCCGAGCCGACGCCTGTTCGGCACACTGACCGGCGTGGCCGCGGAGAGCGACCGTTCGGCCACCTGATCGATCACGGGCTGGACGTGCCCCTCCAGGCCCGGCGGCGCGGCGGCCGGAATGGCCGCGGGGGCGGTGTCGGGCAGCGTCGGCTCCACGACGGGCGAGAAGGCCGGCTGGGGCGGGGGCTGCTGCTGGGGCGCCGAGCCCTTCCTCGCCCGCGAGACCCCGAAAATGACAAGGACGATGAACACCCCGGCGAAGACGAAGAACACCCAGGCAGGGGGTGGGCCCCGCCGGCCGCCCCTGGGCAGCGCCGTCACGATACGGCTCTGCGGCAGGGCGGCGCGGAGGCGCTGGAGGCCGGCAGGGGTCATGCGTGTGCCGATCAGCTCGACGGTGAGCAGGCCGTTGATCGCCGCGAGGTCATTGACGCCTGCGTCGGTCACGGCGGTCCGGCTCAGGGACAGCTTCTGTAACCTGGGGAAGCGTGCCAGCTCCTTCAGGCCGGCGTCGGTCACCAGGGTGCCGGCGAGGTCCAGCTCGCGCAGGGCGGCGAGGCGGGCCAGCGCCTTCAGGTCGGCGTCGGTGGCCTCGGTGCCCGCGAGCGAGACGGCGGTCACCGGATTGCCGGGCGCGTCCGGGTCGCGGGTGACGGTGCCGCCGAGCTTCTGGACGGCGTCGGCGGCGCGATCCTCGTCGGCGTCCGCGATGGCGGGGGCGGGGAGGAGGAGCAGGACGGCGGTGAGCAATCGGGTACGCATGGAGCCACCTCACCAGCAGGAGGCCGAACAAGGCCCAGAAGAAGTGCGCCGGACTTCCCCGTCATGATACCAGGCCGAAGAACAGCTCCTCCACGTCGTCCTGGCGGTGCTCGCGGCGCAATTCCGCCAGCGTGCCGCACGCCAGCACCCGGCCCCGCGCGATGATCGCCACGCGGTCGCACAACCGCTCCACCTCGCGCATGATGTGCGTCGAGAACACCACGCACTTGCCCATCTCGCGCAATCGCTCGATGCTCTTCATCACCGCGCGGGCAACCAGCACATCCAGGCCCAGCGTCGGCTCGTCGAAGATCAGGACCGGCGGGTCGTGGATGACCGCCCGCGCGAACGACACCTTCTGCTTCATGCCCGTGCTCATCTTCGCGCCCAGCAGGTCGCGGAAGTCGTTCATCTGCAGGTCCGCGAACACCCGCTCCTGCCGCTCACGCAGCGCCCCGGCGTCCATGCCGTACAGCAGGCCGAAATACTCCACCATCTCCCACGCCGTCATGCGGTCGTAGATGGCCGTGTTCGCCGACATGAACCCGATGCTCCGCCGCACGTCCGCCGGCCGCGTGACCACGTCGTACCCCGCCACCCGCGCCGTGCCGCCCGTCGGCCTCAGGACGGTGCAGAGGATGCGCATGGCCGTCGTCTTGCCGGCCCCGTTCGGCCCGAGCAGCCCGAGGATCTCGCCGGGCCTGGCGGTGAAGCTGATGTCATCGACCGCGTGGACCGGCCCGCGGCGGAGGTCCACGAACGACTTGCGCAGCCGGTCCACCTCGATCATCGCTCCTCCAGCCGTTTATCTTTCATCATCTGCAGCTTCTGCATCAGCAGCTCGATCTCACGGGCCGCCCGGATCATCTCCTCGGTGGCCGGCTTCTCGGGCCACTCGGCGAGTTTGAAGTGCTTGCCCTGGTCGTCGGGGACGGGGTCGTCGGGGTTGAGGTTCATGAGTTTGACGTAGTACACCTCAAGCTTGACCATCTGCTTGGGGCCGGTGTGGCGGGCGTTCCAGTCCTTGTACGCCCAGCGGATGTAGCCCGGCAGGGCGAACGGCGTCAGCTCCTTCGCCGCCAGGTTGAGGGTGTACTTGCGCCAGCGACCGTTCTTGAACGTCGCCTGGTAGTTCTCCGGCGGCTGCTTCTGGTCCAGGCTCGGGGGCGTCCCGCCCATCAGAAGCTCCACGCGCGAGCCGTCGGCCAGGGTGCCGGCGGCGTAGTACCAGCCGACGTGGCGGGCCGGGCGCGGCGCGAACACGCCCCAGCCCTGCTCCAGGCCGGACACCGACCCGAATTGCAGGAACGGGATCGGGATCGCCTCCTCGAAGAACCTGTTCAGCGGCGTGTACTGGTCGGCGGGCCGCTGCATCCCCGACGGCGTCGGGTGCATGTACTCCGAGCCGATGTTCCGCAGGTTGTACAGCAGGACGTACCCGAACATCAGCATCAGCAGGGTCACCGCCAGCGGCCCCGCCGGCGGCGCCCACCCCGGCTCGCCCTGCTTCGGATCCTCCGCGGCCTTCGCGCCGCCGTATCCCGAAGTCAGCGCCGCCAGCAGGCCGGCCAGCCCCGGCACCGCCCCCACCACCCACGCCAGCGGCGAGAAGATCGGCGACAGCCGGAAGGCATGAACCACGGCCTCGCCACCCGTGCGTTCGGCGCCGTCGGCCCCGACGACGGCCCAGCCGCCCTGCGTGCGGACACGCTGCAACAGCCCGCCCGTGGCCGCCTCAATGGCCCCCGCGCCGAACAGAAGGAACGTCCGCCAGACGTGGGCGGCCCGGGCCGCCCAAGGCCTCTCCGGGTCGTAGACGATCCGCGTCGCGTCCAATCCCGGCGTCTTCCAGTGCCGCTCGAGGCGGTCCCAGAAGGACGTGGGGATGAGCGCCATCCAGATGGCGCAGGCGATCCACGGGAACAGGCTCAGCTCCAGCGACAGCCCCAGGCCGGCGTGGAACATGACGAACAGGAAGATGACCGCGAGGCGCTGCAGCCCGACGTGGAAGGGCAGGAGCAGGACCACCGGGCCGACCGTCTCCAGCCAGACGCTGAGCTGGGTCATCCAGTAGCAGAGGGTGTGGGACTCACGCATGAGCTTGCCGAAGCGGGTGGAGAAGCTCTCGACCTGGAGGGCGAGGAGGACGGCGGTGCCCTTCTCGCGCCACTCCGGGAGCCACTTCCACGCCGCCGCGAACAGGTACATGATGAAGATCTGGCCGATGAAGACGAACGAGGCGAAGGAGAGGACGGACTTCTCCTTCGCCTGCCGGCCCGCGCCGCAAGAGTCCACGGACCAGCACGCCCCCAGCGGCAGGAAGGTGCCCCAGAGGAGGACGGCGCGCATGAGCTGGTCGGACCCCTGGATGACGCCGGGGTTGCGGGCGTGGACGGAGATGAGGAGGAAGAAGCTCATGAACGTGGCGAGCGGGGTCAGCCAGCCGACGAGGAGCATGAGGCCGAACCACATGGCGAGGGCGGCGAGGGCCGCCTGCCACCACCAGGCCCCGGAGAGCATGTGGGCGGAGACGGGGATGAGCTGACCCTGGAGGAGCGGGCGGGGCAGCAGGCCGTCGTCGGAGTACATGATGCCGAGGTCGGGCAGGCGGTCGTACCAGTCGAGCAGCACCATGACGGCGATGCAGACGCGGAACAGCGCCAGCGAGCGCAGGTCGAGGGCGAAGAACTCGCGGAAGGGGAAGTAGGCCGCCATGTCGGGCGGCCGGTCACCGGCTCGGCTCATCCTGCGCTCCTGTCCCGGAGAAGATGGCTCACCACAGAGGCACAGAGGTCACAGAGAAAGCCCAGAGGAAGCAATAATGCAGAGATAGAAAACAAGCACTGTTTTTTACATGCATTGGCTGTCTTCTCCGTATTCTCTTGTCCTCTCTTGTCTTCTCTTCTCTGTGTCCTCTGTGTCCCTGTGGTGAATCCTCCTGCAAACCTCCTACGAGCGGGCGCCGAAGTAGAACCCGACGATGCCCGCCAGGATCGCCTCGACCAGCAAGAAGTCGATCTGCGTCTTCGGCAGGCCGAGGTTGATCAGGCGGCCCAGCATGAGGACGCCGAGGAGGATCAGCCCCAGCAGGGCGAACCAGGCCTGCACGTCGAGGAACCAGGGGGGCAGTTGCTGCGGGTACAGCCAGCGCATCGCCCCCGTGATGACGTAGCCGAGGAAGAAGCCGGCGACCAGCACCAGCCCCAGCCGCAGGGCCAGTTTGGGGTCGGGCATCTGGAAGGAATCGATGGCGTCGGGGTGCTGCCACATGTAGTACCCCAGGCCGACGTAGCCGACGAGCAGGAGGAAGCGGACGGAGCCCCTGGGCAGGCCCAGCGCGGACAGGCCGCCCTGCTCGCGGACGCGGTGGACGGTGAAGTAGTGGGTCATGATCATGATCGACAGGCAGATCAGGGAGACGAAGGCCAGCGACGCCTCGGGGTTGACCAGCAGGCGCTTGCCGTCGGGGCCGGTGCTCAGGGCCAGGAACCACATGTACGCCAGGACACCGAGGCCGAGGAGGGCGCGGATGCTGCCCGCCGGCCAGCCCAGCGCGTGCCTCGTGGGCGGCGGGGGTGGGGGGGCGGGGGCCGGGACGGTCGCCATGGAGTCCTCCGGGGTGGTGCTGGGCAAGGGGTACTTCGTCGCCGGGCCGTGGTTCTCCAACCATTTTCCGCCCTTGACGGCCACGCCGACACCCCTATCATGAGGGTTTTCGTGGAAGCAGGCGCGGGAACGAACAATGTCAACCTTCATGGCCAAGCCGCTGACCTTCGAGCGGCGCTGGTACGTGATCGACGCGGCCGATCAGGTGGTGGGCCGCCTGGCCGTCACCATCGCCAACATCCTGCGCGGGAAGCACCGCCCGGAGTACACGCCCCACTGTGACACGGGCGACTTCGTCATCGTCACGAACGTCGAGAAGGTCCGCTTCACCGGCAAGAAGCTGGAGCAGAAGACCTACCACTGGTATACGCGCTACCCCGGCGGGTACAAGACCGCGACCGCCAAGGAGTGGATGGAGAAGCACCCCGAGCGCATCCTCAAGGAGGCGGTGAAGCGCATGGTGCCGCGGAACCGCCTCGGCCGGGCCCAGATGACCAAGCTGAAGCTGGTGGTCGGGCCGAAGCACACGCACCAGGCGCAGCAGCCCATCGAATTCAAGATCGCGAACTGATCCGGGAGAGACGATGTCCGCCGACAGCAGCCTGATCTTCACGCCGCCGGTCCAGCAACGCAGGGAGCGGCCCCCGGTCTTCCTGAACAAGAAGCGAGCCTACCTCGGCACGGGCCGGCGCAAGACCGCCGTCGCCCGCGTGTTCCTGACCGACGGCACCGGCAAGGTCACGGTCAACAAGAAGCCCCTCGACGTGTACTTCACCGAGGTCAAGGACCACAACTCCGTCCTCGGCCCGCTGCGTGTGACGGACATGGCCGGGCGGGTGGACGTGACCGTGAACGTCAAGGGCGGGGGCTTCACCGGCCAGGCCGGGGCCATCTGCCAGGGCGTGGCCCGCGCGCTGAAGGGGATGTTCGGGCTGGACACCGCCCGCGCCGCGGCCCCGCCGCCGCCCGCCGCCGAGGGCCAGCCGGCCGCCGCCGCCGCCCCCGAGGACGCGGTCGTGACGATGGCGAAGCGTCTGCGCGACAGCGGTTACCTGACGCGCGACGGGCGCATGAAGGAGCGGAAGAAGTACGGCCGCAAGGGCGCCCGCAAGTCGTTCCAGTTCAGCAAGCGTTGATCCCGGCGTCCGGGGATGGATCATCGGCGGGCCGCCCCGGTAGGGGCGGCCCGTTCCGTTTGGCGGCGTGGGCGGCTACAATGGGGCGATGCATCGGAGGGATCACCCATGACGATGTCGGAGCTCATCGCGGAGGTGTCGTCCCTGTCGAGGGCGACGCACGGGTATTACGAGCGGGAGCTGCCGAGGTGGTTCCCGAAGTACCCCTTCGTCCAGGAGGGCGAGACGGAGGGGCCGCCGCCGCCCGAGGAGGCGAGGCTGCGCGACCTGTTGGATGGTTTGCCGGATGAGACGTTGTACGCGCTCTCCACCATCGAACGCATCGGGCAGCACGGCCTGCCCGCTGACGACCCCGAGGCCGGGTACGAGCAGAACAGGAAGGCGATGGAGCCTCGGCTGGCGAGCTTCCGGCTGTTGCGGAATCAGTATCTGGCCGAGGAGCTGGCGGAGGGCGTGGCGCGGCTGAAGGCCGCCGGATTCGACGTGGATAGCCTGCCGCTGCCCCTGGCCGTCGGCTGAAGGAGGGTGGCCGTGCCGTCCGTCGCCTGGACCGCGTATCTGGAGCAGCTCTTGCTCGACGCCGTCCGCCTCGACGAGCTGTATGCCGGCTTGCGAGGCGGCGGGGCCTCCGCGGCCCAGCTCGCCGTCCTGAACCGATCCGCCGTCGTCGCGAGCGTGTCTGCGTGGGAGTCGTACATCGAGGAGCTGATGCGTGAGTCGCTCCGGGTGCTGCGCCCGCCTCCGCCGCTCCTCGGGGCGTGGCCGGCCCTGAGTGCCCTGGTCCTGAATCAGCTCGGGAGATTCAACAACCCGAGCCCGGCCAACGTCGCCCGGCTCATCCAGGATTGCCTGGGGTTGGCCGACGTCCGTCCCTCGTGGGGTTGGCAGAACTGCACCCCCGCACAGGCCGAGCAGCGTCTCACGGATCTGCTCACGCTCCGGCACCAGATCGCCCACGGCGTGAATCCCCGGCCGAGCGTCCCGCACTCGTACACCGGCATCCTGCCGGGCTTCATCCGCCGCCTCGCCCGCTGCACCGACGACGCCGTCCGCCAGCATCTGGTCACCGTTCACGGCTCCCTCAACCCCTGGCCCGCTTGACCCCGAACGGAGGTGAATGAGTTGATCGAGGTCACCGCTCTCGTCAAGGACCACGGCCCCCTCAAGGTCCTCCGTGGCGTCTCCCTCGCCGTCAAGCGCGGCGAGGTCGCCGCCGTCATCGGGCCGTCCGGCGGCGGCAAGAGCACCCTCCTCCGCTGCATCAACGGCCTGGAGACGTTCGAGGGCGGCGGCATCGACGTGGCGGGGCTCAAACTCGCGCCGGGGCCTGTGCCATCAGAGACCCTGCAGGGCGTCCGCCGCAGGGTCGGGATGGTGTTCCAGCAGTTCCACCTGTTCCCGCACATGAGCGTCCTCGACAACGTCCTGGCCGGGCCCACGCTCGCGCAGGGCCGGCCCCGCGCCGAGGCCGAGCCGGAGTGCCGCCGGCTGCTGGACCGTGTGGGGCTGGCCGACAAGGCGGACGCACGGCCCGAGCAGCTCTCCGGCGGGCAGCAGCAGCGCGTCGCCATCGCCCGCACGCTGGCGGTCCGCCCGGAGGCGATCCTCTTCGACGAGCCGACCAGCGCCCTCGACCCGGTGATGGCCAACGAGGTGCTGCGCGTGATGGCCGACCTGGCCGGCGACGGCATGACGATGCTGGTCGTGACCCACGCCATGAGCTTCGCGCGGCAGGCGGCCCACACGGTCCACGTCATGGCCGAGGGGGTCGTCGCCGAGTCCGGGCCGCCGGCGCAGGTGTTCGGCGACCCGAGGGCCGAGACGACGCGGCGCTTCCTCGGCCACGCCTCCGACGGCATCCGCCCCTCGGGGACGTTCACTTCTTGACCGGGTCGGCCGGCGTCTCTTGCCGGGTGGCCGGGGTCGGCTTTGAGACCCCGCGCGCGGGGCCTGATCCGGGGTCTCAAAGCCGACCGGCTCTGGCGACCCCGGCCACACAAGAATCCGCCGGCCGACCCCTTCGTTGAACGGTATTGCGGTTAGAGGGGTCGAATCGGCCATCCGCCAGCGACTCGAATCCGAATGCATTGAAGCAGGCGAGACGCACCATCTCCGGCGTCCACGCATCGGCATAATGGACGTCGGCCGCGTGAATCCTGTCCGGGGCCAAGGCGAGGGCCGGCCGCAGCCAGGCAGAGGCACGCTCGACGAGGCTATCCACGTTGCTCTCCGGATGTGATGACCCAGCGGGTCACCCCTTCACCGTCCTGGCCAACCTGCCCGTCACCCACCCCGCCTCGTCCTCACCCAGCGGAAGCCGGGCCGAGTAGTTCAGCAGGTCGCGGTAGCCCGTCCCCTTATAGATCCGGTCCACCAGGGGCTGGAGCGGGACCGTGATGTCGGGGTCGCGCCCCGCCAGTGGCACGGTCAGCGGCGGCAAGGGGGAGCGGTAGCCGGCGGGGGTGACCAGGCAGCGCGTCCCGGGTTTGCGACAGAGGAGCGTGTAATACGGCGAGTCGGGCCACGCACCCGCCATCGGCATCCGCGTGCCGCCGAGCAACAGGTCGATCTCGATGAAGTGAACGTCCCCGAGCAACATGGATTGGCGCTTGCGGAGGTAGAGGTCGCGGCCCTCCTCCCCGGCGTGCTTGTTGGCCGGCGAGATGACCTCGATGCAGGTGACGAGGTGCTTGTCGGCCCCCCCGCGGATCTCGATGAACCTCTGCCGGTACGTCTCGGGGATCACCGGCTCCATCAGGATGGCCCCGGCCGTCGCGGGGGCCGCCCGGCCGTGCCCCGGCCTGCGGGACGACCTCGGGCGGAGGACGGCGACGTCGGGGACGCCGGTGGCGATCTCCTTCTCGTCCTCGCCGACGGTGACGAGGTAGGTCCTCTCCTCCACCACGCAGTGGTAGCCCTTCGGTAACTGCCGGGCGATGGCCTCCTTGATCCCCACGCTCAAGCTCGTGTGGAAGTCGCGCCAGTAGCCCGACGCCTCGATGTACGGGTCCATGCCTGGGAACGGTGATCTCTTGGCCATGTCTCCCTCCGCCGGCATTATGCCGGCCCCTGACCGCCCCCGCAAGGCGAACGCCGGGACGCGGGACGCGATGGACACGCCCGGCCCCTTTCGCTATTCCGGCGGACGCCCGATCCACGGAGTACCGCCATGCGGCTCCTCTTCTCCCTCGCCGCCCTCGCCCTCTGCCTGCCAGGCGCCGCCCAGGACGCCCCCCTGCCCGACGTGCCCGTCGGCGTCGAGGTGCAGGCACGCGGCCCCGTCCATGAGGCGTTCGCCAGCCCCTCCGCCGACCCCGTCCCGACGAAGCCCGTCCCGAAGAAGCCGCCGGCCGCCATCGAGGAGATGCCGCCCCCCGAGAAGCCCGAGGGCAAGGCCGTCTGGATCGGCGGCTACTGGGCGTGGGACGACGACCGCGCCGACTTCCTCTGGGTGTCCGGCGTCTGGCGCGTCGCCCCGCCCAACAAGGCGTGGGTCGCCGGCTACTGGAGGGCCGAGGGCGACAACTACCGCTGGGTGCCTGGCCTGTGGACGGCGTCGAAGGACGGGGCGCAGGAGGTCACCTACCTTCCCGAGCCGCCGGCGCCGCCGGCGGTCAAGGACCCCGGTGCGGCCCCTTCGCCCGAGAGCTTCTACGTCCCCGGCGTGTGGGTGTGGGGCGGCACGACGTACCGCTGGCGGGCCGGGTACTGGGCGCGGGTGCAGCCCGGCCACGTGTGGGTGCAGGACCACTACCGCTGGACGCCGGCCGGCTACCTCTTCGTGCCCGGTTACTGGGACCTCGCCCTGTCACGGCGCGGCATCCTGTACGCCCCCGTCATCATCTCGCCGCGCGTCATGGTCGCAGGCTTCGTCTACACGCCGCGCCACGCCGTCCGCGACACCGTCGTCGTCGAGGCGATGTTCGTCCGGCCCTCGGCGTGCCACTACTACTTCGGCGACTTCTACGGCCCGCGTTACGCCCGCCTCGGGTACGAGAGCGTCGTCGTCTACGGGCGGCGCCGCTACGAGCCGATCATCGCCTACGAGGTGTACGAGCGCCGCCGCGACCCGGCGTGGCTGAACGTGCAGATCAACCTGTACAACGACCGCGCCGCGGGCCGCGCCCCCCTGCCGCCACGCACCCTCGTCCAGCAGACGACCATCACCCGCACCGAGACGCGGGTGACGACGATGATCGCGCCGGCGGCCACGGTGGCGACGGCGAAGAGCGTCAAGCTGACGACGCTGGACACCGCGGCGCGGCGCGACGCGCGGGCGCACTCGGTGACGGTGCGCGAGGTGACCACGCGGCGCGTAAAGGTGGAGTCCACGGGCGGCCCGCCGCGCGGTGCGGGGCGGCCGGTGACGCTGACGCCGCCGCGTCCGCCGGCGCGGATCGAACACCCGCGTCCGACCCCCGGCCGCAAGGACAAGGACCGCCGCAAGCCGTAAGCGTCAGCCGCCGGCCTCGCCGTCGAGCAGCGCCCGCTTGCGGTGCAGGCCCCAGCGGTAGCCGCCCAGGCCGCCGTCGCCACGCACCACGCGGTGGCACGGCACCAGCAGCGACACCGGGTTCGTGGCGCACGCCCGCGCCACCGCCCGCGCCGCCGTCGGCTTGCCCAGCGCCTCGGCGACCTGGAGGTACGTCCGCGTCTGCCCGCGCGGGATCGCCCGCAACTGCTCCCACACCTTCCACTGGAACGCCGTCGCCTTCACGTCCAACGGCAGGTCGTCCGCCCCGCCGCTCAGCACGGCGCACGCCCGCTCGGCCCACGCGGCCAGGCCCTCGTCGTCGCGCAGGCGCGTCGCCGCATGGAACTCCCGCGCCAGCTCCGCCTCCAGCGGGCCGTCGGCGTCGCCGAAGTAGACGGCGCACACCCCGCGTTCCGTCCCCGCCAGCAGCATCCGCCCGAGCGGGCATCCGGCGACAGTGTAGCGGATGGACGCCGCGTGTCCGCCGCGGCGGTAGGTGCCCGGCGTCATGCCCATCTGGCCGGCGGCCTTCTCGTACAGCCGGCTCGGCGAGCCGTAGCCCGCCTCGATCATCGCGGTAGTCACGCTCGCCTGCTCCCGCAGTCGTGATTTGAGCCTGCCGAGACGCCGTGCCTCGGCGTACTGGCGGGGCGACACGCCGACCGCCTTCTTGAACGCGCGTTGGAGGTGCGACGGGCTGACGCCGACGGCGTCGGCGAGGTCGGCCAGGGTCGGCGCCTCCTCCAGGCTGCGTTCGATCAACCCGCACACGTCCGCGACCAGGTCGTTCGGCATGTCCACGCCCTCCGCCGGCAGCCTACCAGAGCGGGGCGGAGGGCCGCTATCCGTTTCTTGCAATCCGACGAAACCCACTCCGCTACTCGACCCACCGGTGCCGGCCGTGCCCGCCCCGGATGGTGGCGAATGGACGCCAGTCAGTGAAGGAGACGAACCGGGGATACGAACCTGTACCCGCAAGTGCGAATGGACGCCCTTCAGTGAAGGAAACGAACCAGGGAAACGAACTTTACCGCCGCAAATGCAGACAGCAGTAGCACTTGAGGAAGTTCATTTCCCTGACCACCTCACACCCCCCCACGCCACGGAAATGAACCGCCCGGCGGCCAGCCGGGCCTGTGCGTCTGACCCGGGGCACCCGGCGATCCAGCCTCCCAGCAGTGCCCCAGCCTTTGAACCTGGCCCTTCGGGTGTCGCTTCAACGAGGCGTCGGTCACTCGACACTCCTCCCTGCATCGACACCGCTCGCCCCCGGCCTTCTGGCCGGGGCGTTCGGCCTTCCGGGCTCCGCCGGTGCTTCACCCCTGTCGCTTTTCCGCCATCCAGAGGCGTGATCGTCTCACCGGCGGAGCCCGGAAGGCAAGGCGTCCACGGCTCAAAGCCGTGGAAGAGACGTGAGACGCATGCCCCTCTCCTGTCTCGATTCGCGCATCGCCTTCACCGCCTCTGTGCCGCTTCCGTGAGGGGTGTCCCGAAACCCGCTACGATAACCACCTGACCCACCCTTTGACGCGGAGCCCCCGATGAGCGAAGTCCCGCCCCAGGACGCCCGCCGGCTCCTGCCGCTGGTCTACGACGAGCTGCGCCGGATGGCCGCCAGCCAACTGGCCAGGGAGCCGGCCGGGCAGACCCTCGACCCGACGGCCCTGGTCCACGAGGCCTACCTCCGCCTCGTCGGCGATGGCGGCGGCCCGGGCTGGGATCATGAGGGTCATTTCAAGGCGGCGGCAGGCGAGGCCATGCGGCGCATCCTCGTCGAGAAGGCGCGGTGGAAGAAGGCCCACAAGCACGGCGGAGGGATGGCCCGCGTGGAGCTGGCCGGCCGCGAGCCCGTGGTGTTGACCACGCCCGACGACGTCCTCGCCCTGGACGAGGCCCTCACCCGGCTCGCCCAGGAGGACGGCCCCGCCGCCGAGGTGGCCAAGCTGCGCATCTTCGCCGGCCTGTCGGTCGAGGACGCGGCCAAGACGCTGGGGGTGTCCCGCGCCACCGCGTATCGGCACTGGACCTACGCCAGGGCGTGGCTGCGCGACGCCGTCCGGGCCGGCGAGAATCCGTGAGACAAAGCGGCCACCGATGACGCATTACTGGTATCCCTCCCGTCGGAGGCCGACATGCCCACCCCGCCCGCGGCCGTGAAGGAGATCTTCCTGCGCGCGTCGGAGCTGCCCCCGGGAGAGAGGCCCGCCTTCCTCGACGAGGCGTGCGGCCCCGACGCCGACCTGCGCCGCCGGGTGGAGGCCCTTCTGTCGGCCCACGAGGACCCGTGCGGCTTCCTCGACAGCCGCTCGGCGGCGGAGGGGCCGACCGTGGACGAGGTGGTGCCCGGACCCGGCCCGGAGGACGGGCCCACGTCCATCGGGCCGTACGGGCTGCTGAAGGCGCTGGGGGAGGGCGGCATGGGCGTCGTCTATCTGGCCGAGGAGGGATCGGGGGGGCGGAAGGTGGCCTTGAAGCTCATCAAGCCGGGTATGGGGTCGCGGCACGTGCTGGCCCGCTTCGAGGCGGAGCGGCAGATCCTCACGATGATGGACCACCCGAACATCGCCAGACTCCTCGCCGCCGGCACGGCCCAGGGAGGCAGGCCGTACTTCGTGATGGAGTACATCCCCGGCGTGCCGATCAACCGCTACTGCGATGAGTCCCGGCTGACGGTCAGGGAGCGTCTGGAGCTGTTCCTCCACGTCTGCGAAGCCATCGACCACGCCCACAAGAAGGGCGTGATCCACCGGGACATCAAGCCGTCCAACGCCCTGGTGATGGAGACGGACGGGCGGCCGGTCCCGAAGGTGATCGACTTCGGCATCGCCAAGGCGACGGACCAGCGGGCGGAGGGGCTGTTGCACACCATCGGGGACGCGGCGGTGGGGACGGTGCTGTACATGGCGCCGGAGCAGGCCAACCCCACCCCCCTAGGCGTGGACCCGCGTGCGGACGTGTACTCGCTGGGCGTGCTCCTGTACGAGCTGCTGACGGGCACGACGCCGTTGGAGAGGGCGAGGATGGAGAAGCTGGGGCTGGTGGCCCAGCTGCGCCTGGTGTGCGAGGAGACGCCGCCGCCGCCCAGCGCGCGAGTCGCCTCCGCCGCCGACCTGGCGCGGCTGGCCCACGCCCGCCGCGAGGAGCCGGCGAAGCTGGCCGCTCGTCTCGCCGGCGACCTCGACCTGATCGCCATGAAGTGCCTCGCCAGGGAACGCGCCGGCCGCTACGGCGGGGCGAAGGAGCTGGCCGACGACGTGCGCAGCCACCTCAGGGACGAGCCGTTGAAGGCCCGCCCGCCGTCCACGGGGGAGGTGCTGCGGCGGTTCGCCCGGAAGAACTGGAAGACGCTGGCCGCCGCCGCCGCCTTCGTCCTGCTGCTCATCGTCGGGGTGGCGGTCACCGGCTGGCTCGCCGTGCGGGCGACGCGGGCTGAACAGCGGATGGAGGCGGAACGTGACAGGGCGCAGCTCGGCCTCACCCACCAGATCGCCGCGCGCATCGACGGCGAGCTGAAGCGGCTGTCGCTGGCGGGCAACGCGCTTCGGGCGGCGGTGGCCGGCGACGAGAAGCTGGGCGACGACAAGAAGCTGGAACGGTTCATGCGCGACGTCCTGGTGGCGGACGAGCGGATCTTCGGCCTCACCCTCGGGTTCGAGCCGGAGGCATTCAAGGGAATGGATCACCACTGCTTCTACGTCTACCGCACCGAGGAGAAGGGCACGGGGCAGAAGCGGATCACGCGGAAGGATCTGCTCAAGCGGGAGTACAACCACCTCGAGAAGGACTGGTACACGATCCCGCGCGACACGGGCCACGACCTGTGGGGTAAGCCGTACTTCGACGGCGGCGGCGGCGACGTGTGGATGGTGTCGTACTCGATGCGCCTCGTGAACAGGGAGAAGAAGTTCGTCGGTGTGCTGACGGTTGACCTGAAGCTGGCCGACCTCACTTCCGTGCTGGACGGGTGGCTACAGGGCCAGAACACCCGCTGGTTCCTCGCCGACGGGGATCGGCGTGTCATCGGCCACGCTGATTTCACCGACCCGGGCAAGGAGGGGGAGCTCGCCCCGGTGGCCGGCCGGTATCCCGGCCTCCCCTGGCCCCTCCCGAACAGGGCCGACATCCACAAGGCCGCCGGCGGGCGGCGGTACGTCTCCGCCCCCGTCCAGGAGACGAAATGGTGGTTCGTGACCGTGATCGAGTGACCTCACAACGGAGCGACGACATGACTCGGCGGATGATGGCCCTGGCGGTGTTCTCCCTGACGCTGCCCCTGCTGGCGGCGGAGCCGGACGAAGGCGTCCGCAGGATTGATGTGGCGGTGTGCGCCAAGGCCGCCCGGCTGACGACGCGCTGGCCGTCGGTCATCAAGAGCGTCGACGAGCTGGCGGAGGTGATCCACGACTCGACCACGCGGGGCACGGTCGCGGCGCGGGTCGATTTCGGCAGTGAGAAGCTCCTGGTGTTCATGTGGGCCGGGCCGGAGGATGACAAGCTCACGTTCGCCGTCGGGCCGAAGGGGAAGTGCCCCAAGGAGGGCGGGCGGGAGGTGGTGTTCACCCGCGCGCGGGGCAAGGGGGGCGACCACTTCCACGTCCGCCTCTTCGCCATGCCGAAGGACGGGATGACGTGGTCGGTTCGGAAGACGAAGTAGCCCGGCCGAGCCCGCTGTTCGCCATGTGCCAGCCACGCAACACGAGCACAGAGAGGTACGAAATGTTCAAAGTCGCAGTCGGTGCCAGATCGATGGATCTGCCCAGCATGAAGGTCCCCGACACGGCCGCCTTCCTGGCGGACGTCCACGCCTCCGACGACCCGGAGAAGACCATCGTGTGCGGGTTCTTCCGCATGGAGGCGGGGAAATCGCTCTCCTACCACTACGACTACGACGAGATGAAGCTGATCATCGAGGGCGAGATGATCATCAGCGACGAGACCGGCCAGTCCCATCACGCCAGGCCCGGCGACGTCTTCTACTTCCCGAAGGGCAGCGACATCACCTTCTCCTCCCCCACCCACGGCGTCGGCTTCTTCTGCGGCCAGCGCAAGTGGGGCGGCGCCTGATCGGGGCACGTCGGCGTCCCTTCCTGGAGGACCAATGACAGCCGACCCCGGCCCTGACCCGCAGGGTGGCCTGCACCGCAAGACCAACTGGTGGGGCGCCTTCGTGATCGGCCTCGCCGGCACGCTCCTCGTCACCGGGATCGCCCCCTACGCCGTCAAGGGCATGGGCGCGGCCGCCATCCCGGTCTTCTTCCTCGTCACCGCCGCCGGCGTCGTCCTGTGCCTCTGCCTCGCCGAGCTGGCGGCGATGATGCCGCACCGCACCGGCGGGCTGCCCTCCTACGCCGCCGAGACCTTCAAGGACCTCGGGCCGGACGTGGCCAGGCAGCTGGGCGGCCTGTCGGCCTGGTCGTACGGGCTCGGCTGGTTCCCCGTCGCGCCCATCAACATGATCCTCGCCGCCCGCTACATCGCCATCCTGTTCGGCATCCCCCTCGGCGAGGAGTTCACCCCGATCAGCGCGCCGATCACCGTCAACGTGTTGATCCTGGCCATCGTCGGCCTGGTGATCCTGTTCGTGCCGTGTTACCTGGGGATCCAGCTCGGGACGAGCTTCGCCACCATTCTCGGCGTCGTCTCGATGGTGCCCATCACCCTCCTCGTCTTCCTGCCGTTCTTCCACCCGTCCGCCATGCACTGGGAGAACGTCGCAGGCTTCCACCCGGCCGACCCCGCCGGCGCGGGCTTCGCCTTCTACGCGAGCTGGGTGTTCATCATGAGCTGGTCCGTGTTCTCGATGGAGGCGGCGGCCTGTTACATCGGCGAGTGCACCGAGCCGGCGCGGGACGCCGTCATCGCGATGACCTGCTCGGGCCTGTACGGCCTGTTCATCTACCTCACCCTCCCGCTCATGCTGGTCGTCGTGCTGGGCGGCGGGCTGGGCGCGGACCCGATGCTGGCCTTCCTGGCGTACACGGAGGCCGTCTTCGGGGCCGGCACCTGGGTCCGCTGGGTCATCGGCGTCCCGCTGATCCTCGCGCTCATGCTGTCCGTGCTGAACGCCCTCATGGGCTGTGGCCGGTCCCTCTACCAGGCGGCACATGACGGCCTGCTGCCCAGGTTCTTCATGCACACCAACCGCTACGGGGCGCCGGATTACGCGATGGCCTTCAACCTCGCCTGCTCGATCCTGGTCGTGTTCATCGCCTCGCCTTTGGAGATCTACATCTTCTCCAACATGGGCTACCTGTTGAGCGTCGGCCTGGCGCTGCTCGGGTACTTCCTGTACCGGCAGCGGCACCCCCACGAGCCGCGCCCGGTGCGGATGCCGGACTTCCTGCGCTTCGTCGCGCTGGGGATCGCGGCGGCCGTCCTGTTCGTGTGGATCTACGGGGGCTACCACGCCGCCGACATCGCGGTCGGGCCGGGCAAGCGCTGGCTGTTCTTCCTCGGGCTGGGGATTATCCTCCTCTACCTGCCCCTGTACGCATATCGTCGTTATGTGGAAGACGCGGAGTGCCCCGGTGCCGCCCCGGGGGCCGAAGTGGGAGGGCGAGCGATGTCGAACGCGGGCATCAAGAGCAAACCCCTCTGGGGCACGCTGCGGCCCGACCCCGCCGGCCGCTCACACATCCTGCTCGGCGAGGCGGCCGGCGTCGCGGCCATCGAACGCCTCGTGGCGGAGATGCCGCCCGGCGCCGATGTGCGCGTCCTCGCCATCGCCGACCTGGATGGCGCCCTCGCCGCGGGCGTCATGGGCGTGCGCCTCTACCTCGCCGGGCCGGAGAGCTTCCTCGGCCTCGCCGTTCAGATCGCGGCGCGGCACGGCATGGGCGGCGGCGAGGTCCAGTGCGAACACCGGGGGAGCGCGGCGCGGCGTGTCTTCTGCGTCCACTGCCGGTCGATCAGCGAGGGCGTGACGAGGACCGTTGCGGAGTGCGCGGGCTGCAAGCGCCATCTGATCGTCCGCGATCATTACTCGCGCCGGCTGGCGGCGTACATGGGCGTCATGGCCGACGCCGAGGCGCCGGGCGATCTGCCGCCGGCCGTGGAGGCGTTCCCATGAGCCGCGCCCCGACCATCGCCGTCGAGGTGGCGTCCGTCGCGCAGGTGACGGCTCTCATCAAGGAGTTCACCCTCGTCCGGGCCGACGGGGGCGAGCTGCCGGCCTTCTCGGGCGGCAGCCACATCATCGTCGTCCTGCGCCGGCACGACCGGACGTTCCGCAACCCGTACTCGCTCCTCGGGCCGACGGGTGATCGGTGGAGCTACCGGATCGCCGTCCGGCTCCATGACGACGGCCGGGGCGGCTCCCGATTCCTGCACGAGGAGGTGTCGGCCGGCACGCGCCTCGACATCTCCCACCCGGTGAACCTGTTCCCGCTGGCGAAGTTGGCACGCCGGCACGTCTTCATCGCGGGCGGCGTCGGCATCACGCCGATCCTGGCCCTCATCGACGACGCCGAGGCCGCCGGCGTGCCCTGGGAGCTGCACTACCGCACGCGCGGGCCGGAGCACGCCCACTACGGCCACGCCCTCCGCGAACGCCACGGCGAGCGCGTCCGCCTCTCCCACAGCGCGGACGGCCCGCATGATGTCGGCGCCATCCTGGCCGGCCGCCCGCTGGGGACGCACGTCTACACCTGCGGCCCTGCGGGGATGATCGACGCGGTGGCGCGTGCGGCGCGGGCCGCCGGTTGGCCTGCCAGCAACGTCCACTCCGAGGAGTTCGCCGCCCCGCCCGTGGGCGAGCCGTTCGACGTGATCCTCGCGCGGTCGGGGCTGACGACGCGCGTGCAGCCGGGCAGGAGTCTGCTGGAGGCCATCGAGGCGCTGGGCGTCGCCGCCCCGTACCTGTGCCGGGGCGGGGTGTGCGGCGAGTGCGAGACGGGCGTGCTGGAGCTGGAGGGCGAGCTGCTGCACCACGACCACTGGCTCTCCGACGCGGACAAGGCCGGCGGCCGCAAGATCATGCCCTGCGTGTCGCGTGCGCGCTGCACGCGCCTCGTTCTCGACCGTTGAGGGATCACGATGCCCATCGCATTCAAGCCGGATGAGACGTATCGCGGGGACTTCTCCTTCCGCAACAGCCCCGAGGCGATCCGTCGCTTCCCGTTCCCGTTCGCGGAGGACACCTACGCCTACGCGGTGAACATCGAGCCGCACGCCGGCGGGCCGCCCGGCTCGGTGTTTGAGCATCCCATCGACGTCGACGAGCATTACATCGCCGAGTGCCGCGAGCGGGCGCTCTGCCTGGAGAGGCCGGGCCGCTACCTGGCGCTGCCGCACATGATGGCGGCGCAGTGGGACGTGCTGGAGCTGATCCTCACGGGCCTGGCACGCGACTACCCGGATCACTTCCGGCTGGAGCGGGCGGGGGCGCGGTGGCGCTGGCACAACGGGCCGCTGGGCCTCGACGACGGATTCACGTTCGGCGACCCGGCGACGCTGCCCCATGAGCCGCTGGAGTACGCGACGCGGCAGGCGCAAGGGGACTGGTGCGTCCTCGACCAACGCGACGGCGACCTGTGGATGGACGCCGGCATGGTCACGACGCAGGCGGACTGGTCGCTGGAGTTCGACCTCGGCATGAGCTTCATGGAGTGGCACGGCCCGGTGCCCGTGGCCCACGAGCTGGGGGTGTTCACCAGGGCGCTCAAGTTCCTGCTCAACCTGCGCGTCGGGCAGCCGGTGCGGCGGCTCAACTGGACGATGACGGTCCACCCGCGTCTGGACACGTCACCGGAGCAGTACCCGCACTGGGGCCGGGACCGCGCGTCCGTGACCCCGGAGAACGTCGGCGACATCGTCCACCTGCGCGTCGAGCTTCAGGCGCTGTGGCGCCTGCCGCGCAGCAACGCCATTGTGTTCAGCATCCGCTGCTACCTGATCGCCCTGCACGAGCTGGCCACGGTGCCTGGGTGGGGCCGACGCCTGCACCGCGTACTGAAGACGCTGCACCCGGCGCTCGTGGAGTACAAGGGCCTGACGCGCTACCGCGACACCGCCGTCGGCTGGCTGGCTCGCTCCGAGGACGGTGTCTGATACACGCGCCGTGTGAGGGAGGCCCAATTCTGGGTGGCCGGGGTCGGGCTCTGGCGACCCCGGAACAGGGCACTTGACTGAACGCCATGACCATCCGAGGAGTCTGAACCGTGGTCGCCAGAGCCCGACCCCCGGCCACCCGCAGACGGGGCACCCGCACCGGCGCGTGGGGGAGCGATTCCGTATCCTGCGAGGCATGGACCATGCCTTCCAGCTCCTCGCGCTCGCATTCCGTGACGCCCCCGTGCCCGGCACCGGCGTCAACTTCACGCTCCAGCTCGCCGTCATGCTGGCCGCCATCGCCATCGGCGCCCGCGCCGGCGGCGTGGGGCGTGGGGCGTGGGGCGCCGTCGGCGTCGCCGTGCTGTGCTTCGGCTTCGGCGCCGAGCCGGGCAAGCCGCCCATCGACGTGATGCTCATCATCCTGGCGGTGATCACGGCGGCGTCGGCCCTGGAGGCGGCGGGCGGGATCGACCTGCTCGTCCGCCTCGCCGAGAAGGCGATCCGCAGCGACCCGCGGCGCATCACGCTCATCGCCCCCCTGGTGACGTTCGCGTTCACCTTCTGCGCCGGCACCAGCCACGTCATCTACCCGCTGCTCCCGGTGATCGCGGAAGTCGCCCGCGAGAACGGCGTCCGCCCGGAGCGGCCCCTGTCCGTCTCCGTCATCTCATCGCAGATCGCCATCACCGCCTCGCCGGTGTCGGCGGCCACGGCGGCCATGCTCGTCCTGCTGGAGCAGAGCGGCTCGGGCCTGGGCCTGATGTCATTGCTGGCCGTCACCGTGCCCGCGTCGCTGCTGGCCGTCGTGGTGGCGTCGTTCATCCAGTCGTTCGTGGGCGTCGAATTGGCCGACGACCCGGAGTACCGCAGGCGGGTTGCGGAGGGGCAGATCGGTCCCGCCGACCACAACGCGAAGAAGGAGCTGCCGGCCGGCGCGGCGCTGAGTGCGGCGTTGTTCGTGGCCGGCGTGGTGCTGGTGGTGCTGTACGGCGCGATGAAGCCGCTGGCCCGTGACGGGGGCAGGCACCTGCCGTCGATGCCGGCGGTGATCCAGATGGTGATGTTCGGCGTGACGGCGGTCATCCTGCTCCTGTGCCGGCCGAGGGCGGAGGAGCTGCCGCGGACGAACGCGGCGCAGGCGGGGTCGGTGGCGCTGGTGACGATCCTGGGCATCGCGTGGCTGGGCGACACGTTCCTCGGCGCGAACCGCGGGGCGCTGGTGGGCGGGCTGCGGGGGATGTCCGAGGCGTACCCGCCGCTGTTCGCCGTGGGCCTCTTCGTGGCGTCGATCTTCCTGCTCAGTCAGGCGGCGACGGTGGGGGCGTTGATGCCGCTGGGCTTCACGCTGGGGCTGCCCGCGCCGGTGCTGATGGCGATGACGCCGGCGGTGAACGGCTACTTCGTGCTGCCGAACTACGGCACCATCGTGGCGGCGATCCAGCTCGACCGCACGGGGACGACGGGCATCGGGCGCTGGGTGCTGAACCACTCGTTCCAACTGCCGGGGCTGGTGACGACGGCCCTGGCGGTGGTGTTCGGGCTGCTGATCGTGCGGGCGTGGTTGTGAATCCCTCTCGATTCGCCGCCGCCCCCGCGGTATAACCGGCGCCGGCACGGAGGCCGGCCCATGCTCAACGTACGCGCGGAGACGGTGATCGCTGCTCGGGGGCAACGCGTCCTCGTCGGCCTGGCCACCTACCGCGAGCGCGAGAATCTGGAGACGCTCCTGCCCGGCATCCGGGCCTGGGCGCCGCACGCCGACGTCCTCGTCGTCGACGACAATTCGCCCGACGGCACCGCCGACTTCGTGCGTGCGATGGGCCGCAAGGACCCGCGTGTCCGACTGCTGCTGCGGGCAGGCAAGCTCGGCCTGGGGACGGCCATCCTGGCGGCGATGCGCTACGCCATCGACGGCGGATACGACCTGTTCGTCAACATGGACGCCGACCTGAGCCACAACCCGGCCCACCTCCCGGCCATCCTCGGCGGCATGGGCCGCCACGACGTGATGATCGGCTCGCGCTACGTCCCCGGCGGGCGCACCGTCGATTGGCCGCTGAGCCGACGGGTCATCAGCCGCTGCGTCAACCTGCTGACGCGCTTCCTGTTCCGCTTCCGGGCGAAGGACCTGAGCGGCGGCTACCGCTGCTACCGGGTGAGCAAGCTGCGCGAGGCGGGGCTGGATCGGACGCGGTCGCTGGGCTACTCGTTCATGCAGGAGGTGCTGTACCGCTGCAAGCGGGCCGGCTGCCGCATCGGCGAGACGCCCATCGTCTTCGAGGAGCGCCGGGCCGGGTCGAGCAAGGTGAACGTGATGGAGTCGCTGCGCTCACTGGGCCTGCTGCTGTCGCTCGGCGTGCCCGCGTTCTTCGGCGGCGAGTGAGCGGCGTGGCGCGCGCGTCGTCTCGCGAGGCGCCCGGCTCAACCCGGTCCACCCGGCTTCGGGGCGGGTGCGCGTCACCCGCCCAGCTCCGCCTGGATGTCCTGGAGGATGCGCACCTCCTCGGCGGTGTACTCCCGGCACTCCGGCGAGCCCCCCTTGCCGCCCAGACGCAGCACGATCAGGAAGGTCTTCAGCACCTTCAGGTAGTTCTTGTCGCGGAGCTTGTCCTCGTCGCCCGCCGCGTAGGCCCGGATGAGGCCGAGGCCCATCGAGTGGTCGTCCAGATCGGGCGGGACGGGCCGCTTCAGGAACCGCCGCGCCCGCACGAGCAGCGACAGGTCGGCCATGTCGGGCAGGGCCGCCCCGGGGTGCGTCTCGGCGATGACGCGCATTGCCGGCTCCTCGACGGGGCCGGGGCCGACGGGGAACTCGGTGCGGCAGCCGCGGCAGCGGATCAGGCGCCCGGCCACGTTGTCCGGCGCGATGCCCTCCTTGCCGCATCCGGGGCAGACGACACGGATACCCACTGTCCCACCCCCCCTCACTTGCACGCCCGCAGGAACGCCACCAGGTCCGCCAATTCCCGGCGCGTCAGCACCTTGTCCATCCCCGCCGGCATGATCGACACCTTGCCCGGCTGGATGTCCTCGATGTCGCCGCGGGCCACGCGTACCTCCTCCGTCGCGCTCACCGTCAACACCACCTCCGCCGCCGTCTCCGACTTGATGACGCCGCTGAACGTCGTGCCCTTCGCCGTGCGCACGGACACCGGCTCGTAGCTGCGCACGAAGCTGGCGCTGGGGTGGACGATGGCCTCCAGCAGGTCGCGCTCCGAGCGGATGCGGGCGATGCGCGTCAGGTCCGGCCCGACCTTGCCGCCCAGGTAGCCGATGGCGTGGCATGAGGCGCACGCCGCCTTCGCGCTGTTGAACACCGCCCGCCCGCGCACCTCGTCGCCCTTGCCCAGCGAGGCCAGCAGCTTCTCCAGATCCTCCGCCTGCCGCGCCGCCCCGGCATCCAATTCGGCGACGAGGGACGCCACCTCCTTCTGCACCGCCGCGGGCATCTTGCCGAGGGCCTCGCGGACCTGCTGTGGACGCAGGGACGACCTCACCGCCGACTTGCGGACGCCCGCGATCACCTCGCGGCCCACCGTCTCATCCGTCGAGGTTGCGAACGCCGCGAGGAGCCTGCCCAGCTCCATCGGCCCGGCGGCCGGCAAGGCGCGGGCGAGGGCGAGACGCTGCTCGGCGGTCAACGTCGCCGAGGCCAGGACGTAGGCGGCACGCGAGCGCGTCGCCACGTCGGCGTCGGCCTTGATGTGGTCGAGGGCGAGGGCGAACACCTTGCCCGAGAGCGGGCCGGGCTGGGCGGCGCGCAGGCGGACCAGGGCCGGGCGCCTCTCGTCGCCCGCAAGCCGCGCCAGCGCGGCCTTCGTGGCGGCGGACGGAGGCAGGGCGAGGGCCGCCGACACGACGCCGTTGTCCAGATGGGCCAACGCGAGGGCGACGGGCTCGCCCCACTCCGCGGGCAGCGTCTTGAGGCCCGTCGCGGCCATCGCAGCCAGGACCTGCTGGTGGGTCACAACGTCGCCGCCGTGAAGGCGCGAGGCCAGCATCTTCCGAACCTCGGGGCTGCCGCCGAAGCGTCGCAGGCGGGCCAGCACCTCCGGACGGCCCAGCCGCCCCCGTAACTCCTTCGCAAGATCGTCCCCCCAATCCCCGTGCCTCCCCGCGATCCACCATGCCGTCTCGGCGAGATCCCCGTCGAGATGGCGCAGGACGACCTCGGAGGCGATGCCGCCCGGCATCTGCTCCAGCGCGATCAGCGCCGCCCGCCGCGCCGCCGGCGGGCCGCCCAGTGCCTCGTCCAAGGGGGCACGCCGGCCGCCCTCGATGAGGGCGAAAATGAGCGAGTGGGTCAGAATGTCGTCCGCCGGGCCGCGCACCCCCTCCAGGAGCGCCCCCGACGAATCGCCGCCGATCCGCCCCAGCGCCTCCGCCGCCGCCCGCTGGTTGTGCGGATGCCGCGAATCCTTCACGATCTCCCGCAACCGCCCAAGCGCCTTCCCGTCCCGCCACAGGCTGACGGCGTGGATGGCCGCCTGCCGCACCTCCGGGTCCTTGTCGGACAGCTTGCCACGGATGAACGCCCGCTCCACCTCGCCCTCCTTGCGGCAGGCCGCCCACACCTCGTCCGTCGGGTGCTTGATCCGCCCGCCCTTCGCGCCCTTCCTCCGCACGCGGTAGATCGCCCCCAGCACCTCCGGCTTCAGCAGCTGCGACGTGGGGCAGCACAGCTTGTACCACCCTCCGGTGTCGATCACGATCAGGCTCCCGTCCGCGTCCTCGATCACGTCCGTCGGGTGGAAGTCCTTGTTGTCGCTGACGAGGAAATCCGTGTCGAGCGTCGTGAACGTCGCCCCCTTCGGCGTCAACACATGCCGCGTCACCTTGTGCATGTTGAACAGGCAGCAGAAGACGTTGTCGGCGTACTCCGGGCCGAACGCCGATGCCCCGTAGCGGTGCAGCCCGCACGGCGCCGCCGCCCCCAGGTGCGTCATCACCGGCATCAGGTGCGGTGACGTGCGGACGTGCCCGTCGAGGACGCCGTGGTCCTTCCCGTACACGCCGCCGTAGACCGCGTGCAGGATGCCGTCGCGCAGCCCGCCGGCGGGGTGCTGGATGAAGGTGCAGCTCACCAGACGCTCGCCCCCGCGCGTGAACACGACATCGACCGGGTTGTCCATCCCGCCGGTCATGACGGCTTCGACGCCGGAACCATCGGGCCGGGCGCGGAAGATGTGCGAAGCCCGCGTCACGAGGTCCGGCCTGCCGGGCCGCCTGTGCCGCTGCTCGGCGAACGCCCCCTTGGTCCAGTAGATCCACCCGTCCGGCCCGGCGTAAGGCCCATGCAGGTCGTTGGCGCAGCCGGTCAGCGTCTTGCCGTCGTACCACTCCTCGCGTTTGTCCGCGACGCCCGTCCCCTTGGTGTCGGTGAACTTCCAGATCGACGGCGGCGCGCCCACGTACACCGAGCCGTCCTTCCACATCACCCCCTGCGGCAGCATGAGCTTGTCCGCGAACACCGTCATCGCCGTGAAGACGCCGCCCCTGGCGGTCAGCCTCAACAGGCGGTGCGGCCTGTCGGCGAGCTGCTTCTTGACGGGGTCGTTGGTGCCGGACACCTCGGTGACGTAGAGGTTGCCGGCGTCGTCGAACGCCGCCGCGACTGGCCGCTTGACCAGCCCGGGCGTGGTGGCCAATTCGATGGTGAAGCCGGCGGGGAGGGTGAAGGTGTGTCCGTTGAGGTGGACTCGTTCGGTGCCGGTCGGCCCGGCGGCGAGGACGGCGAGGAGGAGGAGAGTCATGGAGGCGGCCCTCGGGGGATAAGGGCATGCTACGCGCCCTCGGGCGCCGCCGCCAGTTACGAGTGCTCTGCCCAGAGGATCAGAGGAATCCGACGCACCCGGCGGTGAGAGTCGGGGGGGGGTCACCGTCTTAGGTAGGAACATGCTGGGGTGTGGATTCGTTGATCCATTCTCCCCGCCTCATCGGCCGGCGCCCCCGGCCGACCCACCCCATTGCGCGCCCCTCACCGGCGGGGCCGTCCGTTCTTCTTCCTCATCGTCCCGAGAGGTACTTTCATGCCTGTCCTTGTTCCCCGGGCGTCGCGCCCCTGCCGCTCCGCGTTCACGCTGATCGAGCTGCTGGTGGTCATCGCCATCATCGCGATCCTGATCGGCCTCTTGCTGCCCGCCGTCCAGAAGGTGCGGTACGCCGCGGCACGGATGAGCAGCAGCAACAACCTCAAGCAGTTGGTGCTGGCCTCCCACTCCTACCACGATGCCTGCTACTATCTCCCGACCAACGGCTCCGGCAATGCGAGCAACGCGGACCACGCATCGGGCTCGTGGGCGTACCAGATCCTGCCCTATATCGAGCAGAAGCAGGTCTTCGACACCCAGCCGTCCACCACGCCGCTGACCACGCCCGTCCGCACCCTGCTGTGCCCGCTGCGGGGCCGGCCCGGCTTCTACACCGGCGTCACCGGCACGCCCGTCCTGGGCAGGATCGATATCTACGACACCAGCACCTGGACCGTCACGCAGGCGATCCCCTTCACCGCCAACCCCGGCTCGCCCTACCGCTACAACTACTCTCCGGGCAGCTACAGCATCTACATGTTCAACGGCCCGGTCACCATCGACTTCTGGCTGACCGGCCAGTCGGCCCCGTGGGTCTCCTACTCCAGCTCGAACAGCTCCGGCCTTTCCGTCGGCCTGGGTGCCGGCGGCAACGACTACTTCATCATCACCGCCAGTGGGAGCGGCAGCGGCTCCGAGACCGGCCCGGCAACCGATTTCGCCATCAACCCCTACATCAACAGCTCCTCCGCCGGCTCCCTCAACACCGCCAACACCCGCCGCACCCTCAGCCAGATCAGCGACGGCACATCGAACACCGTCCTCCTCGGCCACATGTATGTCCCCGTCGCGGAGTACCGCAACACGACGGCCTCCCTCACCAACGGCCGTGTGTCCATCTTCGCCGGCGGCACGAACGGCACCGGCCGAAACGGCCTGGGCGACTCGGCCACCACCTGGCAGCGTGACGGCACGGCGGCCGCCGTGAATCAGTGGGGCAGCCCCATGCCGGAGGGCGGCCTGATGGGCATGGCCGATGGCAGCGTGCGTTTGGTGACCTACGGCACGCCCCTGCGTGCCATGCTGATCCCCGACGACGGACAGACCGGTAACGTCCCCTGACGCCGCGACGTCAGCTCGCCACGCCCACCCGCCGCCGGCCCCCAGGGCCGGCGGCCCCACCCTTTTTCTCACCTTCACCGAAGAGCCGACTGAACATGATCCGCCAGACCTCCGCGCTCTCCGCCGCCCTCCTCCTCCTCCTGGCCGCGGCCGGCTGTGCCGACCCCGCCGCCGAGAACGCCGCCAAGGCTCAGGCCATCCTCGCCCAGTTCGAGGGCCAATGGGAGGTGGCCTCCCTCACGCCGGCTGGCGGCTCGTCGAAGGACAACATCGTCAGCGTCCAGGAGGGCCGGTTCGTCCTGGCCCGCGTCGGCGCCGCGAAGGGGGCCGGCGGCGGCGGCGCCGTTGTCGGCGTCCGCGAAATGAAATCCGAGATCTACGCCCTTCAGGTGGACCCCTCCAAGGGGTCGGGACAGATCGACTTCGCCTTCGCCGCGGGGGAGCGCCTCGGGCAGACGCGGGCCGGCCTGTACGCCTTCGAGGGCGACACCCTGAAGATCAGCATGGCCGAGCCGGGCGCGCCACGCCCTGCCGGCCTCGATCCGGCGGAGAAGGTCACCACGCTGTCTCTCCGCCGCCTGAAGTGACGTGCCGCCTCACGGGCGCGACTTGAGGAACTTGCGCCACACGTCGGCCTTCGCCTCGAAGTCGCGCCCCGTCATCTCGCGCAGCGCCGTCACCGCCGCCCTCTGGTACGGCGACAGCACCCCCGGCTCGCGCCCCTCCAGGCGCTTCTTCAGGTCCGCCGCCTCGTCCTTCGTCAGCCCGCGCTGGCGGACGACGAAGTCGAACCGCTGCAGCGCCGGCCACGGGTCCGCGTCCTTGACCTCCTGCATGACGGAGAAGTCCTGCCGCAGATACGTCACGTCGATCCGCACAAGCAGGTTCGACGGCTGCCCCTGGCCGTTATAGCCCTCGCCCGGCGGCGGCAGCTTCTCCGACGGCAGCGGCATCGGCGCGGCCAACACGTCATCGGCCACCTCGCCGGCCCTCGCCGGGGCGTGGCACATCAGGCAGCTCTTGTGGTGGTTGATCCGCACCAGCTCGGCGGCCACGTGCCCGCCCTTCTCTTCGCGCGGCGAGCGCGGGTCGGCCGCGTCCAGCATGTCGGCCAGTTTCGGCAGCAGGTCCTCGCGCTCCAGCTTGACGATGGCGCGGGCCGCGTTGCGGGCCACGGCGGGCCAGGGGTAACGCAGCGCCTCCGTCAGGACGCCGGTGTAGTCGCGCTCGCGGCGCACCGAAAGGGCCTTCAGCGCCGCCTCGCGGACCTCCTTCTCGGCGGAGTACACGGCCAGGCGGGCCAGCTCGCGCGTCGCCTCCGGCCTGGAGATGCCGGCGAGGGTGTTGACCACCTCGACGCGCGTGTCCATGTCGTGGATCGCGTTGACCTGTGCCAGCACCGCGACGTGGGCGCGTTCGAGGGCATCCTCCTGGGCCTTGTCCGGGGCCGGCGCCTCCTCCCGCTCCGCCTTGAAGGAGATGAGCCGGGCCGACGGCAAAGCGCCCGACAGGGCGGCGGCCGGCGGCGGCGCCGTCAGCGGCGGCAGGACCTTCCGCGGCGGAGACTTCCGGGCCACCTGCCCCGAGGCGGCCTGCTTGAACGCCTCCCTGGCGAGGCCCTTCATGCGGCACGCCCCCCCGAGCAGGAACGGCAGCCCGGCCAGGTCGTCGCGGCCCTTGATCGCCGCCTTCAGGTAGCCGTCCTCGTCCCTGGCGTTGAGGTGCAGCGCCGCGGCGACGGCGAATCCCTTGCGCTTCAGCCATTCCGGCGAGTCGAGGGCCTTCGCCGGCGCCGCCTCGAACGACAGCTCGGGGGCCCGCCTCAGGTCGTCGCCCAGGTACACCGGCGCCTTCTTCACCACGGGGGCCGTCGGGAGCAGGTCCTTGAGCGGCGTGGCCGGGTCGATCTTCGGCAGCGGCGGGGGCGGCTTGGGGGCGTCCTTCATCGGGTCCATCGGCGCTTCCGTGGGCGGGGGCGGCACGGGCGCCTCCTGGCGGGGTGGCGGGTCGTACGCGAGCAGGGCCAGGGCGAGGATCGGCGCGGGCAGCATGACGGCTCCTCCATCGGTGGGCGTGACGCCGGATCATACCTCGATGACGGCGGAACGGGCAAGGGGCCATATCATCTTTTCCAAGGAGCCACCACCATGCACCGGCGAACGTTTCTTGCGGCGGCCCTCGCCCTCGGCGCCGCACCGCCGCCCCGCCAGACGATGACCCTCGGCTTCAGCACCTACGGCCTGCCCGGCTGGCCCGCCGAGAAGGCGCTCGCCCTCATCGCCCGCACCGGCTTCGACACCGCCGAGCTGTGCCTCCTGCCCGCGTACGACTCCGCCCCGGAGAGGCTCCCGCCCGCCCGCCGCAAGACGATCCGCAAGATCCTCTCCGACAACGGCCTCGGCCTGCCGGCGCTGATGGAGAACGTCGCCCCGTCCGCCGATGACAAGGCGGACCGGGCGGCACGCGAACGCCTCAAACGCGCCATCGGCCTGGCGCACGACCTCTGCCCGCGCCGCCCGCCACTGGTCGAGACGGTCCTCGGAGGCGGGGCGTGGGACAAGGTGCGCGCCCTGTTCCGCGGCCGCGTCGGCGGCTGGCTGGAGGCGTTCGCCGCCGCCCGCGTCATCCTCGCCGTCAAGCCGCACCGCTTCGGCGCCATGAGCCTGCCGGAGCATGCCGCGTGGCTGATCGGCCAGCTGAAGTCGCCGTGGCTGCGGATGGTGTACGACCAGAGCCACTACGAGCACCGCGGGCTGGAGTCCTCCGCCCTCGTCCGGACCGCCGCCCCGGTGACGGCGTTCGTCGCCATCAAGGACGTGGCGGTGACGGGCGGCAAGGCGTCGTTCCTGCTGCCGGGCGAGACGGGCAAGATGGATCACGCGGGCGTGCTGAAGGCGCTGGCGGCGGCGGGCCACCGTGGCGACGTGAATTGCGAGGTGTCGGGGATGGTGTCGGGCCGGAAGGGCTACGACGGCGAGGCGGCGGCGCGGGCCTGCCACCGCGCCGTGGCCCGCATCATGGCCGACGCCGGCGTGCGCGCGTAAGAACCACTTTCTGTATGTCTCTACATAATTATGTTGTTTATCTTTCATCTGATATGTCTACGCTTCTGTGTCAAATCATCTATTTGGCTTCCTTCCGCGGTGCAATTAGCCATCCAGCACGACATTGCGGAACGTCAGCGACACACGCCGCCGGCGCGGGACGCCGTGGTCGCTCCTCCGCGCCTTGATGCGGTGCATCCACCGGTAACGCGAGTCGCCACGCATCACCAGGGCGCTGCCGGCCTCCAGCAGCGCCGAGCGCACCTCGCCGGTGTCGAGGCTCAGGAAGTCCATCTCGTAGGCCCAGCCGAGGCTGACCGTCGTGATCGCGTCCTTGAAGCACGGCTCGCAATCGACGTGCGCGCTGATCCCCTGCCCCGGCTCGTACTCGTTGACGATGAGCTGGTCCGGCATCTCCGGCACCAGCCCCGCCGTCAGCAGACGCTCCGCCACCGGCAGGGCGAACGCCGGCAGCGGGCCGAGGAACATCGACGGGTCGACCCTCTTCGCCTTGTAGTCGTACCGATACCCGTAATGCTGCACGCGGCGCTTCAGGTCGTCGAGCCAGGGCCGGCGGCCCACCTCCGCCAGGATCTCCGCCTGCTCCGTGTCCGGCACGAAGCCGGGGCGGTACACGAGGCCGGGGACGCCGAGGAATCCGTCGGGGCGGGTCTGCTCGCTCATCGCTGTCCTCCCTTGGGGCACGCCAGAGAGGAGATACGCCGGGCGGCGGGGGCTCTTGTCGGCCGGTCGCTCTTGCATCGCGCGGCCCCTCCCGCCGATAATGGGCCCGCACCAGGGAGGGTCACTTGATGCGCGTCTGCCTCTTCGAGGACGCCGGCGTCGCCGGGCTGGAGCCGCTCGCGCTCACGCGCCCCGCCTTCGCCCTCGTCTGCGGCTGCACCACCCTGGCCGACAAGCAGCTCCTCCACCTCTCCGCCTCGTCCGCCGCCGCCCTCGTCCGCCCCACCCTCGCCGCGCCCCTCGCCGAACGCGGCGGCCTGGCCGTCAATGACACCCAATGGCTCGCCGCCGGCCCCGCCGTCCTCGTCAACGCCCGCTGGCTCCCCCCCGCCACGCCGTCGCCGGGTTTCGACAGGGCCGTTATCGGGATGTGCGGCGACGAGGTCGCCTTCGCCGTCCTCCCGCCCGAGCGCCTCGCCGGCCTCACGCACCGCAACCTCGACGAGCACCTCGCCCGCTGGCGCTCGTCCCTCCCGGCCATCGACGCCGGCGGGCGGATGGCCGCGCGTCTCTGGGAGCTGGTCGATCTCAACGGCGAGATGATCCGCCGCGACGTGGCCGCCGGCCCGCCCGCCCCGGCGTGGGCCGGCGACTCACCCGCCGTCGTCGGGCCACGTCAGGCGCTGCACGTCGCGCCCACGGCGAAGATCGACCCCCACGTCGTCGTGGACACGACGGGCGGCCCGGTGGTCATCGACGCCGGGGCGTCGGTGTCGGCGTTCTCGCGCCTGGAGGGGCCTTGCTTCATCGGCCAGCGGACGCAGGTGCTGGGGGCGAAGATCCGCGCGGGGACGACGCTCGGCCCGGAGTGCCGCGTCGGCGGCGAGGTCGAGTGCAGCATCGTCCAGGGGTTCTCGAACAAGTACCACGACGGCTTCCTCGGCCACGCCTACGTCGGCTCGTGGGTGAACATCGGCGCCGGCACGCACAACAGCGACCTCCGCAACGACTACGGCGAGGTCCGCATCGTCGTGGACGGCAAGTTGGAGGGCACGGGCCGGCACAAGGTCGGCTGCTTCATCGGCGACCACGCCAAGACGGGTCTCGGCTGCCTCCTCAACACCGGCACCAGCGTCGGGCCGTTCTCGCAGCTCCTGCCCACGGGCGGGCTGCTGCCGCGGCACGTCCCGGCGTTCACGGGCGTCTTCGACGGGCACCTGGTCGAGCAGGACGACCTCGGCGCCCTGATGGCGACGGCGGGCAAGGCGATGGGCCGGCGCGGCAAGACGCTCACGCCGGCGCAGGAGGCGATGTACCGCGACCTCTTCGCCGGGACGGCGCGGGTGCGGCAGAAGGCGCTGCGCGAGGCCGAACGGCGGAGGCTGCGTCTGGCGGCGTGACGGGTCACTCCTTCTCGCGTGACACGCGCCAGATCCGGTCGCCGGTGTCGTCGGCGACGAGCAGCGAGCCGTCCGCCAGAAACGCCACCCCCACCGGCCGGCCGTACACCTCCCTGTCGTTGGCCATGAACCCCGTCAGGAAGTCCTCCGGCTCGCCGGCCGGCTTGCCGTCCTTGAACGGCACGAAGGCCACCCGGTAGCCGACGAATGACGACCGGTTCCACGAGCCGCGCTGGCCGATGAAGGCGCCGCCGTGATACCTCTCGCCGAACGCCTTCGACGTGCAGAACGCCAGCCCGAGGGACGCGGTGTGCGATCCGAGCGCCAGGTCGGGCACGAGCGACTTCTTCGCGAGGTCGGGGCGCTCGCCCTTGCGGCGTGGGTCCTCGTTGGCGCCGAAGTAGTACCACGGCCAGCCGTAGAACCCGCCGTCCTTGACCGACGTGATGTAATCCGGGACCAGCTCGTCGCCCAGCTCGTCGCGCTCGTTCACCGCCGTCCACAGCTTGCCCGTCCTCGGCTCCCACGCCAGGCCGACGGGGTTGCGCAGCCCCGAGGCGAAGACGCGCAGCCCCGTGCCGTCCGGCTCCATCTGGAGGACGTTGGCGCGCAGCAGCTCGTTGGCGATGCCGTTCTCGGCGACGTTACTCCCCGACCCGACGGTGACGTAGAGCTTCTCCTGCTTCGCGTCGAAGAGGAGGTTCCGCGTCCAGTGGTTGTTGTACCCGCCCGCCGGCAGCGGCGTGATCAGGACCGGCTTCGCGTCGATCCGCGTGTCGCCCTCCTTGTACGGGAACGACAGGACCGCGTCGGTGACGCCCACGTACAGCCTTTCGCCGCGCACCGCCATGCCGAACGGCTGGCTCAGCCCCGTCAGCAGGACGTGCTTCTTACCGTCCTTGAAGTACGAGACCCGGTTGGGCGAGCCGTCGCGGACGGTCTTGGAGGCCTTCAGGCCGGCGAGCTTCTTGGGGTCGGCCTTCTTGGGCGGCAGGGTGCGGGCCTCGGACACCAACACACCCCCGCCGGGCAGCGGGTGGAACCAGCGCGGGCTCTCCACGTCGGCGGAATACAGCGACACCGTGAACCCCCTCGGCGCCTTCGGCCTCCGCCCCTCGGGCCAGCCGATCGCCTTGGGGTGCTTGACGGCGGAGGGCGTGTCGAACGGCTTCGGCAGCTTCGGCGGCCTGGGGTCGTCGGCCAGCACGAGGGCGAGCGGGAGGAACGCGAGCAGGGGGAGGGTGCGCATGAAGAGGCCCGGTGGGTGGAAGAATCCACCCGCCGGGCTGCAAATGCCATTCCTCGGCGGCAAGCGGGCGGTGTCACGGGCGCGACGGCGGCCAGGTCACTCGACGATGACCTCGACATCCGAGCCGATGGGCAGCAGGAGCCTCTTGAGGAGGTTCTTCACCTGGTCGCGGCCGGCGCGGACGGCGTCGGGCAGGCGCTTCTCGGCCTCGGCGCGGGCGGCGGGGCGGTAGTCCTCGCGGCGCAGCTTGCGTTCCAGGTTGGCCTTGGCGGCGCCGTTGAACCAGAAGTAGCGCACCCCCGTGTAGCGCGGGGTGGACACCGACTCCTCGTCGAGGCGTGGCGACACGTTGCCGACGATCACCGGCGGCAGCTTGACGCGGAGGATCTTGCGGGCCGCCTCCCACTTGAGGCTCTCGGGGCCCATCGTCTTGAGGTCGACGATGTATTCCACGTCGGCGGGCATCGACAGCTCCATCTCGATGGAGCCGAGCCGGCCCGGTGACCTGTCCGTGACGGTCACGTCGAGGCGTGCGGTGTGGACGCGGAGCTGGAGCTGTGGGATGAGGTCCTTGACCCTGGCGCGGACCTCGGGCGTGGTGTTGCCGGGGCCGAGGTCGTCGAGGAGGGCGAGCACGTCGGCCCAGGGGAGCTTGGAGGCGACCTTGAGGACGACCTCGACGGTGGACGGCGAGGCCGCACGCGCCGGCGGGGCCGGGAGGAGGAGGGTGAAGGCGATGACGAGCGTCAGGGTGCGGAACATGGCAAGCGTCCCCTCGGCGGCCGGATGCCATCATCCTCTGATGTGTGCGCGGCGCGCCTACTGAATACTACGCCCGCCGCCCCGACGGATTGCACGGAAAATCCGGCACGGCCGGAAGAGAAGGAAGAAGAGCTGTCCACGGATCGCACGGATCAAACGGATCGGAACCAAAGCAACAAGCAAGGAGGCAAGAGGCGCGATGCCCACTGCCTGCCTCTTGTCTTTGTTCTGATCCGTTTGATCCGTGCGATCCGTGGACAGCTCTTCTCATCTTCCGCTTAAAAGAGAAGACACCGGGACCGCCCCGTTGTCCCAGCCTGGGCGGCCCCGGTACGGGATCACTCGACCCCGTACGGCAGAGCTTAATGCAGCCCGCCGGCATGGTCAAGGGTACAGTGGACAAAATCATCGCGCCTTGTGCCGATGAGCGTCAAAGAGTCGGTTTGTAACGCCCCTCCGCCTCCGCGGCCCGGATGCCGGCCGGCGTCGGCCCCTCCTGCGCGGGGGCGGCCGTGGGGGCGGCGGCCGGCTCGTACTTCCGCACCAGCGGCATCACCGGTAGCATCAGCAGCAACAGGCCGGCGCCGGCGACGTAAGGCAGCATGTGCGTCGCCGTCGCGAAGTAGAGCGACAGGCCCATCACCGGGCCGAGGATGCGCGCCATCGCGCTGATCGACTGATTCACGCCCAGGATCTCGCCCTGCCGCGCCGGGTCCGCCCGCCGGCTGATCAACGACTGCGCCGACGGCGTGAGGAACGCGAAGCCGACCACCGCGAGGGTCAGCGCCCCCAGTTGCGTCCCCAGCAGCGTGCCCCAGTCGGCCCACCCGGCGGACTTGGCGTAACTGACGCCGCCCAGCGCCAGCACGCCGAGGCCCATGAGGACGATGCCGATGGTCATGAAGGACGCCTCGTCGAGGCGTTTGGCGAGGCGGCGGTAGAGGACGCCCTGGGCCAGCAGCAGCACGAAGCCGACGTAGGCGAAGATGTAGAAGTTGTTCCGCTCGCTCAGGGCGAGGGCGTCCTTGTTGAGCTGGGCCAGCGTCACCTCGAAGCTGGCGAAGCCGAGCGTGGCCAGGAAGAAGACGAGCATGACCGGGGCGAGGGCCATGTTGCCGATCGCCTCGCGGAACGCCGCCACGTTGAGCCAGGTCTTCTCCAGGGTCGGGGCCGCCTGGAAGTCGCGGGTCTCCGGCATGAGGATGATGCCGAGGATGAGGCTGACGAGCGAGAGGCCGGCGGCGGCGTAGCCGATGGCCCCGCGCGTGTCGGGGAAGAGGGTGAGGGCGCCGGCCCCCAGGATGGGGCCGAGGGTGAAGCCGATGCCGAAGGCCGCCCCGATGAGGGCCATGCCGGTCTTGCGCTCCTCCGGCGGGGTGCAGTCGGCGATGACCGCCTGGGCGGTCGAGATCGTCGCCCCGGCGATGCCCGCCCCGGCCCGCGCCACGAAGAGGAGGACGATGGCCGTGAACGCCTGTTCGGAGGGGAGGCCCGAGGCGTGGCCGAAGAGGGCGTAGAACACCACGGAGCCGGCGAGGCCGATGAGGAGGATGGGCCGGCGTCCGACGCGGTCGGAGACGCGCCCCCAGACGGGGGCGAAGACGAACTGCATGAGCGAGAAGACGGCCATCAGGCAGCCGATGACGGCGCCGCCGGCGCCGCCCTCGGGGTTGCCTGGGAAGAGGGCGGCGATGTACTCGCGCCCGAACAGCGGCAGGAGGGGCAGCACCAGGCCGAAGCCCAGCAGGTCGATGACGACGACGAGGAACACGATGGCGAGAGCGGAGCGCTTCATGAAGCGGGTTCACCAGGAGGGCAGGCAGGCAGAGGACAGGATAGGGGCGGCGGGCGCCGTTGGAGCGTACGGACGCCGCCGGGCGCGGACAATGCCCCACCAGCACCGTATCATCCCCTCGCCCGCCTTCGGGATGAGATCATGACCCGCGCCGCGATCTGGGACATGGACGGCACCCTCGTCGATACCGCCGAGCAGCACTTCGCCGCCTGGGTGGTCACCTGCGCCGCCCTCGGCAGGGGGTTCACACGCGACGAGTTCCACGCCACCTTCGGGCGACGCAACCCCGAGATCCTCCCCACCCTCTTCCCGGACCGATTCTCCCCGCTTGAGCTACAGAAGATCGGCGATGACAAGGAGCGGCTGTACCGCGAGGCCGCACGCGCGGGCATCGACCTGCTCCCCGGCGCGGGGCAGCTCATGTCGGCCCTCCACGCCGCCGGGTGGAAGCAGGGGGTCGGGTCGAGTGCGCCGCGTGCCAACCTGGAGATGATCCTCGAGACCACGAAGATCGACCGCTACCTCGCCGCCGTCGTCGCGGCGGAGGACACGACGCGCGGCAAGCCCGACCCCGAGGTCTTCCGCGTCGCGGCGATGCGTCTGGGCGTGGAGCCGTCGCGGTGCGTCGTCTTCGAGGACGCGCCGGCGGGCGTGCGGGCCGCCCGCGCGGCGGGCATGCGGTGCGTGGCCGTGCGCTTCGCGGCGCACCACCCGGAGGACGAGCTGCGGGCGTGCGGGGCGGACGTGGTCGTGGCGTCGCTGGCCGACATCGACGAGGCGGGGGTGGCCCGGCTGCTGGGGTGATCCTGGCGGCGCGTGACGCCGTCGGCATGCGGAGTGCTTATGCTGTGTGGGACGCCCACACGGAGAGGCCCAGCATGATCCTGACCCGCCTCCGCGAGGCCGCCGCCGGCTGGTCCGAGGACGAGGCCGCCCAGAAGGGGGCCGCCCTCGCGTACTACGCCCTGTTCTCGTTCACGCCGCTGCTGGTCCTGGCCGTCGCCATCCTCGGCGCCGTGTACAGCGAGGCCGACGCCCGCTCGCAGGTGATCGCCCAGATCAAGGGCTTCGCCGGCGACGAGGCCGCCGAGGGCGTCCGCGTCATGCTCGACAACGCTCAGATGACTCCTTCATTCACGGGGATGTCGCTGGTGGGTGCGGCGTCGCTGCTGTTCGGGGCGTCCGGGCTGTTCACGAGCCTCCGCAGCTCGCTGCACAAGATCTGGCGCATCAAGGCCGAGGAGGACGGCCTCGTCTGGGGGATCGTCAAGACCTACCTGCTGGCGTCCCTCATGGTGGCCGTCGCCTGCATCTTCGTCCTAGTGACCCTCCTCGTCAGCGCCCTGATCCCGGCCATCACCCCACTGTTGAAGCAGGCGTTGCCGGCGCTGCCGTACACGGGGCCGGCGGTGGACCTCTGTGTGTCGGTGCTGCTGCTGACGCTGCTGTTCGCGTTCACGTTCCGCATCCTGTCGGACCGGACGCTGAGCTACTGGCAGGTGCTGTTCGGGGCGTTCGTCAGCGCCGTGCTGTTCGCCGTCGGCAAGATGGCCATCGGCTTCTACCTCAGCTACGTCAACCTGGCGTCGGCGTACGGGGCGGCGGGGTCGGTGGTGGTGTTCCTGGCGTGGGTGTACTACTCGGCGCAGATCCTCTTCTTCGGGGCCGAAGTCGTGCGGGCGGGCCTGCCGAAGCCGGCGACGGCTCCGGCCTGATGCGGGGCGGCGGATGACCGAGGGCGAATGGCTGACGTGCGATGACCCCGCCCCGATGCTCGCCTGGCTGGGCGACGGGTCGGAGACGATCCGCACGCGCTGGCAAGGGGCCGTCGCGGTACGGCGGTGGCGGACGAGCGAACGCAAGCTGTGGCTGTACGCCGTGGCGGTGGGCCGGAGCCTGGCCGACGAATTGCTCACCGATGCGGGACACCGGATGCTCGACGGTCTGGAGGAGTGGGCCGACGGCGATCTGGGGGCCGGTGAGCTTGTGCGACTGATCAATCAACAGGAAGAACGAGAGACGACGGCCCGGCGAGACATCCTGCAAGCTCCGGCGCTCCACGGCACGCCCCTTCAGTCCCTCACTGGCCTGTGCCGGCACACGACCAGATTCCACTTGGCTTGGTCCTCTCTCCCTCTCGCGGAGCAAGCCGGGTTGCTCCGCGAGGTCGTCGGCAACCCGTTCCGGCCGCCTGCTATCGACCCGCTCTGGCTCGCCGCCAACGACGGCGCCGTGCGGCGCATGGCCGAGGAGATGGCCCGGCTGCGCGACTTCCGCCATCTCTCGATCCTCGCCGACGCCCTGGAGGACGCCGGCTGCACGGATGAGGCCATCCTCGCCCATTGCCGCACGCCGGCGGGGCATGTGCGTGGGTGCTGGGTGATCGACGCCCTGCTCGGGCGGTCCTGACGTTCTCTTCCGCCCCGCCCTCTGCTAAACTAACCTAGCCCAATCATGTTGCTAGTGGATCGAGAGGCGGAAATGTCCGAGGGGGCGAAGCGCTCCGGCGTCGAGATCACCAAGGAGAACAGCCGGGCGCTGCGCGGCACCATCGCCGAGGACCTCGCCGCCGGCAAGGAGAAGTTCGGCGACGGCGACAAGAACCTCATCAAGTTCCACGGCTCCTACCAGCAGGAGGACCGCGACGCCCGCAAGGGGCGCCGGGCCGAGGGCCTGGGCAAGTACCACATCTTCATGGTGCGCTGCAAGATCCCCGGTGGCCGCGTCACCGCCGACCAGTACCTCGGCCTCGACGACCTCGCCGGCAGGCACGCCAACGGCACCCTCCGCGTCACCAGCCGCCAGGGGATCCAGTTTCATGGCGTGCTGATCAAGGATCTGAAGCCGACCATCGCCGGCATCAACGCCACCCTGCTGACGACGCTGGGGGCGTGCGGAGACGTGAACCGCAACGTGATGGCCTGCCCGGCGCCGGTGCCGGGGCCGCGCGAGGAGATGCAGGACCTGGCCCGCCGGATCGCCGCCCACCTGGCGCCGCGGACGGCGGCGTATCACGAGATCTGGCTCGACGGCAAGCCGACGCAGACATCCGGGCAGGACGAGGAGCCGATCTACGGCAAGGTGTACCTGCCGCGGAAGTTCAAGATCGGCGTGGGGCTGCCGGAGGACAACTGCGTCGATGTGTTCGCGCAGGACCTGGGCCTCCTCGCCGCCGTCGAGGGCGGGCGCGTCGTGGGGTATGACGTGCTCGTGGGCGGCGGCATGGGGATGACGCACGGCAACGAGCGGACGTTCCCGTACCTCGCGAAGCCGATCTGCCACGTGGAGGCGTCGGAGGCGCTGCACGCCGCCGAGGCGGTGGTGCGGCTGTTCCGCGACCACGGCGACCGTGGCGACCGGAAGCGCGCCCGCATCAAGTACGTCGTCCACGACTGGGGCGTGGAACGCTTCCGCGAGGTGTACGCCGGCTACCTCGGGCGGGCGGTGACGCCGCCGCGTGGGTCGCCGGTGACGGGGCTGGATCTGCACCTCGGGGCGCACCCGATGGGCGGGGGCAAGTGGTGGTACGGCATCAGCGTCGAGAACGGGCGCATCAAGGACGAGGGGGCGCTGCGGCTGCGGACCGGGCTGCGGGCCATCGTAGAGCGGTTCCGCCCGGAGATCCGCCTGACGCCGATGCAGGACGTGTTGCTGTGCGGCCTGTCCATCGATGACATCTACGCCATCGAGGACATGATGGGCGAGCACGGCATCCCCAAGCCCGAGGCGGTCTCGCACCCGCGGCGGGATAGCATGGCGTGCCCGGCGATCCCGACCTGCGGCCTGGCCATCAGCGAGGCGGAGCGCATGCTGCCGGCGGTCCTCGACGAGCTGGAGGTCAGGCTCAAGGAGATGGGGCTGACGAAGGAGCGGATCGGGGTGCGGGTGACGGGGTGCCCGAACGGGTGCGCGAGGCCGTACCAGAGCGACATCGGCATCGTGGGCCGGTCGGGGGACAAGTACGTGGTCTACGTCGGCGGGCGTGTGCTGGGCGACCGCCTGAGCTATGAGCTGCGCGACCTGACGCCACGCGGCGAGATCGTGGCGACGCTGACGCCGTTGCTGGCGAAGTACAAGGCGGAGCGCCGGGCGGGCGAGGGGTTCGGCGATTACTGCACGCGCATCGGGCCGGAGGCGGCGCGGGCGGCGTGCGGCGTCGCGCCCCCGTCGCACGGCCACGCCGTGTGACGGGCCGTCTCCCGGGCCCTCTTCCCGTGGCGGCAGGCGTCCAGGGCGGGCGGACGCTGTGGCTCGTCCACACGCGCCATCCGGCCGGCGATCGACCTCCCACTCGCGCGGAGGTCGCGTGACCGTTGGTCTTGTTCGGGGAGCCGGCCGAGCCGAGATCAGAAGCGGGTCGCAGGCGGGGGGCCCTTTGCCTGCTCCCTCGCTCCCGTCCTGGTTTGATCCGTGCCGGTAGCCGTTCACCCGGCCTGTGGGGTTAGACAAAATGAGACGTGGAGGGCGGCCACGGCACGGGAGTGGGTGGCCTGACCACTTGCCCTGCAATGCAAATTCCGCCGAGGATTTGCATTGCAGGGGGTTGCCTGGGGGGGTGCAATGCAATGCAATCCGCACCCACCCGGCCATCCCACCTGTCTACTTCCGTCTAATCCCCACCCTCGGCTGAACGGGAACTCGTCCCCTTGGCGGCCGGCGGGCGGTGGCGGATGGCCATGGAGCGGTAATCGCCCAGGTTGTTCCGCCAGAAGAACCGCTCCGACAGGTCCACCTCCGCCACCGCGACGGCCCCCCACTTCGACGCCTTCGCCAGCGGCGTGCCGTCGTGGCCGATCACGGCGGAGATCATCCAATCACTCTTCGCGTCGGTGAACGTGCTGCTCACGACGTAGACGTGGTTCTCGCACGCCCTGGCGCGGGCCAGGAGGGGGTTGCAGCCCCACACCGGCCAGGCGATCACCTCCGCGCCGCGGCCCGTCAGCTCGCGGGCCACCTCGGGGTGGAAGCCGTCGTAGCACACCATCATGCCGACCTTGCCGATCTTGGTCTCGAACACCGGGTAATCATCGCCCGGCGTCACGCCCCACTCGACCTCGGCATGGGGCAGGCACACCTTGCGGTACTTGCCGATGAGCTTGCCGTCCGGCCCGATGAGGGCGGCGACGTTGTAGACGGCGATGCCGGCCCGTTCGTACAGCCCGACGACGACGTGCAGCCCGTGCTTGCGGGCCAACCCGCCGAAATACCCCGTCGTCGGGCCGGGGACGGGCTCGGCGACCTCGTGCGGCTTCTTCTTGACGCCGACGTAGGTGACCGTCTCTCCGAGGACGACGAGGTCGGCACGCCGCCGTGCCGCCTCGGCGATCAGCGGCGCGAAGCCCTCGCGGTTGGACTCCACCGACTTCCCGGCCGGCGTGTGATGGATGGCGGCGAGGCGCACCTTGCGCGGCGGCGGGGCCTTGGCCACGGTGAAGGCGACGCCGGCCCACTCGACACGCCCCTTCGGCGCCCATTGCAGGTGCAGCTCGACGACGGCGCGGGCGGCCTTCGACGGTGCGCGGTACAGGCCGGCCACGGCCGTCCACCCGTCAGCCGTCGAGCCGTCGAGGGGGTGCTCCGGCTCCGCCTGGGGGAGGGGGCCGGGCTCCTTCTCCCGTCCCGGCGGGGCGTCGGCGCGGACGGGCTTGCCGTCGGCCCCCTGCCAGACGATCCGGGCGATGGCGCTGCGCCGCGGGTCCTTGACGTTCCGGGTGCGGCGTCTCGCATCGAAGCGGTAGAACCTGCCGCCCTCGACGGGGAAGGCCTTGCGGAACCACCCCTGGTGGGCGACGGAGTCGCCGCATGCGATGACGAAGACGTTGGCCTTGTCGTCGTGGGAGAAGGCGGGCCGGATCTCGTCGCGCGGGGCGGCGGCCTCCCAGCCGGGCGGGAACGCCGCGAGGGCGAGGAATATGCACGGCAGCGGCATCGTCGGATCCCCTCAACGCCCTTCGGGCTATTTGCCCGTGGTCAGGCCCCAAGGTTTGATTGTCTTGTCGTGGCTCCCCGAGGCAAGTGCCTTGTCATCCCGGCTGGTCGCCCGGGTGCCGCCCTGGCCCGTCGGTGCGACGACACCTTCACGAGCGACGCGCCCTGCTTCCGCTGGGGCAGGACGAAGGCGCGTCGGCCGGGCGAGCCGGGGCCGTGAGCCCCCGGAGTGTGGATCAGGCATACACTGGACACGGCAGGCAACAACACCGAAGGGGGCGGACATGGGCGCAGAGCAGAATGCGAGGGGCCTCGGCATCGAGTTCCCGGTGAAGGAGAAGGGCTACCTCAACCTGTGCGTCCGCACGGGCGACCTCTACATCACGTCGGGCCACGTCAGCGACATCAAGGGCAAGCTCGGCGCCGGCCTCGGCGTGGACGAGGGCCGCGCCGCCGCCAGGGAGTGCGCCGTCAAGATCCTCCAGTCGGTCCACCAGGCGCACGGGACGCTCGACGGCCTGCGCGTCCTCAAGCTCCTCGGCTGCGTCAATTCCACCCCGGAGTTCACCGACCACCACCTCGTCATCAACGGGGCCTCCGACCTCCTCCACCAGATCTTCGGCAAGGACACCCTGGGCTACCACGCCCGCAGCGCCCTCGGCTTCGCCTCCCTGCCGACGGGCGTGGCCGTCGAGGTCGAGGCGATCTTCGAGATCGTCCGCTGAGGGCGAGCCACAGGGGGGGCCGACATGGCGAAGCGAGCGCTGGTGCTGATCGACATCCAGAACGACTACTTCCCCGGCGGGAGGTGGGCCCTGAGCGGGATGGAGGGGGCGGCGGACAACGCGGCCCGCGTGCTGGCGGCCGTCCGTGCGGCGGGGGACCTGGTGGTCCACGTACGGCATGAGTTCCCCACGCCCGACGCGCCGTTCTTCGCACCCGGCTCCGTGGGGGCGGAGATCCACCCGAAGGTCAGGGCCCTGGAGGGCGAGCCGTGCGTCCTGAAGCACCACGTCAACTCGTTCCGGGAGACGGACCTCCAGGCGATCCTCGGCCTGCACGGGGTCGAGGAGGTGGTGATCTGCGGGGCGATGAGCCACATGTGCGTGGACG
>CAZVZK010000007.1:0-127157 GCA_964630925.1 uncultured Alcaligenaceae bacterium
CATTACCAACAACTTAACCCTCCCCTTGCAATAGACTCTTCAGGGGTGGGCGTCATCCGCGAGGCCAACCCCATGCGTCCGCTCGCCGTCCTGCTCCTCGCCGCCGCCGTCGCCACGGCCCAGGCCCCGCGCCGCATGACCGTCGAGGACGTCATCGCGCTGCACAACATCACCGAGGTGCGCCTCTCGCCCGACGGCAAGACCGTCGCCTTCGTCAAGACGACCTCCGAGCCCGACGAGGGCCGCCACACCCCGCACATCTGGACCGTCGGGGCGGAACGCGGCAAGGCCTACCAGCTCACCAACGGCAAGAAGGGCGACTCGGCCCCGCGCTGGTCGCCGGACGGGCGGAGCATCGCATTCATCTCCGACCGGGGGGAGGAAGGGCCGCAGGTGTGGCTTATCTCGACGCTCGGCGGCGAGGCGCGGCGGCTGACCAAACTCGACGCCCGCCCCGTCTCGATGGAGTGGGCGCCCGACGGCAAGTCCATCGGCGTCATCGCGACGGAGCCGGAGAGCGCCGAGCGCAAGAAGCGCAAGAAGGACAGGGACGACGTGGTCATCGTCGAGAAGGAGCTGCGCTCCGACCATCTGCACGTCGTCGATGTGGGATCGGGCAAGCCACGGCAGTTGACGCACGGCACGGGGTCGGCGCAGTCGCTGTCGTGGTCGCCGGACGGCAAGGAGATCGCCCTCGGCGTGCGCAAGTCGCCGTTGCTCGATGACATGTTCGACGCCGACATCCACCTGATCGACGTGGAGACGGGCAAGGCCAGCCCGCTCGTGGCCCGGCCCGGCCTGGACGCGCTGCCGGTGTGGTCGCCGGACGGCAAGACCATCGCCTTCATCTCGCACGGCGGCTCGGGCGACTGGATCGGCAATACCCACGTCTGCACCATCGAGGCCAAGGGCGGCGAGCCGAAGACGCTCACGGCGACGTTCGACGAGATGATCCCGTGGTGGGACCCCGCCGGGCTGGCGTGGTCGGGGGACGGCAAACATCTGTACTTCATCGCCGACCAGCGCCTGGAGCGGCACCTGATGCGGGCCGACGTGGCCACCGGCGAGGTGAAGGCCGTCTCGTCCGGGCCGTTCACGCTGGACCGCATGAGCCTGAGCCGCGATGGGAAGACGGCTGCGTTCCTCATCGACCGCCCGCGCCGGCCCGGCGAGGTCCACGTCTCGCCGCTGGCGGAGTTCCGTCCGGAGCGGCGCACGAACGTCAACCCGGCGCTCGATCGGATCGAGCTGGGCGAGGTGCGCCCGGTGAAGTGGAAGAGCGGAAAGACGGAGTGCGAGGGCGTCCTCGTCCTGCCCGTGGGCTACAAGGAGGGCGTGCGGTACCCGCTGCTCACCTACGTCCACGGCGGGCCGCAGGGCAAGCACGGCCTCGCGTTCGAGCCGCAGCTCTCGACCCGGGCCATCGTGCAGGGCGGGCCGTACCCGCCGCACGTCCTGGCGGGCCGGGGGTACGCGGTGTTCTGCCCGAACCCGCGCGGCTCGGGCGGCTTCGGGCTGGCGTTCCGACAGGCGAACGTGAAGGACTGGGGCGGCGGCGACTTCGATGACATCAACGCCGGCATCGACATGCTCATCGAGAAGGGCATCGCCGACAAGGAGCGCCTGGGGGTCATGGGGTGGAGTTACGGCGGGTTCATGACGGGGATCGCCATCACGTCGAGCAAGCGGTTCAAGGCCGCGTCGGCCGGCGCGGGCGTGTACAACCTGACGAGCATGTACGGCACCACCGACATCCAGAAGTTCATGGAGCGTTACCACGGCAACGACCCGTGGGGCCGGGACAACGCGTATTCCAGCTCCTCCTCGATCCGACGGGTCGGCAAGGGCGCCACCCCGACGCTGATCCAGCACGGCGACGCCGACCTGCGCGTGCCGGTGTCGCAGAGCTATGAGCTCTACCGCGCCCTCAAGAAGTACGGCGTGACGACGGAGATGGCGGTCTACCCGCGGCAGGCGCACCTGATCGCGGAGCCGCGCCTCCAGGCCGACATGATGCGGCGGAACGTGGAGTGGTTCGGGCGGTTCATCAAGCCGAATGCCGCGACCCCGTAGAGGACGCACCCTGCGTGCTCGCGTGCCGGCGGGGAGTACGCCGGAGACGCGCTCTCCGACGGGCTTCCGGCACGGGTCTTGCTCTCCATCATCCCATCACCCCGTCCACCGTGGCCGGGGAGTGGGCCGATATTCCCAACGGAGAGGAGAGCGCCATGAACTGGGACAGGATCGCGGGTAGCTGGAAGCAGATCACCGGCAGCGTGAAGGAGACGTGGGGCAAGCTCACCGACGACGACCTCACGGAGATCGCCGGCAAGCGCGACCAGCTCGAGGGCAAGATCCAGCAGCGCTACGGCTACGAGAAGGACCGCATCAACCAGGAGATCGACGCCTGGGCCGAGAAGCTCAAGGTGTGACGCACGCGGCGGGCCGCCGGGCGAACCGGCGGCCCGCCCCATACAACGACTCCGTGCCACACGCCAGCACGGAGCCACCGAATGAGCATCTCACCTCTCGCCGGCAAGCCGGCGCCTGCCCACCTCCTCATCGACCCGGCCAGGCTGGAGCGCGAGTACTTCGACAGACGCCCCGACCTCGCCGACCCCAACCAGCTCGTCAGCTTCGGCACCAGCGGCCACCGCGGCACGCCGCTCGACGGCACGTTCACCGAGGCCCACATCCTCGCCGTCAGCCAGGCCATCGCCGAGTACCGGGCCGCCAAGGGCATCACCGGGCCGCTGTTCATCGGCATGGACACGCACGCCATCTCGGGGCCCGCGCAGCGCACCGCCGTCGAGGTGCTGCTCGGCAACGGCGTCGATTGCGTCATCCAGTCCCAGGGCGGCTTCACGCCCACGCCCGTCATCTCGCATGCCATCCTGACCTACAACAAGGGCCGCACGACGGGCCTCGCCGACGGCGTCGTCATCACGCCGTCGCACAACCCGCCGGCGGACGGCGGCTTCAAGTACAACCCGCCCAACGGCGGCCCCGCCGACACCGACATCACCGACGTGGTCCAGAGGCGCGCCAACGATCTGCTGCGCGACGGCAATAGGGGCGTGAAACGCGGCACCGCGAAGGCACGCGAGACGGACTACGTCCTCCCCTACGTCAAGGACCTGGGCGAGGTCATTGACATAGAGGCCATCCGCAAGGCCGGCGTCAAGATCGGCGTCGACCCGCTCGGCGGGGCGGCGGTGGCGTACTGGGCGCCCGCCGCCGAGATGTACGGGCTGGATATCACCGTCGTCAACACCAGGGTCGATCCGACGTTCGGGTTCATGACCGTCGATCACGACGGCAAGATCCGCATGGACTGCTCCAGCCCGTGGGCGATGGCCGGCCTCGTCGCCCTGAAGGACCGCTTCCAGGTGGCGTGGGGCAACGACCCCGACAGCGACCGCCACGGCATCGTCACCCCGTCCGCCGGCCTGATGAACCCCAACCATTACCTCGCCGTCGCCATCAGCTATTTGCTGACCCACCGGCAACAGTGGAAGGACGCGGCCGTCGGCAAGACGCTGGTGTCGTCGTCGATGATCGACCGCGTCGTCGGCTCCTCGGGGCGGAAGCTCGTCGAGGTGCCGGTGGGGTTCAAGTGGTTCGCGCCGGGGCTGTTCGACGGCTCGCTGTGCTTCGGCGGCGAGGAGAGCGCCGGCGCCAGCTTCCTCCGCCGCGACGGCACCGTCTGGACGACCGACAAGGATGGCCCGATCCTCGGCCTGCTGGCCGCCGAGATCACCGCCGTCACCGGCAAAGACCCCGGCGTCCACTACCGGGAGCTGACGGCGAAGTTCGGCGCCCCGGCGTACACGCGCATCGACGCGCCGGCGTCGCCGGAGCAGAAGAAGAAACTCAAGGCGCTGTCGCCCTCCGCCGTCACCGCCACCGAGCTGGCCGGCGAGCCGATCACGGCGCGGCTGACGGCGGCGCCGGGGAACGGCGCGGCCATCGGCGGGCTGAAGGTGACGACGGCGAGCGGGTGGTTCGCGGCGCGTCCGTCGGGGACGGAGAACGTGTACAAGCTGTACGCCGAGAGCTTCCAGGGTGAGGCGCACCTGGCGCGGATCGTCGAGGAGGCGCAGGCGGTGGTGGCGCGGGCGCTGGCGTGATGGGACGGATCGTGGCCGTTGCCGATCATCCTCCGCCTGCACACGCCGCAGCGCCTCTGAGCCGGTGGCAATGGCGAGCGGCCCGGCGTGAGCGGGCCGTGTCGGCGCGTGACCCGAGCCGCCACGCGCCCCGCGAACGCGGCACGCCACGCCGGTGACGTGCGCCGACACGGCCCGCTCACGCCGGGCCGCTCGCCTGATCGCGTCGCGCGCCATACGCTCCCACAATGCTCTCCCTCCGGAACTCCTGGCGCTGGTGGGTGTGCGGCCTGCTGCTGCTGGCGACCATGGTCAACTACATGGACCGCCTCACCCTCAACCAGCTCGCCGACACCATCCTCACGCAGCTGAAGCTCGACGAGGACGACTACGGCACGCTCGAGATGGGCTTCGCCCTCGCCTTCGCCTTCGGGGCCCTCGCCGCCGGCGCCCTCGCCGACCGCTTCGGCGCCTACTGGGTCTACCCCCTCGCCGTCCTCGCCTGGTCCGCCGCCGGCTTCCTCACCGGCTTCGCCACCACCTTCCTCGCCCTCTTCGCTCTGCGCTTCGCCCTGGGCCTGGCCGAGTCGGCCAACTGGCCCTGCGCCCTCAAGACCACCCAGCGCGTCCTCCCGCCCGAGGAGCGTGTCATGGGCAACAGCCTCCTCCAGTCCGGCGCCGCCCTCGGCGCCATCGCCCTGCCGATCCTCCTCCTCTTCCTCTGCCCCAAGGACCGGCCCGAGACCTGGCCGCGGCCCTTCCTCGTCGTCGGGGCCGTGGGGGCGTTGTGGGCCGTCCTGTGGTGGGTGGTCCTCCGCCCCTCCGACCTCGCCCCACGCGAGGAGCCGCCCGCCCCGCCGGGGGCGCCCCCGAAGCCCGTGCCCTGGAAACGCCTCGCCGCCCTGATCATCCTGGTCGTCACCATCAACATGACGTGGCACTGCCTGCGCGCCTGGGGCCCGCTCTTCCTCCAGCGGAAGCACGGCTACTCGGTGGAGGACACGAACTATGTCGCGATGGCCTACTACATCTGCACCGACATCGGCGTCATCGCCGCCGGCGTCGCCAGCATCCTCCTCGGGCGGGCCGGCGTCGGCGTCTACCTCAGCCGCATGGCCGTGTACCTGTTCTGCGCCGTCCTCGCCGCGTCCTGCGCCGCGATGCCGTTCCTCAGCGGACGAGCCCTCCTCGTCGCCATGATGGTCGCCGGCTTCGGTTCGCTCGGCGTCTTCCCGTGCTACTACTCGTTCACCCAGGACCTCACGGAGAAGCACCAGGGCAAGCTCTCGGGCCTGCTCGGCTTCAGTTGCTGGATGGTGATGGCCGCCTGGCAGAAGGCCATCGGCTGGACCGTCGCCGCCACGGGGTCCTACGTCATCCCGTTCGCCATCTCGGGGGCGGCGCCGCTGATCGGCTTCGCGGCCCTGCTGCTGCTGTGGGGCGAGACGCCTCAGCCGGCGCCGCCGCCGGAGGAGCCTCCCGTGCTACCCCCCACTGAGGGCCGGCCCCAGGCGATCACCAGCAGGCCCAGCGAGATCAGCGCCGCCGCCCACTGAACCGTGTGCAGCCACAGGTACAGGCGGTGCCACTGGTAGAACGACGGCCGCGCCCGGACGTGGTGCGTCTCCGGGTCGAGGTGGGTGTCCAGATACGCGTGGAGCCAGAACAGGGCCGCCTGACACGCCGCCATCAGGAGCCACAGGGCGGCGCGCGTGCGGACGGTGCCGCGCGTGACGAACAGGTCGGCGAACAGCAGCGCCAGCGACACCGCCGCGGCGAGGTTGATGCGCTTCGTCACCTCGCGGGTGATGAAGCCCTGCCCGTCGCGGCCGAGCTGTTCGGTGCCCAGCGGCACGACGACGGCGGTGTAGAATGTGAAGCCGCCGACCCAGAAGATGAACGGGGCCAGGACGGCGAAACGCCACGCGGCCATGTCACGCCTCGGCGATGCTGCCCCGGATGAAGCCGCTGTCCGCCGGGGCGGCGTACCGCACCTCCAGCTCCGGCGTCTCGACGCGGGCGCCCTTCGACTGGTGGCTGGCGAGGGCCGAGTCGAGGGCCCCGGTCGTCAGCAGGGTGCGTTCGACGGGGTACGGCGACTTGCCCGTGTCGAAGAACTTCTCCAGGTTCAGCACCTGCGGGTCGAAGAAGCGGGCGCCCGGCGGCTCCGGCAGGACGAACTTGCACGAGGCCGGCTTCTTCTCGCCCTTGATCCTCGCCGCGAACACGAAGTCGCGGATGTGGCCGTTGAGCAGCAGCACGGTGCCGCGCGTGCCGTCGCGGAACTCGATGAGGAAGGCGGTGGGCGGCACGACGGGGTGCGTCATCACCTTCATCGACCCGGTGTTGACGCGGATGTCGCCGGGGTTGACCGTCTCGCTGCGCGACAGGGCCGCCTCCAGCAGGTCCCAGCTCCACCGGCCGGCGTCGGCGGCCTTCCATACGTCCTTGCCCGTGAGGCAGGTGATGGCCTTGACGCCCGTCTCGCCGCCCTTGCGCCGCTCCATCATCGTCTGGAGCGTCTCCAGGGCGTGGAAGCCGTAGACCTCGATGGGGCCGTAGGCGGCGACGAGGCCGTCCTCGACGGGCGTCTCCGGCTTCAATTCCAGCTCGGGCCGGCGCCACACGACGGGGAGGCTGCTGCCGGCCATGACGGGGAACCCGTGGCCGAGCATGTGCTTGGCACGCTTGTAGGTGTACGAGAGATGCTTGTCGCAGAAGACGGGGCAGGATTTGCCGGCCTTCTTGAAGACGCGGGCGATCTCCTCCATCCACTCGTAGCGTGGGTAGAGGATCTGCCCGCGCTCGTTGAGCGGGTAGTTGCCGTGTTCGGCGATCAGCAGGACGCCATCGACGGCCAGCTTACCGCCGGAGAGGAGGGCGTCCTCGATGTTCTTCGCGGGCTTGATGCCGTGCGCCTTGCACACGTCCTTCGACAGGTCGTTATCGGGGATCTGCCCGCACCACAGGGAGTGGACGTACTGTTTGGGCACGTGCAGCCTGTCGCCGACGGCGAAGCCGTGGATGAAGCGGCCGGCGATGTGGTAGGCGTGCGAGAGGGGGCGGTAGACGGTGGTGATGCAGGCGAGGGGCTTGCGGCCCTTGATGGACAGCTTGGGCGGGCGCGTGCGCGACAGGGCCGGGGCCTCGGGCACCTCGGCGCGGGCGGACACGCCGAGCGTCGCGCTGGCGGCGAGGAAGAGGCGGCGGTTGAGGTCCTGTTCGTCCATGCCGTCAGTGTACCACGGCGGGGCCGGAAGAAGTAGTGGGAGGCCGGAGACCGGACAACCGAGGCAGCAGGCGTCCCGCCGGCGGGACGCCCGCCCCACGAGGCGACACGGGGAAATGTGGGCACCTCCGTCACAGCGCCAAGGGTGCGGCGAACAAGAAGTTGGAACCATGAGCCTCGTACGGAGAGATCGGATGGACGGCTTCGTCATCGCGCCGCTGAAGAACAGGGCCCCGGACAACGACGCCACCGGCGCGTTCCACATCGGGGCGCGGGCCCTCACGAGGATCCACTCCCTGCCACGCCCGCCGGTCTTCTTCGAGAACGAGGGGTCGGCGATGTCGGTGTACAAGGGGTTCAGCAAGGCGGTCGATGAAGCGCCCGCCCCCAACGGGTGGGACTTCTTCGCCTACTTCGGGCACGGCGAGTCGTGGGGCCTGGTCTCCGCCTACATCTCCAAGCGGGAGGGGGCGTTGGAGCTGTGCCGCCGGATCATCCCGAAGGCCAACGACGGGATCAAGGTGATGCTGTATGCCTGCAACTGCGGCGACCCGGGCGGCTTCGCCTCGTGGATGGCCGAGGGCCTCGCCCCCGTCAACGGCGAGGTGTTCGCCCACCTCTCGCCCCCCGGCCACACCTTCACCAACCCCATGGTCGTGTCCTACGACAAGAACTCGGGCCGCACGCCGACATGGGTCATCCCCAGGAGCCACCCGCAGTGGCGGGCGTGGTGCCACCACCTGAAAGACGAGCACGGCGAGATGTTCGCGCGGTTCCCGTTCATGGAGCAGGACGAGCTGGAGGGCGAGCTGGAGGCGCCCAAGTTCCTCCTCGGCCGCTGGAAGGTGACCGGCAAGGACGACTCCTGGGACGTCGTGTTCTTCCCGGACAAGACCGTGGCCGGGACCGACCCCTTCAACCGCTACCAGATCAACGGGTCGGGCCGGTGGACGGCGACGACGCAGAACCTGACGATCACCTGGGACAACGGCGACACGGAGCGTTGGCCGCTCGCCCTCAGCCTGCGCAACCAGAACGTGTACTACAAGGGGTCGGGCGGGGCGGCCCAGCACTACCGGGCGACGCGCACCGAATACCCCGAGATGAACCCGCAGATGATGTTCCGCACGCGGATGCAGATGTCGCGGCTCATCGACATCTAAAAGGGGTCAGGGGGTCAGGGCAGTCAGAGAGCAGAAACGCCGGTGAGCTGCCGTGGGCCGGCCGTTCACCGGCTGTTGGCTGTTTCCTGACCCCTGACCCCGTATGATGTGGGTAGGCTCGTCCCGCCATGAGGCTCCCCATGCGCACCCTCTTCATCGCCCTCCTCCTCCCCTGTCTCGCCTGCGCCGCCTCCCTCAAGGATGCACGCACACGCTGGCTCAAAGGCAACTACGAGGAGGCCGCCGAGCAGTACGCCGACATCCTCAAGGACGCCAAGGTCAAGGACGCCAAGGTCAAGGCCGCCGCATCCGTCGGCCTCTCGCGTGCCCTTGGCAGCCAGGGCGAGTACGACAAGGCCCAGAAGGCGGTCGAGGACGGGCTGACGTCGGCGCCCAAGGACGCCGACCTCCTCGCACGCAAGGCCGAGCTGCTGCACCTGCGCGGACGCTGGGACGAGGCCATGAAGGCCGCCGACGCCGCCCTCGCCATCAACGACAAGAACCTGCTGGCGAAGTGGGTGCGCGTCCAGCTCTGGCGCGACCAGGGCGAGATCAAGAAGGCCAAGGACGAGGCGGTCGCCGTCTTCCGCGTCTACAACAACGCCGTCGACACCCCCGGCGAGATCAAGGACGCCGACGGCCTGCTCATCGTCGCCCTCGCCAGCGCCGAGAACGCCCGCTGGAGCGGCCTCGCCGACGAATTCCAGACCATCATCGAGGTCCTCGGCGACGCCCTCAAGGCCGAGAAGGACTTCTGGCCCGCCGAGCTGCACGCCGGCCTGCTGCTGCTGGAGAAGTACAACCGCGCCGAGGCCGCCGACGCCTTCCAGAAGGCCATCAAGATCAACCCGTCGGCGGCGGAGGTGATGGTGGCACGCGGCGCCGCCGACCTGCAACGCTTCGAATTCACCCGCGCCGAGGACCAGGCCGAGCAGGCCCTCAAGGTCAACCCACGCCTCCCCGAGGCGCTGCGTTTGCGTGCCGATGTGCATCTGGGCACGGGCAACTTCGCCGGCGCGGTCAAGGAGATCAAGCTCGCCCTCGCCGTCAACCCGAAGGACGAGCTGGCACTCGCCCGCCTCGCGGCGGCGGCCATCCTCCAGCAGGACGCCAAGGCGTTCGACGCCGTCGTAGAGGACGTGAAGAAGGTCACGAAGCTGCCGGCGACGTTCTACTACGAGGTGGCGCAGAAGGTCGAGGAGCGCCGCCGCTACGACCTCGCCGAGAAGTACTACCGCGAGGCGATGAAGCTGCGGCCCGAGCTGTCCGGCCCGCTCAACGCCCTGGGGATGTTGCTCCTGCGCCTGGGGCAGGAGAAGGAGGGGCGGGCGCTGCTCGACAAGGGGTTCGCGCTGGACAAGTTCAACGTCCGCGTGTCGAACATGCGCAAGGTGATGGACCACCTCGACACGTACAAGGAGCTGAAGACCAGGCACTTCATCATCCGCTACGACGGCAAGTCGGACCCCGTCCTCGCCAAATACATGGGCGAAAGCCTCGAGGGCATTTACGACGAGCTGGCGACGAAGTTCGACTACCGCCCCGAGGGGCCGATCCTCATCGAGGTGTTCCGCTCGCACAACATGTTCAGCGGGCGTACCGTGGCCTTGCCCGACCTGCACACCATCGGCGCCTGCACGGGCCGGGTCATCACGATGGTCTCGCCCAACGAGAAGGACTCACGCGGCGAACGCGCCCGCGCCCCGTTCAACTGGATGCGCGTCCTGCGTCACGAGATCGTCCACATCTTCAACCTCGCGCAGACCAACTACCTCGTGCCGCACTGGTTCACCGAGGGCCTCGCCGTCGCCAACGAAGGCTTCCCGCGCCCACCGTCGTGGAACACCCTCCTCGCCCGCCAGCTCGCCGCCGACCAGCTCCTCACGCTCGACACCATCGACCTGGCGTTCATCCGCCCGCGCAACCAGATGCAGTGGCAGCAGGCGTACCTCCAGGCCAACCTGTACATCGAGTACATCGAGAAGACCCACGGCAAGGAGGTCATCGGCAAGCTGCTCGCCGCCTTCGCGAAGGGGTCCAACGCCGTCGCCGCCCTCAAGGAGGTGTGCAAGGTCGAGAAGGCGGAGTTCGAGAAAGGCTACCGGGCGTTCCTCCAGGGCGTGGTGGACGGCCTGAAGCTGAAGGCCGGCGAGAAGCGCAAGACGCTTGAGGAGCTGCGGGCCGAGAACAAGAAGGACCCGGAGAACGCCGAGGCCGCCGCCGAGCTGGCGTACCGCACCGTCGAGTCGCAGCGGGCGCAGGCCCGTAAGCTGGCCGAGCAGGTGCTGAAGAAGGACAAGGACAACCCCAAGGCGCTGTACGTGCTGGCGAAGCTGGCCGAGCGGGCCGCCGACGAGGGGGCGCGGCGGAAGTACCTGGAGCAGGCGCTCAAGCGTGACGACCCGTTCCCGCCGGTGGTGAAGGAGCTTGGCAAGCTGTACTACGAGGCGAGCGAGGTCGGCAAGGCCATCGACATGTTCGAGCTGGGCCGCAAGGCCGAGCCGGCGGAGGCGTCGTGGCTGGTGGACCTGCAGCGCGCCTACGCCCAGCAGGACAACAAAACGAAGCTGATCGGCGTATTGAAAGAGCTGGTCCCGCTGGACGCGGACAACCTCGACTGGCGCAACCGGCTGGGCCGGCTCCTCATGGAGGCGGGCAAGGCCGACGAGGCGGAGAAGGTCGCGCGGTCGGCGCTGGACATCGACGTGACCAGCGCGGCGGCCCGGTCCATCCTCTACAAGGCGCTCAAGGCGCAGAAGAAGGACGACGAGCAGGCGAAGCTGGAGGCGATCCTCGGCGCCGACAAGGGCGACAAGGAAAAGGACAAGGGCGAGAAGAAGGGCGGCAAGGGGAAGGATTGATGCCGCAGACACTCGGCGAATTCCAGGACCGCATCCGCGCCCTCTACGGGTCGAAGGACGCCCGCCGCGGCGTCGAGGGGACGTTCATGTGGTTCATGGAGGAGGTCGGTGAGCTGTCGGCGGCGCTGCGGGCGGGCGGCAAGGATGAGCTGGCGCTGGAGTTCGCCGACGTGCTTGCGTGGCTGGTGACGCTGGCCAACATCGCCGGCGTCGACCTCGACAAGGCCGTCGAGGCCAAGTACGGCAAGGGCTGCCCCAAGTGCGTGCGGACGCCCTGCATCTGCGAAGAGGCCAAGCCGTGATGACACGCGAAACACATGGGGCGTATCGGGCCTGTGCGGCCTATCTGGCGCTCGCCCTGCTGGCGGGGCCCGCCGTCGCGCAGAACGCCCCCAGCATCGAGCGCGTGCGCGTCGGCCTGCCGGCGGGCCGCGGCGGCCAGACCGAGGGCCGCAGTCGGGCCGGGGCCTGGACGCCGGTCGCGGTCACCCTCAAGGCCGGGGCCAAGGGCGCCACACTCGGCGAGTACCGCGTCCGCGTCGAGACCGCCGACGCCGAGGAGCTGAATTGCTCCTACACCGCCGAGGTGCCGGCGATGGCCGGCGGCGCCGAACGCACCATCCACGCCTACGCCGTCCCCGGCCCCGACAACGCGCCGTTCAACGTCCGGCTGGAGACCGCCGACGGGCGCCTTGTGGCCCGGCAGGGGAACATCCTCCGCGACCAGGGCAACATGCTCACCGAGCATGACATCCTGTTCCTGACGCTCGGCGCCGGCCTGGCCCAGATGAAACGCGCCGCGGAGAAGGCGGATCAGCCGGAGAAGGGCGACGCCGGGCAGCCGCAGGAGCAGGGGCGGCGGCAGTTCGCGTTCATCGAGGACGTGAGCGCCATGCCGGACCACTGGTTCGGCTACGCGGCGGTGGACGCCGCCGTCCTGGCCACGAGCAACCGCGATTTCGTGCTGCAGCTCACGCAGGAGCCGGCCAAGTGCCGGGCGCTGCGCGAGTGGGTGCTGCGCGGCGGGCAGGTCGTGGTGAGCGTCGGTAAGAACCGCCAGGAGGCGTCGCGTCTGCTGGCCGGCGACGACAAGACGCCGGCGGTGCTGCCGCTGGTGCCCATGCAATTCACCGGCACGGAGGTCCTGCGGACGCTGCCCAACCTGTCCACACAGTGGAGCAGCCAGGCGGCCCACAAGGCGGCGTTGCAGGACCTCGACATCACCACCATCGTGCCCGGCCCCGGTGTGGTGTCGATGGTGCGCGACGGCGGCAAGCCGGTGATCCTGCAAGGGGCGTGCGGCCTGGGGCGTGTCATCGTGGTGGCCTTCGACCTCGACGCGCCGAAGTTCGCGACGTGGGAGGGGCAGGAGGCGTTCTGGCAGCGCCTCCAGAAGGAGATCGCGCCGCACATCCAGCCGCGCAAGGGGGCGGCGCCAGGGGGGGGCAAGGGGCCACGTCCGGTCCCCGGTGACTTCGACCCCGAGGGGGACCGCCGCACCGAGCTGAAGGCGCAGTTGCGGAAGGAGCTGGAGACGTTCGAGGCGGTGACGCCGATCTCGTTCGCGGTGGTGGCGTTCTTCATCCTCTTCTACATCGTGCTCGTAGGGCCGCTCGATTACTTCGTGCTGAAGAAGGTGTTCAAGAAGCTGGAGCTGACGTGGATCACGTTCCCGCTGACGGTGATCGTGGTGAGCGTGGTCGCCTACTTCGCGGCGTACTCGATCAAGGGCGACGACCTGCGCGTCAACAAGGTGGACGTGATTGATGTTGATATGCACGGCGGCGGGCAGGTGTACGGGCGGACGTGGCTGACGCTGTTCAGCCCGCGCGTGCAGGCGTACACGCTGGGGCTGGCCCCGGCGGGCGGGGCGTGGTCGGGCGCGCCGGCGGCGGACGCCCCGCCCCCGACGTTGGCCCTCCTCGGCGTGAACGAGACGCAGCGTGGCGGGACGCAGGGCCTGTTCCCCAGGCCGTATGAATTCGCGGCGGACGGGGCGGGCCTGGTCAAGGTGCCGGTCCCCGTGTGGGCGACGCGCAGCGTGGAGGCGTCGTGGCGGGCGCCGCTGCCGAAGACGCCGCCGCTGGGCATCACGGACGCGCTGGGCCTGCCGCGGGCGTCGAAGGGCGGCAAGGGCCTGAGCGGCAAGCTGACGAACAACCTGGAGACGCCGCTGCTGGGCTGCGTGCTGTTCTACAAGGAGCGCTGGTACGACCTGGGCAAATTGGAGCCGGGCGAGTCGAAGCAGCTCGACCCTCTGTTCGCGGCGGACGCCCAGGGTCAGAACCGCGACGTGCCGTCGTGGTTCGGTGACGAGATCCTGAAGCCGGGTGATCCGCTCGGGCGGGCGGGGGAACGCATCAACGCCAACTTCCGGCTCGGGAGGGGCCGGGAGACGTATCTGGCCGTCAAGAAGGCGATGTTCTTCCAGGCCTCCGGGCGGACGACGGAGACGAACGCCGGCCTGCGCACGCTCGACCAGTCGTGGCGGCTGCGGGCGCTGACGGAGCATCCCGCCGGGGACCGCCCGCGCTGGCGTGACGAGGCGATCCTGGTCGCCCGCACCCCGATGCTGTCGGACGAGGCCAACTGGGTGAGCGAGCACGCGGCGACCCCGAGCCGCCTGTGGGTGGGCAAGCTACCCGAGGCGGGCGCGGAGCCGCCGCGCCTGTCGGGGTCGATCACGCAGGAGACGTTCGTGCGGTTCTTCATACCGGTCCAGTAGTAGTTGGTAGTTGGCAGTTGGTAGTTGTCAGTGAACAGGCGGCGTCAGTGGCCGTCGTCGCCGTCCGGGCGAACTGCCAACTACCAACTACCAACTGCCAACTGGAGCGAAGCGACATGATCGAGACCCGCGAGCTGACGAAGATGTACGGCGAGCTGTACGCCCTCAACCGGCTCAACCTCAAGCTGGACCGCGGCGACGTGTACGGCTTCATCGGCCCCAACGGCGCGGGCAAGACCACCACCATGCGCATCCTGGCGACGCTCCTCAACCCCACCTGGGGCGAGGCGTCGGTGTGCGGCTACTCGATCTACAACAACGCCAAGGAGATCCGCCGGGTCATGGGCTACATGCCGGACTTCTTCGGCGTGTATGACGACATGAAGGTCATCGAGTACCTGGAGTTCTTCGCGGCGGCGTACCGCATCAACGGCCCGGCCCGCCGCAAGAAATGCGACGACGTGCTGGAGCTGGTCGATCTCGGGTACAAGCGCGACGCACTGGTCACGAGCCTGTCGCGCGGCATGACGCAGCGGCTGGGGCTGGCCCGCGTGCTGCTACACGACCCGCAGGTGTTGCTCCTCGACGAGCCGGCCTCCGGCCTGGACCCCAGGGCGCGCATCGAGATGCGGGCGCTGCTAAAAGAGCTGCGCAAGATGGGTAAGACGATCCTCGTGTCGTCGCACATCCTGCCGGAGCTGGCGGACATCTGCAACAAGATCGGCATCATCGAGCGCGGCGTGCTGATCTTCGACGGCGACGTGAAGGCGGCGATCCGGCAGGTGCGGCAGAGGACGATCTACCTGATCGCCGTAGGCGACGGGAAGAATCATGTGGCGAAGGAACATCTCGAGGGCAACCACTCCGTCTTATCCGTGGAGGAGAAGCCGGACGATGACGTCTTGCGTGTGACGCTGCAAGACGGGCACACGGACGCCAGCCCGCTCGCGGAGATGCTGATGCGGCACGGGCTGCGGCTGAAGACGTTCAAGGAGGAGGAGGTCAACCTCGAGGACGTGTTCCTGCGCATCACCAAGGGGATCACGAACTGAGGCCGATCCGGAGAGGTGGCCCGCGATGTGCATGACCGTCCGCCCGCTGATCCTCGGCGTCCTCCTGCTCGGCGGCACGGCCGCCTCGGCGTTCGCGCCGGCGCCGTTCCTGGGGCAGAAGGCGCCGCCCAGGCCGATGAAGGACGACTTCGCCGAGCTGATGCAGCGGCAGGACGGGTGGATCGTGGACCGCTGGACGGGGCCGCAGGCGGTGGCAACAGTGCAGGGCGTGCACGGGAAGATCCGTCCGCTCATGACCTTCGTGGGCCTGGGCAAGGACTTCGACCCCGCGAAGCATGTCTCGAAGGGCTTCATGCGGCGGGGGACGATCCTGGGCTTCGTTTACCACGGGGTCAGCTACGGCGAGGGCTGGTCCTGCATCACATCGACGGCGTTCCGGCTGGAGGAGGTGCGGGGGCGGCGCTACATGGTGCTGGACGGCGGCGAGGACATCGAAGTCCGCTACGAGTATGAGATGACCGATGGCGTCCTCACGCTGAAGGGCCACAGGAGGTTCAAGACCGTGGCCGACGAGATGCTCGACCTGTCGGGGACGTACCGGCGGACGGACCAGACGCGCGGGTGGGGGAAATAAGCCGTCAGCCGCCTCCAGCGGCGCGGCGTGTCCTCCAGGCGCCGACCTCCGTCCCGTGGTCCTCGCCGGTCAATTCGCACAGGGCGAACATCACGGCCCGCTGGTGGACGGTGGCCCCGGTCCTCCGCTCCTTCAGGATGGCCTCGCGGTCCGCCCGCGTCGTGGGGCGCTCGCGGACGAGGAAGTCGAAACGCTGAACCGGCAGCAGGGCCGAGAAGTCCTGTCGCAGGTAGGTGATGTCGGCGCGGACGAAGATCTCCGCCCGGCCTTTGTAGTATGCCTCCGGCCCCGAGGGGCCGTCGTTCGGCGCCGGCACCCTGCCGCGGGCGATGTCCTTGCTACTCATCGAGGGCGCGTGGCATAGCAGGCAGTTCGCGAGGTGGTTCACCCGGACCATCTCGCGGGAGGTGACTGGGTGGCCCGGCCTGTCGGGGGCGTAGCGTGGGTCCGGGGCGTCGAGCAGTGCGAGGAGCGCCGGCAGGGCGCCCACCGGGGCGAGGGCGGCGAGGGCCTCGGCGGCGTGCTGGGCGGCGGCGGGCCAGGGGTGCCGGAAGCCCGCCAGAAGGGCGTCGAGGTACTCGCCCTCGGGCCGGCCGCGCAGGGCCTTGATGGCCTCCTCGCGCACGTCCGGGCTGGGGTCGAAGACCGCATGCCGGGCCAGGGCGGCGGCGCCACCGGGGGCGGCATGGGCCGCGAGGCGTGCCATCAGCGGCAGTCGGGACGCGGAGGATTCGCCCATCGTGATCTGCTGGAGCGCGGGGAGGGACTCCGGGCGCCGCCAGACACCCTCGCTGTCGCGTGCCGGGCCGGCGCGGATCAAGGGGCTCGCCAACGCCAGGGCGCGGGCGGAGGCGGTGTCGATCCGGCAGGCCGCGCCTTTGAGGAACGGAAGCCCTTCGAGGTCGCGGCGGCGTTCCAGCATGGCGAAGGTGGTAGCCTCGCAGTCCTGCCCACTCGCGGCGAAGGCCGCCACGGCGCCGACCATCCTGGCCACCTCGGTCTGTTCCGGCGAGCGGTCGAAGGTGACCTCCGGGGCGCGGTTCAGCTCGGCCCGAAGGTCGGCCTCCGTCCGATCCGACATCCGCTTGATGATGAGGGGGGAGTTCGGACGATGGCGGATCTTCAGCGCGGCGGGCCGGGGCGGCGTTGGGGCGGATGGCGGCGCGTCCTCGGGCGGCATCGGTGCCGGCGCCGGCGGGGCCTCGGCCTGAGCGGGCGGCGGGGTGCGACGCGGGGTGAAGGAGGCGAGCGCCAGGCCGGCCAGCAGCACGGCCCCGTACGACGCGAGGAGCGACGAGCGCAGATCAGGACGTGGCACGGCGGTCTCCCGCGTCGGCGGTGCGGAATAGGGCGAGGCGATCGAAGAAGGGTTCCGGATGGAATGCGCGGCGGGGGCGGACTTGCGCCGGGCCGCCCTTTTCTCCGGGCCGTAGAATGGCGGCATGCGAATACTCGTCACCGGCGGAGCGGGTTACATCGGCAGCCACACCATGCGGCTGCTACTGGCGCGCGGCCACGACGCCGTCGCTTACGACAGCCTCGTGTACGGCCACCGCGCCGCCGTCCCCGATGGGCGGCTCATCGTCGCCGACCTGCACGACACGGCGAGATTGCGTGAGGCCCTGACCGGGGCCGACGCGGTCATCCACTTCGCGGCGTTCGCGCTCGTCGGCGAGTCGGTGCGCGACCCGGCGTCGTACTACCGCAACAACGTCGTGGCGGCGCTGGGGCTGATGGATCTGGCGGTCAAGTGCCGCGTGCCGCGGTTCGTGTTCTCCTCGACCTGCGCGACGTACGGGATGCCGAAGACCGTGCCGATCACCGAGGAGGAGGTGCAGGCGCCGATCAACCCCTACGGGAGTACGAAACTCGCGGTGGAGAAGGCGCTCATCGAGTTCGCCCGCGCCTACCCGATGGGTGTGGCGCTGCTGCGCTACTTCAACGCCGCCGGGGCCAGCCCGGACGGCGGCATCGGCGAGGACCACGACCCCGAGACGCACCTGATCCCGCTGGTGATCGAGGCGGCGATGGGGCGGCGGCCGGCGATCCAGATCCTCGGCACCGACTATCCGACGCCGGACGGGACGTGCATCCGCGACTACATCCACGTCGATGACCTCGCGGACGCCCACCTGCGGGCGCTGGAGAAGCTGACTCCGGGGCGGGTGATCCGCTGCAACCTTGGCACGGGGCGCGGGCACAGCGTCCGCGAGGTGATCCGGGCCGTCGAGGAGGTGTCGGGGCGCAAGGTGCCGGTGGTCGAGGCGGGGCGGCGTGAGGGCGACCCGGCGGAATTGGTGGCGGCGGCGGGACAGGCCCGCGAGGAATTGGGGTGGGTGCCGGCGTACAGGGACCTGCGGCGCATCATCGAGACGGCGTGGAGGTGGCACGAGGCCCACCCGCGCGGGTATGATGACCGTGTCGCCGCCCCGGAGGCCGGCTCTTGATCTTCCTGCTCCTCGCCCTCAACGTGCCGCTCGTCGATGAGCCGCCGTCGCTTCGTGGCATGTGCATCCGCGCCGGGCGAGTGGTCTTCGCCACGCCGCTCGACCCCCTCGTGCCGGTCAAGTTCCGCGTCATGGAGACGCTGCGTGGCAAGGGGCCGGCCGTCGTGGAGCCTGGCCTGCGTGCGCAGGACGTGCGTTCCTTCGACGGCCCGGCGCTCGACGGCGACGGCAAGCCGCAGCCGCGCAAGTGCGAGCAGGCGCTGCTGTTCCTGTCGGACGACGGCAAGCTGCTCGGGCTGCGTCTGGTGACGCCGGACGGGCGCGTCATGGGGCTGGACGGCGCGGGGAGAGCTCAGTTGCGGACGGCGCGGTGGTCCGAGCTGGTGGTGCGGGTGCGCCGCGACGTGGCCGAGGTGGACCGGCTCCGGGCGTGGCGTGGGCTCGTCTCGCCGGCGCGGAAGGCGGCGGCGCTGGAGGCGTGGATCGCGCGAAACCGGGCCGCCCTGTCGTGCCCGCCCGGCGAGCCGGACGACGAGGCACCATCCGGATGGGAGGAGCTGTCCCTGGGCGTGTTCGACTGGATCATCGAGACGGGCGACCACGCGCTGGCCTGGCGGGCGATCAAGCTCTACGCAGGGCTGCACGGCGAGCTGCTGAGGCCACGAATCCGCGTGTTCGACTCGGAGGCGGGGCGGGCGTTCCTGCTGGCGCGGGCGAAGGACGAGTCGGCGCTCGTCGGCGACCGGGCGCGGGCGGTGGCGCTGCTGACGGGCAAGCACGGGAAGCTGGCAGACGCCGTCGCCGCGCTTCTGACGGACGCACCGCCGGAGGTGCGTCTGGCGGCGGCGGAGGCGTTGGGGCGCGTCGGCGACGCGCGGCAGGCGGACGCCGTCGTGTCGGCGTTCATGAAGGCGGAGGGGCCGTTGAGGCAGGAATTGGCGTGGCTCGCCGCGGCGATGGTTCCAGCCGCGAAGTGGAAGGAGATGACGGGCAATCCGCCGGGGGTTGCCGCGGCCATGCGCGAGGTGGAGCGTGGCGGGTCGGAGATCGCATTCTGGCTGCATGTGCGGACGGCGCGCGAGAAGGTGCGTCAGACGCCGGTGATCGTCGTGGAGCGGGTGGGGCCAGGGGGGATGGTGGCGGAGACGAAGACGCTGGCGGCGGAGGTGGCGTTCGTGGCGGAGCCGTGGAAGGCGGGCTGGGACGGCTCGGCGCCGGTGCCGCTCAAGTTCGCGCTGACGAGTTTGCAGGCGGGGGCGACGTATCGGTTCCGCGTCGAGGGCTTCGTGGGCGCGGGCGCGGGCAAGCAGCAATGGCGCTCCGAGCCGCTGACGTTCACGCTGCCGGCCGGGCGGCCACGGTGAGGACATGCACGAGCTGACGGCCGAGAACGTGGTGGAGTACCTGCGGGCGCGTGGTCGCATCGGGGCGGGGCCGGCGTGGGCGGAGGAGCTGACGGGCGGAGTGTCGAACGTGGTGCTGCGGGTGTGGGGGGCCACCTCACCCCCAAACCCCATCTCCGCTTCGGAGAGGGGGGATCGTCAGGTCATCGCCTGCGCGGAGGGAAGTGCCCACCGCACCCATCTGACCGAACCCATCAAGGGCGACGGACACCTCGCATCCGCTGAGGCGATGCTCTTGCGATCCCCCCTCTCCGCTTCGGAGAGGGGGTTGGGGGGTGAGGTAGCCCCCTTCATCCTCAAACAATCCCGCCCGCGGCTCCGCACGAAACAGGAGTGGTTCAGCGACGTGGCCCGCATCCGCCGCGAGGAGGAGGCCCAGCGGCTCCTCGCCGACGCCCTCCCAGGCCGGGTGCCGCGCGTGCTGTTCAGCGAGCCGGACGATTACGCCTATGCGATGGAGCACGCGCCCCAGGACGCCCGGCCCTGGAAGCAGGTGTTGCTCGAAGGCACGCTCGACCCGGCGACGGCCCGCACCGCCGGCGAGCTTCTCCGCGGCGTGCACGCTGTCCAGGTGCCGGAATCGTTCGGCGAGCGTACCGTCTTCCGTCAGCTCCGCATCGACCCGTTCTATCGGCAGATCCAGACGGCGCATCCGGACCTCGCCCCGGCCATCACGCCGCTGATCGACGCGATGGAGGCGGCATCGCTCGGCCTTTGCCACGGCGACTTCAGCCCGAAGAACCTCCTCGTCGATCCGGGGCTGATGCTCGTGGACCACGAGACGTGCCACCTGGGCGAGCCGGCGATGGACGTGGGGTTCTTCTGCTCGCATCTACTGCTCAAGGGCCTCCGCACGCCGGCACTCGCGCCTCGATTCGCCCACCTCATCCGGGAGGCGCTGGCGGGGTACGGCGATGAGGCCGTGATTCAGCGGGCGTTGCCCCACCTGGGGGTGTGCGTGCTGGCGCGGATCGACGGGACGAGCCCGGTGGATTATCTGCCGGAGGGGTGGCAGAAAGAGGCGGCGCGGGCGGTTGGGCGTATGATCCTCCAGGGGCGGGCCGCGTCGTGGGACGCGGCCCTGGGTGCGGCGCTCGCGGAGACGGCGGTGCGGACATGCTGAGCGGCTGGCGATTTTTCAAGCGGAAGCCTCCCCTGGTCAAGGACACGCTGGAGGGCCACCTCGGCGGGCCGTGCGAGCTGGCGGAGACGATGTCGCACACGATCAAGCCCATCGAGCGCGTCGGGCTGCAGCGCCACCTCGACGCCTGGCTGGCACGCGACAGGAAGGGCCAGCTCATCGGCTACGCCGCCGACTCGTTCTTCAGCAACGTCGGCATGTCGCAGCTCATGCTCGACGACATCCGCGTGGCCCCCGTGAAGCGTCAGCAGGTGGAGACCTCGCCGGACGAGTCGCTCGACTGCGTGGTCCGCGGCCTGTATCTGCTGCACCACGAGGGCAAGCCGGTCTGCGTGCTTCTGAGCGCGCCGGACTCGCGGTTCGACGCCCCGGCGGTGGAGGTGCTGGCCCGCGACCGGGCCGACGGCGGGGCCATCATGCGGGCCATGAACGAGTCGATGAGCAAGGATCTCGTGTATAAGGGGCGGACGATCTACCTGGAGGAGGACCAGCAGTCGGGGCAGATGCACGTGAAGTTCCAGAAGCTGCCGCCGACGACGCGCGAGTCGCTCGTGCTGCCTGAGGCGTTGATGGGCGTGGTGGAGCGCAACGTGCTGGGGATGATCCGTCACGCCGACACGCTGCGCAAGGCGGGCCGTTCGACGCGGCACGGCGTCCTGCTGCACGGGCCGCCGGGGACAGGCAAGACGCTGCTCCTGCGGTATCTCGCGGGGATGTGCGAGGGGCACACCGTCATCCTGCTGACGGGCCGGCAGGCGGACCTGGTACGGCAGTCGTGCCAGGTGGCGCGGATGCTGGCGCCGTCGCTGGTGATCCTCGAGGACGTGGACCTGATCGCCACGAACCGCGAGGAGAGCCGCTGCCCCGTGTTCCTGCACGACCTGATGGACGAGATGGACGGCCTGGGGCCGAAGGCCGAGGTGATCTTCCTGCTGACGACGAACCGCCCCGAGGTACTGGAGCCGGCGCTGTCGGCGCGTCCGGGGCGGATCGACCAGGCCATCGAGTTCCCTCTGCCGGACGACGGATGCCGCCGGCGGCTGTTCGAGCTGTACGGGCACGGGCTGGACACGTCGGCGCTCGACCTCGGGCGTTGGATCGAGAAGACGGCGGGGGTGAGCCCGGCGTTCATCGAGGAGCTGCTGCGGAAGTCGGCGTTGATGGCGGCGGAGCGCGGGGAGCAGTCGTCGCCGTTGAAGATCACGGACGCGGACGTGGAGGCGGCCCTGGACGAGCTGGTGTGCTTCGGCGGCGAGCTGACGCAGAAGCTGCTGGGGTTCAAGCCGTTCGGGTTCACGCGGAGGGTGTGAGCCGGGGGAGGAAGGGCCCACATGCCGGCCCGACCCACCGGCCAGAGGCCGCTTCGTTGCTTACGGTAGAAAAGCCGGCCGCCAGGTCACCGGGTGAGACGCCCTCGCGTGCCCCCGGCCTTGCGGATATACTGGCGGAGGGTCACCCGGAGTGATCGGAGGCACGACATGAACGCGATTCTCCAGCGACTGGGGATAGACAAGATGTCGGTCGGAGAGCGGATCTCACTCGCACAGGAGATCCTGGACAGCGTGGCGGCCGAACAGCCCCGCCAGGCCCTGTCGGACGCCAAGCGTGCCGAGCTCGCCCGGCGTTCGGCCGATGCCGAGGCGAATCCCGCCGACTGCGTCCCCTGGGAAGAGGTCGAGGCGACGGCCCGCGCGAGGTTCGGGGGATGAGTCTGCCCGTGGTGTTGCGCCGTCTGGCGCAGGCTGAATTCGACGACGCCGCGGACTGGTACGAGGCCAGGAGGCCCGGCCGCGGAGACCAATTCACCGACGCCGTCCGCGATGTCCTGGCCGACATCGGCAACCGGCCGGACGCGCATCCCGAAGTGTACAACGACGTTCGGGAGGCGCTCGTGCCCGGCTTTACCTATGCGGTGTATTACCGTATCGAGGCAAGTCGCGTGTCCGTGTTGGCGGTCTTCCACACCTCCCGTGATCCGGCGGAATGGCAGAAAAGGTCCTGAATCGGGAGGGCATGACGATGGGCGTTGCCTACCCCACGTTGACCCGGGTCCACGCCCGCGAGGTCCTGGACAGCCGCGGCCGGCCCACCGTCGAGGCGGAGGTCACGCTCGACACGGGGCACATCGGGCGGGCCAGCGTGCCGTCGGGGGCCAGCACGGGGCGGCACGAGGCGCTCGAGCTGCGCGACGGCGACCCGGCGCGGCACGGCGGGCTGGGGGTGCGTCGGGCGGCCGCCAACGTGCGCGAGGTGATCGCGCCGCGTCTGGTCGGGCAGGAGCTGCGGGCGGCAGGGAGCGTCGATGCCTTGCTGGTCGAGCTGGACGGGACGCCGGACAAGTCGCGGCTCGGGGCGAACGCGATCCTCGCGGTGTCGCTGGCGTGCGCCCGCGCGGCGGCGGCGTGGTGGCGTGCGCCGCTGTGGGAGCACCTCGACGTGTTTGCCGAGGCGCGGCTGCCGCTGCCGATGGTCAACATGATCTCCGGCGGGCTGCACGCGGGCGGGAATCTCGACCTGCAAGACTTCCTCCTGCTACCTGTCAAGGCCCGGTCGTACTCCGAGGCGCTGGAGACGGCGTGCGCGGTGTACTCCGCACTGCGCGGCGTGCTACGGAGGCACGGGCACGAGTGGGCGCTCGTGGGCGACGAGGGCGGGTACGGGCCGCGGCTGCGCGACAGCGAGCAGGCGCTCGATCTGCTCATGGAGGCGTATCGGGCGGCGGGGGTGGAGGGGGCCATCGCGCTGGACGTGGCGGCGACGCACTTCTACCGCGACGGGCGGTATCACCTCAACGAGGGCGGCGGGCGCGTCGTGGAATCGGGTTGGATGGTGGAGCGCCTGGAGCGGTGGGCGAAGGCGTACCCTATCCTGAGCATCGAGGACGGTCTGGCCGAGGATGATCTTGAAGGATGGCAGCTATTGACGCAGCGGCTGGGGCACCTGCAACTGATCGGGGATGATCTGTTCGTCACGAACGTCGGCCGCCTTCGGATGGGGGTCGAGAAGGGGCTGGGGAACGCGGTGCTGGTGAAGGTGAATCAGATCGGGACGCTGATGGAGACGTTCGACGTGCTGCGGGCGGCGCGCGAGGCGGGGTATCGGGCCATCGTGTCGGCGCGGAGCGGCGAGACGGAGGACGACTTCCTCGCGGACCTGGCGGTGGGCAGCGGGGCGGGGCAGATCAAGGTGGGCGGCGTGGCGCGGAGTGAGCGTCTGGCGAAGTACAACCGGCTCCTGCGCATCGAGGAGGAGGGGCTGCCGTTCGCGGCGTGGGGCGGGTGAGAGCCGGCGGTTCTTGAGGCGGCGGGCGTCCCGCCCAAAGGCACTTGAGTTCGAGGCGAGCGGCACGGCGTGAGCGGGCGGGGGGATGAAGACCCGGCACGCCTACGCGGTGCCGCTCGCCTCAAGAAGGCGAACTCAAGTGCCATTGGGCGGGACGCCTGCTGCCACGACACTTGAGTGGCTGTTCCTCGTACGGTAGCCTGAAAGACATGTGGCGTCTCGGCATCCTCTGTCTATTGCTGGCCGGGTGCGGCTCCCGGAATCCCTCGGCCCCGGATCTGGTCTGGGGGCGGAAGGGCGTGCGCGACGGCGACCTCGCACGGCCACGCGCCGCCGTCATCGACACCGAGGGGCGGCTGTGGGTGGCGGACTTCACGTCACGCATCCAGGCGTTCTCGCTCGACGGCAAGCATCTCGGCGTCACCTTCCAGACGCCGGACTACCGCAAGGGCCGGCCCAGCGGGTTGAGCCTCGACCGCCACGGCAACCTCGTCGTCAGCGATTCGCATTACCACTGCTTCCGCATCCATGACCGAGACGGCAAGGAGACGCGGTGCGTGTCGCTCCCGGAGGGGTCGGCGCCGGGGCAGCTCGGTTACGTGTCTGACGTGGTGCAGGACGACGACGGGTTCTGGTATGTGGCGGAGTTCGGCCAGGCGCAGCGGATTACGAAGCTGGACGAGGGCGGGCGATTCGTGAAGTGCTGGGGCGGGCCGGGGCAGGAGCCTGGGAAGTTCTCGCGGCCGCGGGCGCTGGCGTGGGGGCCGGACGGGTATCTGTACGTGGCGGACGCGAGTAACCACCGGATCCAGGTGTTCACGCGCGAGGGCGAGCTGGTGCGGCACTTCGGGGAGAGCGGGCAGGGGCCGGGGCAGATGTACTTCCCGTACGACATCGCGTTCGGGCCGGGCGGGGAGCTGTACGTCGCGGAGTACGGCAACAACCGCGTGCAGAAGATGACGGCGACGGGTGAATCGTTGGGGATCGTCGGCGGGCCGGGACGTGGGCCGGGGCTGTTCCATTCCCCGTGGGGGCTGGCTGTGGACGCCAAGGGGCGGGTACACGTGATGGACACGGAGAACCATCGGGTGCAGCGGTTCGCGTTTTGAATCCCGCCCGGCCGCCGACCTCGGGGCGGGCCGTCCGTGGCCGCCCCCCTGCCCTTGTCTCACTTGGCCGCCTTGCCGCCGTTCTGGTCCTTCTCCATGATGCGCTGGAGGGCGTCGGTCGTCGCCCGGCCGCTGGCGCTCTCCAGCGCCTTCGCCGAGATCTCCTTCACGTCGCGCTGCGCCTGCTCCAGGCTGCCCTTGAGGTCGTCCACCTGCCCCTGCAGCTTCGCGATCGTCTGCTGCATCGCCGCCGACTGCATGTCGGCCAGGCGCTTCTCCGTCTCGGCGTCCTTCGCCGACAGCGTCATCTTCGTCTCGTACTCGCGCTTCACCGAGTTGGTGGCGATGGCGACCTCCTGGTTGACCGCCTTGCGGACCATCTCCGCGTAGCCCTCCTTGAACGCCTTCAGCTCGGCCAACTCGGCCTCGCGCTTCTTCAGCTCGCCCTCGCGCTCGGCCCACTGCCTGGCGAGCTGCTCCTGGGTGTCCTTGTTGGCCTTCTCCTGCTGCTCCATCTTCAGGCGGAAGGCGTCCTCCTGCTTGCGGTGCTCCATCATCTGCCTGTAGTCGTACTCGTCCTGCTCGCGCTTGCGGGCCTTGTTGCGCTCGGACTGCTCCTCCGCGAAGTCGCGCCTCTTGGCGGCCTGCTCCTCGTCCCAGCCCTTGCGGGTGGCCACGATCTGCGCCTCCAGCTCGTCCTGCGTCGTCGCCTTCACCTCGATCTCGTGGAGCGACTTCAGCTCGTCCTTCTTCAGCCCGATCGCCTCCTCCAGCGTCTGCAGCTCCTGCAGACGCTCCATGACGCGGCCCGAGAGGTCGGCCAGCACCTTCTGGACCTCGACCTGCGTCTCGGTGATGCTGCGGCTGACGGAGTCGAAGTTCAGCCCCTTGACCGACATCAGCACCTCGTCCTGCTGGATCGACGCCGCACGCCGGTTCTTCGCGCCCTGCACCTTCGCCGCCATGTGTCACTCTCCGCCGGGGGTTTCTGGCCGCCGCACGTCGGGGGCCTCTGTTTCGTGCGGGGAATGTACCACACCTGGACACGCATTCAAGCGCGGTAGGGGCGGGAAGTTGGGGCACGCCCGGAGATCCCGCACAGCTTGCCGTGGAAGTCGAGCCGGCAGGCGGGGAGGCTCTTCTTTTTGAGGCCGGGCTCCCTAGAACCACATCGCCCGGCGGAACGCCGGGCGATCATCCACCCGCGAGGTCCGCTTCCCATGCGTCAGGTCATCGTCTGCGTCGCCCTGTCCGCCGTCGTCGCCGTCTTCGCCGCCGTCCCCACGTCCGCCTTCGCGCAGAAGGAGAAGGAGAAGGCCAAGGACAAGGGCAAGGCCGCCGGCCCCGTCATCGAGATCAACGAGAGCGACAAGGACGGCAAGTTCCGCTTCGTCATCCGCAACGCCGAGGGCAAGGCCGTCGCCCTGTCGCCTGTGTCCGGGTTCGCCACCGAGAAGGATGCCGAGAAGGCCATCAGCGACCTCAAGGCGATCCTCGCCGGCAGCTACAAGACCGTCAAGAACCTCAAGAAGGACAAGAAGTGATCGGCTGAATGCGGGGCGGGCCGCCGGGGATCACCCCGGCGGCCCGCTTTCGTTGGGTTGGACCCCGATCCGGTCATCAATGCCGGAACAGGAACTCCTTGCTGTTGATCAGCGCCCAGTGCACGTCCTCCCACGCCTTGCGTGGCTCCTTGCTCTTGGCGACGTACTCCAGCGCGATCTGGCTGTCCTCCTTCGTCGGCAGGCGCGACAGCGTCGAGAGGTAGATCTCCTCCAACATCGCCTGGGGCGTCAGCTTCTTCGCCATCAGCTTGCCGACGCGGTTCGTCGCGAAGCGGAGCTTGTCGTTGACCGTCGGGCCGTTGATGAGCTGCAGCGCCTGGGCGAGGTTGCTGTCGCTCTCGCGCTCGCACTCGCAGGCCAGCTCGCGGGCCGGCTGGCCGAACGTCTTCAGGAACGGGTGGTTGGAGTCGCCGTCCGGCAGCTGCACCGCCCGCGTCCCCGCCGGCATCCCGGCGAACTTCTCCGGCACCTCCGTCGCCTGGCAGATGGCGTCGAGCAGCGCCTCGGCGGGCAGCAGCTTCGTCACCGCGTGCGAGAAGTACTTGGTGTCGTCCTTGTTCAGGTCGTTGGCCTCGGCGCTCAGCTGGTAGGTGCGCGACACCATGATCGTCCGCACCAGCTTCTTGATGCTGAACTTGTTGGCGGCCAGGTCCTTGCCGAGGGCGTCGAGCAGCTCGTCGTTGGCCGATGGGTTGGAGTCGCGGAAGTCGTCCACCGGATCGACGATGCCCTTGCCCATCAGGTGGTACCAGACGCGGTTGGCGATGTTCTTGGCGAAGAACGGGTTGCCCGCGTCGGTCATCCAGTTGGCCAGCACCTCGCGGCGGTCGGTGCGGCCCTTGATCTCCGGCACCAGCCCGCCGAGGAACTTGGGAGGCATCACCTTGCCCGTGCGCGGCTGGGTGACCTCGCCGGCGCGGTCGCTGAAGACCACCTCGGCGTTGACGGCCGTCGGGACGGCGCCGGGGTCACGCCCGTCCTTCTTCTGCTTCACCCGCGCGAACCACGCCGCCATGCTGTAGTAGTCATCCTGCGTCCAGCGCTCGAAGGGGTGGTTGTGGCACTTGGCGCACTGCATGCGGATGCCGAAGAAGAGCTGCGCCGTGGTCTCCGCCAGGTTCTGGGCGTCGCGGGCGATGCGGTAGTAGTTGGCCGCCGGGTTCTCGGAGGAGGAGCCGGAGGCGGTGATCAGCTCGCGGACGACTGAATCGAAGCCGACGTCGGCGGCGATCCTCTTGCGGAGCCACGACTGGAAGACGTGGGTGCCCTTGATCTGGATGGTCTTGCGCGAGGAGCGCAGCACGTCGGACCACTTCATGGTCCAGTAGTCGGCGAACTCCGGGCGCTCCAGCAGCCTGTCGATGAGCTTGGTGCGCTTCTGGCTGTCCTTGTCAGCGAGGAAGGCCCGGACCTCGTCGGCTGTGGGCATGACGCCGATGGCGTCGAGGTAGGCGCGGCGGACGAACTCGTCGTCCTCGCACAGGCCCGACGGCGGGATCGACATCAGCTTGAGCTTGGCGAAGGTGTGCTTATCGACGTAGTTCACCTCGGGCGGGGCCTTCCACTCGAAGCCCTTGCGCGGCTCGAGGTACGTCAGACGGATGGTGTTCAGCTCCATCAGGTAGCGGCTGAGGATGGCCACCTCGCCGGGGCCCTTGAACTCGACCAGGCCGTTGGGCGTCACGTCGGCGACCGAGGTGTCGCTGGAGGAGAAGACGGTCAGGCGGGTCACATCGCGGACGGAGCCGTCGGTGAAGGTGGCGTTGACGGCGAGCTGCTGGAAGCGGGCCGGGGCCATCTGGACGCGGCTGCCGGGCAGCACCTCGATCTTCTTGACCTCGGCGAGCTTGGGCTGGTCGTCGGCCATGCCCTCCGCGAGCCAGGACTTGATCATCTTCGCCGGCACGCTGCTCGGGGAGAAGCGGGAGCCGCCCTCGTGGGGGACGCGCCCCAGCGACTTGAGCATCACCAGGCTGGCGTCGGGCGTCTGGCGGTCGCCACGGCGGCCCAGCACGTCGCGCGTGAGCTGCTGGAAGTCGGCATCAGGGTCGAAGCCACGGAGGGACAGTTTGAAGCCGCCCTTGCCGGAGGGGGTGCCGTGGCAGGCGCCGGCGTTGCAGCCACCCACGTTGAGGGAGGCGATGACCTCGTGGCGGAAGCTGACGGGGCTGGCCTTGTCCATGTCCTTGACGGAGACGGGCACCTGAACGGTGCGAGCCCCGGCCTTGATGGTCAGGGTGGTGGCCCCGTTCTTGAGCGGGATGATGTAGCCGCCCTCGACGGAGACGACGCCGGCGTCCTTGACCCCGATGTCGCACAGCGCGGTGAGGTCACGCGGGGAGCCGGCGGCGTAGGTGCCGGTGATGACGAGCTGCTGCCGGGCCTTGGGGCCGGCGAGGGCGACGTTGCCGGGGAGGATTTGCAAGGTGGCCGGCTCGCCGATGGCGGCGGCGCGGTCCTTGGGGTCGGTGGGGACGGCGGCGAATGCCGGGGCGGCGCTCAACGCCAGGGCGGCGAGGAGGAGGTGGGTCCGAGCGTGCATGTGTGCCCTCAATGCGCAGCAGGAGAGAAACCAGCAGGTGGGACGGGCGGGAGGCCCGCGAGGGTGAATAGGATCAGTGTACAGGAGGCCGACTCGGAATGCGACTGTTTTTCGTGCCCGACACCCGGCCACCGCCGCCGAGTCACATGCTCAACGGGGTGAGCATGTGACTCGGCGGCGAGTGACGCTTGATGTCACCGACCGGCGCCGAGTGCGCCAGTCACCTGCTCACCGGCTCACCTTACACACGCCCCGGCCGGCGGGCGGCCTTTGACCCCCATTGGCCGCGCACCGCCTGCCCCACCACGACACCGATTCGCCCCCCACACTTCGTGGCGGTCTGTGTTATCCTTGTCACCGCGGGAGTGTACACTGACCCCGTCCCTTCCACGGAGGCGTCCCATGCGCCGCGTGTGCGTGCTTGCCGTCCTGCTCCTGGCCGCCGCGACGCGGGCCGACCCGCTCGAGGACGTCCGCCTGCGCCGGGCCGTCGCCGAGCAGTCGGCGACGCTGGACGCCTACTCGACGTTCGCCCGCTCCTGGGCGCTGCGGCTTTGGTCCCCGATGCAGGCGGACCGGCTTCTCGACGCGGCGCGCGAGCGGGTCGAGGAGGACACCCACCTCGGCGCGGAGACGGCGCGCCGGCTGGCCGACCTGCTCCGCCGGCCGTTCGGCGATTGAGCGCCCTCGCGGGCGAAATGTCGCCGCGTGGCTGTCGTATCCTTCACGAGATCACCTGAAGAGAGGAGGGCTCGATGAAGGAGGAAGGGTTCCTGCGCGCGCTCCGCGACGACCTGGCCGGCGACACGACCTTGCTCGTCTACGCCGACTGGCTGGAGGATCAGGGCGACACCGTGTCTGCCTCGAAGGCGGAGTTTCTGCGGTTGACCGTGGAACAGACGAGGCCGGCGCGTCCGAAGAAGGGGCGGAAGGCCATCGAACAACGCCTCCAGCAGCTCGCCGCCACGCTCGACACGGGGTGGCTGGCGGTGGTCAGCCGGCTGAAGATCGAGAGCTGCCAGGGGAAGAAGGCCGACGACGAGTACAGCCGTGTGGGCTTCGACTACATCTGTGACCGCCGGTGGGAGGGGCTGCGGCCGACCGAGGACAACGCCGTGCGGTTCTGCGAGGGGTGTTCGCAGAACGTCCACTACTGCGACACGATCATGCAGGCCCGCGAACACGCCCAATCCGGGCACTGCATCGCGGTGGACATCGGCGTCATCAGGCGGGAGCGTGATCTGGAGCCGGAGATGCACGTCCTCGGGATGCCGGGGCCGGACTTCTACGAGGCAGAGCGCAAACGCCTCCAGCCCGACGCCGTCTCCGCCGAGCGCGAGCGCAGGCGGCGCGAGGCCGGCGGTTGATGCGCCCGCCGTCCTGGCGTATGCTCAAGGGCGGAACAGGCTGAGGCGGCAAAGGCGATTCGTCCACGGCTGTTGTCGTAGAGTACGCTTCCAGCGTGCTCATGGCAGGAGCACGCTGGAAGCGTACTCTGCGCGAATCTCAAGGAGCCGGCCATGAAGGAAGACGGGTTCCTCCGCGCCATCCGCGATGACCTCGCCGACGACACGACGGCCCTCGTCTACGCCGACTGGCTCGACGAGCAGGGCGACGCCGTGTCGTCGGCCAAGGCCCAATTCCTGCGCTTCACGCTGGAGCTGGAGGGGCCGCCGACGGCGGACCTGGGTTGGGGCATCAGGCGACGGCTCCAGGCGCTGGCCGCCACGCTCGATCAGGGCTGGCTCGCCGTGGTGAGCCGCCTCAAGATCGAGAGCTGCCAGGGCAAGGCGAAGGCCGCCGGCGCGGCCCGGTTGATGGCGTACCAGTACGTGTGTGACCGCAGGTGGGAGGATCTGACGCCCACGGACGCGCCGACGGTGCGCCACTGCGAGGAATGCTCGCAGAGCGTCTACTACTGCGACGACATCCGCGCCGCCCGCGACCACGCGATGGCCGGGCACTGCGTCGCCGTCGCGTTGAACGTCATCCGTCGCGACGACGACCTGACGAAGGCGATCACCCTCGGCAAGGCGGGGATCCTCTGAAATGCTCGTCCGGCACTCAACGGGCCGCCGGCCCGGCCGCATCGACCCCCGCGTCGCCGAGGCGCTCGCCGGCGTCTCGCAGGAGAGCCTGCGTGCGACCGTCGAGATGCTCGCCTTCCCTCGCCACTACGTCGCCGAGCGCGCGGCCAACGTCCGCGCCAGGGATCTGCTGGTCGAGCGGCTGCGGTCGTTCGGCTACGCGCCCACGCTCCAGGGCGAGTACGACAACATCGTCGCGTCCACGGGCGACGGGCCGGCGCCGCTCCTCGGGGCGCACTACGACTCGGTGCCCGGCACGCAGGGCGCGGACGACAACGGCAGCGCCGTCGCCGTCTGCCTCGAATGCGCCCGCCTCCTCAAACAGCACGCTGGGAGGGCGTCCATCGTCTTCTTCAACCGCGAGGAGGACGGCCTCCTCGGCAGCACCGAATTCGTCGCGGATCTCAGGAAGCGCCGGCAGGTGGTCACCGAGGCGCACGTCTTCGAGATGGTCGGGTATCGCTCCCGCGAGCCTGGCTCGCAGCGGACGCCGGGCGGCCTGCCGGGCTTCCTGGCGCCCTCCGTCGGCGACTTCATCGGGCTGTTGTCCAACGGCGGCTCCAACGCCATCGCCGAGGCGCTGCTCACGCTGGCGGCGACGCACGCGCCGGCCACGCCGGCGGTGGCACTGGAGATGTACCTGGGCGTCGAGGCGTTCTTCGGCGACCTGGCCCGCAGCGACCACGTCCCGTTCTGGAAGGCCGGCATCCCCGCCGTGATGTGGACCGACACCGCCGACTTCCGCAACCCGCACTATCACCGGGCCAGCGACACGCCCGACACGCTCGACTACGCCTTCATGGCCGACGTGGCGAAGGTGGCCCTGGCGCGGGCGCTGGCGCGGACATGAGGCTCAGCGCCAGTCGCCGCTCAGCACGAAGGCGGCCCAGTAGAAGGGCGGCACGCGCCCGCCCTTCGCCATGTCCTTGATGACCTCCGGCTTGAGGGAGACGCCGCGCACGGTACCGCCCTCGGCCTTGCCGTTGAGCATCGCCATCTGCGCCCGCCGCAGCGCCTCCGCCTTGCCTGCCACACCCTTCGGGTCCCACGCGGCCTTGTAGAAGTCGCCCATCAGGATCTGCGTCGCCCTGTCATCCACGCTCCAGAGGGAGGCGATGACGCTCCGCGCCCCGGCGATCTGGAAGGCACGCTGCAGCCCGAGGAGGCCCTCGCCGCCCGCCACCGTGCCGAGGCCCGTCTCACATGCCGAAAGGACGGCCAGCTCGAGCCCGGAGAGGTCCATCTCGGAGACCTCGAGCGCGGTGAGGATGCCGTCCTCCTCGCCCCCCCTTCGGCTCGCGGTTGGCCCCCGCGAGGGCGAGGCCGGACAGCAGCAGCGGGGGCCAGCCCGCCACGCCCTCCACGCCGAAGGGGCCGGACGGCCTGCCGGGGGCCAGCGCCGATTTGACGGCCTCGTCGGCGAAGTAGCCGTGCGTGGCGATGTGCGCGTAACGCACCCCCGCGAGCGCCTCCCGGACCGCCTTCTTCGTCGCGGCGTCCTTCGCCAGCGCGATGACCGACGCGCCCTTGAATCGCAGACTGAACGATCTGGAAACGGAGGCGGCCTCGGCGGCCGTGGCGGGCAGCCCGCCCCACGAGCGCGGAGCGCCCGCCGGGGCGGATCGCACGCCGCCAGCGTCTGCCCGCGCGACGGCGGCCCGGTCGTAATCCACGTCGCCGACCACGAGCAGCGACGGCTTCAGCGCGGCCTCCATCGCCCGAGGCTTCAGGAGATCCGGCAACGCCTGCGGCGTGGGGATCACCGCGAGCGCGATGTCTTCGACCAGATACGACCCTGCTTTCTTCCCCGGCAGCGCGGCGAAGGGGAGAGGGCTGAGCACGTCCGGGGAGATGAGGGCGGCCGTCGCGCCGTCGAGGTGCTTCTCCACCGGCGACCAGATGAGGGCCTTCACCTTCGCCCCGAGGGCGAGCCCGTCCTGCCCCTTCACAAGCTGGGACCGCCAGGCGCGAACCACCCCCGCCAGGTCCGCTGCCGCCGTGAGGTCGACGCGGGCCGTCGGCCGGCCCTTGCGTGTGACGAAGGCGATGAACCGGGAATCCGGGCGCGGCTGGCCGCGCCGCGCCGGGTAGGCGTCCCGCCCGATGTAGTGGTAGTCGATGAGGGCCACCCCGTCGGGCAGCGCCTTCGCCAGCGCCTCGGGGGAGGGCCGCTCGCGCTCCCGCTGCTCTCGGAAGCCGGCGGACAGACGCGACAGGGCGGCCTGGGCCCGCTCCTGCTCCTCCTGTAGCTCCTTCATCCGGGCCAGCGTGGGTGACGGGGACAGCTTCAGGGCCGCCAGCTCGCGTGTGACGGCCTGGAGGCGCCCGGCGGCGTCGCGGGTGGCGGGGTCGTCGGCGAGGCGGAGGAACAGCCGGCGCTCCTGCTGGCGCAGCAGGGCCGCGCCTTTCCAGACCAGAGCGTGGGCGTACGGCGATTGCGTGCCGGGTGCGTCGGGCAGGGCGAGGCATGCGTCGAGCTGGCGGCGGAAGCCGCGGGCGGCGTTCAGGTATCCACGGTCCGAGAAGTGGGACGCCTCGCGCAGGTCGGCCAGGGCGAGGGCCATCGCCCGGTCCCCGAGCCGCGCCGCCTCCTTCACCTCACCCACCTCCCCGTGCGACATGGCGAGGTGGGTGAGGAGCGAGCCGTACTGGAGGGACCGCTCCCCGTGCGTCGCCCCCGTGACGGCAAGCGCCTTCTTGAGCAGTGGCAGGGCCGCCTCGTGATCGCCCTCGGCCTGGCGCAGGATCGCCAGGCACCCGAGCGCCCGCGCGTGCTTCGGGTCGCGTTCGCCCAGCGCCCGCGTCACCTCGACGGCCTCCGCGAGCAGGGGCCGGGCCGCCTCGAGGTCCCAGACGGCGAGGTGCAGCACCCCCAGGACGTGCAGGCTGATGGCGTAGTCCGGGTGCCTCGTCCCCACGCGTTTCTTGCGCAGCGCCAGGGCCTGCTTGGCGGCGTCGATGGCCAGGCCGAATTCGAACATCTCGCCGTAAGCCGTGGCCAGGTTCGCCAGGCCGGTGGCGTACTCGGGGTGGTTGATGCCGAGCGTCTCGCGGCGGATCTTGAGGGAGCGCTGGTGCAGGGGGAGTGCCTTGGCGTTGTCGCCCATCATGCCGTGGATGAGCGCCAGGCACGCCAGGGAGCTGGCGTACTCGGGGTCGCGCTCGCCGTTGGCACGGCGCCGGTTGGCGACGGCCCTGGTCATGAGCGGCAGGGCGGCCACGTTATCGCCGCTGTGGTGGTACAGCATGGCGAGGTTGTGCAGGGCCGTGGCGTACTCGGAGCTGTCCGGCCCCATCGTCGCCAGTTGGAGGGCGGCCGCCCGGCGGAGGTGACGCACGGCAGATGGGTAGTCGCCGACGGTGCGGTGGATCTCGCCGAGGTTGTTGAGCAGGGAGGCGAAGGCCGGGTGCGCGACCCCGTCCCCCAGCCGCGCGGCCATCGCGGCGTGCGCCTTCTGGGCGGCGGCGAGGGCCTCCTTGTAACGCCCCAGGCTGAGCAGGCTGGCCGCGGCGGCGCTGAGGACGGTGCCGTACATGGGGTGCTTGCCGGCCAGGGGCCCTTCGTGCAGGGCGACTGCCTCCTTCGAGATCGTGAGGGCCTCCTCCGTGCGTCCGGCCCGATAGGCCTCGACGGCCTTCTTCTGGAGGGCGAACGCCCGGGCGCCGGCCTCGCGCTGTTCGGGGGTGCGTTTCTCCTGGACGCGGGCCTCGTCGGCGACGACGCGGTCCTCGATGGCGTGCCAGTCTCCTGCGCCGTGGAGGGCGGCCGAGATGCCCCACAGGAGGTCGCGGTGGCGGATGGCACGCGGCCAACGGCCGAGGTCCTCTTCCCAGGTGGCGAGCCAGCTGCGGACTACGTAGGCCTGTTGGGAATGGGCCCCGTAGACACGCTCCACGGCCGCCAGCGACTTCTCGGTCACGGCGATCGGCTCGGCCCGCTTACCGGCGGCCCAATCGTCCTTTGCCCGGCGGAAGGCGGCCGCCGCCTCCACGATGAGGTCGTACTGCGTGGCCGTCAGCTCCGCCTTCGGGGCGGCGCCGGCCGTCAACGTCATCAACACGGCGGCCATTGGGCTCATGGGCGGCTCCCGTTCACTCGAACGCCGTCCCCAGCGTCTTGTGGATGTACGCCCGCGCCAGCGTCAGGTCGGCCGCCGTCGCCACGTCCACGTTGGGGCGCGCCGACGTGGCCCAGCGGGCATCGATGACCATCATCCCCTTCGTCAGCTCGCCGGATGTCTCCACGTCCACCGGCATCGGCTTCACCGTCACCACCTCCGGGCGGGCGAACGCGGCCACGGCGAGGGCGTCGTTCAGATGCACCCCCTCGGTGCCGAACAGGCCCGCCGTCGGGACCAGGGCCGACGGCAGGATCTTGCGGAGGAACGCCCCCGCCCTCGTGTGGTCGGGCGGCAGCAGGCGCAGGTCGCCCGGCGAGTAGATCAGTTTGCGTGTCACGTCGAGCGGCAGGAGCGTCACCGGCGCCCCGCAGTGCAGCACCTGCCGGGCCGCATGGGGATCGCACCAGAAGTGGAACTCGGCCACGGCGGTGGCGTCGCCCGGCTCGTGCCACGATCCGCCCACCATAACGACCCGCTCCACCAACTTCGCCACCTCGGGGTCGCGGTCGAGGGCGCGGGCGAACGCCGTCGCCGGGCCGAGGATCAGAACCGCGGCCTCGCCGGGGCTCTGGCGGACGTGGTCGATGATGACCTTGTCGGCGGGGTGCTGCTGGTGGAGCTGGACGGCGGGCAGGCCCAGGCCACCCAGGCCGTCCGGCCCGTGCAGCGCCGTCGCGTTGCGCTCGTACTTGATGGGCAGGGCCGACCCCAGGCGCGGGTAGCGCGGCGGGTCGAGCATCTCCTGGATGATCAGCATGTTGGCGGTGGCCTGTTCCGCCTCGACGTTGCCGGCGGACGCCACGAGGGCGACCACCTCCAGGCCGGGGTCACCCAGAGCCAGGGCGATGGCGAATGCGCCGTCGATGCCGGGGTCGCCGATCAGGATCACCTTGCGTGCCATCTCCGCCTCCTAAGACAAGGATGAGGGATGAAGGATGAAGGATGAAAGGGGTCGCCTGATGGGCCGACTCCCCCTCCAGAGCCTTTTTTCATCCTTCATTCTTCATCCTTCATCTTTTCTAGTACCGCCGCCGCCTTCCCTGAATGGACGGACTCGCGTGCCAGGGCCACACCATTAAGCAACGACCGTGCCCGCCCGGCGGCAAGCAGCGCCGCCGATGCATTCGCCAGCACCACGTCGAGGGCGGCCCCCGGCTCGCCGCCCAGAACGCCGCGGATCACCGCCGCGCTCTCCTTCGGCCCCGCCACGCGCAGGGCTTCCACGGGCCACCGCGGCAGCCCGAAGTCCTCCGCCGTCCAGCCCTCCGCCGACACGGCAGCGCCCTCGACGCGGTATACCCCCGTGCGGGCGCCGAGGCTCACCTCGTCGAGGCCGTCGTCGGCATGCACCAGCAGCGCCCGCGTCACGCCGAGGCGTGCGACGGCGTCGGCCATGCGCGGTAGCCATTCGGGTCGGCCCACGCCGAGCAACTGATACGGGGCCGAGGCCGGGTTGCACAGGGGGCCGAGCTGGTTGAACATCGTGCGCACGCCCAGGCGGCGGCGCACGTCCGCGGCGCGCTTGACCGCCGGGTGGTACAGCGGGGCCAGGCAGAAGGCCATCCCGGCCTCGTGCAAACACCGCCGTGCCGCCTCCGCCGAGGCGTTCACCCCGACCCCCAGCTCCGCCAACACGTCGGCGCTGCCCGACGACCCGGACACGGCCCGGTTGCCGTGCTTGACGACGGGCACGCCGGCGCCGGCGACGACGAGCGCCGCCGCCGTGGAGATGTTGAACGTCCCCAGGCCGTCGCCGCCGGTGCCGCAGGTGTCGAGGACGCCCTCCAACCCCGTCTCCAGGGGGACGCCGTGGCGGCGCAACACACCCGCCGCGGCGGCCAGCTCTTCGCCGGTCTCGCCCTTGGCGCGCAGGGCCACCAGAAGCGCCGCCAGCTCCACGTCGCCGGCCGCGCCGGCGAAGACGCCTTCGACCAGCCCGGCCATGTCGTCCGCTGACAGGTCGCGGCGGTCGAGCAGGGCGGCGAGCGCCTCGGAGAACCCAACCCACGTCATCGGCGCCGGCCCTCCGCACGGCCCAACCATCCCATCCCCTCCGCATGACCATACCAGATCCGTGCCGTTTGGTGGGGAAATATCGGTTGCGTCTGAACGCTCGTTCCCATATACTTCCATGCATGGTGAACCGACGTGGCATGACGCCGCCTGTACACATGGGCCTCAGAACAGGAGACCGGCCATGGCCGACCTCAGCACGTTGACGGCGAAGCAGCGGCAGATTTACGACTTCATCGCACAGTTCATCGAGGATAAGGGCTACCCGCCGACGGTGCGGGACATCGGCCTTCACTTCGAGATCGAGTCGCCCAACGGCGTCATGTGCCACCTCACCGCCCTGGTGAAGAAGGGCGCGATCACGCGCAAGGGCCAGTCGGCCCGCGCCATCCAGCTCGTCGATCACATCAAGCCCAACCCGGCGGAGCTGCCGCTCATCGGTGCGGTGGCCGCGGGCACGCCGATCGAGGCGAACGAGACGAGCGAGAAGTTCAACTTCCAGGACGCCTTCGGCGGGCCGAACCACTTCGTCCTCCAGGTGCGCGGGCGGTCGATGATCGAGGACCACATCGACGACGGGGACTTCGTCGTGATCAGGCCGCAGGAGACGGCGGAGAACGGCGAGCGCGTGGTGGCGATGATCGACCGCGAGGTGACGCTGAAGAAGTTCTACCGTCGTGACGGCAAGGTGATCCTCCAGCCGTGCAACAGCGAGATGGCCCCCATCGAGGTGAGCCCGGAGAGCGACTCGCGCGTCCTGGGCCTGCTGGTCGGGGTGATGCGCAAGGTGAGGTGAGGCAGAAGAAGAAGCAATTGTCCACGGATCACACGGAAAGCACGGATCAGGACCAAAGCGAGAAGGCAGGCAGAAGACCGAGCGTCTTCTGCCTGCCCCCTTTTCTTCTTATCTTGGGCTGTTATCCGTGCTTTCCGTGTGATCCGTGGACAATTGCTTCTTCTTCACTCGCCCAGGGACAGCCAGCCGGCCCACGCCGCCGGGGACGGGTTGCGCGCCTTCACCGCCAGGCGGGCCTGCCGCATCGCGCGTGAGGCCGGCTGACCCGCGCCCAGGTGTTGGTGGAAGGCACGGACCACTTCGCCCCGTGCCGCGGACGGCCAGAGCGAGGAGGCCACGCTGGCGGCGCCCGAGACCACGAACGCCGCCCACACGCCGCCCACACGCGGCCAGGAGTTGGGGATGCGGTACGGCGTCTCCATGCCCGGCAGGAAGACGCACCGCGTGGACCACAAGTCGAGGGCGCTAGCGTCCAGGGCGGAGAGCTGCTCGTTGTTCGCCAGCGGCATCCACGCCTGCGCCATCGGATTCTCCCAGTGGCCCAGCCGCGGCTCCGTCACGCGGAACCGCCACGGGCCGGCCAGGTGCAGCACCTCAGGCGAACGGGCGTCGAGTAGCGCCTGTCGGCCCGCGTCATCCGCGTTCAACGCCCGCTTCGCCTCCTGCGTCTCGTCGCCGGCCCCGCCGAACAGCGAACGCACCGCGCCCCAGAAGCCGCCGCCGGCAGGGGCCGCCCCCGCGACAAGGGAGCGCGAGCGGTCACGCGGCGGGCGGCCCTCGCGGAGCAGGTCGCGCAGGCACAGGACGGTGCGGATCTCGAAGCGGTCCAGCAGCGTCCCGCCCTCGCACGGCAGGGCGTCCAGCGGCGTGTGCATCAGCTCGCCGTCGGGCGAGAGGATCAGCCCGGCGCAGTCGGCGATGTGCGGCCAGACGCGGTCGATGATCGCCGCACGCAGGCCGGCGGCCGCGGGGGAGGACTTGCCGGCCTCCAGCTCGGCACGCCACGCCTGCACCAGAGGCTCGAAGGCATCACCTGGGCCGAGGTCGAAGAGGCGCGGGGCGCCCCGCTCCGGCCGCCAGAGCGCGAGGAGGTAGTGGCCCGGCAGGATCGCCGCCGGGGCGCGGCGGTGGACGCCCGCCGGGTCGAACTCGCGGAAGTGGATGAACTCGGCGGCGGCCCACCCCGCCGGGATACGCGGCGCCAACGCCTCCAGCGACACGCCCCACAGCGCCCGCCGCAACGCCACCTCGGGGACCGCGTCGGCGAGGACGCCCTCCAGGCGGTCTCGTTCGTCGGCCCAGGACGACAGCATCTCCTCGTGGGCCGCGGCGCCCTCCATCCCCGGGCCGTTCCAGCGGCGGGCGGCGATCTGTCGGTCGAGGAGCCACAGGCGGCGCAGCTCGTCGCGCCACCGCGGGTGGCGTGCGCCCCAGCCGGGCCAGCCGGGCCGGCCCAGCACCTCGACCCCCGTCCGCTTGCGGCGCAGGGCGCGGGCGTAGACCCGCCCCGCCGCCTCCCCCTCGACACCGAGCCTGGCCGCCAGGGTGAGGTAGGTCTCGTTGTCCTCGTGCAGCGCCTGGCACGCCATCGCCCGCGCCTGCTCCGGCACCATCGAGACGTAGGCGGGCCACAGACGGGCGTCGTCGTCCAGGAGGGATTCGAGGATCGACAGGGCCTCGCGGCCCTTGCCGGCCAACGACCGCACCACGGCGAGGTTGTAACGCGACTTGCACGAGGACGGGTGGCCCGGCACCTCCTGGCCCTCCTCGGCGGCCGCCTGCAGGTGCGGGGCCGCCTCGCCCGGACGGCCCAGGGCGAGCAGCGCCTCGGCCAGGTTGATGCGTGCCGTCGGCAGGGCGAGGGGCGGGGCCTGCACCGTGGGGGGGCCCTCGTCCTCCTCGCCCGCCCCCGCGGCGCGTTCCAGGATGTCCAGCGCCTGCCGGCACGATTGCTCGGCCTCGTCGAAGCGGCCCAGCGCCTTGTGCAGGTCGGCCAGGGCCTGCAGGGCGGGGGCCAGGGCGGCGCTCGACGGCCCCAGGAGCCGGCGCAGCACCGTGATGCGCTGACGGAGCATGGCCTCCGCCTCGGCGCCGCGGCCGAGGACCTGCATGACGCCGGCCTGCATGCGCAGGAGGTTGAGGAACTCCCCGTGGTCCTCGCCGAGGGTCGCCTTGACGATGTCCGACGCCTCGCGGTACAGCGAGGCGGCGTCCTCGAACCGGCCGCGGGCGGCGGCGAGGGCGGCCACGTCGGCCAGGACGCCGGCGGCGGCGGGGTGGCCCTGGCCCACGGCGGCGCGTGTCTTCTGCAGGGCCTGGGTATAGAGGGCCTCGGCCTCGTCGTGCCGCCCACGCGCCTGCACGATGCCGGCGAGGAGGCCCAGCGTCATGGCCGACTCCTGGCCGTCCGGCCCGCGGACGGCGGCGAGCTGGGCGAGGGCACGGCGCACCAGGTCCTCCGCCTCCTCGAACTCGCCGAGGGGGCGCAGGGCGAGGGCGAGGTTGATCTGGTCCTGGGCGCGCATCAACGACTCGTTGGGGAAGGCCTCGGCGTTGATCTCCAGGATGCGGCGGAACTGGCGCTCGGCGGCGAGGTGGTCGCCTGAGCCCGCGTGCAGCCGGGCCAGGTCGCCGAGGACCTGGACGAGCGCGGGGGAGCGGGCGCCGAACATCTCCTCGAAGCGCCCGGCGACCTCCTCGAGGCCGCCGCGCGCGCCGAGGAGGTCGCCGCGCGACTGGCGGAACAGGGCGGACAGGTGGCGGGCGCGGAGGGACGGCGGGCTGTCCTCACCCGACGAGGCGGCGTGGGCCTTGACGGCCTGCTCGAAGAGCGGCTCGGCCTCGTCGAGCCGGCCCATCGACTGGAAGACCTGCGCCTGGCCGAGGACGCTGTCGGCGAAGTCGGGGCTGTCCTCTCCGGGGTTGCTGCGCCGGATGTCGGCGGCCATCTGGTAGAAGCCGGCCGCGGCGCCCAGGTCCCCGACCTGATGATACAGCGAGGCGAGGTCGTGGACGGCGCGCGCGTACTCGGGGTGCTCGTCGCCGAGGGCGCGGCGGATGACCTGCAAGACCTGCCGGTAGCGGACCTCGGCGGCGGGGACGTTGCCCATCTGGAGGTAAAGGCGTGCGAGGTGCTGGACGGCCCGGGCGTGGTCGGGGTGGTCCTCGCCGACGCGCCGGCGTTCGGCGTCGGCGGCCTGGACGAGGAGGTCCTCGGCGGCCTGCATGTTGCCGGTAACGGCACGGGCGTCGGCCAGGGCGTAGAGGGCCTGGACATACTCGGGGTGGCCTGGGCCGAGCGAGCGTTTGAGGGCCTCGGCGGCGCGTTCGAGGCCGGCGGCGGCCTCGGCGGGCTTGCCCTGCATCTGCTGGACCTCGGCGAGGCAGCGGAGGGCCTCGGCGAAGAGGGGGTGGCCGTCGCCGCCCGCCTTCTCGCGGGCCTCCAGCACCTCGGCCCAGATGCGGGCGGCCTCGTCGAGGCGGCCCTGCGCCTGGACACAGCGCGCGAGCGCGTCCAGGCAGTTCGCCAGCGACGCCCAGCCCTCGGGCACGGACCGTGCCACCCTCACCGCCTCGGACGCGGACTCCTCGGCCTCGTCGAGGCGGCCCTGGGAGATGAGGACGCGGGCGAGGCCCTCGCGGGCGGCGAGGAGGGGGACGGGGCCTGCGTCGGGCAGCTTGCCGAGCATCTCGATGGCGGCGCGGTAGTTCTCCTCGGCGGCGGCGTGGTCCTCGCGTCCTGCCGCCGCGCCGGCGACATCATGCAGGCACAGGGCGACACGTTCGTGGGGGTCGCCCAGGGCGGACTTGTAGATCTCCAGGGCCTGGCGGTAGGCCTTCTCGGCGTCGCCGTGCTCGCCGCGGCCCTGCAGCGCGTTGCCGACGGCGGAGAGGGAGTCGGCGACGCTGGGGTGGCGTGGGCCGAGGGCGGCCTTGGTGAGGGCGAGGGCCTTGCGGGCGAGGCGTTCGGCCTCCTCGCCCTCGCCGCGCGCGCCGAGGGTGAAGGAGACGCCCTCCATGGCGCCGGCGGTGCGGTGGTGCCTGTCGCCCACGGCGGCGCGGAAGGCGGCCTCGGCGCGTGCGGCGAGGGCGTGGGCCTCGTCGAGGCGTGCGGAGTAGACGAGGATGCGCGAGAGGAGGAGGGCGCCGTCGGCGGTGTCGGGGTGGGCCGGGCCGCGTGACGCCTCCAGGGCGGCGAGGGCGTCGCGGGCGATGACCTCGCCGCGGCCGAGCTGGCCGAACTGGCAGGCGGCGCGTGCCTCGGCGAGGAGGCTGAGGGCGGTGTCGGGGTGTGTCGGGCCGAGGGCGGCCCGCCGTGTGGCGAGGGCCCTGGTGCGCAGCGTGGCGGACTCGGAGCTGCGGCCGAGCGCATCCAGGAGGGAGGCGAGGGCGTGCTCGGTCTCGGCGGTGTCGGGGTGGTCCGGGCCGAGGGCCTTCGTGCGGGCCTCCAGGGCGGAGCGGAAGAGGGGCTCGGCGCGGGAGTGCCGGCCCATGCCGTCGTACAGGAGGGCCAGCTCGTGCAGGCAGCGGGCGTACTCGGGGGAGTCCTTGCCACCGGCGGCGGAGCGGAGGGAGAGGGCGTCGAGGAGGGCGGCCTCGGCGGCGGGGAAGAGGCCCATCTCGCGGCGGAGCCGTCCGAGCCATTCGCGTGCGTCGGCGTCGGCGTCGAGGGGGGCGAGGGCGTCCTCGGCGGCGGCGAGGGCCTCCTTGAAGCGTCCTTCGGAGTGCAGCCGTGCGGGCCGTTCGTGCGGCGGGCGGCCGGGGCCTGCGTCGGGGGGTGGCATGCGGGGGTCCAGGGGGCGATTGGGGCTGCTCAGAGAAGTATAAGGGCCCGGCGCGAAATCGCCCCGGCGCGGGGCTGAACGGGATGGCGAGGCTCCAGCCGAGCCGATCGATAGACAACGAAGCCGATTCTATCGTCAAAGAGTATATATCCATTATTGTCGGCTTTGCCGTGGCCTCGCCCTCTCGTCGGCGTCGTTTGGCTCGGCGGGGGCCTCGCCCTCCCTTTCTCCACGGTGGGCATGATTTTGCCCTCCGTGGCTGAGTGGTGGTGGACTCGGGCGATGAAATGAGCTACTCTCGATAGGTGGCCGTCACGCCTGACGGCGGCAGTTGGAGGTGCGATGTGCGGCAGCCAACGACGACTGCCCGGCAGGCAGGCGACGAGCCCGTCGCCGGTTATCGCCTGATCGAGCCGCTCGGCGAGGGCGGGTTCGGGCAGGTGTGGAAGTGCGAGGCGCCGGGCGGCCTGTTCAAGGCCATTAAATTCGTCAGCCACGGCGACGGCGGGTACTGCCCGGCGGCGCAGGAGTTCGGCGCGCTGCAGCGAGTCAAGATGCTCCGGCACCCGTTCATCCTCTCCCTCGACCGGCTGGAGGTGATCGACGGCGACCTGCTCATCATCATGGAGCTGGCCGACGAGAATCTGCACCAGCGTTTCGCGGCCTGCCAGGCGCAGGGCCTGCCCGGCATCCCGCGGGCCGAGCTGCTCGGCTACCTTCACGAGGCCGCCGAGGCCCTCGACTGGATGAACTACGAGCACGGGCTGCAGCACCTGGATGTCAAGCCGCACAACCTGTTCCTGACCTCGGGCCACATCAAGGTCGCGGACTTCGGGCTGGTGCACGACCTCGGCGACGGCGGCGGGGGCGGCGAGGAGGGGCCTCGGCGGCAGGGCGGGGCGACGCCGCTGTACAGCGCGCCGGAGCTGCTGCGTGGCGGGATGAGCCGGACGAGCGACCAGTACAGCCTCGCGGTGCTGTATCAGCAGATGCTGACGGGCACCCTGCCCTTCTGGCACGCTAACGTGTACGACCTGATGATGATGCACCTGACGGGGGAGCCGGACCTGTCGCGGGTGCCGCCGGGGGACCACGCGGCGCTGGCGCGTGCGCTGTCCAAGGTGCCGGACCAGCGGTTCGCGTCTTGCACGGAGCTGGTGCAGGCGCTGGCGAACGCGCCGGGGCAGACGCAGGGCGTGCGCCGCTCCGGGCAGTGGCGGCGCATCCTGGCCGGGCCGCGCGCCGACGCGTCGCCCTTTACGCCGTCGCCGGCCCACGAGCAGACGCGGGTGACCTTGAATGACACGCCGACGCGGCGTGTGCGCTCGGTCGGGAAGGAGGTGGTCCCCTCGGGGCTGGAGCCCATCCTGACGGAGCCGCTCTCGGGGGCGATGCCGCCCAGGCCGCCGCTGGGCGCCGCGGCGCCGCTGCCGACGGCGGTGTCGCTGCCGGGGTTCCGGTTCCTGCGCTGCGTGAGCCAGACGCCGCTGGGCGACCAGTGGGACGCGGAGGACGCGGCGGGGAATCCGCGGCGCGGGCTGGCGCTCCTGGGGTACGTGCGCTATGACGCGCGGCTGATCTCCCACCTGCAGGCGCTGCGCGACCCGATGCTGCCGGGGACCGAGGTCCACTGGAGCCCGGCGGAGCGGCTGGTGATCCTGACCGACCCGTGCGACGGGACGCTCCGCGACCGCTTCGACGCCTGCGTGGCGGCGGGGCAGCCGGGGGTCCCGCGCGGGGAATTGCTGCCGCTCTTGCGCTCGGTGGCGGAGGCGCTGGACCGGCTGCACGCGCGGTACGGGATCCAGCACCTGGGGCTGCACCCGCGGAACATTTTGCTGGACGAGGGCGAGGCGCGGGTGGCGGACTTCGGGATCATCCCGCTGGTGTGGATGCCGACGGGCGAGTCGGTGGCGGCGGTGAACGGGAAGTACGCCGCGCCGGAGCTGCTGGAGCGGAGGCCGAGCCCGTCGGCGGACCAGTACGGGCTGGCGCTGATCTACGCGGAGATGCTGACGGGGCTGCACCCGAGGCCGACGCGGCCGGCGTCGGGGGTGATGCGGCGTCCGGGGCCGCGTGGGGGCGGGTCGCAGCGTCCGGCGCGGCTGGACCTGGACCTGCTGCCGGCCCACGACCGGGAGGCGGTGAACCGGGCGCTCTCGAACGACCCCTCGAAGCGTTTCTCGTCGTGCGTGGCGTTCGTGGAGGCGCTGGAGCAGGCGGGTCAGAAGACGCCGCCGGCCCCGGACCTGTACGCGCAGCTGCCGCCGGTGATCCCGTACGCGAGCCTGATGGGGGAGCCCCCGGGGCAGGACGTGGTGCTGCCGGAGGTGCCGCGGCTGGTGGTAGCGCTGTTGCAGAACCCCAACCCGCCGGTGGAGGGGCCGAAGGGGGCGCGGTACCGCGTGCTGCCGGACGGCTCGTGGGAGTATCGTTGCCCGCTACAGGTGTTCCCGGGGGCGATGGACCTGAAGGTGGCGGGGTTCATCTCGTACTGGCACGCGCGGGTGCTGCACCACGAGGGGGAGCATTACAAGCTGGACTTCGACGTGCCGGGGCAGAAGTCGTTCTGGGACGCCTTCCGCGCGCCGCCGCGGGTGAACGTCGAGATCCACGTCGAGCCGTCGGGTCATACGGGGACGCGGTTGACGGAGGCGGTGGTGCGTGTGTGGTACAAGGGGAAGGACGAGGACCAGACGACGCGGGTGTTAAACCACATCTCGCCGAAAGTGTTCGAGACGGTGCGGACGTACTTCCAGGCGGCGCAGGAGCAGCGTGGCAAGGAGCGGTTCGCGCTGGCGGAGCCGGCCCGTCTGTACCCGGTGCTGCCTGACCTTGAATTGGCGGAGGTGATCGAGGCGGTGACACGGAACGTCTCGTTCGGGGGGATGAGCCTGGTGGCGAAGGCGAAGCCACCGGTGGAGCGGCTGTACCTGCATCTTCACTCGTCGCCGCAGGCGCTGGGGTACGCGCTGCTGGCGCGTGTGGTGCGGTGCCAGGAGGTGGAGGGCGGGTTCGAGGTGGGCGTGCGGTGGTCTGGCGCGTGAGGGGCTTGCCAGGGAGGCGTCGCGCGGTACAATGCGGGTGGCCGTTCCCGTAGCTCAATTGGATAGAGCGTTGCCCTCCGGAGGCAAAGGTTGCAGGTTCGAATCCTGCCGGGAATACTTCTCAAGCGTCCAATGCCGGTATGCCCAGGGCGTGGGTGATGCCGCTTCACGTTCGAGGGCCCCGCCGAACGGCGGCGGGCTCGTAACCCCAGCGTCGGCTGCCGCTCGCGGACTGCGATGGACGCGAGGGGTGGATGTCATCGATAGACGCACAAAGGGCAGGAGAGGGCCTGGGGCGGCCGGGGCCCCTTCGGGGCTGTCGTCGGGGTGTGGGGCCCGGGCCGTGCCCTCCGATTTTGCCGGACCTGTCAACTTTACCACCCAGGGCAGGCGAAAGCCGTCCATACCGGCCCTTCCCGCCTTGCAACTCCTTCTCAAGATCAGAAAGATTAAAGGAGGCCGACGACACCCGCGCCGGCCAGCGAGAGGGCGGACGGCGGAGAGCCGTCCGATCACCCTTATCAACGAGGAGTCCAGCCATGAGGCCCCTACGGTTGTTTTGCGCCGCGGCGTTGGTGTTGTACGCCGGCACACCCGCGCAGGCCGCCTGGAACAATGTGTTCCAGGTGTGCTGCAATACCTGCGGCCACGCCGCCCCCGCCGTCGCGATGTACACGGACCCGTGTGCCCCGGCGTGCCCGCCGGTCTGCACGACGCGCTACGTCCAGCGGACGTACTACGCCCCGGTCACGACGTACAAGCAGACGACCTACTCCGTGCCGGTGACGACTTACCGCACGAGTTACTACTACGAGGCCTGTACGAGCTACCGCTACTCGTGCTACTACGACCCCTGCACCTGCCGCTACCAGCAGGTCGCCCAGCCGGTCACGAGCTACCGGCTGCGGTCGAAGTGCTGCCCGGTCACGAGTTACCTGCAGCGGACCTGCATGACGCCGGTCACGACCATGCAGGCGTACTCGTACTACGAGCCGCAGACGACGTGCTGCAACACGACGACGGGCGCGCCGGTCACGTCGCTGCCGCCGGGCGCCGTGCCGTCCACGGCGCCGCCGAGCGGCAGCGAGTCGCGTGAGCAGGACCGCAGCGGCGGCCTGCCTCCCATGCCGCCGGAGAGCAGCGAGGACCGGGGCATGCCGGCCTCGGACAAGCGTGGCTACCCGCCCATGCCGCCCGCCTCGGACAGCTCGTTCCGCCCGGCGCCCCCGGTGCGGTTCGACCGCATCGCGTCGCGTGGCAACGTCGAGGGGCGGGTGGTGGATGCGGCCCGCGTGCCGCGTTCGGCCGCCCGCGTGCTGTTCGTCAGCACCGAGGAGAGGCGGACGCAGCACACGGCGACGGCGAGCGGCGACGGCCAGTTCCGTGCGAACCTCGCGCCGGGCGGGTGGCTGGTATACACCTACGACGCGGACGGCAAGCCGGTGTTCTCGCGGCGGATCGACGTGCCTGCGGAGAAGGGCTTTGCCTTCACGCTGGTGAGCCGCTGACCGGCGGGCGAGGAGACAAGGCGGGGGCGGGGCGTCGGGTGCGCCCCGCCCCCGCGGCGTTTGATGCGATCAAGAAGGCATACCACGAAAGATACGGAAGACACGAAATAGAAGACAAAGAAGTAGAGGAGGCAGAAGAGGATAGCTGATGTCCGCCTTTTTTTCTTCTTGCTACATCCTTGTCTTGTTTGTCTTCCTTTCTTGTCTTCCGTGTTTTTCGTGGAATGCCTTCTTCAATCCCGCAGCTGCATCGTCACTTGTCGAGGTTCTCCTTGACGAAGTCGAGGACCTCCTTGGCGTGCGTCTTGGGCGTCACCTTGGTGTACGTCTTGCGCAGGACGCCCTTCTTGTCGATGATGAAGCTGTGCCGGGAGGCGAACTTGCCCTTGCCCATCGCGCCGTACGCCCTGGCCACCTCGCCCTTGGTGTCGGCGAGGAGGGGGAACGGGAAGGTGTTCTTGTCGATGAACTTCTGCTGCTCGGAGACCGGGTCGGTGCTGATGCCGACGATGACGGTGTCGAGGCGAGCGAACTGCTCGCTGAGGTCGCGGAAGGCGCACCCCTCGGCCGTTCAGCCCCCGGTGAGGGCTTTTGGATAGAACCAGAGGACGACGTTCTTCCCCTCCAGATCCTTGAGGCTGAGCTTCGTGGCGTCCTTCTTGTCCTTCAGGACCGAGCCGACGTTGGCGGCGGGCAGGTCGAACGCCGGGGCGGGCTTGCCGACCTCCGGGTCCGCCGCCAGGGCCGCGGCGCTGCACAGCAGCAGTGCGGCGGCGAGGATGATCCGTTGCATGCGTGTTTCTCCCTGTGAGGCGACAGGGCGCATTGTCGGGACCGCCGGCCGGTATGGCGAGTGGCGTTTCACTTCGACGGCCCCTCGACCCATGCGAAATACACCTCCTTCATGGTGTCCTTCAGTACCACCTCCACCTCGACGGCGTCCTTCACGGCGCGGGCGGTCAACGTCAGGGCGTCGGGCTTCTCCACCTGCCGGCCGCCGGCGTCGAAGTGCCGTGTCGTCCCCAGGGTGATGTGCCCGGAGAGGCCGCCGGCGCCCAGCTTCAGCAGCTCCAGCCGCTTCAGGCCGGCGAAGCGGAGGACGATGCGTTTCGGCCCCGCGCCCTTGGTCAGCGCCAACTTGCCCTCGCCCTGACCAACGTTCCCCGTCAGGATGAGGACGGGCGCCCCCTTCTCCGACCTCTGCTCGGTCTTCGTCGCGCTCGTCTTGAAATCCAGGGCGAAGGGCGGCTCCGGCTCGGGGCTGGGGTCGCCGGCCATGATGGCGATGAGCAAAAGGGGGGTCATGAGTGCCTCACTTCGAGCCCTCGGGCGCGTGGTGGGAATGCCTGCTCCTTCATTATCACCGTCGGGGCCGACGCCGTCAGCCCCAAGTCAATCGGCCGGGGGGAGGGCCCACATCCGCACCCACCGGCCATCCACCCCCGTGAAGTACGTCCGCCCGTCGCGTCCCATCACCTCCGGCCCCCACCCCTCGATGACGGCCAGCTCCCGCCCCGCCCGCGTTTCACGCAGGATGTGCTTCCCCGCCCGCTCGCAGCCTGATCCGACCACGCCGCCGTCCGGCGTGAGGGTCAAAGACACGACGCGCGCGGCTTCCGGGATCGTGTGGCGCAACGCCCCCTTCGCCACGTCCCACACCTTGAGCGATCCATGTCCGCCCGTCACCACCGTCTTGCCATCCGCCGTGATGGCCAGCGCGTTGGCCGGCTCATCGAGCCGCGTGTGTTCCTTGCCGTCGGCCAGCCCCCAGATCACGACATGGTTGTGTGAGGCCGCGGCAAGCAGGCGCCCGTCCGGCGTGGCGTCCATCGCGTGGACCTCGACCCGGCCTTTCAGGACGCGGGCGACGCGCCACCCCTTCACGTCGAGCAGCCGAATGCCCTCGTGGAAGCCGGAGACCGCGAGCGTCGATCCGTCGCCGAGGAACAGGACGCGCGGCGCCTCGCCGGCCGCCTCGATGGTGTGGACGCGCTCCTTGCGTACCACGTCCCACACACGCACCACACGGTCCTTCCCTGCCGACGCGACGAGCGCCCCGTCCGGCGAGATGGACACGGAGCAGACGTGCCCATCGTGCCCCGCCAGGACCGCCAGCTCATTGGCCGTCGTCACGTCGAAGACGCGGACGGTCTTGTCGTAACTGCCCACCGCGAGGCGGGCGTCGCCGTCCGAAAGCGCCATGCACGAAGGGTCGGCCACGAAGAACGAACGAACCGCCTCGAGTGCCGGCTGCCCTGCCGGCGGCCCGACGGGCTTGGCCGCGAACGGCTCCCGCGCCGCCAGGCGGAAGAAGACCCAGCCGGCGAGGGCGGCCCCGGCCGCGAGGACCACGATGCAGGAGAGGATCCCCACGGCCAGCCAGGGCCCGCCCCCGGGGGCGCGGCGCGCCGGCGGGGATGCGATCTCGGGGATCAACGGGGCGGGCCGCACCGGGCCCGCCCCGATCGCCTCGCTCTGGGCCGGCACGGTGAACGCGGCACCGCATCCGCCGCAGCGCACGCGCTTGCCGCGGAGCGAGTCGTCGGGGGCCGCAGGCGCGCCGCACTCGGGGCAGGTGACGTGGATAGGCATGGCGCCTCCGAGAAAGGTCCGGACGCAGGCAGGCTATCCGCGCGGGCCCCACTCGGCGAGGGCGCGAGGCGCGCCCATCCCCACCACGACGACCTCGCCGAGGTACGCCTCCGCCCCCGGCGCATCGAAGCCCACCTTCCGCGCCTGCACCGTCGCCGTCACCGTCGCCCGCACGCACGCTCCCAGCGGGCGGCCCGTGTCCACGTCCATTCCGCTCGGGCAGTCCACGGCCAGCACCGGCCTGCCCGCCGCATTGATCGCCGCGATCACGCGGTCCAGCGGCGCACGCACCGCCTCATCCAACCCCGTCCCGAACAGCGCGTCCACCACCCACCCGGCCTCGGCCAGGATCGCCGGCAGGGCCGTCTCGTCGGCCATCTCCTCGACGGGGATGCCGGCCCGGAGCAGGATGTTCAAATTCACCCCGGCGTCGCCCTTGATGCGTTCCTTGTCCGCGAACAGCAGGACGCGGACCGGCACGCGGGCGATGTCGAGGTGACGGGCGATCACGAGGCCGTCGCCGCCGTTGTTGCCCTTGCCGCAGCAGATGACCACGGGGCCGGGCGTGGGGCGGGAGAGGAGTAGCTCCGCCATCGCCCGCCCGGCGTTCTCCATGAGGACGACGCCGGGCACGCCGAAGTCCTGCATGGCCCGGCGGTCGAGGTCGCGGCACTCCCGGCGTGTCAGGGGCATGGCATCACCTGCTGATCCGCAATCCGCCGCCCTTGAGCAGCGACTCCACCTCGTCGCGCGTCACCCAGGCGAAGTCGCCGGGGATCGAGTGTTTGATGGCGCTTGTGCCCACGCCCCAGTCGAGGCCCTTCTGCAGGTCGCCCGTCAGCATCCCGTGGATGAACCCCGCGGCGAAGGAGTCGCCGGCGCCGAGGCGGTCCACGATCTCCACCTCGAAGGTCCGCGTCCGCAGCACCCTGCCGTCGTGCCAGACCATGCCGGTCCACGAGTTGCGCCACACGAGCGGGTTCTCGCGCAGCGTGATGACCACCGCCTTGAGCGGGAACGCCGCCGCCGTCTTCGCGGCCGACTCCTCGTAGTCCTTGCCCCTGATGCCGAAGACGCGCTCGATGTCCTCCTCCGTCGTGATGAGGTAGTCGGTGTACTTCATCACCTCGCGCATGCAGGCGCCGGCCTCCTCCGGCGACCACAGCTTGACGCGGTAATTCAGATCGACGCTCGTGGTCAGGCCGGCGTCGCGTGCCGCCTTGATCGCCTCCAGGGTGGCGGCGGCGGCGGTCTTGCTCAGCGCCGGCGTGATGCCGGTGACGTGGAACCACTTCGCGCCGGCGAACGCCTTCTTCCAGTCGGCCATGCCGGGCGCGACCGCGGCGATGGCGGAGCCCTTGCGGTCGTAGAGGACGCTGGAGGCGCGTGGGGCGGCGCCGAATTCGAGGAAGTAGATGCCGACCCTGTCGTCCTTCGTCCAGACGACGTGCGAGGTGTCCACGCCGGCCTCGCGGGCGTGGTTGGCGATGAGCCGCCCGAGCGGGTTATCGGTCAGGCGCGACACCCACGCCGAGGTGTGGCCCAGGCGGGCGGCGCAGACGGCGGTGTTCAGCTCGGCGCCGCCGACCTGGAGGTCGAGAGAGCGGGCCTGCTCCAGGCGGCGGAAGTCAGGCGGGGCGAGGCGGATCATCGCCTCGCCGAAGGTGATCAGGTCGGGCATCGCTGGCCTTGTGCTGGTGCCACGGGCGGCGGTCGATATCCGGTACATTGTCAGGGCGGCCGTCACCCCCGGCAAGGCTCGCCGCCTCGGCGGCGCGGTGGAACGACCATAGCACGAAGGCGTAGTATGCGAACAGGACGGCGGCTGGAAGGGCGACGAGCTGGCCGACCAGGAAGAGGATCGGCTCGCCGAACCGTGGGGCGAAGTCCACCGGAAGGACGAACACGGCGGCGGCGAGCAGTGCCAAGGCGGAGGAGAACGCGAGCAGGAGGCAGGCTGGCCTCGGCGAGACGACCTCTCGGGCGAAGGGCAGCCGCGACAGGCCGAACGCGAAGACCGACCCGCCGGCCAGCCCCAAGGCGCCCGCCGGCAGTGCGAATATCGGCAAGAAGTCCGGGTGCGCCGAAGCCAGCCCGCCGACCATGACCGCCATCCCGAGCAGAGCCGCCGCGGCCTGCCCGAACGACTCGGCCTTGACCCCCTCAAGCGCCGGGACGCAGGCGGCGACGCAGGCGAACACCAGGCCGCAGCCGCCGATGCACAGCAGGCCGCGCCCATAGAAGTACAGGTCGGCGTAAGCGCCGAAGGTATCGACGTGCCCCATCGGCAGCCAGAGCAGGGCGAACAAGGAGAGGCACCACGCCCCGATAACGCCCAGCAGCAGCCCGCGCGACAACATCCCCTCACCCCTTGCTACGCACCTCGCGGACGAGCGTGACATACTGGCGGGCGAGGTCGCGGATGCGGGCGAAGTCGCCGGACGCGACGGCCTTCGGCTCGACCAGTTGGCCGCCGACACCCAGGCAGCAGGCCCCGGCCTTGAGGAAGTCGGCGGCGGTGGTGAGATCGACGCCGCCGGTGGGCATGAGGCGGACCTGGGGCAGCGGGCCGCGGACGGCCTTGAAGAAGGCCGGCCCGACGACCTCGGCGGGGAAGACCTTGACGATGTCGGCGCCGGACTCCCACGCCGTCAGGATCTCGGTCGGCGTGAAGGCGCCCGGCATGACGAGTTTGCCGTAGCGCTGGCAGAGCTTGATGACTTTGAGGTTGAGGGTGGGGGTGACGAGGTACTCGGCCCCGGCGAGCAGCGCCATGCGGGCGGTCTCGGGGTCGAGGATGGTGCCGGCGCCGAGGAGGACGCGATCCCCGAGATCCTTGCGGACGGCGCGTAGCACGTCGAGGGCGCCGGGGACGGTCATGGTGATCTCGGCGACGGTGACGCCGCCGTCGGCGAGGGCGCGGCAGGCCTCGACGAGCTGGCCGGAGTCCTGCGAGCGGACGACGGCGACGATGCCGCAGTCGAGCACCTGTGCGAGCTGCTGTTCCTTGTTCATCCCGCCATTGTGGGGCGGGGGCGGCGTCAAGGCAACAGGCAGCCCACTCACCCGGGGCTGCCCAGCCTCCTCACGCCAGCAGCGCCTTCACCGGGTGCACGTCCTCCACGCCCGTCAGGCGCACGTCCAGGCCCTGGCTCTTGACGCTCAGCCGCTTGTGGTCGATCCCCAGGCAGTGCAGGATCGTCGCGTTCATCTCGTGTATGTGGACCGGGTTCTTCGTCACGTTGTAGCTGTAATCGTCCGTCTCGCCGTGCGTGATGCCGTGCTTCACGCCCGCACCGGCCAGCCACATCGGGAAGCAGCGCGGGTGGTGGTCGCGCCCGTAATTGTCCTTCGTCAGGCGGCCCTGGCAGTACACCGTCCGCCCGAACTCGCCGCCCCACACGACGAGCGTGTCGTCGAGCAGGCCACGCTGCTTCAGGTCGGTGATGAGCGCCCGGCACGGCTGGTCGATGTCACGGCACTGGTTGGGCAGGTCGCCGGTGAGGTTCAGGTGCTGGTCCCAGCCGCGGTGGAAGAGCTGCACGAAGCGCACCCCGCGCTCCATCATCCGCCGCGCCATCAGGCAGCAGTAGGCGAACGTGCCCGGCGTATCCACCTCCGGGCCGTACATCTCACGAACCCGCCGCGGCTCCTTCGACAGGTCCATCAAATCCGGAACGCTGGTCTGCATGCGGAACGCCATCTCGTACTGGGCGATGCGGGCGTGCGTCTCGGGGTCGGCCACCTCGTCGAGGTGCTTCTGGTTCAGCCGCGCCAGCGAGTCGAGCATGCGGCGCCGCACCGCCGGCGATACGCCGTCGGGGTTCGACAGGTACAGCACCGGGTCGCCCTTGGCCCGCAACGCCACCCCCTGGTGCTTGCTCGGGAGGATGCCCGCGCCCCACAGCCGGTTGAACAGCGCCTGGGCCTCCTTGCGGCCCGTCCACGACGGCGTCATCACGACGAACGCCGGCAGGTCCTCGTTGAGGCTGCCCAGCCCGTAGCTCAGCCACGCGCCGAGGCTCGGCCTGCCGGGGATCTGGTTGCCGGTGCAGATGTAGGTGATCGCCGGGTCGTGGTTGATCGCCTCCGTCCACACGCTCTTCACCAGGCACAGTTCGTCCACCACCTTCGCCGTGTGCGGCAGCAGCTCGCTCACCCACGTCCCGTTCTTGCCGTGGCGGGAGAACCGGTACTTCGACGGGGCGACGGCGAGCTTGCTCTGCCCGCTGGTCATGGTGGTCAGCCGCTGCGAGCCGAGGATCGATTTGGGCAGGTCCTTGTCGAACTCCTTCTCCAGGTTGGGCTTGTAGTCCCAGGTCTCGAGCTGCGACGGCCCCTCGCTCATGAACAGGTAGATGGCCCGCTTCGCCTTCGGCTCGTGGTGTGGCAGGCCGGCGATGCCCACCGCGGGCTTCCTCGGCGTGGCGGCCCTGGCCGTCAGCGACGACAACGCCGCCGCCCCGAGACCGAGCGCCCCCTGGCGGAAGAAGTGACGGCGGGTCAGCGACTCGTGGAGGGGGTGCATGGCTGCTCCTTCGGAGGGTGGTAGGGGGATTGTACCACCCCCGCCGGTGCGGGGGCTAGCGTTTGCCGAAGTCGGGCAGCTTCCACAGGCGGACGTTGCCGCCGACGTCACCCGTCAGGATTGCCTTGCCGTCGGGGGAGAAGGCGACGCCATACACGCTGCGCGCGTGTTCGATAAAGCCCACCTCCTCACCGTCCGCGGTGACGTACAGCCGAACGGTACGGTCGTCTCCACCGACGGCCGCGAGTTTGCCGTCCGGGGAGAAGGCGCAGACCCAGAGGGTGAACTGGTTCGGCTCGCGTCGCCACAGTTCGACGCCCGACTGGAGGTCGTAGCAGCGGACGCCGAAGTGGACGTTGTGCCCGACCTCCTCGCTCCCGCTGCCGCCACCGACGACGGCGCCGAATCGCCCGTCCGGCGAGACCGCGACGGCACGCACCCAGGAGAGGCCGCCGAACGACCTGACGGCCCGCGTCGTCTTGAGGTCAAAGACGGCGGGCGTCGTGGGCCCCTGGTTGGGGTCGCAGCCGAACATCCGCCCGCCCGGCAGGAGCCCGAAGTAGGCCGCCGTGGACGACGGGACGAACCGCCTCAGACCTACCCCCGTGCGGAGGTCGGCCTGTACGACGGCCCCATCAGGCCAGGTGCAAGCCGTGACCACGCCGGACCCGGAATCGATCTCCAACGACCCATCGAATTCGTACCGGCCCGGCAGCTTGCGGACCAGACCGCCCGTCCGCAGGTCCCAGATGCGCAGGCCACGGTCGTTGCAAAGGGTGGCCAGATGCCGGCCGTCGGGCGTCGGGCACAGGCGCATCACCGTGCCGGGGTGCTTGGCGGCGAACATCGGCTTGCCCGTGCCCGCCTCCCAGCCGCGGGCCGTCCCCTGGTCGCCGGCCATGACCACCTTGCCGTCCTGGGAGAAGGCCACGCGCATCACGCCCCCCAGGGCGCCGGCGAAGCCCCTGATCACCGTGATGGCTGGCAGCGGGCGGGGCAGGCCCGGCGGCTTGCCCTCGCCCGGCGGCATGAGGCGGAGGATGCGGACGGTGCCGTCGCCACCATCGACCGCCAGGTGCCGGCCCTCGGGGCTGAAGGCGACGGCGTGAATCCACTCCCCGAAGCGGGCGAGCCGGAAAGACTGCCGAGCCGGCGGCGAGGCGCCCACGTCCCAGACGTGGGCCTGCCCGTCCAGGCCCGACGCCGCGATGATCCGCCCGTCGCGGCTCACGTCGATGCCGAACAGCTCCGACGCCCGCCCCGGCAGCACCTTCTCGGTCTTCCCGTCGGCCAGCGACCAGACCCGCACCCGGCCGTCGTGGCTGCCGGTGGCCAGGTGTTCGCCGTCCGGCAGAAAGGCCACGGCCCCGACCATCGCCGGGTGTTCCAGCCGGCGCTGTAACGCCCCGGTGCTCACGTTCCAGACGTGCGCATTCTTGTCGAGCGACGCGGCGGCGACGCTCTTGCCGTCCGGGCTGAACGCCACCCCCCAGGCGAGCTCGCCACACACCCACTTCCGCGGCAGCTCCGCCCGCGCGGCCACATCCCACAGGCGCACAGTCTTGTCCTCGGCGGACGAGGCGATCAGCTTGCCGTCCGGGCTGAACGCCACCCCGTTCACCCTCCCCGCGTGTCCTTCGAATTTCCAAACGCCCTTGCCCGAGGCCACGTCCCACAGCCTCACCGTCCCGTCCTGGCTGGCCGACGCGAGGTGCTGCCCGTCGGGGCTGAAGGCGACGCGGCGGACGGCGCCCGTGTGCCCGACGAGCGTGCGGATCTGCCTACCGTCCGCGGCGCCCCACAGCCTGATGGTGTTGTCGCGGCCGCCTGCGGCCACGAATGCCCCGTCGCGGCTGAAGGAGACGCCGTAGATGGCCTGAGCGTGCCCTGGCTCCAGGGGCCGTAACTTCCCCGACTTCACGTCCCACACCCGGACGGCCGGCTCGTACTCGAACACGCAGGCCACCGACACGCCGTCGGGGCTGAGCGCCATCTGGGCAAAGCCCCCACGGCCGGGCAGGCTGCCCCGGCAGAGCTCCTTGCCGTCGGGATCCCAGAGCCGGAACGAAGTTGCGTCCGACTCGCACCCCGTCCGGCCCGTCATCAAGGCGCGGCCGTCGGCCCGGAACCCCAGGCAGGCGGCCGGCGTCTCGTCTCGGCGGATGAGCTTGAAGGACTTGGCGTCCCACAGCGACAGCCCGGAGTCGGTGCCGACGGCCAGGGTCGAGCCGTCCGGGGAAAACGCCGCGGTGGATGGCAGGGACGTGCCGACGTGCTCGAGCTCTCGCAGCGCCTTGCCCCCCTCGACCCGCCAGACGATCACCTTCTGGTCAGTGCTCACGGACGCCAGCAGCTTGCCGTCCGGGCTGAAGGCCAGCGACCAGACGTGTCTCGCGTGCCCCTCGAGCGACAGGCCCTTGCCGTCAGCCAGGTCCCACAGGGAAACCTTGCCGTCCGGGCCGGATGTGGCCAGGCGCTTGCCGTCCGCGCTGAGCGCCAGGGCCGGCACGCCATTGCCGTTGCGCGTCGGGAGCGTGCGTCGGAGACCCCCGGTGGCGGCGTCCCACACTTTCGCCTCGCTGTCCCAGGAGGCCGTCGCCATCGTCTTGCCATCGGCGCTGTAGGCCACCCGGAAAACGCGGTTGGAGTGGCCTCGAACCACCCGGAGCAGATGACCCGTCGGGGCGTCGAACACCCGCACCTCGTTGTCGCACGGCACCGCCAACTGCTTGCCATCGGGGCTGTAGCAGGGCACTCCGGCGAAGCCGCGTATACGGAAGCGTGCGTCCCCCAGCATCCCCACCAGCTCCGGCGTCGCCCGGCTCGTGTCGCCCTCGCCCGCCAGCTCCGCCGCGCCGGGGAACATCTTGAGCGCGAGCGCGTCCAGCGGCACCCGGCAGTCCTTCTTTGGAGGGGGCGGCAGCTCCACCCGCTTGCGTGTGATCCTCACCACGCCCTTGCCGCCGCGCTTCAACACGAACGGCTCGCCGCCGTCGGGTAGGTCGATGGACAGGCCGTCGGGGTCGTCGGCCATCGCCAGGGTGAACTTCTCCGCGTCCAGCTCCCACGCCTTGCCCTTGTAGGCGATGCGTACCAGCCGACCGCCCTTGGCCGTCAGCTCGACCTCGGGGTCGTCCGTCTCGACACGCACCTCGCCCGCCGGCGTGCGCAGCACCACGACGACGGCCGCCAACGCTGCTACGGCCGCGAGCGCCGCCGCGACCCACCCCCACCGGCCACGCCGGGGCGGCGGACGCACCTCGCCTCGGGCGATGCGATCCAGCTCGGCGGCCACATCGGCGGCGGATTCTGGCCGGCGGGCCGGGGCCTTCTCTAAGAGTCGCATCACCAGGGCCGACAGCGCCGGCGGCGCGTCGCGCGGCGGCTCGGGGCGGTCCGCCGCCACGGCCAGGAGCGTCGAGAGGACGTCCCTGCCGCCGAATGGCGACTCGCCGGTGCAGAGGGCGTAGAGGACGCAGCCGAGCGAGAAGAGGTCGGCCCGCGCGTCCACCTCGCCGCCGTTGACCTGCTCCGGGGCCATGTACGCCGGCGTCCCCACGACCGCGCCCTGCTGCGTCAGCGAGGGGTCGGCGCCGGACGTGCCCCGCGCCAGGCCGAAGTCGAGGATCTTGGCGCGCCCCTCAGAGCCCTCCAGCCAGATGTTCGCAGGCTTGATGTCGCGGTGGACCATGCCGACGGCGTGCGCCGCGGCAAGGCCCCGCGCCACCTCCGCGCCCAGCCGCAACACCTCGGCCAGCGGCAGAGGGCCGCGTTTCAGGCGGGCGTCCAGCCCCTCGCCGTCGAGCAGCTCCATCGCCAGGAACGGCACGCCGCGGTCCTCGCCCACCTGGTAGATGGTGACCACGTTGTCGTGCTTCACCTTCGCCGCCGAACGCGCCTCGCGGAGGAACCGCGCCTTCGCCGTCGCGCTCGCCGCCACCTCCGGCAGCATCGCCTTCAGCGCCACCCTCCGGCCCAGCGTCGGGTCCTCCGCCAGGAACACGACCCCCATCCCGCCGGCCCCCAACACCTCTAGCACGCGGTACGGCCCAAGCCAGCCCAGCTCGCCCGCCCCACGGGCCGGGGCCAGGAAGTCGTACGGCACCGCCCCCACCAGCGACGGCACGCCGGTCGGCGGCAGGGTGGCGTCGTCCGAGGCCGAGCGGCTCTCCGCCGCCGGCAGGCGCTTCATCCGCTCGATCACGCGCGACACGGCCTCGGTGGCCCCGCCCTCGTGCCGGCCACGCAGGGCTTCCGTCACCTCGTCGTCGGCCCGCAGCGTCCGCATCGCGTGGAGGCACGAGGGGCATTGGCCGACGTGCTCCTCGACCCGGCGGGCGTCCTCCTCGGACAAGCTCCCCAGCAGGAACGACGACAGCTCCAGGGCGTTCGGGCAGACGGCGTGCATGGCGGCTCCACGTCGCGGGCGGATTCGGGCTCGCCATGTCCTACGCGCGCGGCCCGAGGAATCTGACGCGCCTTTTCAAAGATCCTCCCGCAGCCGCCGCAGCACCCGGCTCCGGGCCGCGTACACCGCCGCCGCCGACAGCCCCAGCTCGGCCCCCACCTCGGCGGCGGGTCTCTCGTTGACGGCGGTCTCCCAGAAGGCGCGCCAGGTGGTGTCGGCGAACTCGGCTCGCATCAGCTCCAGCGCCCGGCCAACGAGCACGCGCCGCGCCTCGCCCTCCTCCACCTCCCCCAGGTCGTCCGCCGGGTCGGCCACGTCCGGCAGCGGCGCGGTCACGGGGGCGGTCCGCCGCCGGGCCGTCGCCCAGGTGTTGCGCACCACCGTCCACAGCCAGCCGCGGAAGCGCCGCCCGCCGTCGTAGCGGAAAACCGGCAGCTTGCGCAGCAGCAGGGTGTACACGTCCTGCACCAGGTCGGCCGCGTCCTCGTCGCGCTCGCCGAGGCGGCGCGTCCAGACGAACAGCAGGGGCGTGTACAGCTCAACGAACCGCGCCCACGCCTCGGCGTCGTGGGGGGACCGCAGACGCTCCAGCAGGCTGGCGGGCGTCCTCGTCACTTGTTCAACACCTCGTCCAGGTTCAGGACGGTGCTAGCCAGCATCGTCCACGCCGCCAGCTCCGCCGGCCTCACCGCCGCCGGCGCCGCCGTCTCGCCGATCCTGATGAGCTTCGCCGCGGCCGCCTCGTCCTTCGCGTACTCCGCACGCAGGTCGGCCAATTCCCCGCGCAGCTCCTTCAGCTCATCGGCCGTCGGCGTCCGGCCCGTGGCGAGGCGGAACAGGTGGCCGATGCGGGCGTCGTCCTTCTCCTCCGCACCCAAGGCCCGCTGCGCCAGGACACGCGACGCCTCGACGTACTGCGGGTCGTTCAGGAGCAGGAGCGCCTGGAGCGGCGTGTTCGTCCGTTCGCGGCGCACCGTGCACGACTCGCGCGACGGCGCGTCGAAGGTGGACATCTGCGGCGGCGGCGCCGTCCGCTTCCAGAACGTGTACACGCCGCGGCGGAACACCTTCTCCGCGCCCTTGTCGGCCACGAAGTTGGCGGTGTTGCTGGCGACATAGGCCACCGCCCGCCACAGGCCCGGCGGCTGCGGCGGCTTCACGCTCGGCCCACCCAGACGCTCCGTGAGGAGCCCGCTCACCGCCAACGCCTGGTCACGCAACACCTCGGCGTCGAGGCGGTGCCGCGGGCCGCGTGCCAGGAGGCGGTTCTCGGGGTCACGGGCCGCCAGCTCCTTCGTCTGCTTCGCCGACTGGCGGTAGGCCCGCGAGGTCACCAGGAGGCGGAACAGGTGCTTCACGTCCCAGCCCGACTCGCGGAATTCGACGGCGAGCCAGTCGAGCAGCTCGGGGTGCGAGGGCTGCTCGCCCTGGACGCCCAGGTCCTCCGCCGTCTTCGCCAGGCCGACGCCGAAGACCTGCTGCCAGTATCTGTTCACCGCCACGCGGGCCGTCAGCGGGTGTTCGGGCGACAGCAGCCATTCGGCCATCTCCAGCCGCGTCTTGATCGGCCTGGCGGGCCGGAGGAACGCGGGAACGTCGCGGCCGACGGGGTCGCCGGGCTGGTCGTACTCGCCGCGCTTGAGGATGCGGGCCTGTCGCGGCGTCCCCGACTCGCGGTAAATGTACGTCACCGGCATGGCGGCGTTGATCGTCGTCTTGGCGGCAAACGCCGTGTTCAGCTCGGCCCGCAGCGGCGCCAGCGTCTCCTGCCCCTTCGCCCATGCGTGCTGGATGAAGTGATCGCGCAGCTTCTTCTGCTGCTCCGCCGATCGCTTCTCACGCGGCGTGTTCACGAGCGCGGCGATGTCCGGCGGCAGGCCGGCACCCTTGGCCGCCGCCTGCACGCGCAGCCACGCCGTCAGCGTCTCGAAGCCGCCGCCGGCCTGGGGCGTCTGCGTCTCGATGCCGGCGTTGTCGAAGTACGCGGTGCCTCCGTGGACCGTGAAGGCGATGCCGTTGATCGCTGTCCCCGGCTTGATGCCGACCTGGGCGATGGGCACCTCCACACGCACCCACTTCCCCTTCTCCGGCAGAACGCCCATGCGGCGGCGCTCGGGGGACTTATCACGGCCCCAGGGGATGAGATTCTCGCCCCAGTAGGCGCGGTGATTCCACCCCGCCGTGTGCCACTGGATCATGACCTCCTTCGCCGGCGAGGCGGCGTCGAGGTAGACGTGCGCGAAGAGCTTGTCGCCGGCCCCGGCGACGAGGGGCGGCGTGACGCCGGAGGTAACGACCTGCCCCAGCTCGGCGGCGTGGACCTTCACCGCCTTCTTGCCGCGCTGCACCGGCGCATCGACCAGCGTCCACGGCAGGTTGGCCCCGCCCACCTCCTGCTTGCCGGCCGGGGCCGCGTCGTCGAACCAGACGTGGTCCGCCCGCCTGGGCTTCTCGTCCTCCCTGGCGTCGAGCGTGTCGTCGTACTTGAGCGTGGCCGCCTTGTCGGCGAGGCCCTTGCGGGCGGCGTCTAGCTTGGCGTCGGCGGCGGCGAGGAGACGCTGCTGTGAGGGCGTGGGGACGGCGACGGTGGGCGGGTGGCGGGCGGCGTTGCCGTCGAGAGGGCTGCCCTCCAGGCTGTTGAAGTAGGCGGACAGCGCGTAGAAGTCCTTCATCGTGACGGGGTCGTACTTGTGATCGTGGCATTTGGCGCAGCCGACGGACAGGCCGAGCATGACGGTGCCGAAGGTGTCCACGCGGTCGTTGACGTTGCGGATGTGGATCTCCTCCGTGATCGAGCCGCCCTCGCTCGTCGTGATGTGCGCCCGGTTGAAGCCGGTGGCGACGAGGTTCTCCAGGTCCTCGCCGGGGAGGAGGTCGCCGGCGAGCTGCTCGGTGACGAAGGCCGAGTACGGCTTGTTGGCGTTGACGGCCCGGATGACCCAGTCGCGGTACGGCCACATCTCGCGGTAGTTATCGAGGTGCAGGCCGTGGGTGTCGCCGAAGCGGGCGAGGTCGAGCCAGAAGCGCCCGAGGTGCTCGCCGAAGCGTGGCGACGCGAGGAGGCGGTCCACGACCCGCTCGTAGGCGCCTGGCCGGGTGTCGGCGAGGAAGGCGTCCAGCTCCGCCGGCGTGGGCGGCAGGCCCGTGAGGTCGAGCGTCACGCGGCGCAGCAGCGCGTGCGGCGCCGCCTCGGGCGCGAACGAGAGTTTCTCCTTCGCCAGCCGGGCGAGGAGGAACCCGTCGATGGGATTCGAGGCGCCCACCCCGGCCGGGACCGCCGGACGCCTGGGCGCGACGAACGCCCAGTGCTCGGCGCGCGACGCGCCCTGCTCCACCCACTTGCGGAGCAGCGCGATCTGCGCGGCGGTGAGCTTCTTGCCGGTCTTGACGGGCGGCATGATCTTCTTGGGGTCGTCGGGCGCCAGGCGGCGGAGCAGCTCCTCGGTATCGATCTTGCCGGCCACGTCGAGGCGGAGGCCGCCCTTGCGGGCCTTGGCGTCGGGGCCGTGGCAGGAGAAGCAATTCTCCGCGAGGATGGGGCGGATGTCGCGTCCGAAGTCGGCCTTGGCGGGCATCGGGCCGTCGGCGCTGAGGGTCGGGGCGAGCGCGAGGGCCAGCGCGAGGGGTGCGAAGCGGAGCATGGCGGGAGCGTCCTCGTGGAGGCGGGATAGATACAGGATACCCCCTCCTGGGCCGCAGGACAATCGTCTTGCCCGCCGCGGCGCCGGGGTGGTACTCTCCCGCCCATGCGCACCGCCTTCCCATCCCGCACCCTTTGCCTCGTCTCCCTGGCCAGCCTCGGCTGGGCCGCCGGCGCCGGCCTGCTCCTGTCCCTCGCCCCCGTGTGGATGCACGCCGCCGGGGCGTCCCCCGCCGCCATCGGCCTGAACACGGCACTGTACTACCTCGGCGTCGCCGCCGCTTCGCCCTTCGTCCCGGCGCTGATGCGCCGGCACGGGCGGCTCTGCGTCATCGGCGGCATGCTCCTTGATGCGTTCACGACGGCGTGCTTCCCGCTCGTCACCGGCGAGCCGGCGTGGCACGCCCTGCGCCTCCTCGGCGGGGTCGGCACGGCGTTCAGCCTCATCCCGATGGAGACGCGCATCAACCACAACGCCGCCCCGGAGCATCGCGCCCGCGACTTCGCCGCCTACGCCTTCTGCGTGGCGCTGGGCATCGGGATCGGCTCGGGGCTGGCGTTACCGCTGCACGCCGCCCTGCCCCGCCTCACGTTCGCCCTCGGCGGGCTGGTGACGCTGCTGGCCGTCGTGCCGGCGTGGGCGGGGATGCCGGCGGGCGTCGAGCAGAAAGAAACGGGGCCGGGGGCGCCTGTCGCCTGGTGGCGGCACTCACTGAGCTTCGCGACGGCGTGGGTGCAGGGCTTCCTCGAGGGCGGCACGTTCGCGTTCCTCGCCCTCTATCTGCTGGCACGCTGGCATTCGGAGGCGCTCGCGGGCGTGCTGACGGGCGCGATGTTCGCAGGCGTGGTGGCGGCCCAGCTCCCCGTCGGCTGGCTGGCGGACCGTCTCGGGCGCCGGCGCATCCTGATGGCGTGCCATGGGCTTCTGCTGTCCGGGCTGATCCTCGTGCCGCTCACGCCGTGGACGGCCCTGGCGGGCGTGGAATTGCTCATCGTCGGGGCCGCGTGCGGGGCCATGTACCCGCTGGGGCTGGCGCTGCTGGGCGAGCGCCTGCCTGCGTCGGCGCTGGGGGAGGCCAACGCCTACTACCTCGCGGCGAATTGCGCGGGCAGCCTGCTGGGGCCGCTGGTGATCGGCTGGGCGGTGAGCTTGGCGGGGCTATCAGCGCTCTTCGTCGTCGGTGCGGCGGCGCTGCTGCTGGCGATATCGGCCGCGCTCCTGCCGACGGCGGTGATTGAGGCCGGGAATGAGGAAGGGCGCCGCGCCGCGTGATGCGGCCCGGCGCCCGTAACTCGGTCCTGGCGAGGGGCGGTGCGAGAGCCCGCCGAGTCTCCGGATCAGCGGCGGAGCGAGCGGCGCAGGTTCTCCAGCTCGCGGATGAGCCGGTCGATGGTCTGCTCGATCTGGCGGGAGTCGCCGCCACGGTCGCCGCCGCGGTCCGGTCCCTTGCCCTTACCCATGGGGCCACGTCCGGGCTCGCGCTTCGGCTCTTCCTTCTTCATGGGCGGCTCCTTGCCGCCGAACTTCTTCTCGAAGCCGCCCCACTTCCCCCAGCCGCCCTTCTCGAACCCCATGCCGAACCCGCCCTTGCCGAACGGGGGGCCCTTCTTGTCGTCGCCGCCGGGGGCGCCGCCCTTGCCGGAGGCGCGCAGCAGGCTCTCGATGCGGTTCATCTGGTCCTTGAGCGCCTTGACGTCGTTCTTCAGGCTCTCGATCTCACCGGAGGAGCCGCCGCCGGGGCCGCCGGGGCCGCCGGGGCCCTTGCCCTTCTTGCCGAACCCGCCGGGGCCCTGGGCGTCGGCCACGCCGACGAACAGGACGGTCAGGCCTAGCGTCAGCAGGCCGGCCAGCCGAATCGTCACACCCTTCGTCATGTGAATCATCCCCAATCGATGGAACGGTACCCGTCGTGGGGAGGCCGACGCCTCCCGCGATAACTGATTAAACACCGCGGGCGGGGTGGTGTATCGCACCCGCCGGGGAACCATCGAGGCCCGCACCCACTCTCAGCAGGATCGGCCAGGCCTGCTACAATGGCCGGCATCCACACGCCGGAGGAGCGCACCGTGATCCGCCTCTTGCTCATCGCCCTTCTCATCGCGGGCGCCGCCCGCGCCGACGACCCCGGCGAGCCGTCGCCCCTGCGGCCCGCGCCCAAGGACCTGCTGCTCGACGAGCCCGCCGGCTTCAAGGGCTACAAGGCCCCGACGGGCTTCCAGTGCGAGGCCCAGAAGTACGACGGGGCCACGTTCGCCTTCGGCCTCGACGGCAAGCCGGCGGCGGCCGCCATCAAGCCGCCCGTCAAGGGGCTGCCCGGCCACGCCTCCCTCGGGCCGGACGGCTGGCTGTACGTCGTCACGGGTGCGGGCGATCACTCGGCCGAGGGGAAAGATGGCAGCAAGGCGAGTGTCCTGCGCACGGGGGCGGTCTTCCGGTGCCGGCCCGACGGCTCGAGGCTGCACGTCTTCGCCGTGGGCCTGCACGACCCCGGCATGCCGGCCTTCGACCTGGGCGGCAACCTGTTCGTCCACGACGCCGGGGTGCCGTCCGGCGGGGCGTTCGCGTCGGGGCGGCTTCTGCACGTGGTCGAGGGCGGCGATTACGGCTTCCGGCTGGGGCAGGGCGAGACGATCTCCAACCCCGACACGCACCGCGCCGCCTGGCTCGGCGACAGGCCCGGGACGCTCGGGCCGATGCTGAAGACCGGCAGGGGGCCGGCGGGGCCGCTGTTCATCTACAACGACTCGCGCCTGCCGGAGCGTTTCCGCGGCCTGCTGCTGCACCCCGACGCGGCGGGCCGGCGCGTGCGGGCGTACCGCCTGGAGGCGTCGGGGGCGACGTTCAACGTGGCGGAGGAGTTCGAGATCCTGTTCGCGAAGGATGAAGAGTTCAAGCCGGCGCAGGCGGGCGTCGGGGCGGACGGCGCGTTGTACGTCCTCGACCGTGGGCACGGGGGGCGCCTCTTGCGGCTGACGTGGGGCGGGACGAAGGACGAGGAGGCGATCAAGCCGCACGCGATGGACACGTGGGCGAAGGCGGCGAAGCTGGAGGATGACGAGCTGGCGAAGGAGCTGGGCAACGAGGACGCCGGCACGCGCGAGGTGGTGCGGCGCGAGCTGGTGCGGCGCGGCGACAAGCAGGCCGTGGCCGTGCGCAAGTACTTCGCCAGCACGGAGGCGACGCTGCCTGGACAGCTCGCGGCGATGGGCGTGCTGTCGGCGATGCCGGACGCCGCCACGCTGCGGCTGATGGCGCGGGCGGCGGAGATCGGCGAGCCGGAGATGCGTTCGCTGTCGGCGTCGCTGCTGGGGCTGTGCGCCGCCAAGGGCGACAAGGACGCCAACAACACGCTGCTGAAGTGCCTGGCCGACGAGGACAACCACGCGAAGCGCGCGGTGGCGTTGGCCATGGCGCGGGTCGCGGGGCTGGGGGCGGCGGACAACATCGCCAGCGCCCTGTCGTTCGACAACGGCAAGGACGTGGTGCTGACGCTGGGGCTGGTGGAGGCGCTGGAGCGTCTGGGCAAGCCGGGCGTGGACGCCCTGATCGCCCTGGCCGACAGCGGCTCGCAGAAGAACATCGACAAGGTGGCCGAGCTGTACCCCGGCCTGCGGTCGGCGGAGGCGTTCGCCGCGCTGCCGGGGATGCTGCGTAACCCGCACTTCGTGGCCGCTCAGCGGGCCGCCCTGGTGAAGTCCGCCGCGAACTACCTGTCCGTCGGCGGTGTCAAGCTGGACGCGGCGGCGAAACAGGTGATCGACAACCCGAAGGAGGTCGATTCTGTCCGCGAGGCGCTGCTGGAGGCGTTGGCGGTGCCCGGCGTGACGGCGGGTGAGAAGGCCGTGGCGTGGGCCCTGGCGCGTCTGGAGTCGGAGAACGAGGCGGAACGCATCCGCGCGGCCGGGGCGGTGGCGAACCTGAAGCCGGCCAAGGGCGGCGAGGCGCTCCTCGCGCGCCTTGCCAAGGCGGCGGGCGAGGAGAAGGCCGCCCTGGCGCGGGCGTTGGCGGCGTTCCCGGGCGACAAGGCGACGGAGGCGCTGACGGCGCTGGTGGACGACAAGGACGCGGGGCCGGCGGCGCTGCTGGCGCTGCCGCCGGGGAAGGTGGTGACGCTCGCACGGAAGTGGTTGGGGGCGAAGGACGAAGCGAGGCAGAAGGCGGCCGTGGTGTCGCTGGCGCGGGTGCCGTCCATGGCGTGCGAGCTGGCGGGGCTGATCCTCAAGGGGGAGATCGCGGCGTATCGGGCGGATGTGCTGGCGGCGCTGCGGCGGCACGCGGCGAAGGACGAGAAGGCGGCGAAACTGATGCGGGAGCTGTCGAGGTAGGTGGGAGGGGTTGTTCGCACGTCGCCCCGCCCTCAACGGCGGGGCGTCATGGCGGCCCGCCCCTCCTCGGTGGGCGAACAGCCCCGAGGAGGTGTCGATGCGAGTCGTGATGCTGGGGACGGGGCTATTCGCCGAGCCGACCTTCGAGGCGCTTCTCGCGCGGCCTGGGCTGGTCGTGGGCCTGTTCACGCAGCCGGACCGGGAGAGCGGCGAGGCGCGCGGCTCGACGCGCCAGACCGGCAAGGGCATGAAGGCCATCGCCCAGGAGCATGGTCTGCCGGTCTTCCAACCGGAGAGCATCAACACGCCGGAGGGCGAGGCGGCGCTGCGGTTATTGCGCCCCGACCTGTGCGTGGTGGCGGCGTACGGGCAGATCCTGCGGGAGCACATCCTGAACGTGCCGCCGCACGGCTTCATCAACGTGCATGCGTCTCTGCTGCCGAAGTACCGCGGGGCGGCCCCGATCAACTGGGCGATCCGTGCGGGCGAGACGGAGACGGGGGTGACGATCTTCCGCCTGGCGCGGGGCGTCGATACGGGGGTGATGCTGGCGCAGGAGGCGACGCCCATCGGGCCGATGGAGACGACGGGCGACGTGGAAGCCCGGCTGTCGGTGATCGGGGCGCGGCTGGCGCTCGGGTGTGTCGATGACATCGCCGCGGGGACAACGAGGCCGTTGCCTCAGGACGACACGAAGGCGACGAAGGCGCCGAAGCTGAAGAAGGAGGACGGGCTGATCGACTGGACGCGGCCGGCGTCCGAGGTGTGCAACTTCATCCGGTCGATGCACCCGTGGCCGACGGCGTTCACGTTCTGGCACCGCGGGGGCAAGCCGCCGCTGCGGCTGATCGTCTACCCGGCGCGGGTGCGTGCGGGGGGCGTGACGGAGCCGCCGGGCACGGTGCTGCCGACGCTCGACGTGCTGACCGTGGCCGCGGGCGGCGGGACGGCGGCCGAGGTGCTGGAGGTGAAGCCGGAGGGGAAGGGGCGCATGGCGGCGGCAGAGTTCCTGCGCGGGAGGAGGCCGCAGGCGGGGGATCGGCTCGGTGCGGCATTCGCAGGGGGGCTGGAATGATCGCCCCACCCGACGCCGACACCATCGAGCGTATCGCCGGGCACCTCGAACGCGCCCGCAGCATCCTGTTCATCACCGGGGCCGGCATGTCCGCCGACTCCGGGCTGCCGACGTACCGCGGCGTCGGCGGGCTCTACGACGGCGGACGCACCGAGGAGGGCTTCGCCATCGAGGAGATGCTCTCCGGCCCCATGTTCCGCAACAACCCCGCGTGGACGTGGAAGTACCTCCGCCAGATCGAGCAGGCTTGCCGCGGCGCCACGTTCAACCGTGGGCATGCCGTCATCGCCGAGATGGAGCGGCACTTCCCGCGCGTGTGGACGCTCACCCAGAACGTGGACGGCTTCCACCACGACGCCGGGTCGCGCAACGTCATACCCATCCACGGGCAGCTCCGCCGCCTCCGCTGCACCGCCTGCGCCTGGCATGAGGTCGTCACCGACTACGCCCACCTCGCCGACCTGCCGCGCTGTGCGGGGTGCTCGGCCGTGGTGCGGCCCGACGTGGTGCTGTTCGGCGAGATGCTCGGCGAGGACAACGTCCGCGAGATGAAGCATCAGCTCCGCGAGGGGTTCGACATCGTGTTCTCCGTCGGCACGACGAGCGCGTTCCCGTACATCTCGTACCCCGTCGATCTGGCCCTCCAGCGTGGCAAGCCGTCGGTCGAGATCAACCCCGGCACCACGCCCGTAAGCGACCTGGTGAGATACCGACTGGCGATGGGGGCGGCGGCGGCGCTCGACGCGATCTGGGCCGCGTACCGGGATCGGCACGGGGTTTGACCTTCGATCACGCCCGGCGGAGGAGCCACTCCTCGAACCGCGTCGGGCCGACGCGCGGCTTGTCGTCGGGGTTGAGGCCTCGGCCGTCCAGCACCGCGCCGAAGTAGGTGGCCTGTGGGTCCGCGACCACCGTCCGCGTGTCCCCGTTCGCGGCCAGGGCCTTGCCCACGAACGCGGCGAGGGGCAGCGACTCGGGGCCGGCCACCTCAGCCATGCCGTTCAACGGCGGCGCCACGGCGACATCGGCCAGGGCGGCGGCAACGTCGTCCGCCGCCAGCGGCTGCATGGGGGCGCTCGAGAGGCGGACTTCGCTGCCGGAGGCCGGCCCCGCGATGGCGGCCAGGAACTCGAAGAACTGCGTGGCCCGCAGGATCGTGTAGGGCACACTGCCGGCCTTGATGAGCTCCTCCTGGGCGGCCTTGGCCCGCATGTACCCGCTGTCGGGGATGCGGCTGGCGCCCACCACCGACAACGCGGCGTGGTGGCCCACGCCGGCGGCCTTCTCCGCCGCGAGGATGTTGCGGGTGGAGGTCTCGAAGAAATCCAGGACCGCCTTGTCCTCGAACGAGGGCGAGTTCGTCACGTCCACGACGACGTCCGCGCCGGCGAGGGCGTCGGCCAGGCCCGCGCCCGTGAGGGTGTTGACGCCGGACGCGGGGGAGGCCGACACGGCCTCGTGGCCCTGCTCGCGGAGGAGGGGGATCAACTTCTTGCCGATGAGGCCGCTGCCGCCGATCACGACGATCTTCATGTCGGGTCTCCTCGTTGACACCATCCCTGCTCGACCGCATCGAGCGGAGGCGATACGCCCCCAGACCCGATTACCCGCGCGTCGCCTCCGCTTGCGGGCGGTGGGCGGGCTTGTAGGTCCCCGGCACCGAGCGGAAGCTGATCGCCACCCGGTTCCAGGCGTTGATCGCGGCCACCGCCCAGGTCAGGTCCGTCAGCTCCTTCTCGCCGAAGTGTTGCCGGGCCTCCTCGTACAGGGCGTCGGGCACGCCGCCGTCGCCGACCCGCGTCACCGCCTCCGTCCAGGCCAGCGCCGCACGCTCCCTGTCCGTGTAGAACGGCGTCTCCCGCCAGGCGTTCAGGGCGTAGATGCGCCTCTCCGTCTCACCGCCGGCCCGCGCGTCCTGGGTGTGCATGTCCAGGCAGTAGGCGCAGCCGTTGATCTGCGACGCGCGGATCTTCACCAGCTCGATCAGCGTCCGCTCCAGGCCGCACCCGGCGAGGTACTTCTCCATGCCGTACATGAGCTTCAGCGGCTCAGAGGCCAGCGTCGGGTAGTTCAGTCGGGGCTCCATCGGTCCGCTCCTTTTCTGGGGCGCTCGTGGCCGCGGGCGTGGGCCAGCGGCTCAGCTTGTCCGGGCTCAGGACGATGAAGACGCGGGTGATCGCCCCGCCCTCGGAGGCGAAGCCGTGGACCTGCACGGCCCGGCCGTCACGGGAGAAGACGACGCCCGGCTGCCCGTTCACCGTCGTCAGTGAGAGCTCGCAGTCCTGCATCCGCTTGCGGAACACCGTCGCCAGCAGGTTGGCGATCTTCGGGGCGCCGGCGACCGGCCGGGGCGAGGCGTGTACCTTGCCGCCGCCGTCGGCGTGGAGGACCGCGTCGCCGGCCAGCATGGACTCGATCTCGGACACGTCTCCCGAGCGGCAGGCGGCGATGAACCGGGCCGCCAGCTCGTCGGCCTCCGCGGGGGGCGTGGTGAAGCGTCTCTCCTTCAGGTCCAGACGCCTGCGGGCGCGGGCGGCGATCTGCCTGACGTTGGCCGGGGTCTTGTCGAGCAGCTCGCCGATCTCGTCGTACTCGTAGCCGAACACCTCGCGGAGCAAGAAGGCGGCCCGCTCGTCGGGGTTGAGGGTCTCGAGCAGGACGAGGAAGGCCATCGACAGGGACTCGGCGAGGTCCGCGTCGGCCCCCACGCCCCGCCCGCCCGCGACCGGCTCCGGCAGCCACTGCCCCACGTACCCCTCCCGTCGTTTGGCCCGGCGCAGGTGGTCGATGCACAGCCGGGTCGTCGTGCGGATCAGGAACCCCTCGTGGGAGGTGACGCCGTCGGCGGTCTGGAGGCGGACGAACGCATCCTGGACGACGTCCTCGGCGTCGGTGACGCTGCCGAGCATGCGGTAGGCGACGGCCATCATCCTGGGGCGGAGGCGATGCGGGGGCGCGGGGCCGGTGTCCATGTCACCCTCCGCTATTTCGCCTTCACGGGGAGGACGATGTCCCTGGCGTCCTCGGGGTGGAGCACGACGGCCAGGACGCGCGTTTTGCCCTTCTTGCCCGGGTTCTTGGAGACGCGGTGGACGCAGCCGGCTGGCTCGTAGAAGGTCTCGCCGGCCTTGAGGACCCTGGCCGGCTGGTCATCGATGGCCCACTCGTACTCGCCCTCGAGGACGTAGCCGAACACGGGCCCCGGGTGCCGGTGCGGCTCGCCGGCCCGGCCCGGCTCCAGCGTCACCTCGACGGTGGTGGCCTTGGACTTCTTCCCGTCCACCTTCTCGGTGATCGCCGTCCGGGAGATCACCTTCACGTTCCCGTGGTCCTTGCCGTGCCCGCCGTGGTCCGCCAGGGTCATCCCGCCGGCGGCGAGGGCGCCGACGAGGATCGCCAACAGGGTACGCCGCATGATCGCTCCTCCGTTTTGCTTCGGGGCGACTACCCGCTCGGCAACAAGGACGAACGGGGCGGGGCGTTTTGTGACAGGGCCGCGGGGAATTCTATGGGTGGGGGGATGGACTTCCTTCCTCCGCGTCGGGGAGTGAGGAGGTCATCCTGATCCTGTCCCGCGCCGGCTCCTTGCCCGCGACCTCGGCGTGGGGGTGGGGAAGGAGGTTGACCGGCAACCTGGGGGGCGAAGGGCGCGGCGGCCGTCACTCATCCAGCCGCCGCGCCCGGGGGCGTCAGGCGGGCTGGAAGAGGGCGAAGGGCTCGCCCTGGGGGCCGGCGACGACGGCGAAGCGTCCCTGGGGGAGCTTGACCTCGGGGACGCGGACGGAGCCGCCGAGGTCGGCGACCTTCTGGACGGCGGCGGGGAGGTCGGGGACGGCGAAGTAGACGAGCCAGTGGGGCGGGACGCCGGGGGCCTGGGGTGCCATGACGCCGCCGAAGGGCCGGGCGTCGCCGGGGCGTTTGAGGAAGTGGTAGGGGAAGCCGAGGTCGGCGGCCTCGGCGGCCCAGCCGAAGAGGGCGGAGTAGAAGGCGCGGGCGGCGCCGGGGTCGGGGGCGGTCAGCTCGTGCCAGCAGGGCTCGCCGTTCATCGGGAGATCCTCCGTAGAGAGTGCGGCGCGGACGATGTGCCCGGCCACGCCCCTACAACGGGCGAAGGGGCGGGGACGGATTGGGACGACATCACCCGCCCGCCCGCCCTTACACCTCGGAGCATTTCGGAGAGGGGGTCTGAGGTGTGCCCTCTCACCCGATCTCCCCCAGCAGGTCCGACATCAGCCGCGTCCACCGGCCCGCCGGCGCCGCCCCGTCTTTCCTGAGCAGCTCCAGCCGGTCCTGCAACGCCCCCGCCGTCCCCGCCAGCGGGTCGCCGTGCCCCCCGCCCGCGTACCGGTCCAGCTCCACGCACTGCCAGCACGCGCCCTTCTTTCCCACCAGCGCGCACGTCGCTTCGTACCGCGCCGTCATGTGCCGCCGCGCCGCCTGCAGCCAGTTCTTCACCTGCGCCTCGCGCGCATCCAGTATCCCGGCCGCCTCGCCGTTGCCGAATCCGTAGACCTCGCGGAGCAGCAGCGCCGCCGCTTGCTCCGCAGGCAGTTGCCCCAGCACGCAACTGAAACACACCACCAGATGCTCGCGGGCGATGGCCGCCAATTCCGGTGAGCCGCGCTCGGCGGCGAGCTGCGGCATCCTCCCCTCCTGCTCAGCCGCCCGCCGCCCGTCGTCCAGGATCGTCTCACGCCACGTCCCGTGCCGCCGCCGGTGGTCCAGCGCCAGGTTCGTCGCCACGCGGAACAGCCACGGCCTCGCCTCATCCGCCGCCGGCCGCCGCTCGGCCTGCAGCGCACGCAGGGCCGTCTCCTGGGCGATCTCCTCCGCCACCGCCGCCCGCACCACCAGCCGGGTCAGGTACGCCGTCAGCTCGGGACGTATCCGCTCGAAGGCGTCGGCCAGCTCCTGGTCATTCACGTCTCACCCCTCCGCGTCAGGAGGAACGTCGCCACACCTGCCAGCAGCCCCGCCGCCGACCCCATGTACGCCCACGGCTCGGGCCGCGCCTCGGGCATCGCCCCCAGAGCCCCGTGCGCCGCGCCGAAGCCGGCCCCCACGGCGACCCCGATGCCCGCCCACGCCGCCACCCACACCGTCATCGCGTCCCAGGAATTGCCATCCACCAGCCCGGGCTTGAACGGCCCCGCCGTCTTCGCCTGGCTCACCAGCACCGCCCAACTGCACACCGCCACCGTGGCCCCCGCCAGGACCCCGGCCACGCCCCCGGCCAGCGACCACCCCAGCGCCGGCAAGAGCGCCCCCCAGCCGACGCCGAACGCGACGGCGATGCCCGCCGACAGCACGGCCCCCGCCAGCATGGACAGCAAGAGCCCCCACCGCGCGCCGGAGGCGCGGCGGTCCTCCTCGGCCCGCCGCCGCAGGTACTCCGCGGCGCTGGGCCGGGCGTCCTCGTCGCCGATCCCCAAAAACGGGCTGCCGGGCTCCGGCTCCTTCATCGCGCCTCCCCCTACAATCACCGGATGGCCTCGCCGGCGCCACATGCCCCCGGGAATCTTACCGGATTTCTGTATGCGCCGGGGCGGCACGCGGCAGAGAGAGTGTAACCGCAGGCCCGGAAGCGGGGAGTACGCATGGTGCAGGGGACGATGGGCCAATCGCCGGTGCCGCCCGCGGAGGAGGCCGTGCCCACGGACGCCGAGCTGCTGGCGGCCTGGCACGCCCGCGGCGACCGCGCGGCGCTGGAGCAGATCATCCGCCGCCACGGCGGCATGGTCCTGGCCGCATGCCGCCGCCTCCTCGGCGACGGCCCCGAGGCCGACGACGCCTTCCAGGCGGTCTTCCTCCTCCTCGTCCGCAAGGCCTCCACGTTGAAGCACCCCGCCCGCGTGGCCGGCTGGCTGCACCGCGTGGCCCTGCGTGTGGCACGCCGGGCGCGGGCGGACCGCGCACGCAGGCTAGGCCGGGAGGTGAGCATGGTCGAGCCCGCCGCCCCCGAGCCCCGCGAGGACACCCAGGAGCTTCGCCGCGTCATCGACGACGAGCTGGCACGTCTCCCCGACCGCTACCGCCTCCCCCTCATCCTCTGCGAGCTGGAGGGCCTCACCCTCGCCGACGCCGCCGAGCTACTCGGCTGGCCGAAGGGCTCCGTCGCCGGCCGCCTCTCCCGTGGCCGCGAGCTGCTCAAGAACCGCCTCGCCCGCCGGCACCGCGGCCTGCTGCTGCCGCTGTTCCTCCCCCTCCCCGCCCTGCTGCCCGCCCCCCTGGTGGCCGCGGTCCTCGACGCCGCCCGACACGTCCAGCCCCCCGCGCCCCCCGTCGCGCTCGCCGCCTGGCGCAAGGGCGGCCTGGGCGTCGCCCTCGTCCTGGCCGCCGTGGCCGCCGCCTTCACCGCCACCGCCTGGGGGTCTGGGGGCGTCTCGCCCTCGGCTCACAGGGGCGCCCGCGCCGACGGGGCCGCCGGCCCGGCCGCCGTCAAGAAGCACCGATGCCATAAGCACGCCGCCGCCCCGCCCGTCCGCACGGAGCGTTAGCATTCATACCCCCGGCCGGCCGCACCGGTCACCCTCTTTCCGGCCTTCCTCGCGTGCCGGCCGGGGTTCTCCTTTTCCCGTCACGGCCACTTCTTCACCGAGTAACCGTCCACGCAGGGTCGGATTTAGACGGAATGAGACAGGTGGTGTGGCCTGGGTGGGGCGGATTGCATTGCATTGCACCCCCCCAGGCACCCCATGCAATGCAAATTCCTGGCTGAATTTGCATTGCAGGGCCGGTGGTCAGACCGCTGACACCCGCGTCGTGGCCGCACACCCCGTCTACTTTTGTCCAGATCCAGATGTCGCGTGAACGGGCACGAGTGATAGAGCGTGAGCGGATGTGGATCGGCCGAGCGGGGTTGCGTCAGCGCCCCGAGTCACACAGCGTCAGCGCCTCGTTGACGCGGCGCGTATCGACGAACGAGAACAGCCAGATGCGCTGACGCTCCACTCGGGGCGCTGACGCATCCCCGCTCGCCCGATCCACATCCGCTCACGCTCCACAGCCCGCCCCACGCCAGGCCGATAGAATCCACCCTGAACGCCTCAGCTTCCCCGCCCCAGGGCACCCGAATGAGCGACGACCGAGCACTGCCGAAGGGGGCCCTCGGCGACCCCGACGACCTGCCGCGCCTGGCCTACGCCGATTGGTGCGACGACGACCGACGCATCATCGAACCCACCGAGCCGAGGCCATGACAATCCTCTCCCACATCGGACGCACCCCGCTCGTACCGCTGACGCGGCTCTCCGCCGGGCTGCCCGTCCCCGTCCTCGCCAAGTGCGAGCACCTCAACCCCGCCGGCTCCGTCAAGGACCGCATCGCCCTCGCCATCCTCGATGACGCCGAGCGTCGCGGCCTCCTCCGCCCCGGCGGCACCCTCATCGAGGCCACCGCCGGCAACACCGGCATGGCCCTCGCCATGATCGCCGCACAACGCGGCTACGGCCTCGTCTGCGTCATGCCCGAGAAGATGTCCGCCGACAAACGCCTCATCCTCGCCGCCCTCGGCGCCCGCGTCATCATCTCGCCCAACTGCCCGCCCTCCGACCCCAACAACTTCCAGAACGCCGCCCGCCGCCTCGCCGCCGAGAACGGCTGGTACCTCACAGACCAGTTCCAGAACCCCGCCAACCCCCTCGCCCACGAGCGCACCACCGGCCCGGAGGTCTGGGAGCAGACGGGCGGCCACATCGGCGCCTTCGTCGCCGGCGCCGGCACCGGCGGCACGCTCACCGGCGTCGGCCGCTTCCTCCGCTCGATGAGGTCCGACGCCCTCGTGGTCCTCGCCGACCCCGCCGGCTCGCGCCTCGCCCACATGGTCGAGCCCCGCCACCCCGACAATGACGGCGCGTATCAGGTCGAGGGCATCGGCGGCAGCGTGTGCCCCGTGAACCTCGACCTGTCACTGATCGACGCGGCGGAGGTAGTGACGGACGAGGAGAGCTTCGCCATGACGGCCCGGCTCCTGCGCGAGGAAGGGCTGTTCGTCGGCGGCAGCACGGGGACGAACGTGGCCGCCGCTTTGCGGATCGCAGCCAGCGGGTGCGTCAAGGGGCCCGTGGTAGCGGTCCTGTGCGACTCGTGGGACCGATACCTGTCGAAGCCGTGGATGCAGGCGCTTGTGCCGGCGGGCGCCATCGGCCCGCTCACGGGCTGACCGGTCTTCTCGCAATCTTCATCGCGCCGTCACCATCCTGTCCAGCCCCTCTGCTATGAAGGCATGTCCTCATCCATCATCCGTCTCCTTCCGAGAAGGCAGGGTGTGAAATGCCCATGCGCCGCGCGTTCACGCTGATGGAGCTGCTCGTCGTCATCGCCGTCAGCGCCGTCCTCGTCGCCATGCTCCTGACCGCCGTGCAGTCGGTGCGGATGGCGATGATCCGCACGAGCTGCCTCAACAACCTGCGTCAGATCGGCCTGGCGCTGCACACCTACGCCGACCAGGCCCGGACGCTGCCCCCCGGCAAGACCGATTCGAGCTACGTCCCCCCGTACAACTTCAGGCACGGCTGGGCCGTCCACATCCTCCCCTACGTCGATCAGGCCCACCTGGCGGCCCGTTACAACTGGGAGAGTAACTGGTCCAGCTCCAGCGCGAGTAACCGGGCGGTCCGCGCCACCTGGGTCCCCGCGTTCAACTGCCCGCTCCTGGCGCCGAAGCGGATGGACACCTACGAGGCGTCCACGAGCTTCCCTGCCGCGGTCGGTGACTACGCCCCGACCGCGGCCATCAACGCGAATCTCACCTCCTACCTCGGGCTGTCGGCCCGCTACAACGGGGCCTTGAACCCCGCCTCCAGGGCCGGCGTCCTGGAGACCAACCGGACCACCAAGTTCACCGAGATCTATGACGGCACCAGCAACACCCTCATGGTGGCGGAGGCGGCCGACCGCCCCAACCGCTGGGAGGCCGGCAGGCTCATCGCCATCAACGTCTCCGGCGGCGGCTGGGCCTCCAGCGAGGCATCCTTCGAGGTCCACGGCGCGGACCGCGAGACGGGGGCGGTCAGCCCCGGCCCGTGCGTCGTCAACTGCACCAACGCCAACGAGATCTACAGCTTCCACAACGGCGGCGCGAACACCGTGTTCGCTGACGCCTCGGCCAGGTTCCTCAGCGCCAACATCTCGGCCAGCACCATGGTGGCCCTCGTCACCAAGAACGGCCGCGACGGCGACCTCCTGCCCTCCGAGTATTGACCAGGAGCCGTCGGCGGGCGCGTGTCTCGCCGGCGCCCAGGGCGTCGGCGTAAGGGACGCGGCGTCTGCTGTCAATCGGGCAGGTCGAAAGCCCGCCCCAGCAGGCGGCTCCTCCGCGCCGGCGCCGCGGCGGCCTCCTCCTCCTCGCGGAAGATGTCGCTGATCAGGGGACACCGGCCCGACGACGCCGCCAGCCGCCCCACCGCCTCGGCGAGGCGGCGCAATTCCTCGGCCTGAGCGGCCAACTGCCCTTCGACACGCCCGACGGCCTCGGCGGACGACGAGAGCGCCCGGTGCAGGCCGTCCAGCTTCTGCACGGTGAGGGCGGCGGCGAGCTTCGCGTCGGCCTCCACGGCCCGGCGGAAGAAGTACCGCCCCGCCTGCACCAGCAGCGCCTCGCCGCCGGCGGGGCGCAATTCGACGTAGCGCGCCAGCAGCGGGTAACGCTCGCGGCGCAGGACGTTGGCGATGCCTTCGAGCAACTGCTGCTCGTGGCGCATGATCGCGTCGGGGTCGGCGTAACGGTGGAAGGCGGTGGCCGCCCCGGCCTCCTCGAACGCGCCGTGGCACGGGCCGGGCACGAGCTTGACGCGGCGGGCGCTCTTCAGCTCGACGAGGCACGCCTTGCGGAACTGGGCCGGCCCGCCGGGCAGGACGGCGGGCGTCAGCGAGTCGAGGTAGCCGGAGATGTGCGCCTGGAGCTGGCGCTCGTCGCGCGAGGCGAACACCGGCCCGACCCAGTAGGGGCCGGCCAGGGCCAGCTCCAGGGCGCGCCACGACTTCTCGCTGGCCTGCGCCAGCGCGGCGGTCAGACGCCGCGAGTTGTCGGAGAAGCGGTCGCCGAGGATGCCCAGGAGGGAGTCGGCCTGGTCGGCCAGCACCTGGCGGGCCGCGATGCAAGACAGGAGGCTGAAGATGCTCATGGCCGTGACCCTCACGCCCTGGAGGCGGTGAACGCCCCGACGAGGTCCTGGGTGATGCGGTGGCCGGGCAGCTCGAGCGTGAAGGCCGTGCTGCCGGCGGGGAGGGTGAAGCGGAGACGGGCGGGCAGGCCGTCGGGGAAGTCGGCGGCGACGTGGCCCGAGCCGTCGAGGACGCGTCCGCCGGGTGCGACCAGCGTGGAGTCGCTGACCACCTCGGCGAACACCTCCTGCAAATAGTGCATCTCGCGTGCCATCTTGTAGTCCCACAGGTCGATGGCCTCGCCGTCGGGGGTGCGCCATCCGCCCCCCTCGAAGAGGGCGTCCAGCTCCGCCAGGGGCGCCTCCTCCACACGCTCGCCGACGCCGAGGAGGACGAACTTGGCCTGCCCGCGCCGCCCCCCGGCGATGTCGCCGGCGAGGTCGAGGGAGAACGCCTTGACCGCGTCGAGGTCGTCGATGCGGCCGTCGGTGACGAAGACGGCGAAGGACCACGGCGCGCCGCGGAACGGCCCGTCGAGGAAGTGCCGCAGCGGCGGGAGGAGTTTGGTCTGCCGTCCCCAGGACAGCTCGCGCGGGCCCGTGAGGGGGAGCGACTTCGCCGCGGCGGGCGCGATGTCGCCGACCTCCTCGACGGAGCCGCCGTCGGGGCCGCACGAGCCGTAGACGAGGCGGGCGGTGCCGGAGGCGGAGAAGCGGGCGAGGTAGGCGGCGAGGGCGCGGGCGACGGGCTGGACGACGTTCTCCCCGCCGTGGCGGAACAGGGGGCTGACGGCGCCGCAGTCGCCGTACATCCTGCGCATCGAGGCGGACCCGTCGAGGGCGAGGCCGCAGCGGGCCCCCTCGATATCCGGCTCCATCAGGACCGTTGCGACGATCTTCAGCGTCCCGTCCGGCTGCGGGTGAACGTTCACCTCGCCGAACGGCTCGCTCGGGTGCAACAGCTGGGTCATATCGAGCAAACTCCACTGACGGGAGCAGCCTGCTCGGTCCTTCATGATGGACGGCGGGAGGCGAACACGCAAGGGAAGTTCGATGCGTGGTGCGCGGATGGCACTCAGCGTGGCCCATCCGACGCGGGATTCCTCCGCGCCGCGTCTTCCGCGAAGATACGTCCGACGCCCAGGACCATTTCGGCCTCGGGCAGTTTGTCCAGCAGATCCGCCGGCAGGCCGCCGAGCCCGAGTGTGGTGCCGGCGACCTGCCCGGCGAGGGAGGCGTTGGTGTCCGTGTCGCCGCCGGCGGCGATCATCTGCCCCAGCATCGCCGTGAAGCCGAGGTCCTGGAGGCGTGACGCGGCGAACAGGGCCAGCGGCACCGACTCGATGACGTACCCGGAGGCGCCGAAACGCGCCGCGGCCTCGGCGATGGAAACCCCGGCGGGGAGGGCGGCGTACGCGAGGAGGCGCTCGCGGGTGCCCGTGGCGGGGAGGTGGGATGCGATGTGTTCGAGGGACGGCTCGCCGCCCTTCGCGGCGTGTAACGCGAGGACGACTGCGAACGCGCCGACATACGCCTCGTCGCTGTGGTGGGTGATGCGGCAGACGTCGCGGATGAGGCGGCGCGAGCCGTCGGCCAGCGGGTCGAGGCGGAACGCGAGGGGGGCGATGCGCATCGCGGCCCCGTTGCCGGCGGCGCGCTCGCCCTTGCACCCCGACAGCGCCCAGTGCGCGCCGGCGTCGAGGTCGCGCAGGGCCTTGAGCGTGCTGGCGCCGAGGCCGGTGAGGCGGCGGGCGCGGAACCAGCGCAGGAACGACGCGGCGAGGCGCGCCGGGCAGACGGCGTCCTGCCCGGTCAGCGCATCGCACGTCGCCAGCGTCAACTGCGTGTCGTCGGTCAGGCGCCAGCCGGGCGCGCCCTCGGCCTCGGCGCCGGCGGCATCCCCGAGCGCGCCGCCGACGATGCAGCCGAGGATCGCATCGGTGAGGGACGTGGCCATCACTTCATGTCGATGGAGAGTTTCTTGACGACCATCTGCCCGCCCTCGAAAGCCAGCTCGACGGAGACGGCGGTGTCGGGCTTCACGTCGTCGAGGGTGGCGGGCATCGGCTTGGCCGGGCCGACCTCCATGAACCCACCGCCCACGCCCATCACCACGGGGATCTTGTAGGCCACGACCTCGACCTCCTTCGCCAGCGGGACGGCGTCCAGCGTGGTCTCCCTTCTTAGGGACACGAGCTGCACGGTACGCCGCTTCCTGTCGATGGCCTTGAGCGTGAACATCTCGCCGGCCGATTGCCTGAAAGCCGTGATGCGGCGGATGGCGGCCTTGCCGGGCGCCGTCTCGACGGACGCCATCATCCCGCACTTGAGATCGGCCAGCTTCGCGGGCCTGCCGTCGAGCGTGACGGCGGGCGCATCGGTGGGCACGCCCCTGACCACGCCGGGCGGGAGCTGGGGGTCGATCTTGGCGCCGGGCATCACCTTGACGACGCCGAGCCCGAGGGTGGCGAAATGGCCGAGGTCGAGCGTCTTCCTGTCGGCGTCGGCACCCTGGATGACCCACAGCCGGCCTTCGACGTGGGCCTTGAACATCGTGGCCGCGGACGGCTTCGGCTCCGGCTCGGGGCCCTTCTCGGGCACGGGCGGACGGGCGGCCGCCATCATCCCGCACACACCTAGAAGCAGCGCCGCGGCCACGGCGGCCGCCAGCATCTTCAACTTGCCCGTCAGCATGGATTTCACCAGGATCGAGGTCAGGGCGAGGGCGTTCTCCGAGACGAGGCCGGACACGGCCGAGGCCACGAGTGACGCGGGCACCGGCGCCGCCTGGGCGTGCGCCGCGAACATCGCGGCGAGCGCCGTGGCGGACAGGGCGACGCCACGCGACGACAGCCGGGAGGCGAGCCGCGCGTGGGCGGCGTTGAGGCGGTGCGACAGGGTGCCGTCGCCGATGCCGAGGCGTGACGCGGCCTCGCGGCGCGTCACGCCCTCCAGATCACACAGGACGACGGCCAGACGCTGCGCCTCCGGCAGGGCGGCGATCTCCTCGTCGAGGATGGCGCGCACGTCGCCCCAAACGTCGGGGTCGCGGACGGGCGAGTCGGGCGGATCGCTCATGGCCTTCTCCCTCTTGCGGCGGCGCAGGGCGGAACGCCGCGCCTCGCGAGCGGCGCGGCGGGCGACGCCGTGGAGCCAGCCGGCCAGACGCGGCGGGTCCACGTCGGCGGCACGGCGTGCCAGGACGAGGAACGTCGCCTGGAAGGCGTCGTCCGCGCCGTCGGCGTCCCCGAAGACGCGCCGGCAGACGCCGAGGACCATCGGGCCGTGGCGGCGCACGATGGCCTCGAAGGCGGAGTCGTCGCGCGAGCGGACGAACGCCGTGAGGAGTGCGGCGTCGTCCTCGGGCGTGCCGGCCCGGCGGGCGTGGTCGCGCAGGCGGCGGGCCAGCAGGTCGAGCGGAGCGTTCATCGTGGTCGGCCTCGTGCCTCGTCATCCTACACTTGGCCGGCCGGGCCGCCGCGCGCCAGCGGGAAACCGGCGGTCTTGTCTTATCGTAGAGCACGCATCCTGCGTGCTCCTGGCCGTGGGCGCGGCGTCCCCGACGGCCAGAAGCACGCAGGATGCGTGCTCTACGATAAGAGGGCCGGCAGGCCTGGGGGCCCGCCCTTCAGGAGCAGCCAGCCGTCACTCGACGGCGGCCACCTTGCCGACGACGGCGGACGCGGCCACCCAGCCGTTGATCTTGCCGAGGTTGTTGCCGATGAGGAGCTGGCCGTCCTTGACCTCCTTGACGAGGTGCAGGAGGAAGTTACCGCGCCACTCGACCAGAACCACGTCATCGACGCGGACGTCGGAGGCGGATACCGGGGCGAGGGTGACGAGCTGGCCGCACTCGATGCGTCCGCGCATGGAGCCGCCCGACGGACGGATCTGGATGGTGCGTCCGGCGGCCAGCTCAGCCCTGGCGTCGTTCACCCAGCCCATCGTCAATCCCCGGAGGCGGCCCGTGGCGACAAGATTTCAACTTGTCGTGAGTCCAACCAAACGTTGAATACTTGTCGCCACGGGGCCCGCTCAGTGCAGCAACTCGATGGGCGTGTACTCGGCCATCGTCAGCAGCTCGCGCGGCACGCCACGCAGCACACGAAGTTTGCCCACGTCGAGCAGCGAGTGCATCACCGTGCCGATCAGGTTCTTCAGGCGGACCGGCTCCGTCGCCGGCTCGCCGGCGATCTTGTCCGACTGCCCCACCACCTGGCCCATCTTCAGCGGCCCGCCCGACAGCAGCAGCGGCGCGATGTTGCCCCAGTGGTCACGCCCGCCCTTGGTGTTGATGCGCGGCGTGCGGCCCATCTCGCCCGTCACCACCAGCAGGATTTTCTTCTCCAACCCGCGCTGCCGCACGTCCTCGATGAACGCCGACAACGCATGATCCAGAGGCGGGCCCATGTACGACATGCCCTCCGTCATCGTCGCGTTGTTCACGTCGGCGTGCATGTCCCACACGAAGTTCGTCGTCACCGTCACGAAGCCGGCCCCACGCTCGCACAGGCGGCGGGCCAGCAGCAGCAGCTTGCCCAGGGACCGCGCGTTGTCGGCGTAGTTCTTGTGGTTGTTCCACTTCTTGCTGATGCTCTCGACCTTCACCAGCGGCTCGGTGTCGTAGGCCGCCACCGTGCGCGGCGACTCCTTGGACAGGTCAAAGGCGTCGCCGACGCCGCGGAGGATGATCTCGAACGCCTTGTCGCGGCTGGCGTCGGACGTGCCCTCGTCCAGCTCCTTCTTCACCCGGTCGAAGGCGGCGAGGAGCGAGCGGCGGTCATCGAGGCGTTCGCGCGGCATGCGCAGGGCCATGTCGCGCTGGAGGTTGCCGGCGCCGTCGGGCATAAAGGGCGTGGTGGCGGCGCCGAACGGGCCGGTGCTGTCGAACTTGCCGAAGCCCATCTGGCCCGCCTGGGCGCGTTTGTCCACGGCGCGGGGGAAGAGGGCGGCGTTCGTCGGCATGCCGGTGACGGGGTGGTTCGGCCCGGCGGCGCGGGCGTAGGCGCTGCCGAGGTTGGCCCCGAAGGTGTCCTTGCCGACGACCGGCTTGATGTCGTGGTTGCCGTCGCCGGTGACGAACGAGCGGACGACGCTCACCCTATCCGCGAGCTTCGCGAGTTTGGGGAACGACCCGCCGAAGGTGACGCCGGGCAGCGCGGTCTTGACCTCGCCGGTGGCACTGCGGGTGTTGTCGGGTGCCGACATCTTGGGGTCGAACGTCTCCGTCTGGCTGGGCCCGCCGTGCAGGAAGAGGAAGATGACCGAGCAGTCGCGGACGGCCTTGGCCTCGTTCTCCAGCGAGATCGTGGAGGCGAAGCCGGGGAGGGAGGCGAGCGACAGGCCGCCGAGGCCGAGGGTGCCGATGCGGAGGAAGTCACGGCGGCCGAGGACGCACGAGTCGTGCAGGGTGAGCATGGCGGGTGCCTCGCGGAAGGAGGACGGGGTAGGTGAAGGAGATCCTACCCGGTGCGTGGCCTGGACGCAATGGGCTGGCCAAGGGATCTCTTAGGCACCGAATCCAGGCGGCCGTGGAAGCGGATCCGGCGGGCGCCTATGGATGAAAGAAAGTGACTGCGTGGCGGGCCGGGCCGGATGCGATGAACGTGCGATGTCATCGACGGCCCCTCGCTCGGCGCCAGCGGAGCCTGACAGAATGATATACCTCCTCCCCCTGCTGTTGCTCGGCGGCGACGACTGGACACAGTGGCGCGGCCCGACGCGCGACGGCCTGGTCCCGGGCTCGTCCTGGCCGGCCAGGCTCGACGAGGCGACGCTCAAGCGCCGCTGGCGTGTCGATCTCGCGGAGGGGTACCCCGGCCCGCTGGTGGCCGGCGGCCGCGTCTTCGTCGCGGAGACGAGCGGACGCAAGGAGGAGGTCGTCCGCTGCCTGGACCAGAGGGACGGCAAGCAGGTCTGGGAGGCGTCGTGGAAGGGGGCGATGACGGTCCCGTTCTTCGCGATGTCGAACGGCTCCTGGATCCGCTCCACCCCGGCACTCGACGGGGGCCGGCTCTACGTGGCCGGGATGCGTGATACCCTCGTCTGCCTCGACGCGAACACGGGCAAGGAGGTGTGGAAGGCCGACCTGATGGAGCGCTACAAGACGCCCCTTCCGGCGTTCGGCTTCGTCTGCTCGCCGCTGGTGGACGGCGATCACGTCTACGTCCAGGCGGCCGCGTCGCTCCTCAAGCTCGACAAGAAGACCGGGGCCGAGGTGTGGCGATCGATGAAGGACGGCGGCGGGATGTACGGCAGCGCGTTCTCGTCGCCGGTCTTCGCGACCTTCGCGGGCAAGCGGCAACTGGTCGTGCAGTCGCGCACCGCCCTCACCGGGGTGGACCCCGAGAACGGGGAGGTCCTGTGGGACGTGAAGATCCCGGCGATGCGTGGCATGAACATCCTCACCCCGGCCGTCCACGGGGACGGCATCTTCACCTCCGCCTACGGTGACAAGGCGTACCTGTTCAAGGTGTCGCGGGACGGCGCGAAGTGGGCGGTCAAGCCCGCCTGGACGCTGAAGCTGGAGGGATACATGTCCACGCCCGTCATCATCAAGGGCCACGCCTACCTGCACCTGCGCAACCAGCGCCTGACCTGCATCGACCTCGACGCCGGCAAGGTGAAGTGGACGACGGCCAAGGCGTTCGGCAAGTACCAGAGCATGGTGGCGCAGGGCGAACGCATCCTGGCCCTCGACGAGCGCGGCATCCTCTACCTGCTGCGTGCCAACCCGGAGAAGTACGACCAGCTCGACGAGCGGAAGGTGGCCACCGGCGGGGAGACGTGGGGGCACCTGGCCGTCGCGGGGGGCGAGCTGTTCGTGCGCGAGCTGCGCGGCCTGTCGGCCTGGGATTGGGGGAAGAAGTAGAGGCATCCGAGGGGGGCGACTCCCCCCCCAAGTTCACTGCCGGCAAGCGGGGCCGACGGCCGCGGCGGGGGCGGGCCGCAACAGCCACACCTCGCCCGGCGTGTTCTTGAAATGGTAGTTCGCGCAGTACGGCGCCGAGGCGAACGTGGCGGCCAGGTTCGTGCCGCCGGGGACGGCCACGTCCACCGCCTCGCCGGCGGGTACCCTGGCGAGGAACGTCAGCTTGCCCGCCGCCACGGTGAACAGCGTCGCCTCGTCCTTGCGGACGTTCGCCACGGTCACGGGCACCTTCAGCGGGGCGGCGAAGACCGGCGGCGAGGGCGGCGGGCACTCCTCCTCGTGGATGGGCCCCTCGTCAACGCGCGGGCCCTCGACGATCAGCCGTATCTGCCGGCGGAGGAGTTCCACCGTCCGGTCCGACATGCACCCAGCGGTAGGCAGGATCACCGCGGCGGCGAGGAGCAGGCGTGCCATCATGACATCCCTCGATGGATCAGGCGAGCGAGCCCGCCGATGGATCAGGCGAGCGGCCCCGTCAGGGGGCCGAGTCGTGGCTGTCGCATCACCGCGAGTAGGAACCGTAGCTGACGCCGACGCCGCTCGGCGGCGGGGGCGGGCCACCCGGCGGGCCGCCGGCGGTGGTGCAGGGTACGACGCGTGGCGGAAGGGACGTGGACGTGTCGGGGCGAAGGAGCCACACCTCGCCCTGGACGGACTTCGCCTCGTAGCTCGCGCAGTGCGGCGCGGTGGAGAACGTGGCCGCGAGTTTGTCGCCGGCCAGGACGGGCACGTCGATGGCGTCGCCGGGGCCGACCTTCTGAACGAAGGTCAGCGCGCCCCCGGCCACCTTGAAGACCATGACGGCCTCCTTGTGGACGTTGGCGATGGTGAGCAGCCTTGCCGTCGGGGCGGCGGGTGAGGGGGGCGGCAACGGGGCGAGCGTCGGGGCCGGCGGTGAGGCCGGCGCGGATGGGTGGAGCCCTGGGCCCGCCTGGGCTGCCATCATCCCGCCCACCCTGATGAGTAACGGCTGCGGGGCGTTCTCACAGGCAACCACCTCCTTCGGCATCGGCAACGTCTGTGTCGCCGCGAAGGAACGCGGCGGGTGTTCGAGGTAGCGTGCCTTCGGCAGGGCCGTCCCCTCAGGCGATGTCTGACAGCCGGCGGCGGCGATGAAGGCGGCGAGCAGTAAGGCGCGCGACATGGCGGACTCCCCTGTGCGTGACTCACGTCTCACAGGTGCGCGTCAAGTTGAGAGGGGAGTATCACCCGGACCGCCGCACCGGGGCAAGGGCAATCCGCGACGTTCCCGTTCACGCGGCATCTGGAGTTAGACAAAATGAGACGGCGTAGGTAGCCACGGCGAGGGTGTCGGCGGCCTGACCACTTACCCTGCAATGCAAATCCCGCCGGGATTTTTCATTTCATGGGGTGTCTGGGGGGGTGCAATGCAATGCAACTCGCCCCACCCCCGGCCACACCCGTGTCTACTTCCGTCTGATTCCCACACCCGCTGATCGGTAACTCCGCGACGTGGGACGTGGCCTTGCCGTTCGGTATCATGGACGCGGTGACGGTCCCGCAGAGAGGAGATTCGCATGTCCACGCCGCCGCGCGTGCTGATCATCGGCGCCCACCCCGACGACGCCGACATCAAGGCCGGGGGCACCGCCGCCAAATGGTGCGACCTCGGGGCCGTGGTGCGCCTCGTCAGCCTCACGGACGGACGGGCCGGGCACCACCTCCAGGCCGGCCCAGGCCTCGCCCGCAGACGCAGGGCCGAGGCCGACGCTGCGGCGGCGTCCATCGGCGCCAGCTACGAAATCCTCGACATCCCCGACGGCGAGCTGGATGACCGGCTGGAGTACCGCCTGCGGGTGATAGCGCTGATCCGCTCGTTCCGCCCCGATCTGGTGATCGCGCACCGGACGACGGACTACCACCCCGACCACCGTTTCGCCGGCCTGCTCGTGCAGGACGCGGCGTACCTGCTGACCGTCCCCGCCGTATGCCCCCAGGTGCCGCACCTGCCGTGGATGCCGGTGATCATGTACTTCTCCGACGCCTTCCGCAAGCCGTGCCCCTTCGAGCCGGACGTGTGCGTGGACATCGGCGACACCTTGGAGCGCATGGTCGGCATGCTGCACCGGCACGAGTCGCAGTTCTACGAGTGGCTGCCGGCCAACGCCGGCGTGCTGGACGAGGTGCCGAAGACGGACGAGGGGCGGCGGGCGTGGCTGGCCGAGCGCATGCGGGCGCGGATCGCGCCGCTCGCGCGGCGGCACCGCGACCTGGTAACGCGGACCTACGGCGCGGAGCGCGGGGCGGAGGTGGGGCTGATCGAGGCGTTCGAGGTGTCGGAGTTCGGGGCGGCGTTGGACGGGGACGCCTTCCGACGGTTGTTCCCATTCCTGCCGGAGGACGCCCAGGTGGGGTCGTTCCGCCGCAAGAAGTGGGCGGACATCCCCGAGGAGTAGGCCGCGCGTGCCGTGAGGCACGCCTCGTTGCGTGCCTCACGGGGGCGGGGCGTCCTGTGTGTTAGCTGGCGTCGGGGCGTGAGAGCAGGTTGCTGATGCCGCGGACGACGGCGACCACGACCCAGAGGGCGACGAGGGCGCCGAAGATGACCAGCCGCGCCTCGCCCGAACCGAACACGATGAAGTCCGTCATTGCTATGCTCCCGTCTCGTTGTGTCGTTGTTGTTGATTGACGCCTCCTGTACGCGGGCCGCGCTAGCGTGTGACAGGGACAAATCCAGTTCATCCTGGCCGACCATTCGCGCCGGGGTAGGATCACCGTGTCGCCCGCGACGGCCCGCAGGTGCCCCATGCCCCGCCTCCTCTCCGGTCTGCTCCTCATCGGCATCGCATCGCTGGCCGCCGGCGCGGACGAGCCCGCCGCGCCGGAGAAGGCCACGCCGCTGTTCAACGGCGCCGACCTCAAGGGCCTCTCGACCTGGCTCAAGGACACCCAACGCGAGGACCCGCGCAAGGTCTTCCGCGTCACCGACGGCCACCTCCACATCACCGGCGACGGCTTCGGCTACGTCGGCACCACGGGGGCCTACCGCGACTACCGCCTCGTCGTCGAGTTCAAGTGGGGCAAGCGGACCGACGGCGGCAAGTACGTCCGCAACTCCGGCATCCTCCTCCACGCCACCGGGGCCGACGGCAACGCCGGCGCCTGGATGGCGTCCATCGAGTGCCAGCTCGCCCAGGGCTGCGTCGGCGACCTCATCCCCATCCGTGGCCGCGATGCCGACAAGAAGCCCCTCGCCGTCCAGTTCACCAGCGACGTGCTGCCGGGCAAGGACAAGCGGCCCCGCTGGCACAAGGACGGCAAGCCACAGGTGTTCACGGGCAAGCAGCTCTGGTGGTCGAAGCACGACCCCGACTTCAAGGAGCTGCTCGACACGCGCGGCAAGGATGATGTCGAGAGCAAGTTGGGAGAGTGGACCAAGGTCGAATGCGTCTGCCGTGGCAAGCGGATCGAGGTGTTCGTCAACGGCACCAAGGTCAACGAGTGTTACGACGCCGCGCCCGCCGCCGGCCGCATCCTCCTCCAGTCGGAGGGGTTCGAGCTGCACGTCCGCACCTTCGAGCTGCACCCCCTGAAGAAAGGCGACAGGTGAGAGCGAACGTGAACACCGCACAGTCCCGCCGGTCCTTCCTCCACGCGGCCGCCGTCGCCGCCGCCGCGGCCAGCGCCGCCCGCGCCGCCGAGACGCCGGTCCTGCGCGTCGGGCTGATCGGCTGCGGCGGCCGCGGGACCGGCGCCGCCGAGCAGGCGCTCAAGGCCGACAAGGACGTGAAGCTCGTCGCGATGGGCGACGCCTTCGAGGACCGGCTCAAGCAGAGCCTCGGCTTCCTGCGCAACGAGAAGGCGGTCGGCGCCAAGGTGGACGTGACGCCCGAACGCTGCTTCACCGGCTTCGACGCCTACAAGGGCGTGATCGCCTCCGGCGTCGATGTCGTGTTGCTGGCCACCCCGCCCGGCTTCCGCCCCCTGCACCTCGCCGCCGCCGTCGAGGCCGGCAAGCACGTCTTCGCCGAGAAGCCCGTGGCCGTGGACGCCCCCGGCGTGCGCTCGGTCCTCGCGAGCTGCGCCCTGGCGAAGAAGAAGAAGCTGTCGGTGGTCTCCGGGCTGTGCCTGCGTTTCGACAACGGCTTCCGCGAGATGGTGCGCCGCCTCCAGGGCGGGGCGGTGGGCAAGATCGTGGCCATGCAGGCCAACGACCTGCGCGGCCCGCCGCGGGCCGTCGAGCGCAAGGAGGGGTGGACGGAGATGGAGTACCAGATGCGCAACTGGTACGGCTACACCTGGCTATGCGGCGACTTCAACGTCGAGCAACACGTCCACTTCCTCGACGTGTGTGCCTGGGTCATGAAGGACGAGTACCCGGTCCGCGCCATCGGCCTGGGCGGGCGGCAGACGCGCAACGCCCCGGAGCACGGGCACATCTACGATCACTTCTCGGTCGTCTACGAGTACGCGGACGGCACCCGGCTTTACAGCCAGTGCCGCCAGCAGCGCGGGTGCAAGAACGACATCAGCGCCCACATCCTCGGGACGAAGGGGCGGGCGGTGCTGTCGGAGCGGAAGAAGGGGCTTGTCATCCGGGCCGACAAGGACTGGACGTATGACGGCCCGGCGAACGACATGTACCAGGCGGAGCACGACGCGCTGTTCGCCTCCATCCGCGCCGGCACGCCGATCAACAACGGCGAGTACATGTCGCACAGCACGCTGCTGGCGATCATGGGGCGGATGGCGGCGTACACCGGGCAGGAGATCAACTGGGAGAAGGCGCTGGCGTCGAAGGAGGAGCTGCGCCCGTCGGAGTACAGTTGGACGGGCAAGCCGCCGCCCGCCGAGATGGCCATCCCCGGACGCACGAAGTTCTCTTGAGCGAGGGCCGGCACATGCGCGACAGAGAGGAATCGACGCTCGGGCGCCGCGACATGCTGCTCGCCGGCGCCGGCCTGTGGCTGGCGGCGGCGGCGCGCGGGCAGGACAAGAAGGATGCCCCCGAGAAGAAGAAGGCGACGGAGTTTCAGATCGCCTGCATGACGCTGCCGTACGCGCGGTACACCCTGGAGCGGGCGCTGAAGGGGATCATGGCGGCGGGCTACAAGCACGTCGCCTGGGGCACGACGCACGACGAGGGCGGCAAGCGCCTGCCGGTGCTGGCGCAGGACGCGACGCTGGACCAGGCGAAGGAGCTGGCGAGGAAGTGCCGCGACATGGGGCTGGAGCCGGTGATGATGTTCGGCCCGTCGCCGGACAACCCCAAGGCGCTGGGGCAGCGCCTCAAGCAGGCCGGGGCGGCGAAGGTCGCGCAGGTGCTGACGATGGGCAGCACCAGGGGGAATGACAGGAAGACATGGGTGGCGAACCTCAAGGCCCTCGGCCCCATCGCACGCGGCGAGGGCGTGATGGTGGCGGTGAAGCAGCACGGCGGCAACACCGGCACCGGCGTGGCCCTGGCCGAGATCGTCCGCGAGGTGGACGACGCCGGCATCAAGATCAGCTACGACGCCGGCAACGTGATGGACTACCACAAGATCGACCCGCTGCCGGACCTGAAGAAGTGCGCCGCCGAGGTGCGCAGCTTCTGCATCAAGGACCACCGGACCTTCCCGAAGGACGGGGATTGCGGCCCCGGCCTGGGGGAGATCGACCACTACCGCCTCCTGCACCCCGTCGCCTTCACCGGGCTGACGATGCCGCTGTGCTGCGAGAACATCTCGGCGCCGCTGCTGGCGGCGCCGAAGGACGCCGACGGGATCGACGCCCTGGCCCGGCGGGCGCGCGAGTTCCTCGAGCTGGTGACGAAGGGTCTCCAGGCTTGAACGCCCCTGACACACGCCTCGGCGCCGCCCCCGGCCGTGCCCCCTGGCCCGAGAGGTTCCAGCCCTCGCCGAGACGGGGTCCGGCCGACGAGGCCCTGCTTGTGGTAGTCTGTCGGATGCCAACAGGCCGAGGCGGAGGAGGTGGGACATGGCGGACGGCGGTGATGGCGGCTCGGGGAAGCCTCCCTTCGAATTTCTCGGCGCGCGCGTCCCGCTCGACGCGCTCATCAGGAAGCTCAAGGAGCCGAAGGACGTCCGCGTCTCGGTGTCGAGCGCGGGGCTGTTGCTGGCCGTGTGCAAGGCGTGCGGAGGCCAGATTCAGCCGGCCGACAAGGACGGCCTGCTCTGGCTCGTCTGCCCGAAGTGCAAGGGTGTCTCGTTCATCCCGATCGCCAACGTGAGGCGCGACATCGGCCTCGCCCGGCAGGAAGGCGGGGTGTTCGAGTATGAGGTGTACTATCTGCGCGAGCTGCCGCCGGGCTTCGAGCCGCCGGCGCCGGCCGGGCCCACGCCTTCGGACGGGTGAACGGGCCGCGCTGACGCCGCCAACGGCCCAGGCGGCGTTGGCCGCCCCCATCAAGGAGAACGATCCCCTCGCGGCCGAGGGGATCGTCAGGACGCCGTGGACGCTCACCGACAGGCCGATGCCCCTCGACGCGTTACAGCAGCTCCTTGATCGGCGTGGGGTCGTCCAGCACGGGGATGGGGCGGCCCTCCGGGCCCATGAGGTGCAGCCTGGGGTCGATGCCCAGCACCTCGTAGATCGTCGCGTGGATGTTGCACGGCGTGACCGGCTTGTCCTTGGGACGCTGGCCCTTCGCGTCCGTGCTGCCGTACACGGTGCCGCCCTTCACGCCGCCGCCGCCCATGAGGCAGAACATGGCGTCGCCCCAGTGGTCGCGCCCCGGCGTGCCCTGGCTCCGCGGCGGGCCGCCGTTGCCGCCGTCGTTCATCTTCGGCGTGCGCCCGAACTCGCCGCACAGCACCACGAGGGTCGTGTCGAGCATGCCGCGGTCCGCCAGGTCGGTGAACAGGCCATACACCAGCGAATCGACCTTCGGCAGGTAGGTCTCGTAGCCCTTCTGCAGATCCCAGTGGTGGTCCCAGCCGCCTAGGTGGATCGTCACGAAGGTGCTGCCGGCCTCGACGAGGCGGCGGGCCAAAACGCCGAGCTGCCCGGCGTGGTGGCGGCCGTACATCTCGCGGAGGCGCGGGTCCTCCTTGTGGATGTCGAACGCCCGCCGCGCCCGCTGCCCGGCCAGGAAGTCGAACGCTTCCAGGGAGAACCTGTCCATCGCCTTGACCTCGGCGAGGGAGTCTATCTCCTTGCGCACGGTGTCGAAGTGCTTCGCCAGCGACCGCCGGTCCTCCATGCGCTTGAGCGACAGGTCGCGGGCGAAGTTGAGGTTCTCGACCTTGAAGGACGGCTGGCTGGGGTCGCCGCCGCTCTCGAACGGGTTGTGCTGGCTGCCCAGGAAGTGCCCGCCGAAGTAACCGGGCCGCAGGCCGATGCTCATGCCGTAGGGCAGCGCCGCGTAGCCCGGCATGCCCCGCTTGCGCGGGCCGACCTCGCGGTTGACGATGGAGCCGATGCTGGGGAACTTGCCGGCGTTATTGGCGCCGCTGACGCCCATGTCCTTGGTGGTCAGCATGCGGTGGCCGCCGGCGAAGTGGTCGCCGCTATCGACGTGGAGGGACCGGACCATGCTGAACTTGTCGGTGATCTTCGCCTGCTTCGGGTAAAGCTCGGTCACATCGAAGCCGGGCACCTTCGTCTTGATCGGCTTCCAGATGCCGGCGTACTCCTTGGGGGCGTCCGGCTTCATGTCGTACATGTCCATGTGGCCGGGGCCGCCGTCCAGCCAGATGAGGATGCACGCGGTGTCCTTCTTCGCCGACGACGCCTCTTTCGCCTTGAGGATGCCGGGCAGGGCGACGCTGGCCATGCCGGCGACGCCGAGCGACAGGAAGGAGCGGCGCGAGAGGCCATCGCAGTATCGGGGCGAGTGCGAGCCGGCATCGAGGCGGAACATGGTGGGTGCCCCCTTGGCTGGATGGTGCCGCGCGAATGGGAACGCGCGGGCGAGGATGTATTGAATCTTATCACGCCGGGGGATCGACAGGCCAGCGGAATCCGCGCCCGCTATCGTGCCAGGGAGGCGAGGCCGTGCCATGCTCCGCGTCTGCCCCCACTGTGACTCCCCCCTCCGCGTCGGCGAGGCGTACCTCGGCTGGTGCGGCGCCTGCGGCGAGAACCTCTTCCGCAAGCCGTCCGCAGGGCGAATACACGGCCCCCTGACGGAGGGCCGCTCGTCTGGAGACGATCCGCCCCCCGTACCCGAGGAGTGGCGCTGGGTCGCCCGCGGTGTCCTGGTCAAACTGTTGGCCCTGATCGTCGGGGCCGTCGCCTTCTTCGCCGTCGCCCTCGAAGCCCGCTGGGATTGGCGGGCCGCACTGGCGGCGCCGCTGCCGTGGGGCGCGGCCCTGCTCGGCGCGGCGGCGTTGCTCGATGTCGTCGGGCGGATGCTGTGCCTCGGCACGCCGCAGGCGTCTATCCGCTGGCTCATCGTCCTCTCCGTGGCGTCCCAGCTCGGGGCCGTCGTCGCCGCCGTCGGCTACGGCCTCACGCCGGACGGCACGGAGGGGCGCGACGGGATGCTCGTGTCCGCCGTGCTGGGCCAGGTGGGGGCGGCGGCCGCGTTCACGCTGTACCTCTTCGCCGTCGGCACCTACTTCCGCAGCCCGGCCGTCATCGGCATCGCGTCCGCGCTCAAGATAACCGGCGCCGCCGTCTACGGGGCCGGGGCGATCTTCTTCGGCCTGCTCGTCTTCGCGATCCTCGCCTTCATCCTCGGCATCGCCCTGTTCTTCGTCTGCCCCTGCGCCGGCTGCGTGGTGATGCACAGGGCCGGCACCTTCATCGAGTCGCTCGGCCCGGCCTTCTTCTACACCCTCGCCTTCCTCCTCCTCGCCGTCGAGTGCGCCTACGCCGCCACGCTCGCCGCCCTGCTCCGCGAGCTTTGGCGGCGGCGCCTCATCGGCTGTTGAGTAGAATGCCCGCGACACCTCTCCCCCGTCGGAGCCAACGTTATGCACGCGCTGATCGGCCTCGCCTTCGTCTTCGTGGCCCCGGCCGCCCCGGAATTCGCACCGCACCTGATGCTCGTCCACCAGCTCGACCTCAAGACCGGCCAGTTGCACCTCCGCGTCTACCGCGCCGAGGAGCAGGAGATCCAGGAGATCATGGCCGGCGGCGGGGGCACCGTGTTCAAGACCGAGAAGGTGTATGGCCCCACGCGGGCCGACCGCTACCTGACGCTCAAGGAGTGCAAGATCCAGGACGCGGCGGGCAAGGCCATCGCCGCCGCCGACCTCCCGAAGCGTCTGGCGAAGGGGGCCGCGGTCGTCCTGACAAACGACGGCAAGGCCCCGCCGAAGGCGTACCTGAGCCTGATGCGCCCCGAGACGGTCATCGTCATCGGCCCGGCGGTGAAGCTCGACCCGCGGATCAAACTGCCGCCGGGCGATGACAAGTGACCGTCATTGCCGGGTGAGGACGATGCTGACGCCGGCCACCGGGTCGGTGAGCCGCACGCGCCCCTCGCCCAGCACGACGAGGCTGAAGTACACCTTGGCAGGGAAGACGTGGATGTAATTCATGGTCAGCACCCCGCCCGCCGACGTGCGCTGGAGCGTCCAGTAGCCGGACGCGCCGCGGAGGTAGCGGCCACGGCTGTCGAGGATGGCGAATGACCCGCCGCCGTCGGCCTTGACGACCACGGTCATCGAGCCGCTGCCGTCGGAGTAGCGTCCGGTCCAGACTCCGGCTTCATGAGCGCGGGCGGCGGGGGCGGAGAAGGCCAGGGCCAACGCGGCCAGGGCAAGGGAGCTATTCAAGCGCGACATGGCGTTCGTCCAGTTGTTCGGGGTGGGCCGGTCTGGCTCCACACCCGCACGAACGCCGTCCCTCCCCGGCCGTGACGACGCGGGGCCGATTCCGCGGCCGAGGTCGCCATCGGCGGCATCACAGCCTGTATCCCCGGCACATCACGACTTCAGCCCCAGCACGTCGAGCCGCTCCGCCATCTCCATCACCCCGTCACCCGGCCTTGAGGCGCGCGGTGAACTCGTCCTTGTCGAGGTATCCCCAGGCGTCGAGGATGGCCCGTGCCCCGCCCATGTGCATCGGGGAGACCAGCTCGCCCTCCTCACGGAGGGGCAGCGTGAAATACGCCTCCGAGTCTGGCCGGTAGTAGACGATGGTATTGCCGTCCAGCACACGCATTTGGAATCCGAGCGAGACGAACAGCTCGCCGATCTGCTTGTAGGTGAACTGCTTCATCGGTAGACCCTCAAGTTGAATCCGCCAGCGACGCGGCCCTTCAACAGCCTGATCCGCCGGATCGCCCGCCGCGAGACCCGTTGCGTCTCTGGGATCCAGATGCGGACGGTCTTGGCCCCGTCGCGGGGCCGCGTCCCCTCTTGCGTGAAATGATCCTGCGCGTCGATCCAGTAACAGCGGGAGAGGGATGCGTCGTACAGGCCGAGGATGACCGGGTGAGGCTCCAGCACCCACAAGCGGAAGTCGCGGACATCGAGATCGAACGCTATCCTGCCGCCGTCGATGGCCCACGTTTCTGAAGCCTTCAACTGCCAGTAAATGAGGCCGGGCTCGATACAGCGTTCCTCGTCGAATGTCACCATCGACAGATCGTAGCCGTAATCTGGCGATGGGTGGTAGCAAGCGTGCCCCTCCAGGAGGATGAACCGCTCGACGTGATTGACGCTCAGGTCGGCGTTCACATGCTCGATAGGCCGACGTTTCCGTTCGTCCCCTGACCGTGCCACGCTTCGCCCTCCCGAGGTTGAATTGTACCCCGGCTCGGAGGCATTCGCCAGCACGAGTCTTGAACGTTCACCCCTTGCCCAACACCAGATCCAACGCCCAGCACCCACGCACATGCGGCCCAGGCGAACGCAGGTGGGCGAGGAGGTCCCCGTCGGCGCAGCCGGCCTCCTCTAGCGCGTCGGAGAGGACGGCGAGCCGGGCGTTGTCCAGGTGGCCGCTCGGCAGGGCACGCTCCTCGTAGGCCGCCCGTGCCAGGGTTAGGACGGATGATGTTCGGCTCTCGGGGGCGGGGGGTACACGGCCTGCCGGGCTGCCAAGGATCTCGCGTACCAGGGCGGCAATCGCTTCGGCCTCCTGCTCTTGAGCCGCCCGCCCGGCAGCGCCTGCGACTTTCCTGGCCCTCCCCGACGCCAGCGCCACCATCGTCGTCGTGGGGAGGGATTCGATCGCCTGCCAATCGACCCCGGCCGATGCGCAGCCGTTCATGAAAGCGAAACGACGGGCCAAATCTACCGCCGTCCGAGCGGCGCTCAGCCTGTCGGCACCGAGCAGCCAAAATAGCTCCTCGTGATGGATCTCCTCATCCAAATCCAGGAGGGCGTCGAAGCGTTCGTCGGTGATGACGCCATCCGCGTGTCCCTCCCCGATCTCGACCACCTTGACGACACCGGGATCGTCAATCGTCGGCATCCACCGCCGGCAACAGGCCATCGCGAACAAGCGGAGTGATCGGGCGCTGACCTTGCCACGGACCTGCTCCAGCATGGTCATCGGATCGTCACACGCCAGCCACTCCGCCTCGGTCACGCCTTCGGCCCCATGTCGTACAGCCGCACGGACCCGTTCTCGAACGGCACCGCGAAACGCCGTCCGTCCGGGTGCATCGCCAGGTCGCGCGCGTTGCTCGGCAGCGCGAACGTGAAGTCCGCCAGCGCCTGCTCCGGGCTCCACGCCCAGAACACGCCGCCGTTGCCGCCGCCGACGCCCAGCACCTTGCCCCGGTGGAACGCTACGCCCCACGCCGTCCCCTGGAAGCCCACCTTCGGACGCAGCAACTGCTTCTGCTTGCCCGTCGCCCAGTCGAACAGCACGACGAGCGGGTTGCCGATGCCGGCGAAGGCGTTCGTCACGTTGGTGATCCCGGCGCAGGCGAGCATCTTGCCCGACGGGTCGAACGCCATGCTGCGCACGCCGCCGATGTCCGCCCCGAAGCCGGCGTCGTACTTGTGCAGGACCTTCGCGTCCAGCGTGCGGACCTCCTTGCCGTCGAGCGTCCACTCCTTGACGTTGCCCTTCAGGTCGCCCGAGGCCAGCGACCGGCCCGACGGGTGCCACGCCACGTTGTAGACGTGGCTGTCGTGCCCCTCGAACGACGCCAGCGCCTTGCCGTCCGGGATCGACCACAGCTTGATCAGCTTGTCGTTGCCGCACGACGCCAGCGTCCGACCATCCGGGCTGACCGCCAGCGCCCGCGCCCAGCCTCTGTGTGCCGCGATGTTGAACTTCGGCTCCGGCTTCGCCGCCGCGTAGTCCCAGGCGATCAGGCGGCCCGCCCAGTCAGAGGTGAACAGCAGGCCGCCCTGGAACGCCAGCGCCCGCACCCAGGACCTGTGGCCCGACAACAGGGTCTTCGTCTTGAGCGTCATGTCCCAGCGGACGACGGCGTTGTCCTGCGCCCCGGCGAGTACGTACTTCCCGCACGGGCTGACGCGGCAGCCGATGATCGGCGAGGTGTGCTGCGCCTGCGCGACCATGCGCGTCTGCGCGGGTTCGACGCGCTCGGGGGTAGGGGGCGCACTCACGCCAGCACCTCCTTGATCGGCCCGGCCTTCGGCTCGGCCATCGGGATCGGCCTCTGGTCGATGTACCAGTTCTTCTTGCCATCGAAGCCGAGCGCCTTGAGGTACGTGTGGAACAGGTGCCCGCCGTTCACCATGCCATCGGTGACGGCGGTGCCGTTGGCGTTCGTCTTGCCCGACACGGCCCCGCCCTTGATGCCGCAGCCGGCCAGGGCCACCGACCACGCCCGCGACCAGTGGTCGCGCCCGTAGTTGCGGTTGATGCGCGGCGTGCGCCCGAACTCCGACATCACGATGACGAGCGTGCTGTCGAGCATGCCGCGGACGTGCAGGTCGTCGAGGAGGGTGGCGAACGGCCCGTCGAACTCGCCGAGCTGTTCGATGTGGAAGTCGAAGTTCTCGTGGTGCGTGTCGTAGTTGGTGTGCGTCACCTTCACGAACGTCGCCCCGCCCTCCAGCAGACGCCGGGCCATCAGGCAATGCCGCCCGAAGTCGTGCCGCCCGTAGCGGTCACGCACCTTGGCCGGTTCGTTGGCCGTGTCGAAGACGCCACGCTTGCGCATCAGTTGGGCGGCCTGGTCGTAGCTGTGCGTGTACGCCTCGGTCTGGGCCGTGCGGCGCTTCTTGAGGAAGCGCTCGCTGGCGGCGAGGCGGACCGCCTGCCGGGCCGCGTCGTCGCCGATGTCGAGGCCGGCGGGCCGGTCGATGTTGGCCGGCGCCTTGCCGTCGTCCAGCGACACCGACGCGAAGCGCGGTCCGAGGAACGCCGCGTCGTTCCCCACGCCGCCGGAGCCGCGCGGCGTGACGTGGATGTAGCCGGGCAGCGGCGACGCCTCGGCCCCGAGCAGCTTGGCGCAGACGGAGCCGAGGTGCGGGTAGGTGATCCCCGGCTCGGTGCGGCGGCCGGTGTGCATGATGACGCTGCCCTTGCCGTGGTCGTCCTCGGCGGTGTTCAGGCCACGCACCAGGGCGATGCGGCCCATGTGGCGTGCGGTGTGGGGCAGCAGCTCGCAGACGTGGGTGCCCGGGACGGCGGTGGGGATGGTCTGGAAGGGGCCGCCTGTGTCGGTCCCCGGCTTGGGGTCCCACGTCTCGAGCTGGCTGACGCCGCCGGAGAGGTAGACGACGAGGACGCGCTTGCCGTCGGCGGCGAGGGCGCCGCCGGCGGAGGGGGCGGCGAAGGCGGTGAGGCCGGCGAAGCCAGCGGCGCCGGCGAGGAATCCGCGGCGGGAGAGGGCGTGTTCGGCGGGGTTGCACGGCATGGGAGGGGCCTCGGGGTGGGATGCGCGGCTCACCGGCCGCGGAATTGCCAGACACTCAAGATCGTCACCGTCTTCTTCTCTTCGTCAACCGAGTAAAGGAAGCGGAATGGCGACACGATCAGGATTCGCACATCCCCGTCTCGGCTCTCCCCGACATCGTTCGGTGCGGGCCGGAGCTGTGCGTCAAGGGCGTCGAGGGCTGCGGCTATCTCGTGGCGAACAAGGCCGTCGCCCTGATCATGGATCGCCTTGAGCTCAAGGTAGGCCGGCGGATCGAAGTCAAGGCGGTACATCAGAGGATCCCCAACTTCGCACGCACCTCCTCCATCGAAAGGCGGGTGCCCGTCCCGCGCCGCCGCCGGTCTATCTCCTCAGGAGACAGCGGGCACTCAGCCTGCCCCATCTCCACGCGACGCGGCAGAGGTGTCACCAGCGCGCACGGCCTCCCGGACTCGTCCACGATCTCCAGTGACTCCGTCATGCCTTTGAGCTTCTCACGAAGCACATCATCGATCACGATCCGGGTCATGGCTGGTCCTCCTGGCTACCCCCATCCTACCCGATCAGTGGTTGAAACGGAACTCCGCCGATGCCAGCAGCGCCCACGCCAGATCGGCCAACGCCTTCGGACGCTCCTTCACGAACGCCGCCACCTCGGCCTTCTCCTCCGCATCGGGCCGCCGCGACAGCACGCCCAGGTACAGCTCCTCGGCCAGCGCGTCGCCCTTGAGCGCCTCCAGACGCGCCAGCAGGCTGCCGGGCCGCGACACCAGCCAGCCACGCACCGTCGGGCCGTTCGCCAGGTACAGGGCCTGGTCGATCCGGGCGTCGAACGAGTCCGGGCTGCCCGCCGCCGCCCCGAACGCCCGCGTGAACGTCGGCACCAGCGGCGCCAGCCGCGCGTGCAGCGCCTCCTCCGTCAGCCCCTTGCCCAGGCCCAGCCGCGTCGTCTGCGTCAGCCCCGTCGCCTCGAACAGCGAGAACGCCAACTGCTCCGGCGTCAGCGGCTTCATCACCGCCACCGACATCGGCGGCGCGTCCTTCGTGTCGCCACGCGGGGCGCTCGACCGCTGGTAGGCGCGGCTCAGCGCCACCTCGCGCAGGAACCACCGCACGTCGAAGTTGTGCGCCGCCACCTCCGTCGCCAGCACCTCCATCAGCTCCGGGTTCGACGGCGGGTTGCCGGGGTGGTCCATGTCGAGCGGCTCGACCAGGCCCTTGCCCAGCATCATCGCCCACAGACGATTCGCGATGTTGCGGCGGAACGGCGCGTAGTCGGCGCGGGCGACCTGGGCCGCGAGCTGGAGCCGCCGGCTGTACTTCGGCACGCCGGCGACGGCGGGCGTCGGCACCACAACATACGCCGACTTCGGGTCCATCTTGGGGTCGATCAGGCGCACGCCGCCGGGCACGCTCGGCAGGGCGGTGCGCGTCACCTTCTTCGGGTCGAAGACGGACTGGTACGTCGCCTCGCCGTCGGCCTTCTCCGACAACGCCCCACCGGTTCGCCCACGCGCGGCCCGGGCGAGCGAGGTCCGCCCGACGAACGCGAACAGCCCGTAGTACATCCCCTGCCGGTACTCCTCGACGCGCGGATGATCGTGGCACTGGGCGCACTGGTAGTTGCTGCCCAGGAACAGCCGGCTGATGTCGCGCGTGACGAGGTGCGGCTCGGCGGCGCGGTCGAGGTAGAACTTGACGCGGTGCATCTTCGCCGGGTCGCGGTCGTCCGCCGACAGGATCTCGCGGGCCGTCTCGTCCCACGGGCGGTTGGCCGCGAATTGCTTCATCAGGAACGCCATCCACGCGGCGCGCGGGACGCCGGCATCGGGTCGGCGCTCCATGAGCATCACGTCGAACACCGTCGCTAGGCGGCGGGCGTTGTCCGGCATGGCGACGAGCCGCTCGACGAGGGCGCGGCGCTTGCCTTGCTCCTTGTCGTCGAGGAACGCCCTGGCCTCGGCCGAGGTGGGGATGCGTCCGATAAGGTCGAGGTGGACGCGCCGGCAAAACTCCGCGTCGTCGGCGAGGCCGGCGTCGTGGTCCTTGAACCCCGGCTCCGCCTCGATGAGGGCGTCGATGCGATCGTGGAGCGGCCTGCCGACGGGCGTGGCGGGGCCGGCGGCCGGGGCCAGCAGGAGGGTGAGTGCGAGATGGGAGAGCATTCGGCGCCTCCGTCCGGGGAGGGATGGTGGGAGGGCGTGTTCGGCGGGATTCCTTCACGCTACCCGGTGGGGTGCGGAGGGTCAAGCGAAAAGACGAGCCCGTGACGGGCGGAAGCGCAGGGGATACAGCAATCCGGAGGGGGGCAGATGACGGACACACACCCGGACACGAACCTCTTGTTCGGCCTGCTGGCCTTCCAGCACGGCCTGATCGGCGAGGACGCCCTCCTCGACGGCCTCCGCGCCTGGGCCGCCGAGAAGGCCCGCCCCCTGGCGGAGCATCTGCAACGACGCGGCGCCCTCACCGACACTGGACGCGCCCTGGTCGAGTCCCTGTTGGCCGAGCGTCTGGCGCAGCACGGGGGCGATACCGAGGGCTGCCTCTCCTCGCTCCCGATCCCCGCGACGTTGCGTTCGTCGGCCGTGCGTATCGCCCGTTCCGCCCCCGCCGACCCCGACGCCACGGAGACGCCGGCCACCGCCCCGCACGAGCCGCCCGGCCCGGCGGCGGGGCCGGCCGGCGGGGGCGCGTCGCGCTACCGCCGCCTCGTGCTCCACGCCGAGGGGGGGCTGGGCCGCGTCTACGTCGCCCAAGACGACGAGCTACGCCGCGAGGTCGCCCTCAAGGAGATCAAGGAGGCGTACGCCGACAACGCCTCCAGCCGCGCTCGCTTCCTCCTGGAGGCCGAGATCACCGGCGCCCTCGAGCACCCGGGGATCGTGCCGATCTACGGCATGGGCGCCTACCCCGACGGGCGCCCCTACTACGCCATGCGCTTCATCCACGGCGAGAGCCTCCACGACGCCGCCGCCCGCTGCCACGCCGACGGCCCGTGCGACTTCCGGGCCGCGCCCCTGGAGCTGCGTCGCCTCCTCACCCGCTTCGTCGCCGTCTGCGACGCCGTCGCCTACGCGCACCAGAAGGGCGTCATCCACCGTGACCTCAAGCCGGCCAACGTCATGCTCGGCGAGTACGGAGAGACGCTCGTCGTCGATTGGGGCCTGGCCCGGCGCGTCGGCACGGCGACGCCCTCCGCGGGCGACTCCGCCGAGGGCGCCGGGACGCGCTGGGGCGCGGTCGTCGGCACGCCGGCCTACATGCCGCCCGAACAGGCCTCCGGCCGCGTGGACGAGCTGGGGCCGGCGGCGGACGTGTACTCGCTCGGCGCGACCCTCTACCACCTCCTCACCGGGGCCGCCCCCTTCTCCTCGAAGGACGGCGACATCCTCGTCCGCGTCCAGGAGGGGCGCTACCGCCCGGCGGCCGAGGCCAACCGCAGCGTCTCCCCCGCCCTCGCGGCCATCTGCCACAAGGCGATGGCCCGCCTGCCGGCGGGCCGTTACGCCACCGCACGCGAGCTGGCGGCCGACGTGGAGAGGTGGCTGGCCGACGAGGAGGTGACCGCCCACCGCGATCCTCCGTTGCAGCGCCTGTGGCGGTGGGCGAGGAAGAACCGCTCGCGCGCCGCCGCCATCGCCGCCGCCGTTGCCGTCGCCCTGACGGCGGCCGTGGCGGGGGTGATGGTGTGGTCCGCGCGCGAGGGCGAGAAGACGGCCCGCCTCCAGGCCGAGCGCGAGGGCACGCTCCGCAGCGAGGCCGAGACGCAGAAGGGCATCGCCGACGAGGCCCGTGGCCGGGCCGAGGCCGCCGAGGCCCGCGGACGGCGCCTCCTGTACATCCGCCGCATGAGCCTCGCCGAGCGGGCCATGCGCGAGAGCCAGTGGGACCGGCTGCGCCGGCTCCTCGACGAGGGCGAGGGCGGCGAGGACCTGCGCGGCTGGGAGTGGTATCACCTCGACGCCCAGGCGCGCCGCCAGATCCGCGCCGTGAACGTCGGCCCCGGCCCGGTCCGCGCCCTCGCCGCCTCCCCCGACGGCGAGTCGTTCGCCTCCGCCGACAACGACGGCAAGGTCGCCCTGTGGTCGGCCGACGGCAAGCGGGTCAGGGCGTTCTCGGGTCATGAGGGCGTCGTCACCGGCCTGGCCTTCGGCCCCGACGGCCGCACGCTGTACGGCGGCGGCGTGGACGGCGCCGTCATCGCCTGGGCGGCCGACACCGGCAAGGAAGTCCGCCGCATGGCCGGCGGGGCCCCCGGCTTCAAGTTCCTCACCCTCGCCGTCAGCCCCGACGGCAAGTGGGTCGCCGCCGGACGCGAGGCACTGCACGGGGTCAGCCTCTGGAACGCCGCCACGGGAGAGCGGCGCTGGCACAGCAGGTCGCCGGCGCCCGTCTACGCCCTCGCCTTCGACGCCGGCTCGACGCAGCTCGCCCAGGGCTCACTCGGGGTGGTGGCCCTGATCGACGTGGCCACGGGCAAGTCCGCCGTGGAGCTGAAGACCGGGATGGCACGTACGCACGGCGTCTGCTTCGGCCACGACGGCGAGGTCGCCGGCGCGTGCAGCGACTCGGTGGTCCGCCTCTGGGACCCCGACTCCGGCGAGGAGAAGCAGGCGTTCAAGGGGCACGACGGCCTGGCCCAGGCCGTCCACTTCACTTCCGACGGCGCGACCCTCATCTCCGCCGGGAAGGACGGCACCATCCGCGTCTGGAGGCGGGCCGGCGGCGAGGCGTTGACCCTCCAGGCGAAGGCCGGGGCCGTCTCCGCCCTCGTGCCGCTGCCCGGAGGGCGGGCGTTGTCAGGCCACGCCGACGGCTCGGTGCGCCTCTGGCGTGTCACCCCCGGTCAGGCCGCCGCGTCGCTGAACGTCTCCAAGGGCCGGGCCGTCTGGTCGGCCGCCTTCCACCCCACCTCGGGGGCCATCGCCGCCGCGGCCGAGGACGGGCGGGTCGTGATCTTCGACGGCGGCACACTGGCCCCTGCCCGCGTCATCGCCGCCCACAAGGACCGGGCGCGGGCCGCCCTCGGCGGCCGTCTCCTGGCCACGGCGGGGCACGACCACGCCGTCCGCCTGTGGGACGCCGCCACGGGCAAGCACGTCCGCGACGTCGCCGGGCACGAGGCCGAGGTCGAGGCGCTCGCCGTGAGCGAGGACGGCGCCCTGCTCGCCACCGCCGACTGGTCCGGGCGCGTGCAGGTCACCGACGCCGCCACGGGCAAGCCCCTCTGGGCGGGGGCGCGGCACGACGGCAAAATCCTTGCCCTCGCGTTCACCCCCGACGGCGCCACTCTCGCCGCCACGGCGGGGGGCGCGGTCAAGACGTTCGACGCCCGGACGGGCGGGGCACGGTCCGAGTGGGCGGCCCACGATCCGAACGTGTCGAGCCTCGCGTACACCCCGGACGGCAGGGCCGTCACCGGCGGCCACGACGGCGTCGCCGTCGTGTGGGCCGCCCCCGGCAAGGAGGCGGTGCGGCTGACGGGGCACACCGACTGGGTGGAGGGCGTCGCCGTCACCCCCGACGGCCAGCGCGTGGTCACGTGCAGCCGCGACGGCACCGCCCGCGTGTGGGACGCCGTCACCGGCCAGGAGCTGCTCTCCCTCGTCGGCCACGTAGAGCGTGTGACCGCCGTCGCCGTGCGTGGCGACGGGCGGCGCATCGCCACGGCGGGGCAGGACGGTTCTGTCAATCTGTGGGACGCGCCGCGCCCATGAGTGTCAATCCTCGATCACCTCGCCGCCGCCGCGGGTGATGAGGGCGCGGAGGGCCTTCGCCTTGATGTCGGACGGGAGAGTGCGCACCGACCCGTCCGCCATCAGCCCGAGGGCGACGCCCTTGAACACGCCGCCGATCTTCGGCAGCGGCTTGCCCGCCGTGTAACGCAGATCGACGGGCTTGGTCCAGGGCACGGCCTCCGCCGCCTCGGCGACGAGGAGCGTGTTGGAGGTGCCGTCGGTGAAGTCTGTGAGCCGGAGGTCCAACCCCGGCTCGAAGCCCGCACCCTTGCCGACAAGGCCGAGGAAGCGCGTGTGCCCCGGCTTGTCCTTCGCCTGCGGGTGGGCGTAGGGCTCGGGCATGCGCTCCAGGAGCTTGATGTTATGTGGGCTGTCCCACGGCTCGTCGAGCTTGAACTGCTTGTAGAGGATGTCCTGCTCGATGTACGGCAGGATCGCCACACGCCAGCTCAACAGCGGCTTGCCGTCCTTCGTGCGGAAGGCGGCCGATTGAGGCAGCTTCCGGTTGACGTCCGCCGCGGAGTGGAGGGCGAGGCCGATCTGCTTGAGGTGGTTGCTGGCCAACGAGCGGGCGGCGGCGGCACGGACGTTCTGCGCCACCTCGAGCACCAGGTCGAGCAGGTCGGCGAAGTAGGTCTCGGCGAGGTCGTCGCCCTTCCACTCGACCGCCATCGAGACGGTCTTGCCGTCACGGGCGGGCCTGGTCTTCGCGAGGGCCGGCTCGAGGTGTTTGAGGAAGCGGTGCGTCCTGGCCCAATCGGAGGTGGGGTCGATCTTGCGCGGCAGCGCCGCGAGCATGTCACGGACGCGGATCAGCGCACGGCCCCAGCCCGCAGGCGCCTTGTCCACCCCCAGCTCGGAGGCGTGGGTGAAGGACAGTTTGACCCTCGGCCCAGGGTCGAAGCCGATGGTCACGCCGACGCGGACGACCCCGGTCAGGGCGGACTGCAGGTCCGCGTACATCGGGGGCGAGTCCTTGGGGAGGGGGGCGACCAGGATGCCCAACGCCACCTCCGGCGGCACGCGGCAGGCGGCGGAGACGTGCGCCTTCGCATCCCACCCCTCCGCCAGCGCCGCGGGCAGGCCCGGCCCCGGCCCGCGCGCGATGGCCGCCTCGATGGCCGACGGCTGGCCCTGGAGGACGAGCCGGTCCGTCACGAACCAGAACGCCGGTAACATCGCCGCCGGGTTCTTGAGGACGAAATACTCCTGGCCGCGCGCCTCGCGCCGCTCCAGCTTGGCCTTCTCCTTCTCGAGGATGGTGGCGCGGCTGTAGGGTTTCGCCGTTGTTATCGCTTGAAGCCGCTCGCCGCTCATCGACACGAAGCCGGTCGTCCGTGTCAGCCCGCCGAGGTGGCGTTTCACGTCATCCTCCAGCAGGTCCATCATCGAGGTCAGCGCGTCGGCCTTGCCGATGAGGGAGGCGATCTGCTTGCCGAACTTCGTCTTGCCGATGGCGACGTGGTCGGAGGTGTAGAAGGCCAGCGCGTCCGGCGGGCACCAGGAGCGGTGCAGCGCCTCGACGGCGCTCAGGTCCGAGGACGGCGGCGGGCACAGCGCCTGCGGGGCGCCGGACGCATCGAGCAGGGCGAGGCGGGCGCCGGCCCCGGCGCCCATGCCGACACGCTTCCTCCGGGCGTCATCGAAGAGGAGCAGCTCGGCGCCCCTGGCGTCCTGGATCATCAGGGCGCGGGAATCCCCGGCCTCGCCGCGCATCGTCAGCCCGCCCTCCTTGGTGAAGGAGAGGATGCCGGTCAGGGTGCCGCCCGGCGCGAGGAGCATCAGGCGGGACGAGAGTGGGGGCGCTTCGAGCAGCATCCGCGCCTGCCGCTTCTCGGTGAGGAACAACAGGGCCGCGCCGGAGCCCTTCCCCAGGAAGAGCTCGGATCGACGCCTCTCCTCTCGGTCGAAGAGAGCGATCCCAGGGCCGGCAGCGCCAACCGAGATGAGCCCGCGTATCTTCCCCGCCGCGTCGCGCAGGAAGAAGCGGTCCGCCGTGATCACGCGCTCCTTCTTGTCCCGCGCCTGGCTCGCCGCCGGCGGGAGCGCGGCGGCCACCAGCGCGGCCAGGGCGGCCGCCCAGATCAGCCGGCCCGCCAGCCTGCCCTGGCTGGCCGCCTCCAACGCCTCGATCCGTGCGCGGGCCTCTTCAATGCGTCCCATGTCGGCCCCCCTCACGGCTTCTGGAAGAGGGACTTGCCGTCGTACTCCGTCAGCCGCAGGACGGGGCCGCCCTTCTCGATCACCAGGGAGCCGCGCGTCTTCCCCTTGTCGTCGATGAGCGTCAGCCCGCCGCCGTCCTTGCCGTCGGCCAGACGCAGGCGCGTCTTGCCGGCCTCGTCGCGCAGCTCCAGGACGCGGGCCGCGTCGGCGCCCGAGAGGACCACCCGCGCCACGCCCTTGGCGTCGTTCAGCGTCAGGGCCGTCTCCTTCGCGTCGGACGCCAGGGCCATCTGCTGCCCGCCTCCGGCGTTGAAGAACGCCAGGACGGGGTCGCCTTTGGCGGTCAGGGCGAGCGTCGCCCGCAGCTTGCCCTTCTCGTCGTACAGGTCGAACTTCGGCCCGTTGGGGCCCATCCACCAGGCGGCCCTCGTCTTGCCGTCGTGCTGGAGGAGGTACTTCTCGGCCTCCACGTCCTTGCCCTTCTTCTCCTCCGCCTGGCCTTGCCGCCAGTTGCCGAGCAGGAGGAACGCCGCCGCCACGGCCGCCGCCAGGGCCGACAGCCTCCAGGCGAGGCGCCCGCGGGCGGCCAGCCGCGCGTTCTCGCGCTCCAGCGCCTCGATCCGGCCGAACAGCTCGTTCACGTCCGACATGGTGGCCTCCCCGCGGTGTGAGCCGGTATCAGCGTATCGCCGCCGTCCCTCCGGGGCAAACTCAACCTCCGGCCCGTCACGCCCGCCCGCGCAGCTCCTGCACGAGCTGGAGGAAGATCAGGACGTGCGAGATCCGGTCGAGCGGCACGTCATGTCCGCCCCCATCGCCCACCTCCACGCTCACGTTGCCCTCGCTCACCTCGACGCCCCGGATCGCACCCCACTTCATCAGCCCCCTCCCGGCCGTCAGGCCGCGCTCGTCCATCTTCACCGCGTCGAAGTCCAACGTCTCCCCGTCGCGCAGGCGCTGCCGCCATGCAGGCAGCAACGCCCGCGTGGCGTTCCCCTGGATGAACTCGCCGACGGCCTTCGTGCCGTACTGCGTATCGGAGTCCAACTGCATGGACAGTCCGCCCTCCGTCCGGAGGGTGTAGCGGTACAGGAGGCGCTTCCCCGTCCAGGCCCCCGTCGTCACGACGAGGGCGATCAGGACGTGCAGCTTCGACACCCCGTCCCAGCGGCAGTGATTGAACCGGCCGCGCTGCTCCCAGATGAGGCCGTTCGGGCACACCCACAGCCTCCGCTGCGCCTCCAGCCAGGCGAAGACGATGCTCAGGACGCCCAGCGGCACGAAGACGAGGCCCAGCACGAGGGGGGCGATACGGCCCCCCATTGGGCCGATGCCGGCGGCGAACGCGATGACGGCGTAGACGAGCGCGAACAGGCCCATCGCGACGCACGCCGCCCCGGAGTAGTAGGCCCACACCAGGCTCTCGGTCTTCATCGAGCAGATCGGCTCGCCCAGCTCGTCCGCCGCGCGTCTGGCGTCAGCCGGCAGCGGGTCGCACGGCATGTCCTCCAGCCGTTCAGGCTCCCCTGACACGGTCCCCGAGCCAGGCAGCCCGTGGGCCAGGGCATCCGGCGTGTTCGTGGCGACACCGGCCATCGGCACCTCGGGGGGCCGGGGCGGCGCGGGGGGACGCCCCGCGGGCGGTGGCGGCGGGGGTGGAGGGGGGGCAGCCGCCTTGGGGGCAGCCGGCTTGGGGGCGGCGGCGGGCACGCGGATGCCTTTGCCGCACTTCTCGCAGGCGATGGGCTGGCCGGCGTAGGTCTCGTGGATGTCGAGGACGCCCTGGCAGTGCGGGCAGCGGAAGCGGAGCATGACGCATCCCCCGATGGCATGCCGCCCATTCTGCCCGCCGGCGGGTGAAGTTCAAGCCCCTGGAAACGACACAGGCAGAAGCCACCCGGCCTCTGCCTGCATTCGGCGTGGTTTCTTCAACTCAACCGGCGCGGCGGGTCACCGCCAGGGCGTCGGCCATCGCCTGGAAGAGCAGCGGCGGCTGCACGGGCTTGGTCACGTAGGCGTCCATCCCGGCGGCCAGGCAGCGCTCGCGGTCGCCCACCATCGCGTGGGCCGTGAACGCCACGATCGGCAGGCGGTTGGGCTGGCCCAGCTCCTTCTGGCGGATCGCCTGCGTCGCCTCCAGGCCGTCCATCTCCGGCATCGCCACGTCCATCAGCACCAGGTCGAAGACGCTGTCCGACAGGACGTGGAGCGCCTCCTTGCCGTTCCCGGCGATGGTGACGGTGTGACCGGCCCTCTCGAGGAGCTTCTGGGCGACCTTCTGGTTGATCGGGTTGTCCTCGACGAGGAGGACCTGCATGGGGGGGAGCATCGGCGGGATTCCTCGGAGTCCGGTCGCGGCCTGGCCGCGGGCGAACCGGTGAATGCCGCGCCGGAGGTGAGGCCGCGGCAGGGGGTGGGGTCGGGCGAATCATCCGATCGACCTAACATGATATAACATGCACGGGCGGGAAATCCAGCCGTCCTGGCAAAGCAACTTGGGGCGGCGGCGAACTCACTTCAGGGGAATAGACGAATCTTCTCGCCCGTATTGAACCCCGGAAACCCGATCCCGTTACGTTCTTCGCTTCCGGCGATGAAACCTTGGCCGGGGATCGAGGTAATTCTGGTGGTGAGGAAGGCCGGGGCATTCCTTGAGCGCGGATGACGCCAGCCTTGTTCGCCGCTGCCTCCGGGGGGATGGCGGTGCCATCTCCCAGCTCGTCTCCCGCTTCAACGGGGACGTGTTCGGGCTGTGTGTCCGCCTGCTGCGACACCGGCATGACGCCGAGGACGTGACCCAGGAGGTGTTCCTGCGCGTCTTCCGCGGCCTGGAGGGTTGGGACCCTTCCCGCCCGCTCAGGCCCTGGGTGATGAGCATCGCCGTCAACCGCTGCCGCACCCACCTCGCCGCCCGCCCCCGCCGGCCCGAGTGCGTGGACTTCCTCCACGAGACCCTGGCCGGCCCCCCCGACGACGACAGCGTCGAGCTGGTCCGCGAGATCCGCGCCGCCCTGGAGGACCTCCGTCTGGAATACCGCACCGTGTTCGTGCTATTCCACGAGCAGGGCCAGCCCTACGAGGAGATCGCCCAGGCCCTGCGACGCCCCGTCGGCACCGTGAAGACCTGGCTGCACAGGGCGCGACACGAATTGCTCACCCGCCTCCGCGAACGCGGCATGATCCCCGACGAGGAATTGGCTTCCTTCCGACTCGACACCCGGAGCGCCGAATGACCTGCCCCGCCTGGCAACGCCTGCTCGACGACAACCCGCGCGGCACCCCCGCCGGGCTGATCGAGCGCCACGCGCGCTCCTGCCCAGACTGCGCCGAACACCGTGCCGAGATCCTCCACCTCGGCCGCGCCCTCCCCCACCTCGCCGCGCCCGAACCGCCCGCCGGCCTCGCCGACGCCATCACCGCCGCCCTCCTCGCCGCCCGCCGCCCGCGTCCGCACCGCTGGGCGCACGTCGGCGCACTCGCCGCCGCCGCGGCGCTCCTCCTGGCCGTCGGCCTCGGCCTGCGTCTGCCCACACAGCCCAGGCCCGAACGCCAAGCCGTCGCCAAAGGCCCCTCCCTCCGCGAGACCGCCGCCAAGGCGGGCGACGCAGGGGCGCGGCTCTTCAACGGCACCGTCGAGAGGGCGAAACATTATCTGCCGACGGTCGGCCCCGTCCCGATGGAGTCCTCGCCCGACCCGGCCTTGCGGCCCTTGCGCGAGACCGCCGACGGCGTGACCGCCGGCCTCGCCCCCGTGACCGACTCCGCCCGCCGGGCGGTCAACGTCTTCTTCCGCGACATGCCCCTCGGCCTCAAGCCGGGTTGACCCTGCGAGGCCCTGCCATGCCCGCGTCACTCCTCGCCCTCCTCCTCGTGGCCGGCATCTCGCCGCGCGACGAGATCCTCCGCTACGTCCCCGACGACTCGGCGTACTGCGCGGTCTTCACCGGCCTGCCCGCCGCCGCCGAACGCCTTCGCGAGTCGCCGTTCGCCGCCCTCCTGACGAAGACGCTGGCCAAGGGCGCGCCAGGCGTCAAGGAGCTGGACGAGCTGCAGAAGATCGGCGATTACGTCCGCGAGGTACTGAAGATCGACTTGAAGGACCTCGCGGACGTGGTGCCCGGCGAGGCGTTCGCCTTCGCCTACCGGCCCGGCCCCCCCGGCAAGGCCGACCGGGAGCAGGCCCTCTTCCTCCTCCGCTCGAAGGACGGCAAGGCGCTGGCCCGCCTCGTCAACACCCTCAACGCCTTCCAGACCGCACGCGGCGAATTGGAGTCCAGGGACGACGCCGAACACAAGGGCGTCAAGTACGTCCGCCGCCACGAGAAGGCCGGGAAGAATTTCTACCTCCTCTCCGGCCCCGTGCTGCTGTTCACCGCCCAGGAGGACATGCTCAAGCGTGCCATCGAGCAATCGCAAGCGCTGGCGAAGGACGCCACCCCCGGCGTGGCGAAGCGCCTCGCCGCCCTGGGGCTGGACAAGGCCGAGGCCGCCGTGGTGCTGAATCCGCGGGCCTTCGACGGGCACATGGACGGCGCCTCGAAGGAGGCGAAGACACTGTCCGCCTACTGGATGGCGCTCGACGGCGCCGGCCTCGGCCTGACGCTGGGCCGCGACGCCGGGCTGACGTTCGCCGTCGCGGGGCGGCCGGCCAAACTGCCGCCGGCCGGGCGCAAGTTCCTCGAAGGCGTGGCCAGGGCCTCGTCGCTGTGGGGCGCGTTCCCAGAGAAGCCGATGCTCGCAGTGGCAGGCCGCCTCGACCTGGCGGCGCTGTACGCGGCGGTGGGCGAGTTCATGCCGGACGCCAACCGCGAGGCATTGGAGAAGGAGCTGGACCGGTGGGTCGGCTCCGTCGCCGGCAAGAACGTCGTCAAGGATCTGCTCCCGTCTCTCGGCCCCGATTGGGGCTTCTGCCTGCTGATGCCCGCCACGGGCAGCAAGGAGGCGCAGCCGCGCCTCCTGGCCGCCGTCAAGGTGGCCGCGAGCGAGGAGGCGGCGGTCCGCCGCCTCATGGAGTCGTGGATGCTGATGGCCGTCCTCGGCCACAACAAGCAGAACCCCGACCACGTCGCCCGCATCGGCACCCGTGGCGACGGCGCCGGGCAGATCCAGTGCATGGAGGGGGCGAAGGGGCTGCCCTTCGGCGTGGTGCCGTCCTGGGCCCTACGCGCCGGCCACCTCCTCGCCGGCACGTCGCCAGACGCGCTCGCCGCTTTCAAGCTGGGCCGCCCCCCGGCGGAGGGCGTGCCGCTGCTGAGGGCGTCGGCGTCGGCTTGGCGTGGCTTCGTCAAGGGCCAGCGCGGCCCGCTCGCCGCGGCCATGACCGAGCGCGAGGGCATCAAGAAGGCCGAGGCCGAGGCCCGCCTCGACGCCGTCGATTCCTTCCTCTCGCTGATCGACTCGGTCGAGCTGTCGCGGCACGAGGACAGGTCGCGCGTGGCGTTCACGCTGCGTGTGCGTTTCGCGGCCCCGCTGCGGAAGGATTAGGCACGGGCCGCCCTGCCACGCTTGAGAATCGCCCCCCGGCCGGGTACACTTCAACCCGCCCGCGACGAGGACGCACCAATGCCGACCCTCAACCGATTCCCGCTGCTCGGCCTGTGGGCACGCGAGGCCGCCCTCCGCATCGGCCACCCGCCCGACGACGCCGAGGCCCTCGGCCACGCCTACGCCGTCCTGTACGCCATCCGGGCCAACGTGCCGGTCCGCCCGGCCAAGACCGCCGAGGGGGTCGCCGAGAGCGCCGCCGGGCCGAAGAAGGTGGAGTACGAGCGCCTTCTGTTCGGCGGAGACGAGATCCAGATCGAGCGCAAGGGCGGGCACGTCCTCGGGCGCGTCGGCGACGACGGCGTGCAGACGCCCGGCACCTTCCGCTACAAGATCGCGTCGAAGTTCCCCGCCGGCTACTTCGCGCGTGTCGAGGCCGCTTTCCGCGAGTACCTCTCCGGCCTCGACCCTGCCCGCCTCGACACACGCCTCCTGTACACGACCTACGACCAGTGGAAGAAGCAGTGCGCCGCCCCCGGACGGGTGGTCGATCTGGACACGCTCCTCGCGTGGTGCGCCGCCCGCAAGCCGGCCGTCACGGCGTGACCAATTCCTTGGCCTCGCACAGCGACAGGACGAGGTCGGCGAGGGGGCCGGAGCGGAACCCGATCTGCCGTCGGTCGCCGCCGATGTCGCGGGCCTGGTTCGCCAGCCGGGCCGCGTCGGCCATGCGGCCCTGCTCGAGAGCGAGCCAGGCGCGGAGGGCCAACGAATCGGCCTCGGCCTCCAGCACGACGGCGGCGTACTGGTGGAGGGCGAACAGGTCGGCGCGGGGGTCGGGGAGGCGCGGCAGGTAGGGGGGGAACGTGGCGCGCCAGGGGCGGAGGGCGAGGTGGTTGCCGGGGAGGTTGGTGACGCGCTCGGCGCCGGAGAGGAGGGCCGCGCGGACCCCCTCGGCGACGAGCCGTGCCGGGCCGTCCTCAGGGGCGAAGCCTGAGGCCGCCTCTGGGACGAGGGCGGCGAGGAAGCGCAGCGGGGCGGGGGACTTGCGCCCGGTGGCGGCGAGCCCCTCTAGGGCCTTGTCAGCCGCCGCGTAATCGCCGGCCCCTGCCGCGAGCTGGGCGACGAAGAACTCAAACGCCGGCATCCCCAGCGGGTGCATGCCGAACGCCCGGGGGTCGAACTTGTCCTCCTTGCCGGGCGCCGGGGTGAGGAGCTGCCTGGCCTCCTCCAACCGTCCCAGCCCGAGCAACAGGTTCACCAGGAGCTGGAGGCCGGGGGGGCCTTGCGTCTGCTGGAGCTCCTCCGGCGTCGCGCCCGCCAGCAGGCGGATCGCCTCCTCGGACAGGCCGTTGCGCAGCGCGATCCGCACACGCTCCATGACCGGCTTGCCGCCCGACTGCACCTCGAACAGGTTCTTGTTGGTCTGCAACTGTTTGAAGGCGCCCTGATAGTCCTTGGAGATCGACTCGACGACCTTGTCGAGCTGGGCGGGGTCGGAGCCGGGCACCTCGCCCAGCTCCTGGGCCAGGCGAAGGAACTCGCCGAGGTGGTACACCTGCTGGTCGAAATACTCCTGCGACCGCAACGTGCGCATCAGGATGCCGTGGGCGCGCTGGCGGATGTGGCGGGCCGGCTTCACTTGCAGCAGCGTCGAGAGGGCGGCGGCGATCTGGGTCTGGCGGATGATCTGGGCTTGGGGGAGCGCCTCCGCAGTCCGCCTCAGCTCGCGCGTGCGGTTGACGATGCGCCCGTAGAGCTCGCCGAGGAGGAGGAGGGAGGTGGCGTCCTCGGGGTTCTCGGCCAGGGCGGCGCGTGCGGCCCGCACGCCCAGGTAGAGGGAGGACTGCGGCCCGCCGTCCATGCTGTTGGCGAACCCCGGCTCGACTGCCTGCAGCGCGTAGGCGTCCGCCTGCTCGTACTTCAGCAGGGGCAGCCCGCCGCTGGCCCCCAGCGCCCGCATCGGGTGGGTGAGGCGGACGGTGGCGAGGACGCCGGCACGGGCCATCACCGGGAACTGGCCGGGGAACGGCGAGAGGGCCGCGCCCCGCCCGATGAGGCTGCCGGCCAGCGTCCCGACGAGGACCCGCTGGGCGTGCAGGCGGTACTGCCCGCCGAGCGACTCGAAGCGGATCAGGTGTTGCTGCGCCGTGGCCGTCTCGCCCGGCGTCGGCATCTCCCCTTCGAGGAACAGGGAGGGCCAGGTCCGCTCCCTGGGTGGTGGGGGCGTGGCCGGCGCCTGGGCAGCGTCCGGGCCGAAGGCCTGGCCGGCGAAGTCGAGTGCGAGGCGTGCGTCGAGCGTGGGGGGCTTCTCGCCGAGCGGGCGCCACGCGAAGATGGCCGTCCGCCCCTGGACGAAGCACGGCGTCCACTCGGCGGTATTGGAGTAGAGCCGGACCAGGGTGGAGGACGCCTGGTCGAGGGTGTAGTAGTGGAAGACGAAGAAGCGGACGCCGTTGTCCTTCATCACGCGGCGCCAGGCCATCGGCGGCAGGCCGCCGGCCCCGTCGTCGGGCCTCTCCAGGCCCTCGAGCGAGCGGCGGACATCGCGGAAGTCCTTGGCGGCCTGCTCCTTGTGGTGCGACAGACGCTGGTCGATGAAGAAACGCTCGCCGGGGCAGTACCAGGCGAAGTAGTTGACGACCTCCGGCGAGAGGTTGAACCAGTGCTGGCCTGGGGGCATGGCCTCGGCCCGGCGCCACTCGGCGACCTTGAGCGCGGCCGACTTGAGGCCCTCATCCACCTCCAGGCCGAAGGCGACGCGGTAGCGGGAATTGGGCGTGGCCTGGAGCCAGCCGGGCAGACAGAGGACGCACAGGCTGAACGCGATGAAGGCGGTGAGGACGCGCCCAGAGACCCCCCAGGCGCGCCAGGTCGGCAGCAGGAACGGCTGCGTGCCGAGTGCCCGTTCGCTGGCCTCCTGGAAGTTGAGCGCCGCCACGACGGCGGTGACGGCGGCGAAGAACGGCACCGTGCGGACCGCCATCATCGCCAGCGCGAAGGTGGCCACCCAGGCCAGGGCGCGCCACCAGCGGATGGCCGAGAAGTTGACGGCGAACGACGCCAGCCCGGCCAGGGCCAGCGGGAAGCAGGCGAGGCCGGCGGGGCTGAGGCCCACGCCGCGCCGGTAATAGAGCGGCTCGAGCAGGCTGAGGTGCCAGCCGCGGAACTGGTTATCCAGGGAGAGCTCGGCCCCGGCCCCCCAGCGCACCAGCTCCGGGGGCAGCGCCGTGAACGCCCAGACGTGGTAGGGGCTCACCAGACACGCGGCCAGCGCGGCGAGCGTGACACCTGCGAGGGTGCCCAGGTCGGCGCGGAGGGCCGCCCTCTCGTCGTCGGGGGCATGGGCGGCCTGCAGGGCCTGCCCGGCCAGGTAGAGGAGCAGCATGGCCGGGCCGAGGATGAACCAGGCGTCGAGGTTGGCCCAGACGAGGCAGAGGGGCACCGCGGCCCAGATCCCGCGTGAGCCGGGCGTGTGCCGCGTCAGGATGACGAGGAGCCAGGCCAGCAGCAGCAGCGAGGCCAGCGAGGGGTTGAGCAGGGCGCGCGGGCTGAGGGCGAGGACCGCCAGGAGGGTGCAGCCGACGGGGATCCAGGACCGCCCCTCCGGCCGGCTGCCGCCCCGGATCAGGAGCCAGGCGACGAGCGCGAAGCCGGCCGCCTTGAGGACAGTCAGGGCCTCGCCACTGAGGCCGGTGGCCGAGTGGTAGAGATAGAGGAGGAGGTCGAAGAGCCAGGCCTGGTTGATCCAGGGGCCTTGCGCGGTGAACGAGAACGGGTCGGTGAAGGGGAACGCGCCCTGGGCGATGAGGCGTCCCGTGGCGAGGTGCAGGAAGATGTCGGTGTTGGTGATCTTTGTGGCCGCCACCAGGAAGGCGAAGGCGAGGGTGAGGAGGATGAGCAGGCCGTCGAGGAAGGCCAGGCGGGCGACGAGGGGCGAGATGTCGGGTGCGGGCTTGGCCTCGATGGGCGGGAGCGGGATGTTCTCGGCGGGCGTCTGGATCTTCTCGTCCGGCGGGGCCGCCGGCTGGATCGCGTCATCCGTCTGGGACATGGCGGCACTCACATCGGGCGTCGGGGAAGAGAGACGATGATGCGATCACCCTAGAGGCGCGCTGGGGTGTGGGCAAGCAAGGGGCCTGATGGCGGTACGGAGCGGACGGGGGTGGGTGTTCGCGCGGCGGGACGGGCCGACCCCTTCCCCCCCGCCCCTTCTCCGCCGATAATGGCCCCATTCCGCCCTCCCTCTCCCCGTCCCGGCAGGAGCCTCCGCGATGTCGACCGCAACACTCTCCAAGCCCCGCACCGCCGCCAGGCCCAAGGTCGCCGAACAACAGCTCCTCATCGGGGGCAAGTGGCGCCCCAGCGTCTCCGGCAAGACGTTCGCCACCCTCGACCCGTCCACCGGCGAGACGATCTGCAACGTCGCCGAGGGCGACAAGGCCGACGTGGACCTCGCCGTCGCCGCCGCCCGTAAGGCGTTCGATGACGGGCCTTGGCCGCGCATGGCCGCCAGCGAGCGCGGGCGCTTGCTGCACAAGCTCGCAGACCTGATCGAGCGCGACAAGGACAAGCTGGCCGCCCTGGAGACGCTGGACAACGGCAAGCCGCTGCGCGACTCCCTGGCCGCCGACCTGCCGCTGACGCTCAAGGCCTACCGCTACTACGCCGGCTGGGCGGACAAGAACCACGGCAAGACGATCCCCGTCGAGGGCGACTACTTCTGCTACACGCGCCACGAGCCGGTCGGCGTGGTCGGGCAGATCATCCCGTGGAACTTCCCGCTGCTGATGCAGGCGTGGAAGTGGGGGCCGGCCCTCGCCTGCGGCAACACCGTCGTCCTCAAGCCCGCCGAGCAGACGCCCTTGACGGCCCTGGCCGTGGCGCGTCTGGCGCAGGAGGCGGGTTTCCCCGACGGCGTCATCAACGTCATCCCCGGCTACGGGCCGACGGCCGGGGCGGCCATCACGTCGCACATGGACGTGGACAAGGTCGCCTTCACCGGCGAGGGCAGCACCGGGCAGATCATCATGGAGGCCGCCGCCCGCAGCAATCTGAAGCGGGTCAGCCTCGAGCTGGGCGGCAAGTCGCCCAACGTCGTCTTCGCCGACGCCGACCTCGACGCCGCCGTGGAGGGGGCGTACTTCGGGCTTTTCTTCAACCAGGGGCAGTGCTGCTGCGCCGGGACGCGGCTGTTCGTCGAGGAGAAGGTCCACGACCAGTTCGTGGAGAAGATGCTGGCGCGGGCCAGGGGCCGCAAGCTGGGCGACCCGTTCGACATGGAGACGGAGCAGGGGCCGCAGGTGTCGGCGGAGCAGATGGAGCGTGTCCTCGGGTACGTCGAGGCGGGCAAGAAGGAGGGGGCGAAGCTGCTGGCGGGCGGCGGGCGGCACGGGACGGCGGGCTACTACGTCGAGCCGACGATCTTCACAGGCGTGAAGGACGAGATGAAGATTGCCCGCGAGGAGATCTTCGGCCCGGTGATGAACATCCTTTCCTTCAAGGACTTCGACGAGGTGGTGAAGCGCGGCAACAAGAGCTTCTACGGGCTGGCGGCGGCGGTGTGGACGCGGGACGTGAAGAAGGCGCACCGGATGGCGAACGCGCTACGGGCCGGGACGGTGTGGATCAACTGCTACGACGTGTTCGACGCGGCGGCGCCGTTCGGCGGGTACAAGATGTCGGGCATCGGCCGCGAGCTGGGGGAGTACGCGCTGCAGCTGTACACGGAGGTGAAGACGGTGTACGTCGCCCTGGGTGAGTGAGGCGTGCGCCCTCTCGTCGCACGGCTCCCGCCGTGCGACGGGCTGACGCGAGGCTCCGCCACGCCGATGGTTGCGGGTGGGGAGCCCCAGGGTTCCGCAGAGCCGTCACCCCGGGCTTTATTCTGGTCGCCGAAGCGGGTCCAACAGCCAAGAGACGTGCAGGGCGGGTGTTGTCTGCCGCATCTTCTTCCCTGTCGAGCTGGGGGCGATAACGCCCCCAGACCCCCGTTGGGCCGGGAGCAGATGCCCAGCTCGTCAACGCCCCTGAATGCTGACGGGGCGCTGAGACTGGCGGGGCGGTTGGGGCGGAAGCATTGTCCTCGCCTCGTCGTGACTTCTTAACCTCTCGGAAAGCACAGGACAGGGGAATTTGGTTGCTGAAGGCGGGGCCGCCTTCATGGGCCGCCATCATCCATCCGCGGCTGGTTCGTCAAGGCGGTCACACTCTGGGCCAAATCCCGGACCTTTCCATTGGAGCGTTGCCCTCAGCTCCACTGGGACGGCGGCGAATAGCGATCTGATAATCAGTAGATAATTATTGCAATAATCATAGTTTGATTTTTATACAATCGACTGAAACACTCTTGCTTGATAGTTGAAAAACCAAATATCGGATGGAGCGTAATTCACACTGACCATTGCGTCTGGAATGTTATGCACAAGCTCGATGAGATTGAACAACGAAGATAGCGCTGCTGTGTCTCCGCGTGAAGTGCGAACGCTCAGACCTTTGATATCGAGATGCGCGAACTTGAGCAGGTTCGCGTACAACTCCTGTTTCTCGCTCATTGTGTTCGCCCGCCCTCGAATCTTGGTGATGTGGCGGTGTGTCCTCTCGGTCATCCGTGTCACCCGCGGCCGTGGAATCGGTGTGGGGATTGACGCCCGTTGGGATGGGGAGAACCGCACAGCGCTCTGGCCTTGCCATCGTAGCGGCCGACGCGGACTCCCGTCAGGCCGTCTCCCTCACGAGGCTTCCCGGTCTTCGCAGGCAAGGCCGGGAAGGGCAGTTTGCGGCGGCACCCCCGCGCCGAAGGACTGTTGGTGAATGTTGGTCATTCTGAGCGACGGCGTTCATGGACGCTCAAGATGCTATGGGAATTTGCAGTGCCGCGAGGGAGGATGCGCGGTGCTGGAGGCTTCCCGGCCTCTCCGGCGGCAGAGACGAGGCGACGGGACAACGATGAGTCACCACAACAGCGGACAGACGAAGAGCGGCCGCAGGGGCCGCGCGGCTGACAACGGACACACCAACGGCGCGGCCAATGGGCACGCCAACAACACGACGGCGGGCGACGAGAAGCAGGAGGGGCGCGCGGGGGACGGGCGGTTCGCGCCGGGGAACGGTGGCGGGCCTGGGAACCCGTACGCGCGGCAGGTGGCGGCGTTCAGGCGTGCGGTGCACAGGGCGGTGAGCGAGGAGGACATCGAGGAGATCGCCAGGGTCGTCAAGGAGAAGGCGAAGGCGGGCGACATGGGCGCGGCGCGTCTCCTGTACGGCTACAGCATGGGCAGGGCCATCCAGCCGCCCACGGACCCCGACTCCGTGGACGCCCATGAGCTGCAGGTGCGCAGGCAGAGCGTCGCCAGCGTGGAGGACATGAGGGCGCTCTTCGAGGCGATGCCCGCCTCCCTCATGTGCGAGCTGGCGCGGACGGTATCGCCCCAGGTCCGCGAGCACCTGGCGGAGGCGTTCGCGCTGGGGGTGCGCCGTCAGGGGGAGCACGAGGAGGCCTGCCGCGAGCACCAGCCGGAGGCCCCCGGCCCCTACCCGGCGGACAAGGCGGACTGGGCGGCGGAGTGGCTGCGCAAGGGCTGGGGCATGAGCGACGGGGTGTCCAAGGTCTTCGAGGCCAGCCCCATGTGGATGCCCGACATCAGCGGCTCCGACAGGGTGGGGCACCGCTACGAGCAGGCGCTGCGCGGGATGCGTGAGGGCATCCTGGCGGGGCTGAGGTTGGATGACAACCGGCACTGGCTGGTGCCACCCGCCGATTGGAAACGCCTCTACGAGGAGCGCAAACGCGCCTCCCTCGCCCGCAAGGAGGCGAAGCCCGAGGGCGCCCCGGACGCGGCGGGCGACGCCGACCGTCGCTGATCGGCACATCGCCCTCGGACACAGGCAGAGCCCGAATCACCCTCGCCGCGCGAGGCGCCGGGGACGATACGGATGGAGGGGACAGCGACGTGGACGGATGCGGTCATCGGCAAGCCTGGAGGCTTGCCGCCACAAAGAGGCCGGACAGGCGGGACGCCTGTCGCCACGGGAAGGCGAGGCGGGAGCCTCGCGTCAGCCCCACGGCGGGAGCCGTGCGACGATAGGGGACAGGTGATGCGGGCGGATGCGGACATCTTGCTGTTGTCTTCTGCGAACCGACGGCAGGCGAGGACGCCGGCGTCCCCTCCTGCCGCCACGACAACGGCCTCCGCGTCACTTCTGGATGTACAGCCAGACGAAGCCGGTCCGCTCCTCCTTGATGATCTCGGACCGCTTCTGCCAGTGCTTGCTGTACTCCTTGTTCAGCTTCTCGCGCTCCTTGTCGTCCTTGGCCTTGCTCATCGCCGCGGACATCGCCTGCATCTCGCCCTGCCACTCCGCGAGCTTCTTCTTCATCTCGGCCTCGGTCAGCCCCTTGGCCGGGGAGGTCAGCGTCACGCTGTCGCCGACGAGCAGGTCCAGCTTGCCGTCGCCGTCCACGTCATCGACCCAGACCCGCGTCGCGTAGGTCGGCGCCTTGATGTCCTCCTCGCGGAGCGACTTGCCGTACTCCTTGACCACGGGCGGCTTGATGAGCGGGCGGAACTGCCTGTAGACCGGCATCTTGCCCTTGCCGGCGGTGTTCTCCGCCCAGTAGACGCCGGCGTCGCTCGACCCGCTGACGATGTCCAGGTCGCCGTCGCCGTCGAGGTCGATGACGAACGGGTCGCTGTGGACGCCCTTGATGCGCAGCGGCTCGTCGCCGGCCTTGAGCATCTCGGGCTTCGGGGCGAACTTGCCCTTGCCGGCGCCCTTGAACCAGTAGAACGTGCCGGCGAAGTTGCCCACCACCAGGTCGAGGTGGCCGTCGCCGTCGAAGTCCACGGCGAAGGGCCGCGTACAGATCTTCTCCGTCATCTTCTCCTCGCCCTTGGCGGGGATGATGAGCGGCTCGCCGTCGGTGCCCTTGAGCACCTCGGCCTTCTTGAACGTCCCGTCCTTCTTGCCGTACAGCACCTGGAAGAGCCCGGCCATGTCCTTGTCCATGCGGGAGTAGGAGCCGGAGAGGATGTCACGATGCCCGTCGCCGTCGAGGTCCACGAACTGTGGAGTGGAGGAGGTGCATCACCACACCCCGGGCACTTCGGCGATCTTGCCGTCGGCCTTGAGCCAGGTGCCCTCGGCGAACTTGCCCTTGCCCAGGCTCTTGAAGACGCGCATCTTGCCCTGGTTGAACTGGCCGACGACGAGGTCCTTCTTGCCGTCGCCGTCCACGTCCACCCAGGCCGGGCACGCATAGCCGGGCGATTCGACGCGGATCGCCGCGTCGCCCGCCTTCAGACGCACCGGGGGCTTGAACTCCGCGGCGGCGCACAAGGCGGCGCCGCAGAGCAACCCCACGGCCGCCAGCAGCCGTTGTTTCATGGAAGCATCCTCCGCCGCGTGGCAGGCGTCGGGGCCACACGCCCCACCCCGCCACGACATCGGTTGATGCTACAGCACGCGAGGGGCCCGTTCAAGCAGTCGGCTCCGTATGAGCGGGCCGGGTTTCGGCGACTCCCCTCACGGCCGGCTGACCGTGACCTTGCCCGCCGGGAACGACGCGAGGATGTAGGTGTCGCGCCCGTCGGCCACGTCCATCGCCACGGCCTTCCCGCCGCCGGTGTTCGGCCGCAGCGCCAGCTCATGCCGCCCCGCCGGCAGTTCCACACGCAGCACCTGGATCTTGTCCGGCAGAAGACCCCAGCACCGCGTGTCCGCCGACTCCGTCGCCTCCCACACCACGCCCCCCACGTCGAGCAGCAGATTCGCCGCCGAGCCGTTCTTCGTCTTCGTCAGCTCCTTCAGCCCGACGACCGACGCCTTCTTGATGATGCGGCGGGCCACGGCGCGGGCGATGGTGTTCGGGAGCGCGGCGTCACACTGCGCCTTGGCCATCGCGCCGACATCCGTCACCGTCTCGGTGCGGCCCACGCGCTGCTGCCCGACGAACACGTCGAGAGCCGCGATGGGATTCTCGGGGACCACGACGGCCGGCACCTTCACCGGGGCGATGGTCGGCGGCAGGGTGTGCTTGCCCGTCGCGCTCAGGATGCGGTCGGCGATCAGCAGGGCCGCCTGCGTGACGACCTCGGCCCGCTCGACCTTGTACGGCCCCTGCCCGACGAGCGCCACGACGTGGACGACGCCGTGCCCCTTCTGCGAGTGCCTGCCGGACTTCGCCCGCTGGAGGTCGAGTTTCGCCGGGGCGAACGACGGCATCCACTGACAGACCTTCTCATACGACCGGGCCGCGTCGTCGTAATTCGTGTGCGTCGCCTCCCGGATCGCCCCGTGCAGATAGGCGCCGACGGCCACCGCCGGGTACGACGCCTTGGGGTTGCTGCCGTCCTTCTCCCTCGCCCTCTCGATGATCTCCTGCTGCTTGGCCGCCACCTGCAAGGCGTAGGCGCCGGCGTCGCCGCCGCCGGCCATCAGGTTCGCCAACGCGAGGTAGGCGCGGATCAGCACGCGCTCGTGGTCCTCGCCGGGGTAGGCGACGGCCTGGTCGTCGGTCAGCATCGAAAGGGCCACCTCGCCGACGGCCTTCTGCTCGTGCTCGTCGAAGTGCCCGCGCACCTCGCGGAGGAGCTGCTCGGCCTCCTTCGCCCTGCCCTCCCCGAGCAGGACGCAGGCGCGGTCGAGCTTCAACACGTCGGCCTCGCGCGGATTCGCCTTGATGGCGGCGTCGAGTTTGGCCTCCGCCGCCGGGGCGTCGCCGGCGTAATAGGCCCGGCGCACGTCGGCGAGGCGGTTCTGGTGCGTGGAGCAGCCGGCCAGCGAGGCGGCCAGCCACGCGGCGATCAGGAGACGCTTCATCGGACGATCCCTCGCTCAGGAGTGCCCCATCCGACCCATGACCGTCCTGTAGTAGCCCTTGCGGATCGTGGCCGACTCCTTGGCCAGCGGCGTGCCGTCCACGACGTTCACCAGCTCCAGCGTGAGCATGTAGTCGCGCTGGGAGTCCTTGCCGGCGTTCGTCGTGCCGGTGGTCAGGCTGGCGAACAGGAGGTAATCGACGGGCTGGCCCTGCGACTGCATGACGGCCTGGAACTGCATGCGGTGGTTCGGGATGAAGAGCTGGTCCGCCCGGACGCGGGCCTCGCGCAGCCCCACATCGACGAAGCGCCGGCTGACCGGCAGGAAGACCTTGGACTGGACGATCTTGTTGTCGATGATCTCGACGATCTGGTCCTTGAAGTCGCCGATCTCCTCGCTGCCCTTGTTCTCCACCCCGACGAAGCAGACCCGCTTGCCGCACGGCGGGCCCGTCCCGATGACCGCCCCCGGCGGGCACTGGCCGGCCAGCAACTTGCCGACGCACTCATCGACGATGGGGCGGAAGGTCTCGGCGCCGGCGGCGGTGTTGCCCACCATGTCGCGCTTGTCGTCGGTGATGACCCGGCCCGTGGTGCCCTTGCACCCGGCGAAGAACGCCGCGGCGCACGCGACGAATGCCGGCTTACACAGGAACTGCCGCCTGTCCATGGCAACGCCCCCTTCGTGTGGAATGGCGGGGTTGATAGCGTGGCGCGTGACGATCCGCAAGGCCGGAATCGCCCCTCGGACAACGGCGCGCGATTCTTGAACTCATCTTTCCCCCCGCCGCCCGCCGTGTTATACGTCGAATAGAATCGCCGGCCGCGAACGGGCCGGCCCCGGCCGAGGAGGACGTGTGATGCGTAGGACCCTTTCCGCCATCGCGGCGCTGCTGGCCCTGGCCGCCTGCGTGTCCGCACAGCCCCCGGTGCCCAAGGCCGACCCCGCGCTCGACAGGCACCTCAAGGCGTGGGAGGAGAAGATGCGCGGCGTCAACGCCCTGTACGCCGTCATCACCAAGGTCGATAAGGACAAGGTATTCAAGTCCGAGACCAAGATGACCGGCTACGCCCTCTACACGAAATCCGGCGCCCCCGGCGCCGTCCCCATGAATAAGGCCCGCCTCGAGCTGACGCCCGACGGCAAGAAGGAGGCCGCCGTCAAGATCATCAGCACCGGCACCTTCCTGTACCAGTACGTCCCCGGCAAGAAGGAGATCCACCAGCACGAGCTGGCCCGCCCCAAGGCCGGCGCCCCCGCGATGGAGGACAACTTCCTCGGGCTCGTCTTCGGCATGAAGGCCGACGACGCCAGGGCGCGCTACGACCTGACGCTGCTCAAGGAGGACGACCACTACGTCTATGTGGATGTCATCCCGAAGCGGCCCGCCGACAAGGCCGAATTCGTGAAGGCCCGCCTCGTGCTGAACAAGTCGAACTACCTGCCTCGGCAGCTCTGGTTCGAGGAGGCCAACAAAAACGAGGTGCTGTGGGACCTGCCCCGCGCCGAGGTGCCCAAGACCATCGACCCCCGTTACTTCGACGCCCCCAGGGCCGAGCCGGGCTGGAAGATCGTCCCGGTGCCCAAGGGCGGGACGCCGACGCCGGCCCCGCCCAGGGTCATCCGCGACGGGGCCGGCAAGTGACGCGAAGCCGAGGTCAACTGAGGGGCGGGCCGAATGGCCCGCCCTTCGCGCTTTCTTCTCGGCCCCGCCTCTGTCCGGAGCCGTGGCGCCGGGCTACGATGTCCGGCAACGGGTACCAGAACGAAGAAGGCGACGCGAGAGGAGCCTCACCATGCGCAAGGCGTTGATGACGTTGGCCCTGATCGGCCTGCTGGCCATCCCGGTCCTGGCCCAGTTCGGGCCGTTCGGCGGCGGCCTCACCGGCGACCAGCTCCTGACCAACAAGGGCGTGCAGGATGAGCTGAAGCTGAGCGACGACGTGAAGAAGGAGCTGGCCGAGATCCAGAAGAAGCAGGGCGAGGCCCGGGCCGAGATGTTCAAGCTCTTCAGGGAGGACGAGAAGGAGAAGGCCGCGGAGGTCATGAAGAAGAGCAACGAGGAGTCGGCCAAGGCCCTCAAGAAGATCCGCGAGGGCCTGTCGGCGAAGCAGGCCGCCCGCCTCGACCAGATCGAGATCCAGATGGCCACCGCCGGCAAGCAGAAGAACCCCGATGTCTTCAAGATGAAGGCCGTCGCCGACGCCCTCAAGTTCACCGACAAGCAGAAGGACCTCGTCAAGGAGACCCTGGAGAACCTCGCCAAGGACACCAAGGAGGTCAACGACGACTACAAGGAGAAGAAGGGCAAGGAGCGATTCGGCGCGTTCACCAAGATCAACGAGCTGCGCGGCGAGGCCTACGACAAGATCGACAAGGAGCTGACCGAGGACCAGAAGGCCGCCCTCGAGAAGGCCAAGGGCGAGAAGTTCGAGCTCAAGTTCGAATTCCCCAAGGACGGCTTCTTCAAGGACAAGAAGGGCAAGAAGGACGCCAAGAAGGAAGACAAGAAGGACGAGTGACCCCCGCCGCCTCCGCAAATCCCCCCACGGCCCCCGGTCGCACCGCGCTTCCGGGGGCTGCGGCTTTTACCGGACGTGCCGCCCCGGCGGCCACCCCTCCCCCGTCTTCCCACGCTTCCCTCTTTTCCCACGGCGGCCGGGCGGTTACCATGCATAATCGGATTCCCTTTCCTGCCCCGCGATCGCGGGAGGTGAACGTGGCTGATGGTGACCGCTCACTCGCCGTATTCGTGGACTTCGAGAACCTCGCGCTCGGCTTCCAGGGCCGACGTGACCGCTTCGACATCTCGCGCGTCCTCGAACGCCTCGTCGAGAAGGGCAAGATCGTCGTCAAGAAGGCCTACGCCGACTGGCACCGGTACTCCGCCTTCACCCACGCGCTGCACGAATCGGCCATCGAGCTGATCGAGATCCCCAACCGGCGCCAGGGCGGCAAGAACTCCGCCGACATCCGCCTGTGCGTGGACGCGATGGACCTCGCCTACTCCAAGGAACACATCAACACCTTCGTTGTCGTCTCCGGCGACTCCGACTTCTCCCCCCTGGTGTCGAAGCTCAAGGAGCTGGGCAAGCACGTCATCGGCCTGGGCATGCACGACTCCACCAGCGACCTGCTGCGCGATAACTGCGACGAGTTCATCTACTATGAAGACCTCGGCGCCGACGAGACGCTCCCGCCGGAGGTGGACCGCAGCCTTCCCGAGTTCAAGCAGAAGGCGTTCGCCCTGCTCCTCGATGCCCTGATGGCCCTCCGCCGCGAGAACAAGGAGGTGCTGTGGGCGTCGATGATCAAGGACACCATCAAGCGCAAGAAGCCCTCGTTCAACGAGACCTACCACCACTACCGGACCTTCGGCGAGCTGCTCGAGGACGCCCAACGCGAGGGCCTGCTCGAGCTGGAGACCGACAAGCGCAGCCGCACCTACGTGGTGACGAAGTTCGGGCAGGAGATGCACCACCCGCGCGAGGGCGCCCCGCCGCCCAGCCACGCCGGCCAGGAGGCCGGCCCGATGATCGTCTCGCAGGCGGTGCAGGTGCCGACCCAGGCACTCGGCGGTGAGCTGCCGCCGGACGCCCCCCCGGGGATGCCGGGCGGCCTCCCGCCGAGGAAGAAATCACGCCGCCGCCGCCGCCGCGGCAAGGGCGGCGAGAACGGCGGCAACGGCCATGGCCCGATGATCTCCTACGGCCCTGGCTACGCGCCTCCGCCGGGGGATGACCCGCTCGCTCCCCCGGTCCCGCGCGTCACCGTCGCCGACAACCTCACCGTGGTCGGCATCCCGTCGCGCCCCCCGGAGCCGCCGCCCCCTGCCCCACCGCCGCCCCCCGAACCGGCCTTCGAGGCGGGGATCGAGGATTCCGCCCCCGCGAAGCCGACGCGGACACGCAAGCCCGCCGCCCCGCGGACGCGCAAGCCCGCCGCCCCGCGCCCGCGCAAGAAGGCCGACGCCGACGCCGAGGCGAAGCCCGAATCGCCCGCGGAGTGAGGCTAGTGCCGTGTCCATGAAGCGGCTTTCGCGCGGCGTCAACCCGCCTCGCGCT
>CAZVZK010000008.1:0-126406 GCA_964630925.1 uncultured Alcaligenaceae bacterium
GGCCGGCGCCGCCCGCGTGCCCGCGTGGGGCCGCGTCCCCGCCTCCGCCGCCGGTGCTCCGCGAACGTCCCCCGTCCCGCGACACCTCCTCTTCTGCACCTGGCTGGTTTGAGAGCGGGCTCGCCCACCCCGCGTTTCAACCCGACAGGTTCCTGATCTCGACCCCGAGGAGGGGAGTGGACATGGTGCGCAAGAAGGGTGAGGGCGCGCCGGCCGTGGCCGGCGCGGCCCGTGCAGGCGTTCGGCCCGCCGACGTGGCGGGCCTGCTCGACGACGTGGCGGCGCTGCTCGACGAGGGCAGGCCCGACAAGGCGCTGGCGCGGGTCGGCCCGACGGCGGGGCGTTCGCCGTGGCTGGCCAACGCGGCGGCGGTGTGCCTGCTGCGCCGCGGCGACGCCCCGGGCGCGCTGGCCGTCCTGCGGCCGCTGGTGCTGTCGGGCAACGGGCTGACGTTGCGCGACGACGTGCCGGCGGTGTTCCTCGTCAACTTCGCCGAGGCGCTCATCGCCGACGGGAACATCGGCGGCGGGCTGCGTACGCTGGACGGTATCGGCGACGCCGACGACCCGGCGGTGCGCGACGCCAGGGAGGCGGTGCGGCGCTGGCACGGCGCGATGACGGCGTGGCAGCGGGTGTGCTGGCTCCTGGGCGGCTGGCCGCCGGGGCCGCTGACGCTGAACGACCCGCCCGGACGGCTGGGGTGATGGATGCGCTTGTGAGGGCGTCCCGGCGCTCTTGGATTTGGCTGGCCGGGGTCGGGCTCTGGCGACCCCGGATCAGACTCCCCGAGGGCGTGGCGTTCCTTCAAGTGCCCTGCGCCGGCGTCGCCAGAGCCCGACCCCGGCCACCCAGGACACACACACATGCACGACGCACTCATCCTGACGCTGGCGGGCGGCCTGGCCGCGGCCCTCGCCCTGGGGTACGTCTCGCACCGGCTGGGGCTTTCGCCCATCGTGGGCTATCTGCTCGCCGGGATCGTCGTCGGGCCGCACACGCCCGGCTTCGTCGCCGACCGGCACCTGGCGGAGCAGATGGCCGAGGTCGGCGTCATCCTGTTGATGTTCGGCGTGGGGCTGCACTTCCACGTCGAGGACCTCCTGGCGGTGTGGCGCGTCGCGGTGCCCGGGGCGCTGGTGCAGAGCGCGGCGGCGACGCTGCTGGGGCTGGCGGTGGGGGTGGCGTGCGGGTGGGGGTGGGCGGCGGGGCTGGTCTTCGGGCTGGCCCTGTCGGTCGCCAGCACGGTGGTGCTGACGCGCGTGCTGGCGGACAACGACGACCTGCACACGCCCGTGGGGCACATCGCCGTCGGCTGGCTGGTGGTCGAGGACCTGCTGACCGTCGTGGTCCTCGTGGTGCTCCCGGCGCTGTTCGGCAAGGAGGCGGGCGGCGGGCTGGCGTGGGAGCTGGGGGCGGCGGGGGTGAAGATCGCGGCGCTCGTCGCCCTGGTGTTCGTGCTGGGCGGGCGGCTGATCCCGTGGGTGTTCGGGGTGGCGGCGGGGGCGAGGTCGCGTGAGCTGTTCACGCTCACGGTGCTGGTGGTGGCGCTGGGCGTGGCGGTGGGGTCGGCGAAGCTCTTCGGCGTGTCGATGGCGCTGGGGGCGTTCCTGGCGGGGATGGTGGCGGGGCGGTCGGAGTTCAGCCTGCGGGCGTCGGCGGAGGCGCTGCCGATGCGGGACGCCTTCGCGGTGCTGTTCTTCGTGTCCGTGGGCATGCTGTTCGACCCGCGGTTCCTGCTCGCGTCGCCGGGGCTGGCGGCGGCGACGCTGGCCGTCGTGCTGGTGGGCAAGCCGCTAGCGGCTCTGGTGCTGGTGCTGCTGCTGCGGTATCCGCTGAAGGTGGCGCTGGCGGTGTCGGCCGCCCTCGCGCAGATCGGCGAGTTCTCGTTCATCCTGGCGGCGCTGGGCAAGAAGCTGGACGTGCTGCCGGCCGAGGCGACGAACGCGCTCGTGGCGGCCGCCATCGTGTCCATCTCGCTCAACCCGCTCTTGTACCGGCTGCTGGGGCCGCTGGAGGGGTGGCTGGCCCGGCGGCGCGGCGAGGTCAGCACCCCACCCGCATCGGGGGCGGCGGAGCCGCCGTCGCACCGGGCGGTGGTGGTGGGTTACGGGCCGGTGGGGCGGACGCTGACGCGGCTGTTGCGCGACAACGAGGTGGAGCCCGTGGTGATCGAGATGAACCTGGAGACGGTGCGGCGGCTACGCGAGGAGGGGGCGGAGGCGGTGTACGGGGACGCGGGGCACGCCGACACGCTGGCGGCTGCCGGCGTCGGGCGGGCGGCGACGCTGTTCCTCAGCGCGTCGGGGCTGCCCGGTGCCGGGGAGATCATCCGGCTGGCGCGGGAGATGAATCCGCGGATACGGGTGTTCGTCCGGTGCGCGTACCTGCGCGAGCAGGAGGCGCTGCGGGCGGCGGGGGCGGACGGCGTGTTCTCCGGCGAGGGCGAGGTGGCGCTGGCGATGACGGAGGCGCTTCTGAATCGCCTCGGCGCGGTGCCGGACCAGATCGACCGTGAGCGCGCCCGTGTCCGGGCCGACCTGTTCGGCGCGGAGGAGTGACGCTCACGCCAGCGGCACCACATGACGGGCCACGTCGTCCTCGGTCTTCACGTCGGCGGCGAGCGGGTGCAGGTCCCACGTCTCCGAGTGATCGACGCCGCGGCCCGGCGGGAGGTCGGTCAGGGGGCCGAGCGACTCGATCTCCAGCATGTCGGCGTTCGTGAATGTCTCCAGGTTGCAGCCGCGGTCGGGGTAGGTGCCGCCGGGCTCGACGGGGATGCGTTTGACGAAGAGGTGGCCGGCGACCTGGTAGGCCACCCACCCGCCGGCGTGCATGAGGCCGATCTTCGTGGGCGCGGGGTTGGGCTGTTGGCGGAGGAGGATGTAGCGCGAGCCGAGGTGCCAACGCGGGTCGGCGAGGTCGGTGAACGGCCAGAGGGTGAGGTTCTGGTTGGGGGCGTAGTCGCCGGGGCCGGAGGCGTTCTCGGGCGGGCCGGGGTGGGGGCGTTTGGGCGGCAGCGGGATGATCTCGGTGCCGCCGGGGGCCATGACCGTCAGCGCCCACGGCGCGAGGGTGGCGGTGGAGTCCCCGACGTTGGTGATGCGGTGGTCGAGCGTGACGCGGGCGCCGGAGGGGGCGAGGGTGAGGGTGATCTCCTTCTGGATGCCGTGGCGTGCGTCGGGGGGCGGGAGGAGGCGGACGCCGCCGGGCGTCTCCTCGTAACCGATGGCGACGTTGTCAGGCGCGTAGGTGCGCGTGAGGTCTTCCGGGGAGGTCCACAGGCGGTGGCCGCCGCGGGGCACCCAGCGTGGCTCGCCGGAGCGGCCGAGCTGGTCGGGCCACTCCTTGAGGACGTTGGGGCCGCCCGCAAGGCGGTAGACGAGGACGCGCGGGCCCACGTCGAGCGGGATGACCAGCTCGGCGTCGCCGTTGGACAGGCGGAGGGCGTTGTACCCGGCGTGGGTGATGGTCTCAATCATTGGGGGCGTCACCGGCCGGGGCGGCATCGGCGGAAGACGCGGGGGCCGGGGCGGCGGGGGGCGCGTCGAGCGGCAGCTCCTTGCTGCCGACGAGGGTGACGTTCAGGCCGACCTGGGCGGTGACCTCGACGCCGTCGATCATGATGTTGATCTTCTCGTTGAGGTTCCAGCCGAGGGAGTTGGTGGAGAACTCCTTGGGGCCGGCGGTCCACTCCTTGCCGTCGATGGTGACCTTGATGCGTTGCGCCTTCTCGCGGAACTGTTTGCGGCTGATGGGGCAGGTGCTCTTCTTCGCCATCGGTACGCTCTCCGTGCGGGGCATCTTGGGAATGATGCTCATGTTAGGGGCGGCGGCTTGTCGTGGCGACAGGCCCCCCGGCTTGTCGTGCATTCCCGCGGCTGCGCGGCGTCTGCTCTCTGGGAACACAGGGGGTGAGAGCCGCCATCGGAAAGGGCCTGCGCCGGCGTCCGGCCGTCCGTGGGCAGGCCCGCCAGCGGGGGCGTATTGCATTGCATTGCAGACCCCCCACACACACCTGCAATGCAAATTCCACCGAGTCACCTGCTCACCCACCCACCCCGTTGAGCAGGTGACTTGGCGTTATTTGACGCATGGTGTCCTTGGCCGGCGTCGAATGCGCGAGTCACCCGCTCACACGCTCACCCCCCGCAATACAATTCCTCCAAAATAATTGCAGCTCAGAGCAAGTGACGTGGCCCCGGAGTCACCTGGCCACTTCGGCGAGTCACATGCCCACTCCGCCACGGCCCGGCCGTTGAACGCCGAGTCACATTCCACTTCCCGACGACGTGGAATATGAGTTCGCCGCCGTAACATCATCGTAATTAGGAATTTACATCTACGATTCCGAGTCACATTCCAGATGGCGGCACACGCCCCCCCCGCCAGGAGACGGGAAAAGGTGGCAGGCCCCTTGACGGGGAATGGACACCCGTTCAATACTACCAGCAGGGGGTGCCCCGCCCGGGTTTCTCCCCCGTCTCTCCGGTGCCCCGTGCCCAGACCTCCTCCCTCGCCACCCCCGATGCTACCCACGCGCGCACCAGCGCCGCCGCGCCATGGCCGCCGGCTCGTCGGTGCCCTTCGGCCCCGCCGACCTTCGGGCGCTGGTGGCCGACGCCCTCGCCCGGTCGTGCCCCCACTGCCGCGGCCCCCTGACGCCCCGCAACTTCAGCATCGACCCCGCCCGGCCAACAAGCCGCGGCGGTGGCTGGGGCCTCGACAACCTGCGGGTGGTCTGCATGCGCTGCAACGAAGCCAAGGCGCCCTGGCGGAGGACGAGTTCACCGCCCTGCTGGAGCTGCTCGCCTCCTGGCCCGAAGAGGCGAGGCGGGCCACCCTGGCGCGGCTGCGCGCCGGCGGCAGGGTCGGGCGGTGAACGAGAATCGATTACTCGGATTTTTCGCTTGCTGGCGCAGCCGTGTGGTCAGAGAATGTCAATCACCCTGACACTCACCACGCCTTCGAGCTTTGAGATGCCGCCCTTCCTGCCCCTCTTCGCCGTCGAGCCGCCCGACGCCTCCGCGTTCGGCCCGATGTGGAGCACGAACCAGGTCCTCTACACCCTGGCCGCCATCGTCGTGCCCATCGTGAGCATCCTCGCCGGTGTCTTCTACTTCCTGCTCCACCGGCTCAACGACGAGCTCGGACGGACACGGACCGACCGCGATCAGCTCAAGGCCCAGGCCGAGGGCCTCCAGAAGGATGACGCCACCAAGGAGAATCCCGACCTCCTCGCCCTGAAGTGGGAACTGGGACAGGCCGCGAAGGATGCCGCGGACCTGAAGGCCGCCCTGGCGGAGTCCGCCGACAAGAAGACTACGCTGGAGCTGAAAAGCCAGTCCGCCATCGAGCAGCTCAGCAAAACACTCCAGGCGGCCCAGGGCAAGCTGGAGGAGTATGCGGCGCAGGTGTCCCAGCACGAGGGCCGCATCCGCAAGGCCCTGAAGTCGGAGGGCCGCTTCTGGTCGATCAAGGCCCTCCAGACGGTCCCCAAGTTCCGCCCCGCCGCCAAGCGGGGGCGGGCCATCATCTCCGTCTGCAACCTCAAGGGCGGCGTCGGCAAGACCACCCTGACCGCGCACCTGGGGGCCGCGCTAGCCCGCCGCGGCTACCGCGTCCTCTTCATCGACCTCGACCTACAAGGCTCCCTGACAAGCCTGCTCCTGCCCCAGGCCGAGATCAACGAGCGCTTCGGGTCCAAGAGTTTGCTCCAGCACTTCCTGCACCAGGCCGCGGCCGACCACCGCACGCGGATCGTGGACTACGCGGCACCGATCTGGGACGGCCGCGCCGGGATCGTCGGCACGACGGACCGGCTCGCCTACGCCGAGCTGGCGCTGACCCTCCGCTGGCTGCTGCTCAGCGGCGAGCGGGACACGCGCTTCCTCCTCCGCAAGGCGCTGCACCTGAAGGAGGTCAACAAGGACTACGACGTAGTCCTGCTCGACTGCCCGCCGCTCATCAACATCTCCTGCGTCAACGCCTTCGCCGCGAGCGACTACCTCCTGGTCCCCGTCCTCCCCAGCCAGAAGGCCGCTGAGCGTGTCCCGATCCTCTTGTCCCACCTCCGCGAGGAGTCGTTCCGGCGCAACGTGAACTCGGACCTCAAGGTGATGGGGCTGATCGCGAACCGGACGTTCCGGCCCGGCAGCCTGACCACGGACGAGCAGACGCTCTGGGGGCAGCTCGGCGGCCTGTGCCGAACAATGTGCGGCGAGGAAGTGTACACCTTCCCCAACCCTGTGCCCCGCAACAAGTCCATCACGGAATGTGAGGACAGCGGGGGCATGGGCATCGACTCCGCCCCGGAGCTGTGCCAGGTCTTCGACGCGCTGGCCGACACCTTCCACGAGAAACTGCCCGATGAATGTCGCCGACCTGCAACAGCACTTGCGTGACCTCGCCGATTTCCTGGGCCGTGCGGGGGGTGGCAAGGCGGTGGCGGACCTGAAGGCGATGGCCGACGGGCTGGCCCCGTTCGCCGCCGAGTCCGTGAAAGAGCTCAGCGATTTCCTACCCCTGGCCGCGGAGTATCGGCGTACCGGCATCGTCCCCGGGAAGAAGCCAAAGGGGGGCGGCGGAGCCACGACACAGAAAACCCCTAAGCCCGACGCCGACGCCGTCGCGACAGCCGTGAAAGACGTCTATGAACGGGCCATCCGCCGCGACCCTTCGCTCACCCAGGACGAGGCGACGGCCATGCTCGCCCAGATGGACGGCCTCACGGGCCCCGGCCTGGCCAAGTGTACCGCGGCCCTCGGCCTCCCCGCCGGGTTGGCCAAGAAGAAGAAGCCGGACTTGCTCAAAACGCTCAAGGAGACGGTGCAGAAGGTGATCGACGTGCAGCACCGCGTGGCACAGTAAGTCACCTGGACAACCTCCGCGTCGTCTGCATGCGCTGCAACGAGGCCAAGGGCGCCCTCACCGAGCCCGAGTTCGCCGCCCTACTGGCCCTGCTGGCGTCGTGGCCCGACGAGGCCAGGAGAGCGACGCTGGCGCGGCTACGGGCGGGGGGCAGGGTTGGACGGTAAGTTACTGTTGGGCTACCGCGCGTCAGGTGCCTAAAGCCGGTAGCACAGGTGGTGGTGGAGATGCTGGGGGCCTTCAGGGCGGCGGCAGGGGGATAGCCGCCTTGAGGGCGATTGCCGCTACCGCGCAAGCCGTGCCGAGCAACGCCAGCCAGATCGCCAGGCCCGACCAGAAAAACTTGGCGCTCGCGATCTTCGCCACCATGTACGTCTGGCCGCAGAGGTGTCTAGCGAGGCCGCTGCTCGTCTCGCGGCCAAGGCTGTTTGCGTAAAGATCGGCCGTGGCATGGACGACGATACTGTCCCAGAACACCAACCCGGACAGTTGCGCCGTCCACAGCCGGGGGATCATCGCCCAGACCGCACTGAGGAAAGCAAGGGCCAGGAAGAGGAACCCGCCTGCTGACGACCACAGAAGGTCCCACTTGAACTCACCTCGGAGGGTCCCCTCGTGCAACTTCGCGAAGCACATTGCCCCGATCATTGCGGTGCACCAGGTCACCACGAATGCCGCCTTGGTGTCGGAGAAGCGAATGTAGTTGTGGATATAGTCGTGCGTCTTCCAGGCGAAGTCGAGGTGGTCCTTGGTCAGCTCTCCCGGTTTGGGATCGTTCGACATCGTTGCGGCCCTCTCACCCGGCCTCAGGCCAGGGTCTGGTAATCTGGCGGGTAGTGCAGCACGAACCCGTTTTTTGTCCGGTGCCTGGTGAACGAGGTAAGCCCACCTTCCTCCTTGGGGAACATCTCCCGAGCGCGATGGGTCAGGATCACTTCATCGCGACCGGTGCTTAGCTTGCAGCATTCGTTAACCGCAGTGCCATAGGCCGTGAGTTCGTTGGCCCCGCTGAGACCGATCCGCGTTGCAACGATGTCACCGACATCGATCCCCACGCCCACTTCCAGAACACCCTCGCCCACGCCTACGGTCTTGCCGTCCTTCCTCTTGATCGCCCCCTTGGCGAGGACTGGGTTCACTACCCGCTTCACGGCCTTGACGATGGCGTCTCCGCAGTCGCACGCTCGCTCTACGGCATGCTCTGCTTGCTTCGGGGCGACAGGCGGCTGGCCCTCGCTGGTGTCCACGAGGCCGAAACTCGCAATGGCCCCATCCCCCCGCAGCCCAACAACGGCCCCTTCAAATCCTTCGATCACCGCGAGAGCGGTCGGGAGGTATGTGTGCATGATCACATACATGTCCCTGGGACTGACTTCTCTCGCCAACGCGCTGGAATTGCGCAAGTCAAAGGAGAGCAACGCACCCCAGGCCTTCAGGCCCTTGTAGGTGGGCAGCTCGCTGTACTCGGGCTTGTCCTCCAGCATCGACTCACGAAGGGCTTTGACACGCCCTGCTGCGTACTTGATCGATTCGCTGAAGGCCTCAACCTTGTCTCTCGACAAGCGAATACTGTCGGCCGCGCTGGTCGCCTTGTCGTAGGACTCCTGAGCCGTTGAGCGAAGATCGCTGAGCGAGATTTGCATTGAGGCCTCATCCTGACGCGACGGAATTCGGTGCTAGCGAATTGTACGCGGACCGGCCTGGCCGGAATTGTGAAAGTTGTGCGAAAACAACCTGTTCAGCTGGCCGCCAGACCGACTGGGCTTGCGCCTCCCCACCGCCGCCCTGCCCCCGCCATACTCGCCCCCATGACACTCCCCGCGCACAAGGCCCTGTCGCTGGCCCTCGACCCTTCCCTCATCCTCGACGCCCAGGGCATCGCCCCCGACCCCTGGCAGCGTCAGTTCCTCCTCTCATCGGCCCGCCAGGCCCTCCTCAACTGCTCCCGACAGGCCGGCAAGTCCACCGTCGTCTCCGCCCTCGCCCTGCACACCGCCCTCTCGGCGAGCAGATCCCCGCGAAAAAGAGCGAGAAGGCCCAGATCGACACGATCCGGGAGATCGCCGAGACGAAGTCGCGCCACACGATGTCCAGGTACTTCTGGTCCGGCGACGGGGAGGAGGACCCGGTCCCCTGGCCCGAGTTCAAGGCCAAGGACCCCGCCCACGCCCACGAGGGCGACTACCGGACCGCCTTGAAAATGGCAGACACGTGGTCCGGGCATTGAGGCGCCGGCGCGGTCACGAAGCGGGCCGGCGCCCTCGCATCCACCGTCACCTCTCGACGTAGCCCTTGCCCGTCTTCTCGCGGATGAGCTTCTCCATCGCCGACCGGGCCGCGGCCTCGTCGCCCGGCTCCTTGATCGTCGTCTGGCCCCTGGCGCCGATCTTGCCGTACTGCGTGTACAGCCGCGCCCCCTCGGTCCACACCTCCCAGAACTTGCTCGACGTGCCATCCACCAGCTCGAAACGCCGCCGCCCGCCCGTCGGGGCCGCGGCGGCCACGGCCACGGGGGCGGGCTTCGCCGCCGCCGGCTTGGGGGCCGGGGCGGGCTTCGGCGGGGCGATGGCCACGGGCGCGCCGACCCGCTCGATGAAGCCGTCATCGAGCTTCTCGGCGGCCATCTCGGCGAGGGCGGCGCGGGCCTCCTCCGGGCTGTCGTAGGTGAAGGTGCGGACCTGCGGCGTGCCGTCCGCCTTGCCGAAGCGCAGCGACAGCGTCGCACCACTGCGGACGCCCTCCCAGTACCGCGCCTCGCCGCCGGCGCCGTAGTCGAAGGCGCGGGCGTCGGCCGAGACGGGCCCGGCAGGAGCCGGGGCGGGCGTCTCCTTCTTCGGCGGGGCGGGGGCCTTCTTCGCGGGCATCGGGGAGATGATGCCGTCGCGGCGGACGCCGACGTAGACCGGGAAGCGCGGCACGTTCAGCTCGGTCAGCTCCTGGTACTTGAAGGTGATGACGGTGCCGATGGGCGGCGGGCTGTCGCGCTCGTGGTCCTTCAGGCCCGTGCCGACGCCGAACTCGACGCCGTCGGGCAGCCGACACCGCAGGGCGCCGACCCGGCCCTTGTGCCGGCCCTCGCCGGGGTCGTAGCCGATGATCGTGGCCTCGGCGTCGTGGAACTTCTTGACCTTCTGCAGGATGCTGCTGCGGCCCGAGGCGTACATCGAGCCGGGCTTGCGGAGCATCAGGCCCTCGCCGCCCAGGGCATCGACCCTGGCGAACTCGGCCCACAGGTGGTCGAACCCGCGGCACTGCTGCTGCTCCAGGACGCTGGCGAACTCGTGGCCGCGGGCGCCGACCAGATCGGCGAGGTAACGCAGACGCGCCTCGAAGGGCCCGCCGTGGGCCGGGGCGTCGAAGACGACGTAGCGCATCTGCCTCCAGTCGTCGCCGCGGGTGCCGGACATGGCGATGCCCTGAGCGAGGGTGAACTTCTTGCGCGCGACCCACAGCTCGCCGTCGAGGGGGACGGCGGGCAGGCCGGCGGTGAACCAGGGCGGGGCGAGGAACAGCTTGCCGTTGCGGGAGAGGAAGCGCGTGCCGTCCCACCACGCCCGCACCCCGTCCAGCTTCTCGCTCATCCACCAGCCGACGGGGTTGGACTCGCCGTCCCAGGACTCCGCGAGGAGGACGCCGGGGACGACCTTCTCCCCGTCCACCGGGTCGGGGGTGCGCGACGGGAGGGGCACGTCGGAGCCGATGCGCTCTTCCTCGGCGGCGTCACCGCGTAGCTTGCGGATGTGCTTGCAGGTGCGGACGCGGGGGTCGATGGACTGGTTGCGCCAGGCGGGGCAGGTGCAGGACCAGCCGCCGCCGCCGCAGTTCTTGATGATGTAGGGCTTGGCGCCCGAGCCCTTCATCTCGATGGATTCGCCGACGGCGAGGTCCGGCATGGGTGCATCTCCCGGGGGTGTCCGCCGTGAGTGTACCCGGCCCGGGGCGGGTTTCAAGCGTGGCCGGCTCCAGGCGAGCTTGCCCCGGAAGGGCCCGAGTGAACGGCCCCGCGCTTCCACGTCCGCCCCCCCGTCGCTACGCTGTCACAAGGAACGACCCCCGGAGGCGATCATGGCAAACAAGGTGACCTGGCTCGGACACTCGGCCCTGCTCATCGAGACTTCCGGCCAGAAGATTCTGATCGACCCCTTCTTCACCGGCAACCCGGCGGCCGCCATCCCCGCCGCCCGCGCCGAGTGCGACTTCATCCTCGTCTCGCACGGCCACGGCGACCACGTCGGCGACGCCGTCGAGATCGCCAAACGCACCGGGGCGACGGTGGTCGCCAACTACGAGATCGCCGGCTGGCTGGAGAAGCAGGGGCTGCAGCGCGTCCACGGCATGCAGCACGGCGGCGGGCACGACTTCCCCTTCGGCCGCCTCAAGATGACCTTCGCCATCCACGGCTCGCAGCTCCCCGACGGCAGTTACGGCGGCAACCCCGCCGGCTTCCTCCTCCACACCAAGGACGGACGCAAGATCTACGACGCCGCCGACACCGGGCTATTCGGCGACATGCGGCTGATCGGCGAGGAGGGCATCGACCTGGCCATCCTCCCCATCGGCGACAACTACACGATGGGCCCCGACGACGCCCTCCGGGCGGTCAAGCTGCTGACGCCACGCAAGGCGTTCCCGATCCACTACTCGACGTGGCCCCCCATCGCGCAGGACGCGGCGGCGTGGGCGGCGCGGGTGCGCCGCGAGACCGCGTGCGAGGCGATGGTGCTGGAGCCGGGCGGGGCGGCCGAAGTGTGACCTGGGGCAACAGCGGCTTCGGCCGTTGGCGAGCGTGGCCGCGTCCCGTCAGGGAGGCGCTGACGCCGCGTGGGCGGGGCGCTGACGCATCCCCGCCCGCCAGGATCGGCTCACGCCCACGGCTCAATACTCCGCCAGCACCCGCAGCACCGCCTCCTGCGGCGCCGGCCCGGTCACGTGCACCGCCCTGTCCGCCCCGACGTACACGTTCACCTCGCTGCGCACCCCGAACTCCGGCAGATAAATCCCCGGCTCCACCGAGAAGCAGGTCCGCGGCATGACGCGCCGCGTCTCGTGCGTCTCCAGGTTGTCCATGTTGGCGCCGTTGCCGTGCGTCTCCTCGCCGATGGAGTGCCCGGTGCGGTGGACGAACGCCGCGCCGTGCCCCGCCTCCTCGATCACCTCGCGGCAGGCGTCGTCCACCTGATACCCCTGCAGCGCCTCGCCCGCCGCGAACGCATCGCGCACCCGCTTGATCGCGGCGTCCCTGGCCCGCCGCACGATCTGGAAGATGTCCTCGTACCTCGCCGGCACCTCCTTGCCCACGAAGCCGACCCACGTCAGGTCGCTGTAGACGGCACGCGGCTTCGCGAGCTTGGCCCACAGGTCGATCAGCACGAAGTCGCCCTCGCGGATCAGGCCGGCGTCGCCCGGCCGCGGCGCGTAGTGCGGGTCGCCCGAGTGCGGGCCGACCCCGACGATCGGCGCGTGATCGGTCACCAGGCCGTTGGCGGCGAAGTGATCCATGATGACCTTCTGCACGTCCATCTCGTGGACCGCCTGTTTGGCGCGGACACGCTCGGCGATGAACCTCCAGGCCACCCCGTAAGCCGACGAGGTGTGCTTGGCGGCCTCCAGGTGCATGGCCCACTGGTCATCGTCCCAGCACGCCTCGAAGCGCTGGATGAGGTCGCCCGACGGCACGACCTCGACGCCGTCGGACCGCACCAGCTCGACGGTGCCGGCATCCACGCGCGAGATGTAGGGGTTGGCGTTGCGCGGGGCGTACTCCATCGCGATGCGTTTCGCGCCCTTCACCAGCCCCGCGACCCCGGCCTCCAGCTCCTGCCAGCGCAGGTAGACCGTCTTCTCGCCGGGGTAGGCGGAGAGGACGGCGGATTCGATGCGGTGGACCAGTTGCCGCGGCGGCCCGTCCGCCGGTATGTAGTAGAACCAGCGCCGCGTGGCGTGGGCGTCGGCGGGGAACCGCAGGACACGCCGCGCCAGCACGTTGAGGCCGCGGAAGTCGTACAGGAGCCAGCCGTCGAGGCGCTCCTCGCGGAGGGCGGCCTGGATCGCGGCGATGTCGAGCATGAGAGGCCCCCGTGGTGACAGGCGGCCCGCCTGTCCTGTTGGATCGGCAGGCCAACCCGCCTGCCCTACCGGGGACGTTGTACGCCGATTTCCCCGCCGCGGCCCGCCCCCCATCGGCTACAATGAGTGCGTTCATCTCCGACGGAGGCCGCCAATGTTCCGTTCTCTCCTCGCCGTCAGCGCCATCGCCCTCGTCGCCGCCGCCCCCTTCACCGAGACGCCGGCCCAGCGCGGCAAACGCTTCCTGCTCACGCGCACCTACAGCCCCCCGGCCTGGCCCGGCAACGCCTACGCCGACGCCTGGAAACGCTGGGGACTCAAGGAGAAGCCCCCCGCCAGGGACTACGCGCGCCTCTTCAACGAGCGCTACGGCCTGCACCCCGCGCCTTATGAGAATGACGGCCTGCCGATGGGGCTCCGCTACGCCCCCAACCTCCTCGGCGGCAAGGGCCTCACCACCGACTGCCTGACGTGCCACGCCGGCTCGGTCCTGGGCAAGTCGATCATCGGCCTGCCCAACACCGCCATCGACTACTCCGCGTTCTACACCGACCTGTCGGGGTCGAAGCCGCCTTTCCACTTCACGCGCGTCCGCGGCACGACCGAGGCCGGCGGGATGGCGGTGTTCCTCCTCGGCTACCGCAACCCGGACCTCTCCCTCCGCCTGTCGCCGCTCGACCTCGGCCTCGACGACCAGATGATCGAGGACGCGCCGGCGTGGTGGCAGCTCAAGAAGAAGAAGACCATGTACCACACCGGCGGCGCCGACACGCGCTCCGTCCGGTCGATCATGCAGTTCATGATGTCGCCCCTCAACTTCCCCGCCGCCTTCCACAAGGCCGAGCCCGACTTCGCCGACATCCTCGAATACCTCAAGTCCATCGAGGCGCCGAAGTACCCGCTGCCCATCGACGCGAAGCTGGCCGCACGCGGCGAGCCGATCTTCAAGGACAACTGCGCCCGCTGCCACGGCACCTACGGCGAGAAGCCGACGTACCCGAACAAGGTGATCCCGCTCAAGGAGATCGGCACGGACCGCCGCCGCTTCACCGCCCTGACGCCGGCGTTCGGCGAGGCGTTCAACAAGTCGTGGTTCGCCAAGGGGCCGCACGGGCAGGGCATCGTCACCGAGGGCTACCAGGCCCCGCCCCTCGACGGCGTGTGGGCCACGGCGCCGTACTTGCACAACGGGTCGGTGCCCACGCTGTACGGCGTCCTCAATTCGAAGGCCCGCCCGCGGATCTTCACACGCTCCTACGGCACCGGCATCGATGACTACGACGGCCGGCACGTCGGCTTCAAGGTCCGCGTCCTCGACAACGCCCCCGACCAGCGCACGACGCCCCCCCTTGAATTCCGCCGCGTCTACGACACGACGAGGCCGGGCCGCGGCAACGGCGGGCACACCTACGGCGACAGGCTGGACGACGCCGAGCGGATGGCCCTCATCGAGTACCTCAAGACGCTCTGACGCCCGGCCCTTGCACGGCCGCCCGCCGCCGTTAGAATAACGCAATGGACCGATCGGTCTAGTATTCGCGGAGGGCGCGAGATGAGGGCGTTGGCGGCGGCATCCCTGGCTCTGTCGGTCCTGGCGTGCGGCTGCGGCAAGAAGCCAGGCGAGAAGGCCGCCGCGCCCCCGCCCGAGGTCGTGGTCGTGTCCCCGGAGGCGCGCCCCCTCGGCGACTTCGAGGACTTCACCGGCTGGACCAAGGCGGCCAGCACCGCCGAGATCCGCGCCCGCGTCACCGGCTACCTGATCGATGGCCCGCGCGCCAAGAACGGGCACAAGCCCGCGCCGGACAGGATCGCGTACACGGAGGGCGGCGACGTGCCCGAAGGGGCCGAGCTGTTCCGCATCGACGCCCGCACCTACCAGGCCGAGTTCGACAAGGCCCAGGCCGCCGTCCGGCAGGCCGAGGCCACCCTGGACCGCATCACGGGCGACCTCCGCCGCGCCCGCGACGCCGGCCGCGCGACCTCGCGCGAGGAGCTGGCGCGGCTCACCGCCTCCCGCGACGAGGCCGACGCGTCCCTCGGCATCTCCCGCGCCGTCCTCAAGACGGCCACCCTCAACCTCGGGTACACGTCGGTCAAGGCCCCGTTCGCCGGACGCATCAGCCGCTCCTTCATCGACCCCGGCAACCTCGTCAAGGCCGACGACACCGTCCTCACGACCCTCGTCGCGCTCGACCCCATGCACGCCTACTTCGACGTGGACGAGCGGACCGTCCTGCGCGTCCGCCGCATGATCCAGGAGAAGGAGATCGACTCGGCCCGCGCCACCGACCTGCACGTCGAGCTGGGCCTGGCGGACGACAAGGACAAGTACCCCCTCAAGGGCGTCATCGACTTCATCGACAACCAGATCGACCCCGGCACCGGCACGCTCCGCGTCCGGGCCAAGATCGACAACCCCCTCGGCAAGGACGGCAAGACCCGGCTCCTGTCGCCCGGCCTGTTCGTCCGCGTCCGCCTGCCCATCGGCAAGAAGGCCCCCGCGCTCGTCGTCCCCGAGAAGGCGCTCGGCTCCGACCAGGGTGACCGCTTCGTCTACGTCGTCACGGGCATCAAGAAGGTGAAACGCACCGTCAAGCGGGGCGACGAGGACGTCGAGGTCGAGGTCGAGCAGGGCATCGCCGAGTACCGCAAGGTGCTGGTCGGCCAGGCCGTCGAGGGCGGCGGCGGCGACGGGGAGGCGCTCCGCGTCATCCGCGACGTGAACGGCGTCCCACCCGGCAAGGCCCTGACGGACGCCGCCCGCGTCATCGTCGAGGGGCAGCAGCGCGTCCGCCGCGGCAAGGAGGTCACCATCATGCCCGCGAAGAAGCCCGCCGGTAAGTGAGCCGCCATGTTCGCACGCTTCTTCATCGGCCGGCCGATCTTCGCCGCCGTGCTGTCGATCCTCATCACCCTGGCCGGCGGCCTCGCCGTCTTCAACCTCCCCGTCGCGCAGTACCCGCCCATCGCCCCGCCCACCATCCAGGTCGAGTGCCGCTACCCCGGCGCCAGCGCCCAGGTCGTCGCCGAGTGCATCGCCGCCCCCATCGAGCAGCAGGTCAACGGCGTCGAGGGCATGCTCTACATGGCCTCGCAATGCACCAGCGACGGCTCGTACACGCTCACGGTGACCTTCGAGCTGGGCGTCAACCTGAACCTCGCCAACGTCCTCGTCCAGAACCGCGTCAACCTCGCGCTCCCCCAGCTCCCGGATGTCGTCAAGGCGACGGGCGTCGTCACCAAGAAACGCTCCCCCGACATCCTCCTCGTCGGCAGCATCTTCTCCGCCGACGGCTCCCACTCGCAGCTCTACATCTCCAACTTCGCCCTCACGCGCGTCCGCGACGAGGTCGCCCGCCTCCCGGGCATCAGCGAGTGCCTCCTCTTCGGCCAGCGCGACTACTCCATGCGCATCTGGGTGGACCCCGAACGCATGTCGGTCCGCGGCATCACCGCCGGCGACGTGGTGCGGGCCTTGCAGGAGGAGAACGTCCAGGTCTCCGCCGGGCAGATCGGCCAGCCCCCGTCCGCCGGGTCGGCGGTGCAGATGGTGCTGGCCACCAAGGGGCGGCTCAGCGAGGTCGCGGACTACGAGAAGGTCGTCGTCAAACGCGACACGGAGGGCCGCGTCGTCCGCATCAAGGACATCGGCGAGGTCATGCTCGGGGCGCGCGTCGAGGACGTCAACAACCGCTTCGGCAGCAACAAACGCGCGGCCCGGCCCGCCGTCGGCCTCGCCGTCTTCGCCCTGCCCGACGCCAACGCCCTGGAGACGGCGGACCTCATCAAGGCCAAGCTCGCCGAGCTGAAGAAGGACTTCCCCGAGGGCGTCGATTACCGCATCAGCTACGACACGACTCCGTTCATCCGCGAGTCGATCAACGAGGTGTTCAAGTCCCTCCGCGACGCCATCATCCTCGTCGCCCTCGTCGTCCTCGCGTTCCTGCAGAACTGGCGATCGGCCATCATCCCCCTCGTCGCCGTCCCCGTCGCCATCGTCGGCACCTTCGCCGTCATGCTCGCCGCCGGCTTCAGCATCAACAACCTGACGCTGTTCGGGCTGGTGCTGGCCATCGGCATCGTGGTGGACGACGCCATCGTGGTCGTCGAGGCCGTGGAGCACCACATCGAGCACGGCCTGTCGCCGCGTGACGCCACCATCAAGGCGATGGAGGAGGTGTCGGGGCCGGTGATCGCCGTGGGGCTTGTGCTGTCGGCGGTGTTCATCCCGTGCGCGTTCATCGGCGGCATCATCGGGCAGTTCTTCCGCCAGTTCGCCCTCACCATCGCCATCAGCACGCTGATCTCGGCGTTCAACTCGCTGACCCTCAGCCCCGCCCTGGCGGCGATCCTCCTCCAGCCGCGCGGGGCGGAGAAGGACTGGTTCCAGCGCCTGCTCGACTTCACGCTGGGGTGGTTCTTCTGGCTGTTCAACATGGGCTTCAGGCTGGGCACGGGGGTGTACACGAAGCTCGTCGGCCTGGCGCTGCGTCTGAGCGTGCTGGTGCTGGTGGTGTACGGCGGGCTCCTGGTGCTGACGTGGTGGGGGCTGAACCAGCTCCCGACGGGGTTCATCCCGTCACAGGACAAGGGGTTCCTGGTGGCGAGCATCCAGCTGCCCGACGCCTCCTCGACGCGGCGCACGCGGGCGGCCATCCAGAAGATCGAGGATGTGATCCTCGGCACGCCGGGCATCCGCTACACGACGAGCGTGGCGGGGAACTCGTTCACGCTGAGCGCCTACGGCTCGAACTTCGGGTCGATGTTCATCATCCTCGACGACTTCAAGAACCGCCACGACCCGGAGCTGAAGTCGGACGCGATCATGAAGACGCTGACGGACCGGCTGGAGAAGGAGGTGCCGGAGGCGAAGGTGGCGATCTTCGGCCCGGCGCCGGTCAACGGGCTGGGGCGGGCCGGCGGGTTCCGCATCATGATCGAGGACCGGGCCGAGCTGGGGCTGAAGGCGTTGCAGGACGCCACCGAGAAGGCCGTGGACGACATGAAGAAGTTGAGGGACGGCATCCCCAGGTCCGTCAAGTCGCTCAACGGCCCGGGGACGGAGATGGAGGAGGGGCCGCTGCTGACGGGGGCGTTCACGGTGTTCAACGCCGAGGCCCCGCAGCTCTACGTGGACGTGAACCGGCACGAGTGCTTCAAGCAGGGCGTGGAGCTGGCGGAGGTGTTCAGCGCCTTGCAGGTGTTCCTCGGCTCACGCTACGTGAACGACTTCAACCTGTTCGGGCGGACGTGGCAGGTGAACGTGCAGGCGCGCATGGAGCTACGCAGCGCCGCCGAGGACGTGAAGCGCATCAAGGTCCGCAACAACAAGGGCCAGATGGTGCCCATCTCGACCCTGGCGGCCATCAAGGACTACAACGGGCCGCTCGTGCTCACACGCTACAACATGTACTCGGCGGCGTCGATCAACGGCAGCTCGGCGCCCGGCGTCAGCTCGGGCGAGACGATCCGCAAGATCGAGGAGATGGCGGAGAAGACGCTGCCGCCGGGCATGACCGCGGAGTGGACCGAGCTGTTCTACCTGGAGAAGATCACGGGCGGCACGGGGATGCTGGTGTTCGTGTTCTCGGTGATGTTCGTGTTCCTGGTGCTGGCGGCGTTGTACGAGTCGTGGTCGCTGCCGGCCGCGGTGATCCTGGTGGTGCCGATGTGCGTTCTGAGCAGCATCGCCGGCGTGGCCCTGGCCGGGCACGACGTGAACGTGTTCACGCAGGTGGGGTTCGTGGTGCTGATCGGCCTGGCGTGCAAGAACGCCATCCTCATCGTCGAGTTCGCCAAGATGAAACGCGACGAGGGGGCGTCGGCCACGGCGGCGGCGATGGAGGCGTGCCAGCTGCGCCTGCGTCCGATCCTGATGACCTCGTTCGCGTTCATCCTGGGCGTGGTGCCCTTGCTGCTGGCGCACGGCGCGGGTGCGGAGATGCGGCGGGTGCTGGGGACGGCGGTGTTCTGGGGGATGCTGGGGGTGACCCTGTTCGGCATCTTCCTGACCCCGGTGTTCTTCGTGGTGGTGGACCGGGTCAGCTCGTGGTGGGGCTTCGCCACGCCGATGATGCTGCGGATCAACGAGGCGACGCTGGACGTGTTGACCGGCAAGTTCGCGTGGCGCCTCCTGCGTCCGAAAGGCAACGGAAGGATCACCGGTGGCTGACCTTCAACCGAGCCAGGGCCTCGCGCGCCTCCGCGGCGAGGCGGGGGTCGGTCTTCTGGCCGGCCAGCTTTTCGAGGGCCTCCGCCGTGCCGAGCCGCGCGAGGACGGCGACGGCGCGGGACATGCGGAGCGACTCGGGCGAGGCACGCACCGCCGCCAGGAGACGCTCCAGCCGGCGGTAGACATCCAGCGACGGCTTGCCCGCGAGCGCCCGCAGCATGGCGGCCTCGGCCTGCCGGCCCAGCTTGATGAGATCCTGCTCCGCCCTGGTGCGCTTATCGAAGTCGTCGTCGTCGAGGTCCGCGATCAGGCGGGCGAGGAGCTTCGCGTCCGCCGGCTCGGCAGGCTTCAGCTTCCCGATGAGGAAGCGCGTGGCGCCGGCGTCCACGATCTCCCACCCGGCGCGGTGGGCCTCCTCCGGCTTGCCGGCGAGCCGCACCCAGCAGCGTTCCAGCCCGGCGTCGTCGGGCTTCGCGGCCCGGACGCGCGGGGGCACCTCCCAGACGAGGACGGTGCGGCCCGTGGCCGTCGCCAGCTTCGAGCCGTCGGGCGAGAAGTCGGGGGGGCAGTGCATGAGGACGCTGCGGGGCAGGGGGCGGTCGAAGAGCTTCTTGCCGGCGACGGCGTCGTAGCAGAGGATGTCGCTGGTGCCGTTGCCCACGCGCGTGACGGCGAGGCGGCGGCCGTCGCGGCTGAGGGCGACGGCGGCGGGCATGCCCCCGTCGTGCGGCAGCGCGAGGACGGCCTCCCAGGTGTGGGCGTCGGCGAGGATGACCTTGCCGAAGGTGGTCCAGGCGGCGAACGCCCCGTCGGGGGTGAAGGCCAACATGGCGGGTTGGAACGGCGGCTGCTCGTCACGCCGGACGACGCGGCGGGCGCCGCTCGCCAGATCGACCAGCACCAGGGTGAGGCGGTCCCCCTGCAAGGCTTGCGTCCCGTTGGGGAGGAACCAGGTCCAGCCGGGCCTCACCCCCATCGGCGCCCGCTTCGCCAGCGCGCCGTTTGGCCCCCAGCGCAGGCCGCCACCCCCGCCCAGCCCCATGACGCCGCCGGCGCGGAAGGCGAGGTTGAAGACCGAGGCGTCTCCCGCCAGCCGGGCGACCAATTTGCCGCCCGCCGTGTCGTGGACGGCCGGCGCCCTGCCGCCCTCGGCCACCCGCGTGCCGTCGGGCGACAGGGCGAAGTTGCGATAGCCGGCCTGGTGCGGCAGCGTCACGGCCCGCGACGCCCCGCCGAGGCGCCAGTCCACGACCCGGCCGCCCTGGTCCACCGACACGATGCGTCCGTCTTCCACGAACCGCAGGGCGGCGACGGTGTCGAGGTGGCCCTCCGGCTCGTGCAGACGCTTACCCGTGACCACGTCCCACAGCTCGGCGAGCTGGCGTTCCCCCGAGGCCGAGGCCAGCACCTTGCCATCGGGGGAGAAGGACAAGCGGTGTTGCGGGGCCCCGGTCTGAATGACGCGCTCCTTGCCCGAGGCAGGGTCGTACAGACGGACCGTGGTGTCGTCGAAGGAGGCGGCCAGCGTGCCGTCGCGCGAGAAGGCGAGGGCGTGGGCGACAGGGCCGCCGCGTGTCAGGACGCGGCCGGGCTTGCCGGTGCGTGCGTCCCAGAGCCGGACGGTCCGGTCGCTGAAGGAAGTGGCGATGAGGCCGCCGTCGGCACTGTAGGCAGCCGCGCCGTGGTGGTATTCGCGCCGGGCGGGGGCGTGGCCATGGGCAGTCCACAGGGGCGAGTCGCGGCCCCTGACGCGGACCGACAGGTCACCGTCGGCGGTGAGGAGGGCGACCTCTGGCCGCGTCGGGCAGGCGGCGAGTCGCGGGCTGGCGGCCACGCGCGAGATCGGGATGTGGACGCGGTACGTGTTCTCGCCGTCGCGCATGTCGGCGAAGACGAGCTGCGACGGCGTGGCCCAGGCGAACCATGTCCCGTCGTGGCCGACGGCGACGGCGGTGGAGTACAGCTTATCCTTGGTCCAGCGCTGCGCGCGGCCCGGCTCCACCAGGGAAAGCGAGTACCCCGCGACGAGGGCGGCGTCGCCCGCCGGGAGGGCGCGGTAGTACGGGCCGCCGGGGTGCAGGGCGAGCAGGCGTTTCTTCTCGATGTCCCACACGCCCACACCGCGCCCGCCGGCGAAGATGAGTTTGCCATCGGGCCGGAAGGCGAGGTCCTGGGCGTGGTAGCGGCCATCGAGGAACGACGAGCCCAGGCGTGCGACGGCGCCCGGCGGCAGCGGGTCGTCCAGAGGCGGCGCGGCGGCGAAGAGCAGCAGTACGAGCATCGTTTGGGCCCCCTGGCAGCGCGTCGGCGGCACGGGGGTAGAATACTCGGCGGGGACGGGCTCGGCCCCCTGACGGTGGGCCGCTCGCCTGGGCCGCAGACACGCCGGGCTCACGCCGCGCCGCTCGCCTTGCAGAACCGGCGGCCTCACGCCGCGCCGCTCGCCCGTTCCATCCGTCGCCACCGAACCCAGGGAGCTGGCCGTGTTCGCTAGGTTCTTCATCGGGCGGCCGATCTTCGCCGCGGTGCTGTCCATCGTCATCACGCTGGCGGGCGGCATCGCCGTCTTCAACCTGGCCGTGGCGCAGTACCCGGAGATCACCCCCCCCACGGTGGAGGTGTCGGCCAGCTACCCCGGCGCCCACGCCCAGACCGTCCTCGACACCGTCGCCGCCCCCATCGAGCAGCAGGTCAACGGCGTCGAGGACATGCTGTACATGTCCAGCCAGTGCGGCAACGACGGCTCCTACACCCTCACCGTGACGTTCAAGAACGGCACCAACCTGAACCTCGCCCAGGTGCTCGTGCAGAACCGCGTCGCCCTCGCCCTGCCTATCCTGCCCGACCTCGTGAAGCGCCGCGGCGTGACGGTCAAGAAGAAATCGCCCAGCATCCTGATGATCGTCAACCTGTACTCGCCCGACGGCTCGCGCGACAACCTGTATCTGTCCAACTACGCGACCATCCAGCTCCGCGACGAGCTATCGCGCATCAACGGGGTGGGCGACATCACCTACCTGGGGCAGCGCGATTACTCGATGCGTGTTTGGCTCGATCCGGGGCGGATGGCGACGCGGGGCCTGAGCGCGGCGGACGTGCTGCGGGCGGTGGAGCAGCAGAACGTGCAGGTGGCGGCGGGGCAGATCGGCCAGCCGCCCAACCCGCGGGCGCAGTCGTTCCAGTACAACATGGTGACGCTGGGGCGGCTGGCGACACGCGAGCAGTTCGGCGAGATCATCATCAAGCACGACTCGGGCGGCAGGCTGATCCGCCTGCGCGACGTGGCCCGCATCGAATTGGGCGCGCAGGCCTACGACCAGACCTGCACGATGGACGGCCAGCCGTCGGTCGCCCTGTCGATCTACCAGTTGCCGGGGTCGAACGCCCTGCAGGTGGCGCGGGAGATCCGCAAGAAGATGGAGGCGCTGAAGGGCGGCTTCCCCGCCGGCGTCGATTTCACCATCGTCTACGACACCACCCCGTTCATCAGCGAGTCGATCTGGGAGGTCATCTACGCCCTGCGCGACGCCATCATCCTCGTCGCCGCCGTGGTCCTCGTCTTCCTGCAGTCCTGGCGCTCGGCCATCATCCCGCTCATCGCCGTGCCGGTCGCCGTCGTCGGCACGTTCGCCGTGATGTACGCCGTCACGCTGGTGGGCAACGCCGCGGGCATCCCCGCGCTGCAGTTCAGCCTGAACAACCTGACGCTGTTCGGGCTGGTGCTGGCCATCGGCATCGTCGTCGATGACGCCATCGTGGTGGTCGAGGCCGTGGAGCACCACATCGAGCACGGCCTGTCGCCGCGTGACGCCACCATCAAGGCGATGGACGAGGTGTCGTACCCGGTGATCGCCATCGGGCTGGTGCTGTCGTTCGTGTTCCTGCCGTGCATGTTCATCGGCGGCATCATCGGGCAGTTCTTCCGCCAGTTCGCGATGACGATCGCCATCAGCACGCTGATCTCGACGTTCAACTCGCTGACGCTCAGCCCGGCGCTCGCCGCCATCCTGCTGCGTGACAAGAAGGAGGGCAAGAGCGAGCCGCTGCCGCGCTTCGCCTACCTGCTGCTGGGGGCGTGGGCGGGGTGGTACTTCCTGACGGGGCATCTCGGCCTGGCGGCCGCCGTCGGGGCGGGGGTGATCGCGGGTGCTGCCCTGGGAGGGCTGCTGAACCTGGTGCTGGGGTGGTTCTTCGTGGGGTTCAACTGGGGCTTCGGGCTGACGGCGGAGGCGTACACCGGGCTGGTGGGGCTGTCGCTGCGCGGGGCGCCGCTGGTGCTCGTGATGTACGGGGGGATGCTGGCGGCGACGTGGCACCTGTTCCAGACGACGCCGACGGGGTTCATCCCGCAGCAGGACAAGGGGTATCTGCTCGTCAACATCCAGTTGCCGGACGCGGCGTCGCTGGACCGGACGGAGAAGCTGATGGCGCGGGCGGAGGCGGCGGCCAAGGTGGAGGGGGTGGCGCACACGGTGGCGATCTCGGGGCAGTCGGTGCTCCTGGGGGTGAACGCCTCCAACTTCGGCTCGATGTACGTGATGCTGGAGGACTTCCACCACCGGCGCGGGCTGTCGGCGGACGCCATCGCGGAGCGGCTGCGCCGCGAGCTGCGTGCGGTGCTGACGGAGGCGACGGTGGAGGTGTTCGGCGCGCCGCCGGTCGAGGGGCTGGGGACGGCGGGCGGGTTCAAGCTGGTGATCGAGGACCGGGGCGACATGGGGGCGCGGGCGCTGCAGGCGGCGGCGCACCAGGCGGCGGAGAGGGGCGCGGAGGCGGAGGGCCTGACGGGCGTCTCGACGAGCTTCCGGGCGGACACGCCGTGGCTGCACCTGGAGGTGAACCGGCACGACGCGCGGATGATGGGCGTGCCGATGGGCGAGGTGTTCGTGGCGCTGCAGGTGTACGTCGGCTCGTTCTACGTGAACGACTTCAACCGTTTCGGGCGGACGTGGCAGGTGAACGTGCAGGCGGACGCGCGTTACCGGATGCGTGCGGACGACGTGCGTCGGCTGAAGGTGCGCAACGAGCACGGCGACATGGTGCCGCTGGGGGCGTTCTGCACGGTGTCGGAGACACACGGGCCGGTGATGCTGACGCGGTACAACATGTACGCGGCGGCGTTCGTGAACGTGAACGCGGCGGCGGGGACCAGCTCGGGCGAGGCGCTGGAGCGGATGGAGGGGGCGGCGGAGGGGGCGTTGGCGCCGTCGATGAAGGCGGAGTGGACGGAGCTGGCGTTCCTCCAACGGCAGGCGGGCAACACGGCGATGCTGGCGTTCATCCTGGCCGTGGTGCTGGTGTTCCTGGTGCTGGCGGCGCAGTACGAGAGCTGGTCGCTGCCCCTGGCGGTGATCCTCGTGGTGCCGATGTGCCTGCTGTGCGCGGTGGCGGGCGTGGTGATGGCGGGGCTGGACATCAACATCTTCACGCAGATCGGCTTCGTGGTGCTGGTGGGGCTGGCGTGCAAGAACGCCATCCTCATCGTCGAGTTCGCGAAGGTGCGGAGCGAGCAGGGGGCGACGCCGTGGGAGGCGACCCTGGAGGCGTGCAAGCTGCGCCTGCGTCCGATCCTGATGACGTCGTTCGCGTTCATCCTGGGCGTGGTGCCGCTGGTGATGGCGACGGGGGCGGGCGCGGAGATGCGGTACACGCTGGGGGTGGCGGTGTTCTGGGGCATGCTGGGGGTGACGCTGTTCGGCGTCTTCCTGACCCCGGTCTTCTACTTCGGCATCACGCTCCTGACGGAGCGGACGTGGGGCAAGCCGGCGCCGGCGGAGGGGCACGATCCGGAGGTGGAGGCGGGGCATTATTGAGCGTCTGCCAAGTGGCCAGCCGGCCACGCCCATTTCTTTCGGGCCGCCGTCAGGGCACGGCCCGATCACGGCGGTGGTGGAGTCGAAGAAGAACGATGCGAACCGCGTGCTCATCGAGGCGAGGGCCCGCGCGGCGCCGTGTTCCAGACCCGCACCGCCTTGTCCTCGCCGCCCGAGACGATGACGAGGCCATCGGCGCTGAACGTGATCGCGTCGGCGGAGCCGGCGTGGCCGTGCAGGGTGAGCGTCTCCCGCCCTGTGTCGGCGTCCCACAGTTTCACCGTGCCGTCCTTGCCGGCGGTGGCGATGCGTGCGCCGTCAGGGCTGAACGCGACGGCGGTCACGGCGCCCGCGTGCCCCGAGAGGGAGAGCCTATCCTCGCCGGTGTCGGCGTCCCACACCTTCGCCTCGCCGCCGGCGGAGACGATGCGTTTGCCGTCGGGGCTGAAGGCCACGGCGGCGGCCGGCCCGGCGTGGCCGCGGAACGTGAGCCGTTCCTTGCCGGCAACGTCCCACACCTTGACGGTGCCGTCCCAGCTCGCGGAGGCGATCCGCCGGCCGTCGCGGCTGAAGGCCACCCCACGGATCGGCTCCGCGTGGCCCTTCAGGGTGAAGATCTCCTTGCCGGACTTCGCGTCCCACAGCTTGAGCTCCTCGCCTCCGGAGGCGAGGAGCCTGCCGTCGCGGCTGAACGTCACGCACTCGACGCGCCCGTCGTGGCCGGCCAGGGTGAATGCCGGCACGCCCGTCGCCGCGTCCCACAGTTTCAGCGACCCGTCCCCGCCGCCCGTCGCGATGCGTCCGCCGTCGGGGGAGAGCGCGAGGGCGCCCAGCGGGGGCATGTGGGCCTGCACGGTGCGGGGCGGCTTGCCCGCCTCCCACACCTTGAACGTGCCGTCGAGGCTGCCCGAGATGATGCGTCCGTCGGCGCGTGCCACGGCACAGATGGCGGAGCCGTGGCCGCGCAGCGTGTCCGGCCCCGCGGCCTCCACGTCCCACGTCTTCACGGCCCTGTCGCCGGACGCCGAGGCGATGCGTCTGCCGTCGGGGCTGAACGCCACGCCGTTGACCGGGAGTGTGTGGCCGGCCAGCGTCAGCGCGAGCTGGCCCGTCCTGATGTCCCACACCTTGACGGCGTTGTCCCACCCGGCGGTGGCGATCCGCGCCCCGTCGCGGCTGACGGCCACGGCGGCGGCGTGATTAAGGTGGGCGCGGATGGACAGGATCTCGTCGCCGGACCTCGCGTCCCACACCCGCGCCGTGCCGTCCCAGCCCGACGTGACGACCCGCCTGCCGTCGGCGGCGAAGGCCACCCCGGTGACCTCGCCCTCGTGGCCGGGGAACGTCAGCGGCTCCTTGGCGGCCGCCGCCTCCCAGACCTTGGCCGTCCCGTCCCTGCTCGCCGAGGCGATGTGCCGGCCGTCGGGGCTGAAGGCGACGCCACCGACCCAGTCCGCGTGTCCCACCAGGGTGAGCGGCCCCTTGGCCCCGGCGAGGTCCCACACCATCACCTTCCTGTCCAGGCCGCCGGAGGCGAGACGCTTGCCGTCGTGGCTGAAGGCGACGCACTTGACGTGTGCGGCATGTCCGGTCAGCGTGCGCTCGGCCTTGCCGGCCGGGGCGTCCCAGACCCTGACCGTCCTGTCGGCGCCGGCGGAGGCGAGACGCTTGCCGTCGTGGCTGAAGGCGACGGCGGAGACGGGCCCGGCGTGTCCCTTGAGTGTGTGGATCAGCTTGCCGGTCACTGCATTCCACACCTTGACGGTGCCGTCCTTGCCAGCCGAGGCGACACGCTCGCCGTCGCCGCCGTAGGCCACCCCCAGGGCCCAGTCGGGGTGGGCGGGGGCGGTCCACAGTAGCCTGTCGGTCTCGCGGATCAGGTGGTCGAACTCCCAGCCGCGCAGTGCCTCGTCGGTCTGGAGGAGGATCGGCCGGGCGACGGGGAGGCGGCCACGCTCGATCTCGAGCTGGGCCTGGCGGATGCGGCTGGCGTAGGCGACGCGGTCCGCGAGGCGCTGGGCGAGGCGGGCGGCACGCTCGCCCTTCTCCGCCTCGGCCTTCTGCTGGAGGGCGTACCCGGCGCTCTCATCGGCCTTGTCGCGCTGCGCCCTCGCGTCGAAGGCGAACAGGGTGGAGACGACGGCGGCGGTGACGAGGGACACCGCCACGGCGGCGGCGGCCCCGGCGAGGGCGGGGTTGCGGCGGGCCCACTTGACGGCCCGCTCGGATGGGCCGGCGGGGCGTGCCAGGATCGGCTCGCCATCGCGCCAGCGGTGCAGGTCGTCGGCCAGCTCGGCGGCGGAGGGGTAACGCCTCTCCGGCTCCTTGTGGAGGCACTTGAGGCAGATCGTCTCCAGGTCCGCCGGCACGCCCGGACGATGGCGGGACGGGGGCGGGGGCTCGTGGTGGCGCACCTGGTCGAGCGTCTCGCCGATGTCCCTCCCCTGGAAGGGGGGCCGGCCGGCGAGGCAGTCGTAGAGGATGGCGCCCAGCGCGTACACGTCGGCGGCGGGGCCGGCCTCGTGGGCGCGTCCCGACGCCTGCTCGGGCGCCATGTACGACGGGGTCCCCATGACGGCGCCCGCCTGCGTCTCGCCGGAGTCGGCATCGGTGCGGCGGGCGAGGCCGAAGTCGGTGATCTTCGGCGTGCCGTCTGGGGCCAGCAGGACGTTGGCGGGCTTGAGGTCGCGGTGAATCACGTTCCTGCTGTGGGCGAGGTGCATGGCGCGGGCCAGCGTCTCCACCAGCCGTGCGCCTTCATCGGCGGACAGGGGGCGTGCATGGAGCCGGGCCGCGAGGCTGCCGCCCTCGACCAATTCGAGGGCGCAGTAGGGCAGGCCGTCGGCCTCGCCGACCTCGTGGATCTGGACGATGTTCGGGTGCTGCAGGCGGGCGACGGCCTCGGCCTCGATGCGGAAGCGGGCCAGCTCGCGCGTGCCGGCGTGCCCGCCGGCGAGGACCATCTTGAGCGCGACGGGGCGTTTGAGGGCGAGGTGGCGGGCCCTGTAGACGACGCCCATGCCGCCGCGTCCGAGGACGGCCTCGATCTCGTAACCGGGGACGGACGGCTGCGGCGGCGTGCCGGGGGCGGGGTGGCAGGAGGCCGTCACGCCGTCCGGCGGGTCGTGGCCGGGGGTGTGGTCGGTGGTGCGCTGGGCGTCCCTGGGGCCGTCGGCTTCGGCGGTCACTTCGACACCTGCTCCTTCGTGAACCTCAGCAGCGTGTAGGGGGCGATGGTCTTGACCCACACGCTGCCGTCCTTCGTGGCGGCGATGCCCATCGGCTGCCACGGCGACAACGTGCCGTCCTTGGCCTTCGGCATCGTGTGGTGCCACGGCTTCGGCTTGCCGCCGGCGTCGGTGAAGGTGGTGAAGTCCGGGTTGCTGACGCCGACGGGGCCGAGGTCGCGCGGGGCGGCGTCCTTCGGGCCGAACCGCACGAGGTGCAGGCCGCCCGCCGTGCTGCTCTCGGTGACGGCGGCCCAGACCGTGCCGTCGGGGCCGACGTTCATGGCGCGGCAGTCGGTGCGCCGGGGCTTCCCCTTACCGCCTGGCAGCAGCGGGCCGACGCTGGTCCCTTCGAGGGTCTTGCCGTCCTTCGTGAGGTCGAACCTGTACAGGGCGTTGGTGGACATCTCGACGCACCAGAGGGTCTTGCGGTCCGGCGAGGTCTCCCAGTTCTGGATGCAGTGGTCGGCGGTGAACGGCTTGCCGGCGGCCTTGCCGTCGATGGTGAGGTTCAGCGTCTCGGCCTTCTTCGTCTCCGGGTCGTAGCGGACGACGGTGCCGCCACGTTTCGGGTGGTAGGCGCGGCCCTTGGGGTCGAGGACGATGAAGGCGTAGGCGTGCTGCAGATCACCCAGGTCGGTGTACTTCTTCGTCTTCAGGTCGAGGACCATGAAGTGGGTGCTATCGACGGGGCGTTCGTCGGAGCAGGTGGAGACGTAGGCGAGGCCGCGGGCCTCGTCGGCGATGACGCTGATGATGCCGTGCTGGGCCCTGGCGATGCCGAAGTGCTCGTTCTTGCCGGTCTTCGGGTCGTGGGAGACGACGTAGCCGCCGGGGTAGTCGCAGCGCTCCTCGCCCTTCTCGGGGTAGCCCTGCTTGGTGGCGTGCCAGATCTTGCCGGAGGCGCCGACGTTGCCGCGGGTGTGGAACTTGGACTGGGCGGCGAAGCCTCTGGCGGAGAGTTTGACGACCTCGTGGGCGTCGAGGACGAGGCGCATCTTCTCGGTCTTCGGGTCGAACTCGATGAGGTAGGCGTTGACGCCGTACTTGGCGGCGCCGATGTAGAGGCGTCCGTCGAGGCCGGCGACGAGGGCGAAGTAGCCGGACTCCTGGTTGGTGTACTCGGAGGGGATCTTGTAGGCCTTGCCGAGGACCCAGGGGGTGGGCGTCTCGGCGGCGGGTGCGGCGAGGGCGGACGCGAGGAGGAGGGAGAGCATGTCGGCTCCTGGGGTGATCGGCATCGGGCCGAGGGCTCCGGGGCAGTTCAGGCGTGCGGAACTTCACGGATGGCGGCGCCGCCCGTGGGGCGCGGCGCGGGGGCGGCGGCGTCCGAGGGCAGGCCGGCGAGGTGAGGCCGCCCGGGAGGCCGCCAGCTGAAGACGGCGGCGACCAGCAGCCCCTGGCCGAGGAGCGTGACGCCCCGGCTGCTCAGCCACCAGAAACGCGGGTGGTACGGCAGGCCGTCGAGCAGGGCGACGGCGTTGAGGAGCAAGCCGACGTTGCTCATCAGCAGGACGACGAAGCCGGCCGAGGCGAGGAGCGAGACGCCGGGGTGGGATTCGCGGCGGGAGTAGGCGAGCGCCAGGCCGACGATCCACGGCGCGCTGAGGATGGCCGTCTGAAGGACGGCCGCGCGGAAGTAGGCGACCTCTTCGGCTGTGTACACGCGTGGGCCTCCCGTCAGACGTTCCACAGGACGACGGTGATGAGGAAGGCGATCAGCAGGGCCAGGGGCAGGCCGACGGCCAGGCCGCCCACGGCCATCGACTCCAGGGGGGTGGACGGGTGGATCGCCAGGGCGACGAGGGCGCCCAGCAGCGGCAGAACGAGGATCACGCCGAGGCGTCCGGGGCCGGCGAGCCAGCCGAGGCGCGGGCGCAGGTCGGGGCCGCCCGGCTCGGGGCGCGGGGCCATCCACCACGCCCACACCGCCTGCACGCTGTCGAACAGGAGCCACACCAGGCCGGCGGGGATGCACGACAGCGCCAGGCTGGCGTAGATGCCGCCGTGGATGCGTCCTGGGAGGTCGGCGCCCGGCCCGCGGCGGCCGGACCAGCCGGGCATCGTCAGGACGAACAGGAAGATGGCGATGGCCGAGAGGGCGTAGGCGATGACGCCGGCCCAGGCGCCCCAGCTGTAGAGCGCCTGCTCCAGGCCCGAGGCCGGGGCGCCGCGGGGGCGGCGTGCGGGGTCGTCCTTCGGCCCGGCGACCAGCTCGGCGGAGACCTCGTCGGCCTCGTGGATGAGCAGGCCACAGCCGCGGCAGTTGGCCGACGACGATTCCAGACGCCCGCGGCAGCGCGGGCAGCGCCGCACCCTCGCCGAGCTCATCGCTTGATCCCCTTGGGCACCGGCCCCGTGGCGAACGGGTAGTCGGCGGGTTTGTACTTGATGGCGAGGTGAGGCGTCTCGACCTTGCGGCCCTTCTCGGCCATGCTCGTCATGATGGCGTCGAGGATGCCCGACGTGAGGAGGGTGCGCTCGACGGGCCAGGGGGCGTGGTTCGCCTGCACCATGCGTTCGATGGCCTTGACCTGCTCGGCGAAGTGGGCGAACGGGTCGGGCTGTTGCAGGTAGAAGTGGCAGGCGAGGGGGTCGGCCTTGCCCTTGGCCTTGCCGGCGAAGATGAAGGCGCCGCCGTCGCCCTCGTGGAGCCAGCCGTTGAGGACGGCGAGGCCGGCCTTCAGGCCGTCGTTGTACTCGATGACGGCGACGGCGGCGTCGGCGGCCTTGGCGGTGATGTCGCGCACGTCGCCCTTGGCGTGGGCGGGGACGAGCTTCATGCCGGCCTCCAGGCACGCCTTGCCGTGGGGCAAGGCGTCGAGGGCGTCCCACATGGCCTTGCCCTTGAATGCTTGCACGGACCGGACGCCGGTCTCGCCGCCCTTGCGGCGCTCGACGAGGCACTGGAGCGCCTCCAGGCCGTGGAAGCTGTACCCCTCCATCGGGCCGTAGGAGATCTGCAAGGCGCCTTCGAATTCGGTGCCGATGGGGGGCTTGAGGGCGGGGCGGCGGAAGGTGAGCGGGAGCGACGAGCCGGCCATCAGGGGGAACATCAGCTCTTTGGCCTTGTCATACATCCACTTCGCGTCGTCCCAGGTCGGCCCGAGGTGCTTATCGCTGAAGACGGGGACGGACTTCTTCGACAACGCGAAGACCCTGGCCGTCTCGGCGAGGAAGCGGCGGCGCGGGTACATCAGTTGCCCGCGTTTGTTGAGCGGGTAGTTGCCGTGCTCCCCGATGAGGAGGACGGCGTCCACGGCCAGAGCCGCGCCGCCGAGGGTGAGGGCGTCGGCGGCGGTGTCGTAGAGCTTGAAGCCGTGCTTCTTCGCGAGGCCTGGGGCCATGTCCCCGTCCGGCCGCTGGTCGGTGTACAGGGAGGCCAGCTCGAGCGACGGCATGTCCTTGCCGTCGTGGAGGTAGCCCTCCAGCAGCTTCCCGACGATGACGTCGGCGTGCGACCAGCGGCGGTACTCGGTGACGACGGCGGCGACCTTCTTGCGTTCCGGCATGGCGTCCTCGGTCTTCGTGGCGGGGTGCCGTGGGGGCGGGTCAGGCGAGCACAAGGTCCGGCAGGCCGGCGCCGAGGGAGGGGGGGAGGAGGAAGGGCTCCACGAGCCTTGCGGACACGTCCCGGAAGGTGACGCGGAAGACGAGGCCGTTGGAGAGCATGATGGAGTGGGTGAAGGTGGCTCCCCCCTCGGCTGCGTCGAATTCGTCGGCCAGGATGCGCGGCTTGTGCTTGGAGAGGTCGCCCCTGGCGCCGATGTCGTGATGCTCGGCGGCGATGCCGCCCTTGCCGTCGGGCGTGGCGGTGAGGTAGCGGAAGGCGACGAGGCTCCCGGGCTCGCCCTCCCGCCCCTCGAGGCGGACGATCATGGTGACGCGCGGGGCGGCCCTCTCGCCCATGTAGCCGAGCAATTCGCCGTCGTGGAGGGAGGGCGCGCGGAGGGCGCGGCGTGCGGCGATGGGCATGCCCCGGCGGAGGGCCTTGAGGTGGGCGGCGTAGGCATCGATGGCGCCGTCCCACTCGTCCTCGGCGGCCTCGGCGATGGCCCTCTCGTCGGAGCGGCAGCGCTTCAACAATTCCGGCTTGAAGAACCTCATGCGTCCCCCCTGCCGGCGTGCATCGTGGGCCGGCGCTCTTAGAAGATGTGGACGTGGGGCGTGCCGGACGCCGGGTGGAACTGCGGCAGGGCTCGCCATCGGCCCTTGTCGTCGTGCGCCCTGTCCCAGTCGCAGGCCCCGAACGCCGCGTTGCCCAGCTCCTCCGCCTTCACCCGGTTGGCCCAGCCGTCCTCTCCGCAGACGACCACGTCCTGGCCGCGGTGGAGCCTCTCCACGGCGTCCGCGTCGCTGAGAAGTGCGCCACGGAAGACGGTGCCATCCGGCCCGCCGAGCCGGGCCTCGTAGACGCCGAAGGGCGTTGGTGGTGGTGTCGCCCGCCTTGTCCGCTTCTTCGCCACGTGAGGGCCTCCCGTCCATCCATTCAAGATAGGGGGCACGCGCCGGCCCCACAAGCCGGCGGGCCGGGCCGGTCACTCGTGCTCGTACTTCACCAGCCACGGGTCGGCCGTCTTCTCCTGCCACGCCTTGACCCTGGCCCGCATCGCCTCCATCGTCTTGGCGTGGTCGGGGTGGCCCGCCAGGTTATTCGTCTCGGCGGGGTCCTTGTTGATGTCGTACAGCTCCTCGGCGGCGCGGCGCAGGTAGGCGGAGGTCCGCCGCTTGCCCATCATGAACAGCTTGCCGGCGCGGACCGACTGCCACGACGGCGAGTTGAACAGGTCGCTCGCGGAGGGGAACTCCAGCGGGTGGGCCAGGTTGCGGATGTACTTGTACTGCCGCGTCCGCACCGCCCGCATGGGATAGTACATCGTTACCTCGTGGAAGGTGTGCGACGCGAAGACCTCGTCCCAGCCCTCCGGCTTCTCCTTCTCCAGCACGGGCAGGAGGGAGCGGCCGGCGAGGCGGGCCGGGGCCTTCACCCCCGCCCAGTCGAGGACCGTCGGCAGGATGTCCACCCAGCTCGCCATCGCGGCGGTGACCGTGGCCTTCGCGCCGGGGCTGTGGACCATCAGCGGCAGGCGGATGCCGGCGTCGTACACGGTGGTCTTGGCGCCGGGGAAGGGGATGCCGTTGTCGCTGAGGAAGAGGACGAGGGTGTCCTTGTCGTGGCCGGTCTTCCTGATCACGTCGAGCATCAGGCCGACGCCCTGGTCGAGGCGGCTGACGGCCTGGTAGTAGTCGGCGAGGTCCTTGCGGACGGCCTCGTTGTCGGGCAGGTGGTCGGGGACGGGCACCTTGTCGGGGTCGAATTTGGTGGAGGTCATTCCGGGCCAGGGCTTCTCGTTGGCGAACCCCCTGGCGGCGCGGTGGGGGTCGGTGTAGCCCATGACGAGGCAGAACGGCTTGTCGTCGGCCTTGATCCACTTCTCGGCGAGGGCGGCCATCTGCGCGCCGTTGCGTCCGTTGTGGGCGGTGTGGTCGAAGGGGTAGAGGGACGCGGGGCCGACGTGCAGCTTGCCGATGACGCCGGTGCGGTACCCGGCCTTGTTGAGCAGCGCGGGGAGGGTGGCGACGCCGGGGCGTGTGGAGAAGTTGTGGGCGGCGTGCTGGAGGCCGTACTGCCCGCTGGTGTGGCCGTGGAGGCCGGTGTAGAGGCTGGCGCGGCTGGGGCTGCACGAGGCGACGGAGGCGAAGGCGTGGGTGAAGCGGGTGGATCTGGCGGCGAGGGCGTCGAGGTTGGGGGTTTTCGCGACGGCGTCGCCGTAGCAGCCGACCTGGAGGCCGAGGTCGTCGGCGATCATGAGGACGACGTTGCGCTGGGGGGCGGAGAGCGCGAGGAGGAGGAGGAGGGGTTGCATGGGGAGCCTCCGACTGGGGGGATGGAGGCGAGTATAGGGGGCGTACAATGGAGGGGGGAGGGCCACGCCATGCTGAAGTTCGAGGGCGAGCGTACGTTCCGCCAGCCACCCGCCGAGGTGTTCGCGCGGCTGGCGGACGCGCGGTTCCTGGTGCCGTGCATCCCGGACGTGAGCGAGACGAAGTCTGTGGGGGAGGCGGAGGCGGTGCTGGTGCTGCGGCCGGGATTCGCGTTCGTGCGCGGGACGCTGGAGGTGCGGTTGGAGCGTCTCCAGGCCAAGACGCCGGCGGAGGTATGCTGGAAGACCGCGAGCAAGGGGATCGGCAGCAGCGCGGAGGTGGAGGCGGGGTTGACGCTGGGGGAGGCGGCGGGTGGCGGGACGGCGGTGAAGTGGACCGCGGAGGTGAAGAGCCTGGGCGGCCTGTTGAAGCTGGTGCCGGGTGGGCTGATCCGCGGGGCGGCGGAGCGGGTGATCAACGACGTGTGGGACCGGGTGGAGAAGGCGATGGCGTGAGATTTCGGGTGAGGCGGGTGAACCCTGACCCCAGCCCTCACGGGCTGGGCTGTCAGAACCCGCCCTCCAGGCCGGGACAGCCGTCGGGGAACACTTCACCGGAGAGACATTGCGACGTGGGGCGGTGGGCAGATTCGCTGACGTCCCGGAGATGCGCTGACGCTCCACGAATGAAGAGGCGCTGACGCTCCAACTCGGGGCGCTGACGCGGCCCGCTCGCCAGCAGCCAGAGCCGCTCACGCTCCAGAAAGCGAGATGCGCTGACGCTCCACTCGGGGCGCTCACGCATCCCCGCTCGCCAGCAGCCAGAGCCGCTCACGCGCCACCGGGGTGCTGACACAACGATGTCGGTGAATGTTGATGATTCTGAGCGACATCGCTCATTGACGCTCAAACTGCTATGGGGGATCGCTGTATCGCGTGGGATGATGCGCGGTGCTGGAGACCGTCCAGCATCCACGAGAACAGACCCAGGACAGGTGCGACGATGAGGGCGAAGACCAAGGGCGCGAGGAGGGACGGCCAGGCCGACGACGCGGTGGCGGAGGCGCCGACCAACGGCGTGGCGGAGGCGCCGAAGCAGCAGGAGGGTCGGGAGGGGGGCGGGCGGTTCGCGATGGGGAACGCGGGGGGCCTGGGAACCCGTACGCGCGCCAGGTGGCGGCGTACCGGAGGGCGGTGCACCGGGCGGTGAGCGAGGAGGACATGGAGGAGATCACCAGGGCCGTCAAGGCGAGGGCGAAGGCGGGGGACATGGCCGCGGCGCGTCTGCTGTACGCCTACACCGCGGGCAGGCCCACGCCACCGCCCTCCGACCCCGACACCGTGGACGCGCACGAGCTGCAGGTCAGGCGCCAGAGCGTCGCCTCCGTGGAGGACATGCGGGCGCTGTTCGAGAGCATGCCCGCCTCCCTCATGTGCGCGCTGGCCCAGAAGGTGTCTCCGCAGGTGAGGGCGCACGTGGCGGAGGCGTTCGCGCTGGGGGTGCGGAGGCAGGGGGAACATGAGGAGGCCTGCCGCAAGCATCAGCCGGAGGCGCCGGGGCCGTACCCGGCGGACAGGGCGGACTGGGCGCAGGAGTGGCTGCGCAAGGGCTGGGGGTTGAGCGACGGGGTCTCCAAGGTGTTCGAGGCGTCGCCGATGTGGATGCCCGACATCGGCGGCGTTGACAGGGTGGGGCACCGCTACGAGGAGGCGCTGCGCGGGATGCGCGAGGGCATCTTGACCGGACTGCACTTGGATGACAACCGGCACTGGCTGGTGCCACCCGCCGATTGGAAACGTGTCTACGAGGAGCGCAAGAAGGCCTCCCTCGCACGCAAGGAGGTGAAGCCCGAGGGCGCGGCGGGTGGCGCCGACTGTCGCTGATCGGCGTATCGCCCTCGGACACAGACAGGCACCATGACCCGCTCGCCGCGCGAGGGGACTGGGACGGTACGGATGGAGGTGGAAGGCGATGCGGGCGGATGTGGTCATCGGCAAGCACGCTGGAAGCGTGCTCTACGGGAAGACCGGCCGTGCGCCGAGCGAGTGCGGGGCGAGGCGGGAGCCTCGCGTCAGCCCGTCGCATGGCTCCGCCGTGCGGCGACAGGCGGGACGCCCCGCCCGCCACTCGCCAGCCGCCCGCCCTCTCCAGTAGAAAGAGGGCAAGCCGGGAGCCATTCAGTGCCAGACGCCGGCCAGATTACCGGAGTGACCCCTGATGCCCTTGTGGGCGGTCCACGTCAGCGACCTGCTGAACCTGCCGATGGTGCTGGCCGGCTTCGCCGTCACCGGCTTCCTCGTGTTGATCGCGTGCCTGTGGATCAAGGAAGAAGACGTGCCCCGCGTCGCCCTCCTCGCGGCGGCGTTCTTCGTCGCGTCGTCCATCCATGTCAAGGTGGGGCCGACCAGCGTTCATTTGCTCCTCAACGGCCTGGTCGGCGTGATGCTCGGCTGGCGTGCCCCGCTGGCCATCCTGTGTGGCGTTTCGCTCCAGGCCCTGCTCGTCGGCCACGGCGGCATCTCCGCCATCGGCGTCAACGCCGCCGTTCAGTCGCTGCCGGCCCTGCTGGCCGCCGGGCTGTTTGCCCTCCTCCGCGACGTGAAGTCGCCGTGGGCGCGGCGTGGGCTGATGGCGACATCGGCCCTCCTGTGGGGCGCGTGCCTGCTGTGCGGCGTCGCCCTGCTGGCGACGCGGCCCCTGGGCGAGATCGTGAGCTGGGGGGACAAGGGCCTCGTCCTCGGCGAGATGCCCGACGAGGCCGCCGCGATCCTGCTGCATCCGGTGTCGCTCGCCCTGCTGGCGGCGTTCACGCTGGCGGCGTGCTGGGTGGAGGTGTCGGGCGAGTTCGCCGTCGGCGTGCTGGTGGGCGTCGTGTCGGTCCTCGGCGCGCTGATCCTCCTGGGCGCCGTGCTGTTGCTCGACGGGCAGGAGAAGTGGGGCAGGTTCGTCTCGCTGGTGTTCGTCGTGCATCTGCCGCTGGCGCTGCTGGAGGGCGTGATCGTCGGGCTGGCGGTGGCGTTCCTGGCGCGGGTGAAGCCGGCGCTGCTGCGGCCGACGCCGTCCCCCGCCGCCGTGGCGGTGCTGTGCCTGCTGGCGCTGGGGGCGCCGGCCTGGGCGCACGGGCTGGAGACGAAGCACGACGTCGATCGCGTGAAGAAGACGGTGACGGTGACCGTGTTCTTCGAGCTGGGCGACGCCCCGAGGAATGGCCACGTCAAGGTGACGGGGCCGGGCGGGGTCGTGGCGGAGGGCCAGACGGACAAGGAGGGGCGTTTCACCTTCGCCTACGAGCGTGCGGAGCGGTTGGAGGTGCAGACGACGGCGGAGGGCGGGCATTCGGCACGCTTCACCATCCACCCGGACGAGATCCCGGCGGCCCCGCCGACGTCCACGCGGGCCGCCGACCTGATGGCCGGCGTGGCGCTGCTGCTGGCGCTGGCGGCGTTCGTGATGGCGTGGCTCAACGCCGCCCGCCTGCGCCGCATCGAAGAGAAACTCACGGGGACGCCGCCATGACATCCGCCCTCTGCGTCCTGACCGCCCTGTCGGCCTCGCTGGACCTCACGGCCGCCGAGACGGCGGGCATCCGCCGCTTCGGGTACCCGGTGAAGGTGAAGTTGTCGCTGCCGGACGACCTCACGGGCAAGGAGAGGTTCCGCCTGACGGCCGGCGGCAAGGTGGTGCAGGCGCAGTTCCGCCCCGTCGGCAAGCGTGAGGTGTGGCTCGACTTCAACTGCAGCCCCGCGCCCCTGGAGAAGCTGGCGGTCCGCGTGGAGTACGGCCCCGACGTGGAGGCCGGCCCCGAGCCGAAGGCCGGCGTAACCGTCAAGGAGGACAGGGGCGTGTTCACCGTCCGCTCGGGCGGCATGTCGTACACGCTGCCGGCGGGCCTGGAGGGGCTCCTGGGCGAGGTGCGCGGCGGGAAGCGGGAGTACATGAAGGCCGGCTCGAAGGGCCTCTTCATCGAGACCGCGAAGGGCCCGCTGCCGGTGGCGGGGTTGACGGGGAGGGTCGTCCGCGAGGGGCCGATGGCCGTCGCCCTGGAGTACCTGGGGAAGGTGGCGGGGCGCACGGTCCGCGTCGAGCTGACGTTCCCGCGGTCCAAGTCGTGGGCCGAGGTGGATTTCATGTGCGACGGCGCCGACGTGAGGGGCGTGGGGGCCGACCTGGGGCTGACGCTCTCGTCGCCCGCGCTCGTCGATTTCGGGGCCGGCACCGGCGTCTACGTCGCCCTGAAGAAGGGCGAGACGGCCACGATGGAGGCGTGGAATACCTACCCGCCGAAGGTGCGCGAGCGGTTCTGGGAGACGCGCGTCGGCGCGCGTCCTTACGTCATCCCGCCCAACCTGGAGACGCGCTCCGAGGGCTGGGCGCACGCGATGGACCGCGAGCGCTGCACGGCCCTGGCCGTCGAGATGTTCGGCCGGCTGCCCGTGGGGCATCCGGGCATCGTCTCGGCGGAAATGTCGGTTGGCGCCGAGGGGGCTATGCGGTTCATCACGCGGGGCAAGGTGCGGACGCGCTTCTGGCTGCACTTCGTGCCGACGCCCGTCCACGTCGGCGCGCTGACCAGCCCGCAGGCGATGCTGTCGCCCCTCAAGGTCGAAGTCAAGGGACGCTGAATGCCGACGCTCTACCAGCGCGTCCTGGGCGACAGGTTCGACGGGCTGTCGGCGGCGCTGCGGCGGTTCCACTCGGCCCCGCGCCGGGCCGCCGGCCACGGGCGGTTCCGCGTCACGCGCCGGCCGGGGGTGCTCGGCGCCCTGATGGGCCTGCCGTCCCCCGGCGATGACGTGCCGATGACGCTCCGCGTCAGCGCCCGTGACGGGCGCGAGACGTGGACGCGCACCCTGGGCGGGACGCCCGTCATCACCCATCAGTGGTGCCGGGACGGCCTGCTGATGGAGCGTTCAGGCCCCGTCACGTTCGGCTTCGCGCTCGATGTCGTGGACGGCGGGCTGGTGTTCCGGGCGGTGCGCGTGTGGTACGCCGTCGCCCCGCTGCCGCTTGTGATCGCCCCGCGTGCCGAGGCGTCGGTGACGCCGACGGACCGCGGCTGGCACGTCGGCGTGCGTCTGAGCCTGCCGTTCCTGGGGCCGTTCCTGGGCTACGAGGGCGAGGTGATCCCCGACGCCGCGTGACCCGCCGGGCCGGAATCGCTCTCCCCTGTCACACCCCGACACGGCCCCAGAACAGGAGGTGTGGGACGGCAGACCGCTGGCCCGGGACCGAACCAAAGAAGTCATCCCAATGAACAATACGATCCGCCTGGCCGGCCTCGCCGCCCTGCTGGCCATCTGCTCGGCCTTGTGCGCCAAGCCCTCGCCGCCGCCCGTCGCCAGGTCCGGCCCGCACCACGGCGGTCATCCGTCCTCGCATCATCACCACAACGGGCACGATTCGCATCACCACGGGCACCACGGCACGGCCGGCGGGCGTCCGCCGATGCGGCCCCTGGAGGTGCGTGGCCCCGTCGGGCGTGACGGCCGCGTCCACGTCGCGCTGTACGCCTCGGCCTACGGCACCCGGCTGAAGAGCGGCCACACGGTGTACCACGGCAGCAACCACCGCCACTGGACGCGCCGGCACTTCCACGCCGGCCGCCGCGCGTGGTTCTACTACGACCCCAGCACCCGCGGCTGGTTCTACTACAGCAGCGCCCGCACGATGTTCCTGCCGGCGCGTTTCGTCAACGTCGTCCCGCCCGCCGCCGGCGCCGTCCCAGGCATCGACGCGCCCCTGGCCTCGCCCGCCGAGGCGCCCGACAACATCCCCGAGCCGGCGTGATCGGCGTGGGGGCAGCGCCACGGGGCGCGGGGCCGCGGATGAAGCCGAGAAGCCGGGGCAGGCAGAAGGCCTCACTGCCCTTCGCCTGCCCTGCCCCTCGTCCGACTCCGCGACCCCGCCCCCCTGTGGCCTTTTCGTCTGCCCGCCCGTCCGCCGATCATCGTGCCGCGCCCTCGGCAAGCACCTGGCCGACGCCGGCGTGGCGGATCAGCCAATCCAACAGGCGGGCGATATTGCGTGCGTCGTCGATGCCGCGGTGGTGCGTGCCGACCAGGGGCAGGCCGGCCAGACGCAGCCCCTGGGCCATGCCGCACGGGCGCACGCCGCGGATGCGTGCGAACGCGGCCTTGATGTTGACGTGCCCGGTGAAGGGGTACTCGACGCCGTGCAGGCGGCAGTCGTCGCCGAGCTGGCGGCGGTCGTAGTGCCCCCAGGAGGCGAGGATCCAGGGGGCGAAGGGGTCGGCCCAGGCGCACCAGGCTGCCAGCGCCTCGGGGAAGGGCGGCGCGCCATCCACGTCGGATTGGGCGATGTGCGTCAGCGTCTTGCAGAAGGGCGATAGCTCCGGCATGAGTTTCGGGCGGACGAAGGTCTGGAAGTCGCCGAGGGGGCCGGCGGCGGTGTCCTGGCACACGCAGCCGATCTCGATGATCTCGTTCGGCGCGGGGGCGTCGCGCTCCCAGCAGGTCGCCTCCAGATCGACGACGAGGAATCGGTTCTTGCTCATCCCACCCTCGACACAGCCGGGACGTGCGAGGTTCACGGCCCCTTGGAAAGTGACTCCATGAGGGCGTCGAAGTCCTTGCGGCCGTGCAACGGTTTGAGGTCGTCGTCGGTCTCGCGGGCGTGCTTGACGGCGTCGGGGTCGTCGAAGTAGCCGGCGGCGCGGGCGCACTTGAGGTAGTCCACGGCGCGGGCGGCGAAGCGCTCCTTCTCGTCGCCCGTGGCGGCGGCGCTCGCCAGTGAGGAGGCGCAGGCCATCAGGTAGAGGGTGTCCTTCGAGGGGGAGCGTTTCTCCAGGGCGTCCAGCGCCCGCAGGCACCAGGCGAGGTCGCCCATGCGTGCGCGGGAGCCGGCGGCCTGGGCGTGGGCGTCGTTGCGGAGGTCACGGTCGTCGGCGAGCCAGCGGGCGGCGTCCCAGTCGCGCGCCGCCTCGGCGTGCCGGCCCAGCTTGCCCAATGCCTCGGCGCGGCCGGAGTGCAGGGTGTAGCGCAGGCGTGCCGCCTGGCTCTCGTCCTCGGACGGCTTCTGCTTCAACGGGTCGTACCCCTTGAGCAGCAGCGGCAGGGCCTGGCCGTAGATCGCCACCGCGTCCGCGGGGGCCTTGTTGTCCCGCTTGACGTTGGCGAGATTGATCCGCGTGCCGGCCAGGTCGTACCGGAAGCGGTCCGCCTCCGGGTTCTCCTTCACGAGCCTGGACCGCCTGGCGAGGGACCGCGCATACGCCCTCTCGGCCTCCTCGGGCTTCTTCAGATCGCGGTACAGGGAGCCGATGTTGTCGTCCACCGTGGCCAGCTCGGCGAGGTAGTCCGGCATCTCGCCGGCCAGGGCGTCCTCCAGCAGCTCCCCGGCACGCTCGTAGGCCTTCATCGCGTCGTCGTGCCTGTCGAGGTGGGCGAGCAGCGCGGCGATGTGCGTCAGCGTCGTCGCCAGCTCGCCGAGCTGCCGCGCGTCGCGCCCGCTCTTGTCGGCCAGCCTCTGGTGGTAGCCGAGGGACTCGTCGTAGTAGGCCATCGCCCCCTTGGGGTCGTCCTTCTTGACGAGGAATCCCAGGTTGCGCGCCGTCGCCCCGAGGGCGCGCTGGGCCACGGTGTTGTCGGCGGCGAAGGGGAGGGCGAGGCGGCGGGCCTCGTTGAGGTGGATGAGGGCGGCCGGCACGTCCCCGGAATCCTGGTCGAGCGCCCCGAGGTTGTTATGCGTCTGCGCGAGCTCGAGCTGGGCGTCGGCGTCGTTGGGGGCGTCCTTCGCCAGCGCCTTGTGCAGCAGCAATGCCTCGTTGTAGGCGGCGCGGGCGTCCACCCTGGCGTCGAGGTCGTGGTGGATCTTCCCCAGGTTGTTCCAGACCCGGCCGAGGGCCTCACGCATGTCCCCCCCGCCGGCCGCCAGACCCTGGAAGACGTCGCGGGCCTGCTCGTAGACCTTCAGCGCCCCCCGCTTGTTGTTCTGCTCCGACAGGATGTGCGCCACGCGGAACAGGTTCTCCCCCATCTCCTTGCGCAGCTCGGGGTCCTTGGGGTTGTGGACCTGGAAGCCCTCGTAGAACGGCAGGGCCCTCTCGAGCAGCATCTTGCGGACCGGACGCATCTTCTCCGCCTGCAACAGCGGGTCGCGCGTCGCCAGGATGAAGCACTGGTCCACCGCCCTGCGGGCCAGCTTCAGGTTGTCCTCCGCCCTGTTCAGCTCCTGCCTCGTCCGCGTCTGCTCCCGACCCACCGCCCACAGCCCCGCCGCCAGACCCACCAGGGCCGTCATCAGCAGCGCGCCCAGCCCCGCCACCAGGGGCCGGTTGCGCCGCATCCACCGCATCGACCTCGCCCACGCCGACTCCTTGTGCGCCCGCACGGGCTCGTCGGCCATCCAGCGCTCGACCTCCTGCGCCAGCTCGTGGGCCGAGGCGTAGCGGTCCTTGGCGTCCTTGGCCATCGCCTTCATCACGATGGCCTCCAGCGGGGGGGGCACCTCGCGGTTGGCCTTGCGCGGGGGCAGGAGATGGGCGGCCTTCACCTTGTCCACGATCTCCGTGGCCGACTCGCCGGAGAAGGGGAACTCGCCGGTGAGCAGGTGGTACAGCGTGGCGCCCAGCGAGTAGATGTCGCTGCGCGGGCCCACCTCGTTCATCTTGCCGCTCGCCTGCTCCGGCGGCATGAACGCCGGCGTGCCGACGGCCACCCCCAGAATCGTGGAGATGCCGGACTGGGCGCCCACGGGGGGGATGGGCATCTCCACCGAGTCCTGGGTGACGGGGCGTCCGGCGGCCTTGGCGAGGCCCCAGTCCACGACCAGCGTCTCGCCGTAGGGGCCGAGCATGACGTTGGACGGCTTGATGTCGCGGTGGATCACCCCACGCGAGTGCGCGTAGGCGATGGCGTTGCAGACGGCGACGAAGCGGCCCAGGAGCCGGCGCAGCCCGAGGGCGCGCTCCTCGGGGTCGGCCTTGCCGCCGCGTCCGGCGTGGAAACGCACGATGGCGTCGTGCAGGCTCTCGCCGCGGATGAAGCGCATCGCGTAGTAGGGCCTCCCGTCGGGGTGGTAGCCCAGGCCGTAGACGGGGACGATGCCGGGGTGCTCGAGCTGCCCGGTGATCTCCGCCTCGGTGAGGAAGCGGGCGCGGCTGTCGGCGTTGGCGGCATAGGGCTCCTGCATCTCCTTGAGGGCGACCTCGCGTTTGAGCTCGTCGTCGTGGGCGAGGAAGACCTGGCCGAGGGCGCCCCGCGCGTGGGGGCGGATGACGCGGAAGCGGCGGGGCTGGGCGGAGTCGGCGGCGGCGGGGATGTCGGGGACGGAGCCGCCGCCCAGGGTGCTCGGGGAGCCGGCGAGGGTGGCCTGCTCGGCGCGGGGCGCGGTGTAGAGGTCGAGGTCGATGGGGAGGATGCGGGAGGAGCAGAAGGCGGCGAGGGCGAGGGTGGCGTCGTTGGAGTTCTGGGCGATGTACTCGTTGGCGACGCCCTCGAGGAGGGGGACGCGGCGGGGGATGAGGGCGTGCCGATCGACGAGGATGTGCGTGATGGATCGGCTGCGGTCGGACGCCCACTCCTGGAGGGCGACGCGCAGGGGGTCGGCATCGACGAAGCCGAGCTGGAGGGCCAGGGCCGCGAGCAGGAGGTCGCGGTCAGGCCCGCCGGGGGGGACGGTGCTGTCGGACATGCCGAACACCTCAGCTGGTGGGCGGGGCGCAGGCGGGGGATGCGTTATTCTACCAGGGGTAAGGGGTAAGGGGTAAGGGGTAAGGCGACAGCCGCGGGTGACACGTCCGCAATCCCGACGCCTGCCGGCCTCGTCTTCTTGTCGGGGAGGCCCACCCCGCACGGAGGAGGCCGTCATGCGCCGCGTCGCATCCGGGCTCGTGTTCGTGGCGGCCTTGCTGATACTCGGGGCCGCGCCGCCGGCGAAGGTGCCGGTGGTGAAGGTCATTGGCTTATGGGCGTATGCGGGCCAGGGGGGCATCTCGCTGCCGGGCGGGAAGTCTCAGGGAATCAGCCTCACCATCAAGGAGTGGGAGGGCGACACCTTCAGCGGGTACCTCGACTACGACCTGGGGTGGAAGGCCCAAAGCCTCCCGATCACCGGTTCCATCGGCCGCGTGAAGCGCACCATCACCTTCACCGAGTCCGACAAGGGCATCGTCCACCCGTTCTCGCCGGTGCTGGGCAGGGGCAAGTTCGAGGGGCGCTTCTCCGAGGTGGTGATCCACGGCACGGCGCTGGTGTACCTGAAGGGCGACGCGACGCGCCCCGTGAAGTGCAGCTTCAGCATCGCCCTCCTGCGGCCGCTGGAGCCGGGCGACGCCGGGCCGGCCCGGTGAGCGCCGCTCACCCCAGCAGGCTTTGGGCCATGCCGCCGGCGACGGCCATGCTCTCGCCGAAGGCGGGGTCGCGCTCGCGGTCGCTGAGCTGACGGCCGATCAGATCCACCGCCGACATGCCGGCGGCCGTCAGGGTGCGGGCGGCCATGCCGCTGCCCTCGACCTCCACGGCGAGGCGGTTGGGGCCGTCGCGCGTCAGGACGAGGGCGCCCGGCCCCGTCGCGATGCGGACACGCAGGACCGAAGGCGGGCCCTCCTCCATGCGGTGGATGCGGACGGTGGCCGGGCCGGCGGGGAGCTGGCAGCGCCACGACATCTCGACGCCGGGCGTCACCTTGCCGGCGGCGACGCGGCCACCGAGGTCACGCACCAGCCAGGCGGCCAGGAGCCAGGCCTGGATGCTGGCGTGCGGGCCGTGGTCGATCAGCACCTCGGTCACGCCCTCGCGTGCGCCGGGGTTGCTGGCGGGGTCGAGGGACTGGGTGAGGAGGCGGCGCCAGTACTTGAGGCGGCGCCAGCTCAGGTCGGAGGCGACGCGCCAGCGTGAGCCGCGGCGTTCCGCGTGGCCCAGCCAGCCGGCGGTGGCGACCATGCCGCGGGCGGGCTCGGGCCAGCCGATGGAGTCGTAGATGACCTGCTGGGCGTTCTCGGCGAGGTCGTGCAGCAGGGGCCCGGCCATCGGCGGCGGGACGTGCGACGACCACCACAGGTTGACGGGCAGGTCGCCGAGGAGGAGGGAGCGGACGGCGAAGGGGAAGCGGTCCACGACGTGTCCGCCGGCGTGCAGCGTGACCATCTCGGCGAGGGCGTAGCGTTTGCTGCCGTGGGCGAGGGGGCGGACGGAGACGCGGGCGGTCAGCTCGCGTTCGCGGCCCGGCTCGCCGACGAGGAGGATGGCTCGGGCGGGGTGGACCATCTCGACGGCGAGGAGCTGCTCGTTGATCTCGATGGCGCGTTCCAGCTCGTCGGTGAAGACGACGAGGTTGGACATGCGGGCGCGCTGGAGGGGGCCCTGTCCCTGGAGCGCCTGCATCTGGCGGCGCAACTCGACCTCGACCTCGCGCATGTTGACGCGGTGGCGCGGGCCGATGTTCGCGGTATCGCTCACAGCGTCCTCCAGTGCCGTCCGTCCGGCTCGATGATGCGGTCGGCCTCCACCGGGCCCCAGGTGCCGCACTGGTACTCGGGGATGTCGCGGGTGCGCGTGCGCTGCCAGTGCTCGAGGACCGGCATGACGAACTGCCATGAGGTCTCGACGGCGTCCTTGCGGAGGAAAAGGGTGGCGTCGCCGGCCATCACGTCGAGGAGCAGGCGCTCGTAGGCCTCGGGCGGGGTGCCGCCCAGGCCGGTGGCGTAGTTGAACTCCATCTGCACGGGGTAGATGCGCACCTTGGGGCCGGGCAGCTTGCTGGCGATGCGCATGGCCAGGCCCTCCTCCGGCTGGACGCGCAGCGAGAGGACGGTGGGCTCCAGGGGCACGTCGGGGTTGACGTTGAACAGCACGCTGGGCACGTCCTTGAACTGGATGGCCACCTCGCTCGACCGCTTCGGCAGCCGCTTGCCGTGGCGGAGGTAGAAGGGGACGCCCGACCAGCGCCAGTTGTCGATGAAGAGCTTCATGGCGACGAACGTCTCGGTCGTGGAGTTGACCGACTCGGGGGGGAGCTGCCTGCCCATCGAGGCGAAGCTGTCGCGGACCTCCTTCCGGTAGCCGGGGGCGCGGCGGCCGTGCATGTCGCCCTCGATGTACTGGCCTCGGACGACGTTCTTCTCGATGTCGGAGGAGGTCATGGGGCGGAGGCAGTGGAGGACGCCGGCCTTGGCGTCGCGGACGACGTCGGGGTTGAGGGACCAGGGCGGCTCCATCGCCACAACGCACAGGACCTGGAGCATGTGGTTCTGGAGCATGTCGCGGAGGGCGCCGACGCCCTCGTAGTAGCCGGCGCGGGTGCCGAGGACGGCGCCGGCGTCGTCGTACTGGACGAGGCCCTCCTCCTCGGCGACGGTGATCTGGACGTGGTCGATGTACTTGGCATTCCACAGCGGCTCGAAGATGGAGTTCGCGAAGCGCAGGACCAAGAGGTTCTGCACCGTCTCCTTGCCGAGGTAATGGTCGATGCGGTAGGTCTGGGCCTCGTCGAAGGCGCGGGCGACGGTGGAGATGACGTGGCGGGCGCTCTCGAGGTCGCGTCCGATGGGCTTCTCGACGATGACGCGGGTGAAGGCGGTGCGTTCGGCGGGGTCGGCGACCATGCCGGCCTCCTTGAGGCGGTCCACACAGGCGCCGACGAGGAAGGGGGGGACGGCGAGGTAGTAGACGCGGGCGGCGGGGATGCCGAACTGCTGGTCGAGGGCGTCGAGGCGGGCCTTGAGGGTGCGGTAGGCGGCGGCGTCGTTGAACGAGCCGGGGACGAAGAAGAGGGAGCGGGCGTAGTCGTTGAAGTGGTCGTCCTCGAGGGGGCGGCGGGAGAACTTCTGGATGCCGTTCCTGGCGCGTTCGCGGAGCCACTCGTCGGGGTCGCCGGTGACGGCGCCCTCGGCGGGCAGGCCGAAGCCGACGACGGCGAAGTGTGCGGGGAGGACGCCCTCGACGTTGAGGTTGTAGACGGCGGGGAGGAGCTTGCGCCAGGCGAGGTCGCCGGGGGCGCCGAAGATGACGAGCTGGCAGGGCTGCGGCACGAGGGCGCGGGGCATGTCGGCGGGTGTGGCCATCGTCTCCTCCGGGGTGTGCGTGGGGGAGATTGTAGGCGCCGCCGGCGGCGTGGCCCTGTCCGGGGCGGTCACTCGCCCAGCTCCTCGACCAGCTCGAAATCGCGTGCCTCGTCGCCGACCAGCACCAGCGGGGCCATGCCCAGGAACAGCCCCGTGCCGACGACGCCGGGGATGGAGAGCAGGTCGCGCTCCATCCACGCCGGGTCCGCGAGCGGGCCGATGACGATGTCCAGCACGGCGTTGCCGTTGTCGCTCAGGAACGGCCTGCCGTCGCGCATGTCCACCGCCGAGGTCAGCCCCAGGCCGCGGATGCGCTCGCGCACGAGGGGCACCGCGAAGGGGACCGCCTCCACGGGGAGCCGGCCACGCTCCCCCAGGGCCGTCACCTTCTTGTTGGCGCCGACGAGGATGACGAGTCGGCCCGACGCGGCGGCGACGACCTTCTCGCGCACCAAGGCGCGGCCGTAGCCCTTGATGAGGTCGAGCGTCGGCGACACCTCGTCGGCGCCGTCCACGGTGAGGGCCAGGGGCATGCCCTCTTCGAGCGTGACGAGCGGCACGCCGCACTCGCGGGCCAGCGCCGCCGTCGCCTCGGAGGTGGGGACGCCCTTGACGGCCAGGCCGGCGCGGACGCGCTCGCCGAGGGCGCGGACGAAGGCGCTGGCGGCGCGCCCCGACCCGAGCCCGATGGTGTCGCCCGCCTTGACGAGGGCGAGGGCGCGTTCGTGGATGGTGGACATGGCACCGGCTCCTGGGGCAGGGGCATTATCGCGCGCCGGCCCGCTCACCGCCAGCCCCGACCTTCCGTTGTAGCGGCGAGCCGGGCGGCTCGCCGCCACGATAGGCACGTCATCGCCAGTCGCCGGAGAGCTGCCACGCCGCCCACCACGCCGGCGGCGAACGCCTCTCCTTCTTGCCCTCCACCACGACATCCACGGCCTCGCCCAGGCCGCGAGCCCGCCGCACGGACGCGCCGGCGGAGGCGAGGAGCCTGCGGCCCTGCTCCTCGACCCACTGGGGGTGGCGCAGCACGTCGATCTGCGCCTGCCGCAGGGCCTCCAGCTTGCCACGCTTCTTGCCCCAGAGGTGCAGGTAGAATCGCTCCATCAGGACGCTGGTGGCGGCGTCGTCCACGCTCCACAGGGAGGAGATGACGCTCTTGCACCCGGCGACGGCGAAGGCGCGCTGCAGCCCGAGGAGGCCCTCGCCGTCGGCGAGGCGTCCCAGGCCGGTCTCGCACGCCGACAGCACCGCCAATTCCACACGCGACAGGTCCAGCTCGGCGATCTCCAGCGCCGTCAGGGTGCCGTCGAAGGAGTGGTTGGCCCCGGCCAGCACCAGGCCGCTCAGAAGCCCCGGATGGTGGCCCGCCGTCCCCTCCGCCGGCGGACGCGGCCTCAGCGCCGAACGCCTGCCCGGGGGGGCGAAGAAGCCGTGCGTCGCCAGATGCGCGAAGCGGGCCTTCGGCAGCGCCGCCCGCAGCGCCTCCTTCGTCGCCGCCTCGCCGCTCAGCGGCACCGCCCTGCCGCCGAACCGCTCCGCCACGGCGCGGGCCTCCGCGGACGTGCCGGGCAGGTCCTGCCAGGTCGTGCCCTTGCCGAAGTCCACGCCGCCCACCACGAGCAGCGACCGCGCCCCGGCGGGCGGCTCCAGCAGCTCCGGCACCGCCTGCGGGATCGGCACCGCCGCCAGCGGCACCTCCTCGATCAGGTAACTGCCGGCCTTCGACCCCGGCAGGGCCGCCCACGGCAGCCGCCCCAGCGCGCCGTCGGGCGACACCAGCACGGGGCCGGCGCCCTTCAGGTGCTCCTCCAACGGCGCCCACACGAGGCGACGCAGCACCGCCCCCTCCGCCCCGCCGCCCCCGCGGACGAGCCCCGCCCGCCACGCGGCCACGGCCTTCTCGACCGGCGCGGCGGGCCCGAGATCGACCCGCACCGGGGCCGCGCCGCGGCGGAGGATGAACGCGGCGAACGACGGCACATAGCGGGCATCATGTTTGGCCCGCGTGTGGTCGTTGCGGATGAAGTGGAGGAAGTCGATCAGGGCCGCGCCCTCCGGCAGGGCGGCGGCGAGGGCGGCAGGGGTCGGGCGGGTTCGGCCCTCGCGGAAGCGCTCGGACAGGCGCGACAGCTCGGCCTCGTAACGCTCCGCCTCGCGCGTCAGCGCCTCCAGGCGTTCGCGGCGGGCCGCCGCCGTGCCGGGGGCGGCGGGCGCGGCGTGGAGGGCGGCCAGCAGCGCGGATGTCTCGCGCAGGCGCTCCGCGGCGGCGGCCGCCGCCGGGTCGTCCCGTTGGGCCGCGAACAGGCGCCGCTGCCGCGCCAGCGTGTACGCCGCCCCCTTCCAGGACAGGACGTGGCGGTACGGCCCGGCGGGGTCATCGCCCGCCAGCGACAGGCGCGTGTCGAGCATGGGGCGGGCGGTGGCCAGGGTGTCGAGGCGCTGCCGCTCGCCCTGGAGGGACGCCACGGCGTCCAGCTCGGCGTGCTTGAGGCGGAGCGCCTGCTCGCTGAGGAGGACGGCGGCCGAGGGGCGGCCCACGCCCTGGTGCAGGCAGGCCAGGTTGTGCAGGACCGCCGCGTAACGCGGGTGGCGCCGCCCCTCGGCCGCGGCGATGAGGTGCAGTGCCTCCAACCCCAGCGGCAGCGCGTCGCGGTGCCGCCCCGCCGCCTGGAGGGCCGAGCCGAGCATGTTCAGGCCGACGGTGTAGTCCGGGTGCCGCTCGCCCTGTGTGGCCTTGCGGATGCGCAGCGCCTCTTCGTGCAGCGGCAGGGCCTCCTCCGCCTCGTTGATGTGGACGTGCCAGCCGCCCAGCCCGTTCAGGGCGGAGGCGTAGTCGGGGTGCCTCTCGCCCAGGGCCGCCTTGCGGATCGCCAGCGACTCCTTGAACAGGGGCCCGGCGGCCTCGGCGTCCCCCATCGCCTGGCGCAGCGTCGCCAGGGACTGGACCGCGCGGGCGTACTCGGGGTGGCGGGCGCCCAGGGCCGCCTTCTTGACGGCGGCGGCCTTGACGGCCAGGGGGAGGGCGGAGGCGTGATCGCCCAGCGACAGGTGGAGGCCGGCCATCTGCGACAGCGAGGCGGCGTAGAGGGGGTGCTTCTCGCCCAGGCCCGCCCGGCTCAGGAGGGCGGCCTTCTCGTACAGCGGCAGGGCGGTGCGCGCGTCACCGCGCGTCCGGTGCAGCGCCGCCAGGTTGTGCAGCGTCACGATGGTGTTGGGGTGGCGCTCGCCGAACAGGGCCTTGCGGACCGCGAGGGCCTCCTCCAGCAGCGCCTGGGCCGTGACGCACTCCCCCAGATCCATGCGCAGGGCCGCCAGGTTGTGCAGGCTCTGGGCGTACTCGTCGTGACGCCGGCCCAGCACCTCGGCGCGGATCGCCAGGGCCCGCTCGTGCATCGGCAGGGCGGCGCGGTGGTCGCCGAGGTCCGAGAGGAGGGTCGCCAGGTTGTTGAGCGCCAGGGCCACGTCGGCGTGGCGCTCCCCGTGGGCGGCGCGTTGGATGGCCAGGGCGCCGCGCAACAGGGGCAGGGCCTGATCGTACTCGGCCCGCGCCTTGTGCAGCTCGGCGAGGTTGTTCATCGCCATCGCCACGTCGGGGTGGCGAGCGCCGCGGCGCTCGCGCTGCACCGCGAGGGCGCGGCGCAGGAGCGGCAGCGGCTCCTCCAATTCGCCGGCGTGCTGCAGGGCGTGCGCCAGGTTGCCCACGCATGCCGCCGTGTCCAAATCCTTGGCCCCCAGCGCCTCCTCGCGCAGGGCCAGCGCCTCGCGGTACAGCGGGATCGCCTCGCGGTACTTGCCCCCGTCCACCATCCCGCCGGCCCTCTCGTAGAGGCGTGTTGCCTCGGCCGACTTCTTCCGCCGGGCGGCGGTGAGGACGCGGGCGGCGGCCTCGGCCTCGACGCGGGCGTCGGACGCCTTCCAGTGTCCGGGGCCGTACAGGCGCTCCCAGAGGCGCTCCTCCTCGCGGTACAGGCGGACGGCCTCGGCGCGGCTGCCGGCCTCGCGTTCGAAGTGGGCGACGCCGGCGAGCCACGAGGCGGTAAGCGGGTGGTCGCCCCACAGGCGGCGCGACAGGGCCAGGCCCTCGCGGCGGGCGGCGAGGGCCTCCTTGTGCTTGCCCGATCCCCACAGGGCCGTGGCACGGGCGTTGAGCTGGCCCATGCTCCGGTCCATGCGGGCCTGCTCCGGGGTGGCGTCGCGGTTCGGGGGCGCGGCGTTCAGGAAGAGGAGGAAGAGGATCATCGCCAGTCCCCCGAGAGATGCCACGCCGCCCACCACGCCGGAGGCGAATGCCGCTCCGTCCTGGCGCCGACGATGCGTTCGGACGCCTTCCCCGCCGCACGCAGCCCGGCGGCGCCAAGAAGCGCCTTGACCCTGGCCTCGACCCAGTCGGGGTGGCGCAACACGTCGATCTGCGCCTGCCTCAAGGACTCCAGTTTGGAGAGCTTCTTCTCCCACAGATGATGGTAGAACCTCTCCATGAGGACGCCCGTCGCGGCGTCATGCACGCTCCACAGCGACGACACGACGCTGCGGCATCCGGCGACGGCGAAGGCGCGTTGCAGGCCGAGCATCCCTTCGCCGGCGGTCTCCTTGCCCAGGCCCGTCTGACAGGCGCTCAAGACGGCCAGCTCCATGCCAGAGAGGTCCATCTCCGCGACCTCCAGGGCAGTCAGCATCTCCGCGCCGGACAGCACGAGGCCGGACCCCGACCCGGGGTGCCGTCCGGGGGCGTCCGGCAGGAAAACACCGTGCGTCGCGAGGTGGGCGTAGCGCACCTTGCCCAGCCCCTCGCGCACCGCCTCGCGCGTGGCGGCGCGCCCGGACAGGGCCAGCGGGCGAAGTGCCGGGTGTCGGCGGGTGAAGGCGTCCCGCACGGCGTCGGCCTCGGGCCCCGCCGCCGGCAGCGCCTTCCACACGCCGCCCGGGCCGAAGTCCACCGCGCCGGCCGCGAGCAGGGACGGCGGGCGCGGCGGCGCTGGCGTGGCCGCCAGCAGGCGCGGCACCGGGACGAACGCCAGAGGCACGTCCTCGATCAGGAACGTCCCCGACTTCTTCCCCGGCAGGGCCGCGAACGGCAGGCGGCCCAGCACGCCGTCGGGCGAGACGAGGATCACCTCGGCCCCCTCAAGGTGCTTCTCCAGCGGCGCCCACGCGAGCCGGCGGGCCACGGCCCCGGATGGGGCGGGGCCGCCCGCCTCGATCTCCGCCAGCCACGCCGTCACCGCGGCGGCGATGGGGCCGGCGGGGCCGAGGTCCACGCGCGTCACCGGGCGGCCACGCCTGGTGATGAAAGCCACCACGCGGGGCCTGACGGTCCACCCCCGCGCGTCCATCCGCCGGCTGACGAGCAGGTCCACGAGCGTGGCCCCGTGGGGTAGCGCGGCGGACAGCCCCTCGGGGCGGAGCGGCGGCTCGGGGCGGGCGCCGGGTAGAGCCGCCTCCAGCTCGTCCTTGCGCCGGGCCAGCGCCTTCATCTCCTCGGCGGGGACGGCGTGGCCGACGGCGCCAGCCATCGCCATCGACTGGTGGGCGAGGCGGTGCGAGACGCGGGCCAGGTCTTCGAGCAGGGCGCGTGTGGCGCGGTCCGCCGGCGCCAGGAGGCGGGCCAGCTCGCGGCGGCGCTGCTGCGTGGCGAAGACCGCCCCCTTGAACGCCAGGACGTGGCGGTACGCCTCCGCCGCCCCCGGCCGCCCTTCCACGTCGGGGAGCCAGAGGCGATGATCGAGCAAGGTGCGTAGGTAGCGGTAGCTGGCGAGGTGCTGGCGCTCCGACTGCCCGTGGCTGGCGAGGGTGAGGACGGCGGTCTGGCCCGCCAGCGCCCTGTCGGCGTACTTGAGCGCCGCCGCCGCGTTCCCCAGGCGGTAGTGGCGCAGGCCGAGGTTGCTCAGGGTGATGGCGTGCTGCGGGTGGCGCTCGCCGAGGCTGGCGGCGATGGCCTCGATGGCCTCCTCGTCGAGGCGGCAGGCGCGGCGGATGTCGCCGCGCGCCTGCACCACCTCGGCCAGCGCCTGCAGGGTGCCGGCCAGCAGGTGCAGCGTGGCCGCCCCGCCGGCCCGGTCGTAGGCCTCGGCCTCGCGCAGCAACTTCTCGGCGCCGGGGAGGCCGGCGCGGTGGATCGCGCGGGCCAGGTTGACCAGCGCGGAGACGCGCTGCGGGTGGGCCTTGCCGAGGGCGGCGCGGCTGACGGCCTCGGCCTCGCGGAAGCGATCGAGGGCGTGGCGCACCCGCCCGGCCTCCATGTCGATCAGCCCGAGGTTGTTCAGGCTGGCCGCCACGTAGGGGTGGCGCGGGCCGAGGGCCTCCCGCCGCGCGGCGAGGGCGACGGCGTAGAGCCGCGCCGCCTCCGCGTGGTCGTGCAGCTCGTGGTGCAGCAGGGCCAGGCCGTTGACGAGGCCGGCGTGCTCGGGGTGCGCCTCGCCCTGCGTCCGTGCCGAGATGCCCAGCGCCTCGCGGTACAGCGGCAGCGACAGGTGGGCGTCGCCCATGTCGCGGCGCAGGTCGGCGAGGTTGCCCAGCGCGTTGGCCAGCAGCGGGTGCCGCCCCAGGGCGGCGCGGAGGCGGCGGACCGCGTCCTCCAGCATGGCGGCCCCGGCGGTGTGGTCCCCCGCCTCGGCCAGAGACAGCCCCAGGCTGACCAGGGCGTTGGCGGTGTCGGGGTGGCGTTCGCCGGCGGAGACGCGGCGCAGCGCCAGGACCTGCCGGTGCTGGCGGACCGCCTCCTCGTGGCGCCCCAGCGCCCGGTTCGCCAGCGCGATCTTGTTGAGGCTGCGCAAGGTGGCCGGGTGGCGCGGCCCCGCCGTGGCCAGCCGGCCGGCGTGGGCCAGGGTGGCCAGCTCCAGCCCCTGGCGCACGTCGCCGCCCAGGCGCGTCGCCTCGGCGAGATTGTCGAGCGACGCCAGGTAGCGTGGCCCGCGCTCCCCCTCCACGGGCTTGACCAGGGCCATCGCGGCGCGGAAGTGCCGGGAGGCGGCGGCGTACTCGCCGGCGTTGAGGCACGCCAGCCCGAGGTTGTTGAGCGCCGCCGGGATGAGCCTGTCATCACGGGATCGGCGCAGCACGTCTTCGAACAGGGGCCGCGCCCGCGCCGGCATGCCCAGGTCGAGGAGCAGCAGCGCCAGGTTGTTGACGCCGATCAGGGTGTTGGGGCCGTCGTCGCCCTCCAGGCGCCGCTGGACCGCCAGGGCCTGCTCCAGGAGCGGCATCGCGGCGCGATGTTCGCCGGCGTCGCGGAGGAGCATCGCGAGGTTGTTGATGGCCTCGGCGGTCCGGGCGTCCAGGTCGCCGGCGGCGGCGCGGACGGCGGCGAGGGCTGCCCGGGCGTGCGGCAGGCCCGTGTCGGGCCGGCCGTCGCGGTGTGCGGCCACGGCCCTGAGGGCGAGCCTGTTGGCCTCGCGCAGCCCGGCGGCCTGCGCCGGCGTGGCGAATGTGTCCGACGGCGGCGCGGCGTTCAGGAAGAGGAGGAAGAGGATCATCGCCAGTCCCCCGAGAGATGCCACGCCGCCCACCACGCCGGAGGCGAATGCCGCTCCCTCTTGCCGCCGACGACGTGATCGCTCGCCTTGCCGACGCCACGCAGGCCGGGGAGGCCGGCCAGCTTCTTCGCCTTCGCCTCCACCCATTCGGGGTGGCGCATCACATCAATCTGCGCCTGCCGCAGCGACTCCAGTTTCGACAGCTTCTTCCCCCACAGGTGGAGGTAGAAACGCTCCATCAGCACGGACGTGGCGGCGTCGTGCACCGACCACAGCGACGACACCACGCTGCGGCACCCGGCGACGGCGAAGGCGCGTTGCAGGCCCAGGATTCCCTCGGCGCTGACGCCCTTGCCCAGGCCCGTCTCGCAGGCCGACAGCACCGCCGTGTCCATGTTCGACAGGTCGAGCGATGACACCTCCAGCGCCGTCAGGATCCCGTCGTCGGCCAGGGGCGGGCGGTTGGCGCCGGCGAGGACGAGGCCGGAGAGCAGCTCTGGGTGCCAGCCGGGCGAACCGCCGTGCAGCTTCAGCCCCGCCGCGTCGCGGGCGCTGCGGGCCGATGGCGGCGCGAAGAAGCCGTGCGTCGCCAGGTGCGCGTGCCGCGCCTTCGGCAACGCTTCGCGCAGCGCCGCCTTCGTCGCCGACGCGCCGGAGAGGCGGACGGCCTTGCCCTTGAAGCCGGCGAGGACGGACGCCGCCTCGGCGTCCGTGCCGGGGAGGTCGGCCCACATCGCTCCGTCGCCGAAGTCCACGCCGCCCACCGCGAGGAGGGCCGCCGCGCCGCCGGCGGGCCGCACCAGCTCCGGCAGCAGGCGCGGTACCGGGACGATGGCGAGGGCCGCCTCTTCGATCAGGCGGACGCCCGGCGTCTTACCGGGCAGGGCGGCGAACGGCATGGCCCCCATCCCCTGGTCGGGCGAGACGAGGACGACCTTCGATCCCCCAAGGTGTTTCTCCAATGGGGCCCACACCGCGGCGCGGAGGGCGCCGGGGTGGTCGCCCTCGGGCCGGCCGGCGCGGATGGCGGCCAGCCACGCGGCGAGGCGGGCGGCGGGTGCGGCGGCCTCGCCCAGCTCGACGCGGGCGGCCGGGCGGCCCTTGCGCACCACCCACGCGGAGAGCCGGAGCGGGGCCGGCTTGCCACGCGCCTCCGACGGCCGCCAGATGAAGTAGTCCACCAGGGCCACCCCGTCGGGCAGGGCGGCGGCCAGGGCGGCGCTCGTCGGCGGACGCAGGGCGAGACGCAGGTCGGGGCCGGCCAGGGCCAGCTCCTCCTCCAGGGCGGCCTTACGCGACGCCAGGCCGTCGGCGAGCTCGCGGGCCTTCGCGCCGGGACGCATCGCGGCGGACGCCAATTCTCCGGTGACGCGGGTCAGCTCGGCGGCGGCGGCGCGGGCCGCCGCGTCCCCCTCGCGCGCCAGGCGGGCGTACAGGCGGCGACGGTGGCCCATGAACGCCGCCCCCTTCCAGGCGAGGACGTGCCCGTGCGTCCGCGCGTGGTCGGGGTCGGGCAAGGAGAGGCACAGGTGCAGGATGGGCAGCGTCTCGGCGAGGGCGTCGCGGTGCGCCCGCTCCGACTGCGCCGACGCCGCCAGGGCCAGCCGCTCGCGCGCCGAGCGCAACGAGCGTTCGGCCAGGAGGATGGCGGCGTCGGCGCGTCCGAGGGACTGGTACACCGCCGCGAGGTTATTGGATGCGCTGGCGTACAGCGGGTGCAGGGGGCCGTGCGTGCGCGTGACGAGGCCATGCGCCTCCAGCGTCAGCGCCGCGGCGTCGGGGGCGGCGAGGGCGTGGCTGGCGACGGCGAGGTTGTTGAGGGCGTTGGCGTACTCGGGGTGGGAGGGGCCGCGCGCCTTGCGGATCAGGGCCAGCGATTCCGCATGCAGGGCCAGCGCCTCCTTGGCGTCGCCGCGGAGGAGGAGGATCGACGCGAGGCCGTCGAGGTTGAGGGCATACAGGGGGTGGCGCGTGCCGGGGCCCTCCCGGGTCAGGCGCAGCGCTTGACGCTGGAGGCGGAGGGCCTCGTCGAGGTCGTCCCCGCGGGCGTGCAGGCCGGCCAGGGTGTACAGGGAGGCGATGGCCGGGGCGCTCTTCTCGCCGAACAGGTGGCGGCGGATGGAGAAGGCGCGGGCGGCCAAGGCGGCCCCGGTGCGCGGGTCGCCCATCTCGCCGTACAGGCCGGCGAGGTTGTGCAGGCTGAGGGCCACGTCGGCGTGTTCGGGGCCGAACAGGGCGGCCCGCCCGGCGTGGGCCATCGCCCCCGCGGCGAGGGCGTCGCGGTAGCTGCCCAGGTAGGTGAGCGATGCCGACAGGTTGTTCAACAGGGCGAGATAGCGCGGGTGGCGCTCGCCGAAGACCTGGCCGGCGACGGGCAGGGCGCGGCGGTAGGCGGCGGCGCTCTCGGCGTATTCGCCGCGCTCGTCGTGGACGACGCCGAGGGAGTACAGGGCGGTGATGTGGCCGGGGTGGCGCTCGCCCACCAGCAAGTTCCAGCGTGCGAGGAGGGCGCGGGCGGCCTCCGGCGTGGTCGCGGCGGGGACGCGGGGGTCATCGAGGAGCCTGGCGTTGGCGTCGCGGAGGCGGAGGATCTCGGCGCGTTTGGCGGGGGTCCGGCGGGCGTCGGCCAGGGCCCAGCGGGCGTCGATGGCCTCCCAGTGCGTCGGCCCGAGGAGGCGTTCCGCGACGGCGAGGGCCTCGCGACGCAGGGCGACGGCGGAGTCCCACTCGCCGAGGCGCTCGCGCCAGCCGGCGACGTGCCGCGACCCCTCGAAGGCGTCCCGCGACCATCTGCCCCAGATGGCGCGGTCGGCGTCAAGGCCGCGGAGGGCGATCCGTACCGCCTCGGCGTGCTTGCCGGCGTCCCAGGCGGCGAAGGCGTCGTCGCGCAGCATGTCGGAGCGGCGCACGAGGGCGGCCTGATCGGGCGCGAGCCGCCCCAGCGGGGCGGCCCCGAAAGCGAGCGCGACGACGAGGATCATCTCCAGTCCCCCGAGAGCTGCCAGGCGGCCCACCACGCCGGCGGCGAACGCCGCTCGGCCCTCCCCCCGGCGAGGCGCTCGGACGCCTTGCCGACCCCACGCAGGCCCGCCGTCCCGGCCAGCCTCCTCGCCCGCCCCTCGACCCACTCGGGGTGGCGGAGGACGTCGATCTGCGCCTGCCGCAGGGCCGCCAGCTTGGGGAGCTTCTTCTCCCAGAGGTGGAGGTAAAAACGCTCCATGAGGACGGATGTCGCCGCGTCATCGACCGACCACAGCGACGAGACCACCGACCGGCAGCCCGCCACCGCGAACGCACGCTGTAGCCCCAGCATGCCCTCGCCGGCGGCCTCCTCGCCGAGGCCCGTCTGGCAGGCGCTCAGCACGGCCAGCTCCATCCCCGAGAGGTCCATCTCGGCGACCTCCAGGGCCGTCAGCACGCCGTCGTCGTCCACCGTGGGGCTGTTGGCCCCGGCGAGGACCACGCCCGAGAGCAGGCCCGGCGCCCAGCCGGCGACCCCGTCGAGGGTGAACGGGCCGTGGAGGGCGCTCTTGCGTGACGGCGGGGCGAAGTAGCCGTGCGTGGCCAGGTGGGCGTGGCGGCGTCCCGGCAGCGCCTCGCGCAGGGCGGCCTTGGTGGCCTTGGCCCCGGTCAGCGAGGACACCGCCCCCGTGAAGGCGGCGCGGAAGCGGGCGGCGACGGCGTCGGCCTCGCCGGACGTGGCGGCGAGGGCCGGCCAGGCCGCCCCGGCGCCGAAGTCCACGCCGCCGACGGCCAGCAGCGACGGCGAGGCCTTCACCGGCCGGAGCAGGCCGGGGAGCGATTGCGGGGAGGGGATGATCGCGAGGGGCACGTCCTCCAGCAGGGCCCGCCCATCACGCCCCGGCAGGGCGGCGAAGGGCATCCGGCCCGTGGCGCCGTCGGGAGAGATCAACACGACCTTCGCGCCGGCGAGGTGCTTCTCCAGGGGCGTCCAGACCCGCTCGCGCAGGCGTGTGCCGGCGGGAGAGGCGGGCTCGGCCGCCTCCAGGGAGCGTCGCCAGGCGGCGATGTCGGCTTCGATGGGCGCCATCGGCCCCAGCTCGACGCGGGCGGTGGGGGCGTCGGCGCGGGCCACCCAGGCCACCAGCCGGCGCCCCGGCGTCTGGCCGGCCCGAGGGCGTGCGGGGTCGTGGCCGGTGTGGACGAGGAGATCGACGAGGGCGGCGCCCGCCGGCAGCGTTGAGCGGAAAGCCTCCCCTGAAGGCGGCCGGGTGGTCAGGCGGAAGTCGGCGCTGCGCTCGGCGAGGCGCGACTCCAGCTCCTCCTTGCGGGCCGTCAGCGCCGCCGCCCGCGCCAGCGAGGCGGCGTCGTCGCGCCGGGCCACCAGGGCGAGCGAGCGGGTGGCGTCGAGCAGCTCGCGCGCCGCCCCGCGTGTCTCCGGGTCGGCCTCGGCCCGCACGAAGCGCCGCCGCGCCTGCTGCGCCGCGAAGGCCGACCCCTTCCAGGCGAGGACGTGCCCGTGGCCGGAGTGGGCCGCGTCGTCGGGCAGGGAGAGGCGGGCGTTGAGGTGGTATCGCGCGGTGGCGGCGGCGAGCATCTGCAGGCGTTCGGACTGCACGGAGGCGTCCAGGGCGAGTCGGCGGCGGGCCAGGGCGGACGCCTGCTCCTGAAGGAGAAGGGCCGCGCCCGCCCGCCCGCGCAGGTGATACGCGGCGCCGAGGTTGCCGAGGACGTCGGCGTAGAGGGGGTGTTGGCCGCCCAGCGTCTCGCGGCGCAGCTCCGCCGCCCGCTGGAGGAGGGGGAGGGCGGCGGCGTGCCGGCCGGCGTCCTGGAGGTGGTTCGCGAGGTTGTTCAGCGCCGTGGCGTACTCGGGGTGCCGCTCGCCGAGGGCCTCGCGGCGGATGGCCAGTGCCCGCCGCAACATGGGGATCGAGGACTCGAGGTCGCCCCCTTCGCGCGCCAGCACGGCGAGGTTATTGAGGGTGGTGGCGTAGTGGGGGTGCTTCTCGCCGAGCGTCTCCTTGCGGAGCGCCAGCGCCCTCTCCAGGAGCCCGCGGGCCATCTTCAGGTCGCCGAGGCCCTTGTGGGCGGCGGAGAGGTTGTGCAGGGTGGCGGCGTACGAGGGGTGACGCTCGCCCAGGGCCCGCCCGCGGATGGCGAGCGCCTTCTCCCACAGCGGCAGGGAGGACCGGTGGTCGCCCATGTCGTGGTGCAGCGTGGCCAGGTTGTTGAGGGCGGCGGCGTGGTCGGGGTGGCCCTCGCCGCGGACGTCCGCGGTGAGGGCGGCCGCACGGCGGAACAGCGGCAGCGCCGCCCGCACGTCCCCGAGCGAGCGGTGGACGCCGGCGATGTTGTTGAGCGTGGCCGCGTAGCGCGGGTGCCGCTCGCCCAGCGTCTCAGCGAGCAGCGCGAGCGACCGCCGGTAGAGGGAGAGGGCCTCGGCGTGGTCGCCCATGTCCTCGTGCAGGCCGGCGAGGTTGTTCAGCGCGGAGGCGTAGGCCGGGCTCCTCTCGCCCGACGCCGCCTTCTGCAGCCCCAGCGCTTCGCGGTAGAGGGCGAGGGCGCGGCGGTGGTCGCCCATCTCCCTGTGCAGCCCGGCGAGCCCGTCCACCGCCGTCGCGTACGTCGGGTGCCTCTCGCCCAACGTCGCCCGGAAGAGATCGACGGCCCGCTCGCGCAGGCGGAGCGCGGCCTCGAAGTCGCCGCGCGCCTGGCGCAGGGCCGCCATGCCCTGGAGGGTGGTGGCGTAGGTGGGGTGCTTCTTGCCGAGGGCGTCGCCGGCGACGGCGAGAGCCTTCTCGAGCAGGGGGAGGGCGGCGGTGTGGTCGCCCGCGTCCTGGTGGAGCTGCGCGAGGCTGAACAGGGCGGAGGCGTGGGCGGGGTGGCGGACGCCTTGGACGCGGCGGACGATCGCCAGGGCCTCCTCGAGCAGCGGGAGTGCCTCCTTGTGCTCCCCCATCTCGCGCAGGGTGACGGCGAGGTTGTTCAGCGAGCTGGCGTAGGAGGCGCTCCGCGTCCCCGACAGCTCGCCGGTGAGTGCGAGGGCGCGGCGGAGCAGGGGCAGGGCCGTGCGCGGGTCGCCGGCCTCCTTGATGGCCGCCGCGAGGTTACCCAGGCTGGTGGCGTATTCGGGGTGCCGCTCACCTCGCGCCTCCCTGGTGGCGGCGAGGGCACGGCGGAGGAGCGGGACGCAGGCCCGCACGTCGCCCAGGTATCGGTGCAGGACGGCCAGGTTGTTCAGGGCGTTGATGGTCTCGGGGTGCCCCTCCCCGTGTGTCTCACGGCGGACGGCCACGGCCCTCTCGACGAGGGGGAGGGCGGCGCGGTACTCGCCCAACGCCCGGTGGGCGGAGGCGACGGCCATGAGTGCGTGGACGGTGGAATGGTGCTTCGGCCCGAGCGCCTTCTCATACAGGGCGGACGCCTCCTTCGCCGCCGCCAGGGCCGGGGAGGCCTGGCCTTTCCGCAGGAGGTCATCCGCACGCTCCGCCAGCGCCCGGGCCCTCGCGGCCGCCTCGCGCTGAGACGGGGTGCGCCGAGCCTCGGCGCGTGCCTCCTCGATGGCCCAGCGCGCCTCCGCCGTCCGCCAGTGGCCCTCGCCGTGCAGGCGGGCGATGCCGACGGCGGAGGCGCGGAGGTGGGCGTCGGCCCGGGCCGTGTCGCCGGCACTGAGGTACAGGCAGCCGAGCCGATGGGCGTTGGAGGCCGTGGCGTGATGCCACGGGCCGAACAGGCGGGCGTCGAGGGCCTGGGCACGCTCCAGGCCGGCCAGGGCCTCGGCCCGGCGCCCGTCGGCCCAGTCGTCGTTGGCCCGTGCAACGGCCTCCTCGCGCTGGCGCAGGAGGTCGGCCTGCCCCGGCGTGAGCCGGGCGGGCGGCGCCGCGTTGAGGAATAGCAGGAGTGTGATCATCGCCAGTCCCCCGAGAGCTGCCACGCCGCCCACCACGCGATAGGGGAACGCCGCTCCTTCTTGCCGGAGACCATCACCTCGGACGCCTTGCCGGCGCCGCGCAGCCCCGGAGTGCCACGCAGCTCCTTGGCCTTGGCCATCGCCCGCCGCAGGAGTATGAGTGCGGCCCTGTGGCGGCCCATGTCCTTGTGTATGGCGGCGAGGTTGTTGAGGCTGATGGCGTAGTCGGCGTGCCTCTCACCCAGCCGTCCCGCCTCCCAGGCTTCCAACCCCTGCCGCAGACGCGCGTCCCGCTCCCCGAGCAGTCTCTCCTGCGCAACCGTCAACGCCGCCGGGGGCGCCGCCCCCCACGTCTGCCCCGCCATCGCCACCATCAGCAGCACCGCGCGCATGGCACCGCCCTCCAGTCATCACAACGCGGCCACGCGGCCCACCGGACACGTTACCACCTCGCCGCCGCGCCCGCCACGGGGTACTCTGACTCGGAGACTTCACCAGAGCCTCTGACGCTCCACTCGGGGCGCTGACGCGGCCCCGCTCGCCCGATCCAGATGCGCTGACGCTCCAGCTCGGGGCGCTGACGCAACCCGCTGACGCAACCCCGCTCGCCAAGAGGCGCTCACGCTACCATGCTGCTCACCCTCCTCCTCGCCCTCCAGGCCGGCCCCGAGACCTCCCTCGCCGAGGGCAAGTTCGGCAAGGCCCTCGACGCCTCGAAGACGCCCCTCGCCTTCGCCGGCGATCACCGCTACCGCACCCCGCCCCTCACCGTCGAGTGCTGGGCACGCCTCAATTCCAAACGCGGCTTCAACGTCCTCGTCTCCTCCGACGAGAAGTCCTCCGCCCGCCACTGGGAGGTTTACACCTACACCGGCTCCGGCGCCCTCGCCGTCTACCTGCCTGGGTATGAGCCTTCGGAGGCCGTCTCCAAAGGGAATGTCTGCGACAAGGCGTGGCACCACCTCGCGTTCACCTTCGACGGCAAGACGGTGACGCTCTTCCGCGACGGCAAGAACGTCCTGATGCGGGAGGTGAAGCGGCGCGACGGCCTCAAGCCGAAGGACGGGCCGCTCGGGATCGGCATGGCCATCGACGGCAGCACGCGCATCGGCTGCGACGGCCTCATCGACGACGTGCGCATCTCGCGTGTCATCCGGCCCATCAAGGGCGTGCCGGCGAAGCCGCACGCGGTGGACGCCGACACCATCGCGGCGTGGCGCTTCGACGGCGACGACAAGATCCTGGCCGACCCGGCGTGGACGCCGCCGCCGTCGTCCACGGGCGAGGCGTGGGAGCGGATGACCGACGTGGACTGGGTTGATGCCCGCCTGCGGAAGATGGACACGGGGCCGACGTTCAACGGCTCGATGAAGTACCCGCACGGCAAGGGGAGCGTCACCGTCTACAAGGGGACTGCGATCAAGGTGGGCGACGGCGGCGTGATCTTCGACCGCGCCACGCTCCGCCTCGCCGCCGCGTGGACCGGCGGCTGGCTCAAGCACAGCGACCGCCGCTTCGGCCTGCTGAACACGCCGGAGCCGGCGGGGAAGATGATCTACTCGGCGCCTGCGGTGTCCGGGTGGGCCGACAAGGACGGGAAGTTCCCAGGCGTGCCGGGGACGGCCCCCATCGAATGGGGCCGGTTCAACGGGCTGTACATGAACGAAGGCCGTGTCGTGATGTCGTACACGGTCCACGGCGTGGGCGTGCTGGAGTCGCCCAGGTTCGAGGACGGCGTGCTCGTCCGCGATTTCGAAATCGGGCCCTCCGAAAGGACGGTCACGGCCCTCGTCGGGGAGACGCCTCGCCTGGTCGATCCGGACGGCGCCTGCACGCTGGACCTGGACGCCACGCCGCGCCGCGTCACCGTGAAGCCCGGCGCGAAGGCACGCCGCTTCGTCCTGCGCCAGGGCGGGGCGACGGGTGCAACCGCCGACCTCCGCGCCCTCTCGAAGCCCGGCCCCGAGCGCTGGAAGCCCCTCGTCACCAGGGGCGAGGTGGCGAAGGACGATGGCAAGCCCTACGTCGTGGACACGCTCACCGTCCCCTACGAGAACCCGTACAACGCCCTCTTCTTCTGCACCGGCCTCGACTTCCTCCCCGACGGGCGCATCGCCGTCTGCACCTGCCACGGCGACGTGTGGCTCGTCAAGCCGGATGAGAAGCTGGAGAAGATCGTCTGGAAGCGCTACGCCACGGGGTTGTACCACCCGCTCGGCCTCAAGGTCGTCGATGGCAAGATCGTCGTCCTCGAACGCGGGCAGCTCACGCGGCTGCACGGCAAGGACGAGGCCCACTTCTACGAGAACCTGTGCAACCTGTGGCACACAGGCGCCGGCGAGCACTCCTACGACACCTGCCTGGAGACGGACGCGAAGGGCAACTTCTACTTCTTCAAGACCGGCGACACATCGCTGCCGCACGGCGGCTGTCTGCTCCGCGTGCCGGCCGACGGGAAGAAGGTGGACATCTACGCCACCGGCTTCCGCCACCCCATCGGGCTGGGCGTCTCCCCCACGGGCGAGGTCACGGGGGCGGATCAGGAAGGGAACTGGATGCCCTCGACCCGCGTCGATGTCTACAGGGAGGGCGGGTTCTACGGCGACATGCGGGCGCATCACCGCGCCACCCCGCCCAAGACGTATGACCCTCCCCTGATGTGGCTGCCCAAGATCGCCGACAACTCCGCCGGCGGGCAGGCGTGGGTGGCGCACGACAGGTGGGGCTGGGACAAGGGGCGCATGCTGCACTTCTCCTACGGCCGGTGCAAGGTGTATGCCGTCCTCCCCCAGAAGGTGGGCGACACACGGCAGGCCGGGGCCGTCGATCTCGGCGTCACCTTCCTGTCCGGCGTGTGCCGCGGCCGCTTCCACCCGACGGACGGCCACCTGTACGTGTGCGGCCTGAACGGCTGGCAGACGGCGGCGAAGAGGGACGGCTGCTTGCAGCGGATGCGGTACACCGGCGCCCCTTTGCCGGTTGCCACGGGCCTGGAAGCGTGCAAGGATGGAGTGCGGGTGACGTTCGCGCGTCCGCTGCACGCCTCGTCCGCCGATGCGAAGAAGTGGCAGATCGAGCAGTGGGACTACCGCTACTCGGGGGACTACGGCAGCAAACGCTGGTCGGTGCGTGACAAGGGCCGCGAGGGCGCCGACCGGCTGGAGATCACCGCCGTGAAGCTGGAAGACGGCGGCAAGTCGGCGTGGCTGGCGGTCAAGGACATGCGGCCGGCGATGCAGATGCGGCTCGAGCATGACTTGACGTTCGCGGACGGGAAGCCATCCAAGGGGGCCATCTTCTCGACCGCCCACACGCTCGCGGAGAAGGGGACGCGGCCATGAAACAGACTGTGGCGACGGTGACGCTCCTGGCGGTTGCGGCCCTGGTGACGGCGGGGCCGGCGGAGGACCAGTTGCGCGACGAGCTGGCGCTGCCGGCGCTGGGACAGGGGCCGTGGTCGGTGAAGCTGGATTTCACCAACACGCCGCTCTCGGGCAAGTACTCCGACCCAGGGGTCCCCGTCGTGGAGTACCGCAAGGCGATCCGCGAGGCGCGGATCCTCCTGTGGGGGTCGGCCTCGGGCACGCCGCCACGCGACATCCAGTCGGAGGTCGCCGCGGTGCGGCGGGCCATCGTGGCGCCGCCGCTGCCGTTCATGAAGGGGGCGCGGCCACCGGTCAAGGGGATGGGGCCGTCGCCGCTGCTGCGCACGTCGTTCACGGCGCCCCCGAACGCGGCGCAGGAGAAGCAGTTCAAGGCGGGGCTCGAGGGCGTCAACCGCGAGATCGCGCGGCTGATCGCCAAGATGGAGCAGTCGCAGGAGGGGCTGGAGAAGCTGTACGAGACGAGGGCGAAGGAGTGCCCGCGCTGGCAGGCCCACCACTCCCTCGTGACGGCGGCGCTGACCCTGCGGATCTGCTACCTCAACGAGTACTCGCTGGCGATGGGCCAGATGCGCAAGGACTTCCCCGAGCGTGACCCGTCGAAGCACAAGGGCTGGCGGCTGGCGCCGTCCGAGTCGATGCAGGACGCGCCGTCGAAGAAGCTGCTCCGGACGGCCTTGAAGTCGCTCGAGGAGCTGTCGAAGGACCACCCCGGCACGGCGTGGGACCAGGTGGCGGCGGAGCTGCGCAAGACGCCGCTGTCGGTGACCTTCGTCGCCGAGTGAGCCCGCCGCCGCAAAGCACCGCCCCGCTCGGCCTCACGGCGCGACGGCCTCCTCCACCGTCTTGCAGATCTTGCCGAGCCGGTCGAGCCGGTTCAGCCGGAACGTATCGGCGACATACTCCTGGAGCGCGGCGAACACCACGTGGCCTGGGGCCGCCTTCATCACCTTCACGAAGACGCCCAGCCCGGCGCTGGCCACGTAGTCCACCCCCTCCATGTCGAAGATGATCTTCCTCGCCCCCGACTCCGGGGCGAGGGCCACGGCGTCGTCGAGCTGATGGGTCGTCTCGCTGTTGACCGGTCCGACGAGCGTGACAACCAGGGTATCGCCTTCCGAACGGGTCGTGATCTTGAGCGCCATGTGGCCTCCGGGTCAGGGGGCGGATGTGAATTTCCCGTGTGCGTCCCATGAAGAAGCGGGCCGCGCCACAGAGAACGGACACCCCCTCCGAAGATTACCGCCGGCACTACGGCCGCCCCTTCGCCTTCCCGCCCATCGCGCAGCGCCCAGGACCGAGTCACCTGGCCACCTGCCCACTCCGCGCAAAGTCGCCCATCAGCGCCTGGGTGGCGCGGCCGTCCACCTTCCACTGCGGGGCGGCCACCGTCATCGCCCCGGCGGCGGCGAAGACGTGCTGCATCCCCAGCAGCCCCTCGCCGCCGGCCACCTTGTCCGCGAAGGCATCTCTCCCTCTCTCGCGATGCCTTCGCGGATCAGACCGGGCGGCCCGCGCCGCGCCCGGATCGCACGCATCCGTGGTGGGCGGTGGACGCCTTGCTGGCGCTGACGTGGCTCAGCGCGGCGTCCACACCAACAGCTCGCCCTTGCCGGGCACCGAGGAGTCGCCCACGAAGCGGCGGTACGAGCCGCCCTCGACGGGCAGCCCGAACCCGTGCGCCGCCAGGTGCTTCGCGTACAGCCGCAGGAACACCGGGTCGTAGTCGCATGCCTCGCTGAACGTCGGCAGGAGACGGAGGGGGGCCAGCGAGATGATCGTGCCACGCACCATCCACGCGCCGGTGCGGACCTCCGCCCCGGACATCAGGACGATGGTGCCGCCCTTCATCTGCAACCCCGCGAAGTCGCGCACCTTGCCGCGCACGGCGATGACGCCGCGCCGCATCCGCATGCCGATCTCGATGCCCGCCGTGCCGCCGATCAGGATCGTCCCGCCGTTCATGCCCGACAGGCCGCCCCGGTACGCCGACCCGATCTGCCCGCCCGCGTCGCCGCCGACCTTGATCACGCCGCCACGCATCTCGGCGCCGATCCAGTCCGACACGTTGCCGGACACCTCGATGTGCCCGCCCTTCATGTACGCGCCCAGGTGCATGCCCGCGTTGCCGGCGATGGTGATGCGTCCGCGCGTCATCCCCTTGCCGATCCACTTCACCCGACCCACGTCGCCTTTGATCTCGATGTGGTCGCTGCCGTCGCCCTCCACGTCGAAGAAGTCGTCCAGCCGACGTTGCCGCTTGCCCAGCACCACCGGCAAGGCGCGCAGGGCGGCGTTGTCCAGCCCGCCGGCCACGTCCGGCGTCAGGCACTCGGCCTCCAGGGGGACTTGCGGCGGCTGCTTCAGGGTGAGGAGGGTTGGCACGGCCTGACCTCGGGGTGCTCGATGCGTTCGATCTCGACCGGGTAGTTGTCGAACGACATGGTGTAGTACTGCTGGAACAGGGGCCGGATGAACGCCTCCACCTTCTCGTCGTACTCGGGGTGGACCAGCAGGCCCTTGCCCTCGACCACCTGGCGGATCTCGCCCTCCTCGATCACCACCTCGCCCGCCTTGATGACGTAGCGCGGGTACGAGAACATCCGCGCCACGTCCTTCGACTCGTTGAAGATGGCGATGTCGGCGTCCGCGCCCACCCCCAGGTGGCCCTTGTGAGCCAGCCCCAGCGCCCGCGCCGGCCCCGCCGACGTGATGACGGCGATCTCCGAGAGCGTGTACTCCCGGTCCAGCTCCGGCAGCGTGATCCGCTTCAGCGCCTTCGGCGGCAGCTTCTTCAGCTCCTCCTTGCGGAAGTCGCGGTTCATCAGCAGGTGGATGATCTCCGGGTAACGCCAGAACGCCGCCCCGTTGGGGTGGTCGGTCGTGAGGTACACGCGCCAGGGGTCGTCGATGAGCAGCAGCAGCTCCAGGCCCGTCGCCCACTGCACCGCGTTGACGAGGTTCTTCTCCTTGTAGACGTACGGCACCACGCCGCAGCCCGTCTCATTCTCCACGTCAATGTTGCCCCACTTGCGGCCCGTCAGCTTGTACAGCAGGTGTTGCCAGGGGCCGTCCGCCGTGATGGTGACGGTGTCGCCGAATAGGACGGCCCCGGCGTCGCAGGTGAGGTTCTTGCGCCTGTTGAACTCCTCGGCGATCTTCACCGACTCCGAGCGCATGTTGGTCCAGTCGTCGCCGCCGTAGGCGTGGTACTGGAGGTGGGCCAGGTGCGCCCGGCCGCCCTCCAGCACCTTCATCGTCTCCAGCGTCGTCGTATGGTTGCCAGGCGCTCCCAGGTTGTTGCAGTGCAGGTGGACCGGGTGCGGCAATCCCAGCCCGTCCACGATGCCGGCCAGCGCCGAGATGATCGCCGCCGGAGTCAGCGTCGAGTATCCGGGCACCACCTCGTGCAGGCCCTTGGCGTCCTTGCCCCACTTCCACGCCGCCACGCCGCCGGGGTTGACCGCCTTCACCCCGTACGCCTTCGCCGCCCAGATGTTCCACGCGACGACGTGCCGCGCCTGCTCCAATTCGCCCTTCTCGATCAGGTCGAGGACGATCTCGTTGTTGGCCATCAGCACGCAGGTGGACTTATCGACGATGGGCGTGTCGCGCAGCTCCTCGTGCGTGTGCCTCGCCGACAGGATGGGGACGGCGGCCTCGTTCACGGTGGTGTAGCCGAGGCCGGCGTACAGGTAGCCGGTGATGAACGTGGTGGGGGTGGCGCCGCCGATGCCGCCGCGGCGGACGGCGGTGCGTTTGTAGGGGAGGCTGCGGCGGTGGTCCTCGGGGATCATGGCGCGGGCGAAGTTGAGGGCGGCGCCGGCGACGTGGGTGTGCACGTCCACCCCGCCGGGGAAGACGACCATGCCGTTGACGTCGATGACGCGGGCGTCCTCCGGGGCGTCGGCGACGATCTTGCCGTCGCGGACGCACACGTCGCGGACCTCGCCGTGGACGCCGTTGGCGGGGTCGTAGACCTTGCCGCCGGTGATGCGGAGCGCGGACAAGCGGGGCCGTCCTCTCTGTGGGAGCATGGGCCTCATGCGGCCCATGAGGCCCATCCAGGCACCGGACTATCCTATCAAACCGCCGTCAGCGGTGGCACGGCCGGCGGCACCAGCGGCGGCTTCTTCGCCACCGCCGCGTAGATCCGCCGGATGATCTCCTCGTCCGTCGGGTACGGCGACTTCAGCACCGGCTTGAGCGGCAGGGGGATCTCGTCCATGCGGTACGCCGTGCCGGGGGCGCTGATGCCGGCCACCGCCGTGGTGAAATGCACGCGGGACAGGCGGCTCGTGTGCGTCACCTTCGGGTCGAGGACGATGGTCGGGATGCGCTTCAGGTGGTCGATGGCCGGCTGCGGCATCGTCGCGCCGGGGTCGGCGCCCAGGACGAGGCAGGCGTCGCAGTCGCCGCGGATCAACAGGTCGATGGTCGAGAACTCGCCGGGGTTGAAACGCGGGTAGCCGCGGGCGAGGTTCACGCCGAACGGGTAGCCGGTCGTCCACCGCATGATCACGTCGCCGCCGGTGACGTTGCCGTGGCCACGCATCGGCATGGCGACGAACTTGGTGAAGGCGTTCAGCTCGGCGGCGAGGGTGAGCAGGGCGGCGGAGTTCATGTGCTTGCCGCGCGTCATCGACAGGCCCATGCCGAAGAACATGACGCCGAACCTGCACGTCTTGAGGCGGTTGGCGAAATCGTGCATCTGCTCCATCGTTAGGCCGGTCTCGGCGACGAGCCTCTCGTCCACCCGCTGGCCCTTGACGATGGCCCGCAGCGCGGTGATGACCTCGAAGTCCTTGCTGGGGCGGACCTGGAGGAAGATGTCGGCCGCCTTGACGCTGGGCGTCTCGCGGATGTCGATCAGGACCATCGTGCGGTCCTTGCGTCCGTTGGGGATGTAGCGCCCCTTCTGGGTCAGGGTGTACTTGGTGAAGTGCCGCGGGTGGCACTCCGCCGGGTTCCCCCCCCAGTAGACGATGAGGTCCGCCCGATTCTTGACCTCGCCTAATGTGCAGGACACTTTACCGCCCAACTGGGCGGCGATTTCGGTGGGGCCGTGTCAGAGCGAGGTGTGGCTGTCTACCACGCCTCCGATAATCTCGGCGAGGGCGACCGACTCGCGTTGCGCCTCGCAGGTGGTGTTGCTCAGGCCGTAGACGAGCGGGAGGTTGGCGTTGTAGAGGTGTTCGGCGGCGGCCTCGACGGCGTCCTCGACGCTCGCCTCTTTCCCGTCGATGAGGGCGTCGGGGTAGAGGCGTTCGGCGGTGTGGTTCTTGAACCAGGCCGTGCCGAGGACGCAGGCCGCCTTGGTGTGGACGATCTTCTCGCCGTCGGAGTGCAGCTCGATGTCGTCGCAGACGCACCCGCAGAACGTGCAGGTCGCGTTCTTCGTCACGGTCAATTCCATCGCCCGCCCCCGTGTCTCGTTATCGTCGGATCTCGCCGTCCGGACCGGACGGCACCGCGAACGTTCACCCCAGCGCCCGCCCCTTGCAGCTCCCCTTGATGCGCCGGGGCATGAAGCGCCCCTCGGCGACCTCCTCCCACGCCGGGGCGTCGGCGGACGTGGCGTCGGCGGTGAAGTGGGCCTCGGCGGCCGGCGTATCGAGTTTGACCTCTTGCTCGTTCATGCCTCATCCTTTCCAACCGCCGTCACCTCGACCTCCCAGTTCTTGGAGGTGGGCATGCCGGTGCCGTCGGTCTCGGAGCCCATGAGTTTGCAGGTCGGCGGGCCGTACGGGACGAAGATCATCCCGCGCGGCACCTTGCCCTCCTGGCAGGAGAAGGTGGCCTCGCCGCCGTACTCCGAGACGACGTGGAGCCTGGCGCCGGCGGAGACCCCGAGGGCCTTGAGGTCATCGGGGTGGAGGGTCAGGGTGTTGGTCATGGCGACGTACTCGTCGCTGTCCTTGCCGACGTTGATCTGCACGCCCTGCTTGCTCGTGCGCCCGGCGTTCATGATGAACCGCATCGCCATCGTCATCCCTCTACCCGTCCTATTGTATGGCCGCCGCGCAGGCCTCGCAAGGACACGGGGCTGGACTGGCGCGGCAGCCGCCGGCATAATCGGGTGGATGCCTGAGAACACCCGGCTCTTCCTGTTGCTGCTGTCGGCCGTCGGCTTCTTCGGCGTGCTGGGGGCGCTGTTCGGGGCCGTCACGGCGCTGTCGCAGGCCGGCGAGGGCCGGGCGGCGGGGACCGGACTGGGGTGGGGCGTGGCCCGGCAGTTCAGCCGCCTCGGCGACGAGCCGATGACGGAACGCTCGCAGGCGCTCCTGGCCGGGGCTGTGGACGGCTTCGTCTTCGGCGCGGTGGCCGGCCTGTGCGTGGGGCTGTGGGCCACCAGCGGCGACAGCGACGGCTGGCCGCGGCTGCGGACGTGCATGGCGGGCGGTCTGGCGCTGGCGTTGGGGGCGATGCTGTTCGGGCTGGCGGCGCGTGGCCTGGCGTCGGCGGAGATGACGACGTTCGTGGGCCTGTTCGCCGGCGGCATGGCGGGGGCGGTGGCCGGCTTCCTGTTCGCCGGGGCGGACGGCCTGATGTTCGGCGTGCTGGGCGGATCGACGCTGGGGGCGGCGGTGTCGTTCCGGCGACGCTAAAGGCGAGCGGCGCGGCGTGAGCCCGCCGTGTCAGCGCACGCGCCGGATCGTCACGCGCCACGCGAACACAAGAGCGCCACGCAAGCGGAGTGCGCAGGCACGGCGGGCTCACGCCGCGCCGCTCGCCTGACGCGGTGTCGTTCAATTGATCGCGAGGGTGATGATCCGACCGGCGTCCTGCGCCTCGCGGAACCGCCCCTTCATTTCGGGCGAGAGGTCGCAGTCGAGCAGTGACAGGAAATCGAGCTCCCCCAAGGCGCCGAGCAGCTCGCCGGCCCCGATGTCACCGATGCCGGTGCCGCGGAGATCCAGATGCCGCAACCCCTTCAGTCCCGGCCAGCGCGCCAGCACCTGCCCGCCCATGTCGCCGAGGCGGTTGCCGTCGAGCATCAGCGTCCGCAGCGGCCCCATCTGCGGGGAGAAGAGGAGCGGGCGCAGGCCGAAGGCGCGGACACCATTTACCCCGAGGCGGAGCTCGCGGAGGGCGGAGAGTGCTGGCCAATCACCCAGGGAGCGTGCCCCGTCGTCGCCGATCTCATTCCCCGACAGGTCAAGCATCACCAGCGGGGGACAGACCCGGTTCCGCTTCAGCGCCTCGACGCCGCCTTGTCCGAGATGGTTGCCGTGGAGCGACAGCCGGCGCAGCCGGGCGAGCAACGGCGACAGGTGGCCGAGTGCCGGAGGCGTCACCTGGGTGCTGCCGAGGTCGAGCTCCTTCAAATGGGTCAAATACGGCGAGCGTGTCAGCTCGACGAGGCCGTCGTGTCCGAGGGAGTTGTTGGACAGGTCGAGGGAGGTCAGATTCCGCAAATGAGGCGACTGCGCCAGATCACGAGCGCAGGTCGGCGAAAGCCTGTTGTGTGCCAGAGAAAGGCGACGAAGGTTGCCCAGGTGCTTCGCCCCGACGAGGAACTGTGTGGCTGATGAGCCGAGGCCGTTCTCGTCGAGGATCAGGCATTCGAGGTTGGCCAGGGCCTCCGCCCGGCAGAGCATCTCGACGGAGGTGGCGTTGACGTGGGCCGCCGTGAGGTTCAAGCTCCGCAGCCCCCTGGCCGCCGGGGCCCCCAGCAGGGCACGGACGCCGTCCGTCCCGATGGCATTCAGCTCCAGATCGAGCTTCCGGAGTGAAGGGAAGCACTTCAGGACTTTGGGGAGGTCACTGACGCGGACGCAGTCAGGGCGGACGGCGAACTCGCGGACCCTCGAAAGATGGGGGCACTCGCCCAGCCGATCCAACAACAACCCCGTGATCGGCCCCATGAGGGTAAGCGAGGTCAAGGGGCAGGCGTGGAAGAGCTCCTCCCCGTTCCGGAGGAGCAGAGGCAGGTCCGCGACGAGCTTGGCCGGGAGCCCTCTGCCGAAGCAGACGCCCGCCGCGGCCTCCTTGAATGTCTGCCCAAGCCACTCCCGCTCATGCCGCCCAAGCAGCTCCCGCTCGCGCCGCTCCAGCATCGGCCGCCGCACGTCGTCCTCGTCGATCTGCGACAGGTCGAGCTGCACGCGGATGAATTCGGCCCGCTCGTACTGGCCCTCGTCGTCCAGCCAGTCGGCGTACACGCGGCGGATGGCGTCGTCGTCCGGGTCGTCGAGGATCGCCTGGAACAGGGCCTCCCCCGTGTGCGTGCTGTTCATCGCCGGCGTCCTCGCCCGTATAGTGACACCGGCATTGTAACCGGGCCTCCGTCGTGGAGTACGCTTCCAGCGTGCTCCGGGCACGCTGGAAGCGTACCCCACGGAAGCACCGGCATTGTAACTCCGGGGGCGCGACGATGACACAGGAGATGGGGGCCCTGCTCGGCGAGCTGCGGCGGCAGGAGGCCGTCATCCGCCAGGGCGGCGGCGACAAGGCCGTCGCCCGCCAGCACGAGAAGAACCGCCTCACCGCACGCGAACGCATCGCCGTCCTCATCGACCCCGGCACCAACTTCTTCGAGCTGGCATTGTGGGCCGCCCACGGCATGTACCGCGACTGGGGCGGCGCCCCCTGCGCCGGCGTCGTCACCGGCGTCGGGACGGTCTCCGGGCGCCGGGTGATGGTCATCGCCAACGACGCCACGGTCAAGGCCGGCGCGTTCTTCCCGATGACCGCCAAGAAGGTGCTGCGCGCCCAGCGCATCGCCCTCGAAGGCCGGCTGCCCCTGGTCTACCTCGTGGACAGCGCCGGCGTCTTCCTGCCCCTGCAAGACGAGGTCTTCCCCGACGAGGACGACTTCGGCCGCATCTTCCGCAACAACGCCGTCCTCTCCGCCGCCGGCGTGCCGCAGATCGCCGCCATCATGGGCAACTGCGTCGCGGGCGGCGGCTACCTGCCTGTCCTGTGCGACAAGCTGCTGATGACGGAGGGGAGCGGCCTGTACCTCGCCGGCCCGGCGCTGGTGAAGGCCGCCATCGGGCAGACGGTCAGCCACGAGGAGCTGGGCGGGGCGATGATGCACGCCTCCGTCTCCGGCACCATCGACTACCGCGAGCCGGACGAGAAGTCGTGCCTGGAGCGCCTGCGCCGGCTGGTGGCGGCGCTGCCGGCGGACTACCGCGCCGTGCGCCACGACGTGTCGCCGGGCAGGCCGGCGGCGGACCTGCTGCACCTGTTCTCGCCCAACCCGCGCCAGGAGTATGATGTCCGCGACATCCTGCCGTGCATCCTCGACGAGGGGCCGTTCGACGAGTACAAGGCCGACTTCGGCCAGACCATCGTCTGCGGCACGGGACGACTCGGCGGCGTGGCGGTCGGCGTGGTGGCGAACCAGAAGAAGCGCTGCAAGCCGGCGAGCGGGCCGATGCAGTACGGCGGCGTGATCTACGTCGACAGCGCCGACAAGGCGGCCCGGTTCATCATGGACTGCAACCAGTCGCGGATGCCGCTCTTGTTCCTCCAGGACGTGAACGGCTTCATGGTGGGCCGCGACTCGGAGCAGGCGGGGATCATCCGCAGCGGGGCGAAGCTGGTGAACGTCATCAGCAACAGCGTGGTGCCCAAGCTGACGGTGATCCTCGGCGGCTCCTTCGGCGCCGGCAACTACGCGATGTGCGGCAAGGCGTTCGACCCGCGGTTCATCTTCGCGTGGCCGAACGCGCGGTACGCCGTGATGGGCGCCGACCAGGCCGCCAGCACGCTGCTCGACGTGACGATCACGGCGTTGAAGCGTGGCGGGCACGAGCCGGACGCGGCGGAGCTTGCGGAGCTGCGGAAGAAGGTGGAGGCGGGTTACAACGAGCAGATGGACATCCGCTACGCGGCGGCGCGGCTGTGGGTGGACGGCATCCTGTCGCCGGACGAGACGCGCGAGGCGCTGCTGCTGGCGCTGGAGGTGGCGACACGCTACGACGACGGCCGCGAGTTCCGCACGGGCGTGTTGCAGGTGTGATAGAATGCTGGGCGGCAGGAGGGGATACGCATGCCGGGGACGTTGGAACGCGAGGCCGCCGGGCTGACACGCGAGCTGGCGGCCGTGGACGAGGCGCGGCGGCTCATCCTTGCGCGGGCCGGCGAGGTCGTGGCGGAGGCCGTCGCCGCCGCCCGCCGCGTCATCACACGGTGGCGCGAGGAGTGCGTGGCCGTCGCCCGCGGCGAGACGGCCCGCGTTCACGCCCTGCGGGATCAATTACGGGCCGAAGCCGAGGCGCGCCTGAACGACCTCAACGCCGCCCGGCCCCTGGCGGGCGGGGCCGAAGCGTTCGACGGTGCCGAGCAAGAGCTGCGTGTCTTCCTCGGGCGCGTCTTCCCGCGGTGGAACACCCCGGATGATCTGGAGGAGCTGGCCGTCGAGTGGTTCCCGCTCTCGAATGAGAGACTCCTGCGGCTGGCGGTGGAAAGCCCCGCCCCCCCGGCCTGGCACCAACAGGACGCGCCGCAACCCTGATCTGGGCCGCCCATGTCCACCCTCTGCCGTGGCCGGATCGTCTGGGCCGAGGCCCTCGACCCGCAGGGCCGGAACCCCAAACTCCGCCCCTGCGTGATCGTGACGGCCACGGAGGAGATCGCACCGGGCACGCCATTGGTCGCTGTGGCCATCACGGGCACCGCCGGCTGCGCGCCGCCCGAGGACGAGGTCGAATTGCCCTGGCACGCGGACCGGCGACAATCGCGCACGGGCCTGACCTCGCCATCCGTCGCCGTGTGCAGTTGGCGGGTCACCCTGACGCCCGAAGGGGTGCGCTCCTTCGGCGGCGTGGTTCCCGCCGGGCCGATGCTCCGCATCCTCGCCCGCCTCGCGGAGCTGGAAACGGCAGGGCCCACCCCATGACGCCGCGTGAGACGCTGCTGGCCTCCCTCGCCGCCGACCCTTCAGACGCCCTGGCGTGGGCCGCCCTCGCCGACGCGCTGGAGGAGGCCGGCGAGGCGCCACGCGCCGAGCTGCTCCGCCTCACGCGCCGGCTCCTGTCCCTCAAACGCCGCGCCCGCGGACGCCGTGACGTCGAGCGGCGCGTGCAGCGGCTCATACTCGACGGCGTCCGCCCCTGCTGGCCGGATGTCACCAACTCCATCGGCATGCGCTTCGCCCTCATCCCGGCGGGCGCCTCCACCATCGGGGCGCCGCCCAGCGAGGACGGGCGCCTCGACCACGAGCCGTTCCGCGATGCCGTCATCCCCCGCCCGCTCTGGCTCGGCGTCTTCCCCGTCACGCAGCGCCAATTCTTGGAGGTCATGGGCAGCAACCCCAGCCGGTTTGTCGGGGATGAGGCCTACGACAACACCTACGAGGACGAGAGCGGCAAGCGGCACGACACCTCCGAGTGCCCGGCCGAGGACATGACCTGGCCCGCCGCCCGCCGCTTCTGCAAGACCCTCGGCGCCCTCCCCGCGGAGAAGGCGGCCCGCCGCCGTTACCGGCTGCCCACCGAGGACGAGTGGGAGTACGCCTGCCGCGCCGGCACCATCACCCCCTTCCACTTCGGCCAGCGTCTCACCCGCGAGCTGGCCAACTTCGGCGGCCACCTGGGCAACCCCTGCCCCGTCGGCAGCTACCCGCCCAACCCCTTCGGGCTGTACGACATGCACGGGCAGGTGTGGGAGAAGTGCGTCGTGTGCCCCGTGGACGAGGACGAGAGCGAGCAGGGCCTGTCGCAGTGTCTGCGTGGCGGCTCCTACATCGACGGCGAGACCGGGTGCCGCTCCTCCTTCCGCACCCACGAGGGCTACGTCCAGACCAGCGACAACGACGTGGGCATGCGCGTCGTCATGGAGATCGCCCCGGAGCCCCCGCGTGCCGGGTGAACAATCGGCGAGGCCGATCGCCGCGTCCGCGCATCCCCCGCCAGGCCACCGGTCACGTAACACCGACACCACCCCAAGAACCCACGCCCCGGCCATCGCCGATCTCGGGCCGCCCTCGCCCCCCGTGCGCCGCCGGATATAACACCCTCGGTTGGTCCTCGTCAGCGCACCGGAGCGGCCATGAAAGCCTTCATCGACTTCGTCGTCAAGGACTGGTACATCTTCTGGCCGATGTTCTTCATGTCGATCACCGGCATCGCGCTGGTCATCTGGCGTCTGATGTTGAACATCAACACGGCGACGAACCTCGGCGAGCTGCTGCCGGCTTTCCAGGGCAAGCTCGACCGCGAGGGCGTCGAGGGCGCCCTCAAGTACTGCCGCTCGCGCCAGGACACCATCGCCCGCAAGCTCTTCGTCCCGGGCCTGGAGGTGTCCAAGCAGGGGCTGTCCGCCTCACGCCGGGCGATGGCCAACGCCCTCGAGCTGGACATCCTGCCCGACCTCAACTTCCTGCTGCCGACCATCCTCGCCATCGCCAAGATCGCCACGATGGTCGGGCTCCTCGGCACCGTCATCTCGATGATCCAGACGTTCGGCAAGATCCAGGCCGGCGGCGCCGTCACCGAGCAGGCCGGCAGCATCGGCCTCGCCCTCTTCGCCACCGCCCTCGGCCTCGTGACCGCCATCCCGCTCGTCTTCGCCCACGTGCTGTTCAAGGCGAACATCGCCCGCAACGAGGCGACGATGAAGAGCGCCGCCCAGAAGCTGATCCTCCTGCTCCAGTCGGCCCGCTCCCCCAAGAAGGGCGGCGACGCCAAGCCCGGCGACGCCAAGCCCGCCGAATCCAGCACCGCCGTCCGCAAGTAGGCGGCGGGCGCGTCCGGGTGGCCGGGGTCAGCTTTGAGACCCCGGATCAGGCACCCGAGGGATTCATGGTCATCCAGCGGCATTCCACCGGGGTCTCAAAGCCGACCCCGGCCACCCGGAGAAGGACCGCCCACCAGGAGGCACCAGATGGCGGAGAAACGCCGGTTCCTCGACGTCTGGATCGTGGAGTCGAACACCGTCTACCAGGAGGTGCCGTTCGAGGTCGTCGCCGACTGGCTGCAGCAGGGCCGCCTCCTCGCCGACGACATGTGCAAGCCGTCGGGCACCAAGGACTGGAACCGCATCGGCGGCCACCCCGACCTCGAGCCGTACCTCATCAAGGAGGAGCCGAACCGCCCCGACGACCAGGCGGAGGCGTTGGAGCCGATCATCGACCCCGGCCTCAATTACCGCCGCCGCCACGACGAAGAGGATGAGGACGTGGACATGATCCCCCTCATCGACGTGAGCCTCGTGCTGCTGATCTACTTCATGCTGGCCGCCGGCGGGGCCGCCGCGGCGTCGCTCATCCGCACGCCGGCGGCGGAGCACGGCAGCATGGTGCCCAACCCGTCGGCGGTGCGCATCGACATCGGCCCGGACCCGGCCGACGGCACGCCGGTCTACTCCGTCGGCGAGGGCGGAGCGCCCCCGGCGGAGGACGACAAGGACCTGCGTTCGCTCCAGGCCGTCCTGAACCGCGTGCAGGCGGCGTTGAACCGCCGCGACGACAAGGCCGAGGTCATCATCAACCTCGACAAGAACCTGCCGGCGAAGCTGGGCCGCGACGTGCTCCTGGCCCTGCGTGCCGAGCCGTTCCGCTCCAAGGTGTCGGCCAACTTCTACGGCGTGAGTGAGAAAGAGTGATGCAGCTCTGGAAGGTCCGCCACGAGGGGTCGCCACAGCACGTCGAGATGCCGCTGCCGGTCCTCGCGCAGGCGTTGGCCGACGGCGAGTGGGAGCTGACCGACGAGACGATGGGCCCCGACGATGCCGACTGGTCCATCATCGAGGAGCACCCGGCGCTGGAGGAGGTCGTCGCCGACATCGAGGAGCCGCCGCCGGCCCCGCACGACGAGGAGGCCCACCTCGACATGACGGCCCTGATCGACGTGTGCATGGTGCTGCTGATCTTCACCATCCTGACGACGACGGTGGCCGCCATCCAGAAGCAGTTGGAGGCGCCGACCGCCGAGAAGGGCAAGGCGGGGGTGAAGGTCGTCACCAAGGACAAGGTGGCCGAGCAGATGATCCACGTCGTGGCGAAGGTGGTCAACGGCGAGACGGTCATCAAGGTCGAGGACAAGGAGGTCAAGCTCGACGACCTGCGTGGCGAGCTGCGGAAGTACGCGACGGCGACGCGCTCGGGCCTGCTGCTGGAGCACGACGACTTCGTGCCGCAGGACGTGGTGGTGCAGATCATCGACAAGGCCAAGGGCGCGGGCCTCAGCCGCGTTCACATGCTGGTGCCGTAGCGGAGCGCTGCGCCGGGGCGGCGATCGGCCCCACGGGGCGTCACCGCTTCATGTTGACGCTGACCAGCTCGGGCCGGTAGCCGCCGCGCCCGTCGGGCACGGCGCGGAAGTTCGTCTCGTCGAGCTTGTCCTCGTCCCAGCGCTGCCGCAGCGTGCCGGTGACGTAACTCTTCTCCATGTCGAAGAGCTGCTTCTCCAGCTTCTCCGGCATGAACGCGATGAACTTGGGCGGCAGCGGCTGCATCGTCAGGCCCAGCGCCCCGAGGATGTCGCCCACCGAGTGCGGCTTGTCGTCGATCCAGTAGATGCGCTGGATGGACGAGATGTCCTCCACGTTCGCCCGCGCGCCGGGCCGCAGGTCGCGGACGATCTTGTAGCCGTCGGCGGTGGGGAAGGCCAGGATGGCGCCGAGGGCGCGGAGCTGGGCCAGGTACTCCGGGCCGGTGCGGGCGGTGAAACGCATGTGCCAGCGCAGCATGCGCTTTTCGCGGGCATTGAGTTTCGCCTTGCCCGCCCCCTTGCCGGGGCCCTCGCCGACGCCCTCGCCTTCGCCCTTGCCGCCCTCCTTGCCCGAGCCGCCCTTGCCCGCGCCGGGCACCGGGCCGTCGCCGGTGGGCCGGAGCCGCTTGCGCAGGTCGTCATCGAGCTTGGCGAAGGCGCGGGCTGACTCGCTCTTGGTCTCGTTGATGAACCGGGCCGTGGCGGGGTCGAATTTCTGCTCGATCGCCTTCACCTCGACCGGCGAGAGCTTGGGCGGCGGGGGGATATCGTCCTGGCCGGGCAGCGTCTCGTCGCCCTTGCCGGTGTCCTCGGGGATCCCGCCGATGCCCTTGCCCTTATCGACACCGCCCTTGTGCCCGCCGCCGCCGCCCAGGTCGAGGCGGACCGGCTCGACGGGCATCGAGCGCCCGCCGCCGCCGAACCACGCGGCGGCGTAGATGCCCAAAAACAGCAGCGTCCCGCCCACGAGGATGTGGAGGCCGACGGAGCCGGCCAGCGAGAGCGGCGCCTCGCCGTGCGGCGAGTAGCGCTTCCAGTATTTCTCCTCCGGCGGCACCCTCAGCACGGGCGTGGCGGATTTCGGCTCCTGTGTCGCGGTGGCCATGGCGCGTCCCTCCTCCCTTCCAGGGTATCTCACGCGCGGAGGGGCTGGCAAGCGAGAAATCGCCGGCCGATGCCGCACAGCCCTGTGCGAATCCGGAGCAGTGGCCCCCAATGAGCCGTGCCCCCGCTCGCCGGCCGCACCGTTCCCCGAGGGGGCCACGCCGGTGGTGGGGCGGCATGAGGCGTGCATCAGCCCCCATCAGCTCACACCCGAAGGAGACTGCCGATGCGCCCCCTCCTGTGTCTGCTCCTGGTGCCAGCCTTCCTGCACGCGGCCGCCCCGCCGGCGCGCCTGACCGAGATGCAAGGGAAGCTACAGCTCGTCGCCGCCTTCCTCATCCGCGCCGCCCAGACCCAGTGGGACGCCTTCAAGGAGGAGGAGGCGATCACCTCGATGGGGCAGGCACTCGCCGTCGTGGAGGATGTGTACGGGCGGGTCTCCGCGGCCGGCCTGGGGGCGCGACGCCAGCTGGCGGGCTGGCAGGGGCAGCGGGGCCGCTGGTCGGAGGCCGCCGAGCACCAGAAGAGGATCTGGGGCGTGCTGTCGGCCCTGCGCGGGCCCGACGACTGGCGCGCCCGCGACGCCTACCGGGACTGGCGGGAGGCCGGCAGCCAGGCCGGCCGCACCCTCCGGCAGCGAGAGACGCTGCGCCAGGCCAGGGCCATCCACGCCGACGCGACGGCCCGCCTGCGCAAAGGCGAGGTGGGGAAGGCCCTCCACGGGATGAGGCTTGTGGCCGAGGCCTACAAGGAGGTGCTGGGGGAGGGGCACCACGACTACGCCACCGCCCTCAACGACCTGGCCGTCCTGCTACAGGATTCAGGCGACCTGGAGGCGGCCCTCCCCGTGGCACGCAGGGCCCTGGACATCCGCGTGAAGGCCCTCGGCGGTGTTCACCCCCAGGTCGCGCAGAGCCTCAACACCCTCGCCAACGTGTCCCGGGCGATGGGGGATCACGCCCTCGCCTTGCGGCCGGCCGAGGTGGCCCTGGCCATCGCCTGGGCCACCCTCGGCACCCAGGACCCCGTCTCCGCCGTCTACCTGAGCAATTTGGGCACGCTCCGCAAGGAGATCGGGGACTTCCGCTCGGCCCTGCCCCTGCTGCGGCGTGCCCACGACGTGCTTGTCGAGGCCGGGGATGGGTGGCTGCTCGAGTACGCCAGCTGCCTCAACAACCTGGGCGAGGTCTATTTGTGCCTCGGCGACCACCGCACGGCGCTCGGCCTGTTGCGGGATGCCCTGAACCGGCTCAAGACGTTCGGGGGCGAGAAGGGCCCCACCTACGCGACGGCCCTGAACAACCTGGCCGCGCTCCACCGCGATCTGGGCGACCTCAAGGGCGCCCTGCCGCTGTACGAGAAGGCGCTGGCGCTCTTCAAGGAGGCCCACGGCGAGAAGCACCCCACGTACCTGACCGCCCTGAACAACCTGGGCGAGCTGCTCATGTCGGCCGGTAGCCGCGAGGCGGCCCGGCTGGCGCTCCGCAAGGCCCTGACCCTCAAGAAGGAGGCCCTGGGGGAGAAGCACGCCAGCTACGCGGCCACCCTGGCCAACCTGTCCTGGCTCGGCATCGAGGAGGGCGATCTGAAGACGGCGCTCGTCTACGGCAGGCGGGCGCAGGCGGTGTACCGGGAGGCGCTCGGGGAGAACCACCCCCACTCCGCCGCCGCCCTGCACGCGCTGGCCAACCTGCACGTCCTGGCCGGCGAGGCCTGGCGTGCCCTCTCGCCCTCGCGACGCGCGCTCGAGACCGCCCTCGCCCACCTCGAGGACAGCGCCGCCGTCCAGTCCGACCGCCAGCAGCTCCTCGCCGCCGCGGCGTTCCGCGGCCACCTCGACCTCCGCCTCTCGGTTCCCGACGACGCCGGCGCCTACTCCTGGACGCCGCTGCTGGCCTGGAAGGGCTCGCTCCTGCTCCGCCAGCAGCAGCTCCGCCTCACCCTCCGCCTGTCGGCCCACCCCGCGGCGGCGGCCGCCGCCGGACGCCTCCAGACCGTCACGAGACACCTCGCCGCCTTGCGGCTGTCGCCGGCGGCCACCCGCGAGCGTCTGGAGGCCCTCCGGGTGGAGCAGGAGGAGGCGCAGGCGGCCCTCTCCCGGCTGTCCGCCGACTTCCTCAACCATCGTGCCCGCGAGCGGCCCACCCCCGAGGCCGTCGTCCGGTCCGTCCCGGCCGATGCGGTGCTCGTCGATTTCCTCTTCTACCGCCGGCTCGTGCTCGGCGGCTTCGCCGGCAGGCCGATGTTCCAGCGGCAGCTCGTGGCCTTCGTGACGCGCGGGGGCCGTAAGCCGGCACGGGTCGATCTCGGCCCGGCCGGCCCCATCGAGGAGGCCGCGGAGGTGTGGCGCAGGGACCTGATCCGGCGCCGCCCCGGGGAGAGGGAGTCCGCCCGCTCCCTCCACCGCCTGCTCTGGGCCCCCCTGGAGAAGCACGTCGAGGGGGCCAAGGTGGTGCTGGTGTCGCCGGACGGCGTGCTGGGGACGGTGCCGTTCTGCGCCCTGCCTGGGAAGAAGGAGGGGGCCTTCCTGATCGAGGACGCGCCCGTCGCCGTGATCCCCGTGCCCCGCTCCCTGCCCGCCCTCCTGCGGCCCTCCGCCGCCGCGGGCCGTCTCAAGCCTTCGCTCCTGACCGTCGGCGGGCTGCGCTACGACCCGCCTGCGGGGGCGGCCGCCCCGCGTGCGGACGCGGCGGCACGCCTCCCCCCGAGGGACGCCCGTGAGGAGTTCGCCGAGCTGGAGGGCACCGGCCCGGAGGCCGACGCCGTGCGTGCCTCCTTCCGCCGTCTCTTCCCCGCCGGGACGGGGCCCGACCTGCGTGGTGGCCGCGCAACAAAGGCGGCCGTGCGCAAGGCCCTGTCCTCGGTCCGTTACGCGCACCTCGCCACCCACGGCTACTTCGCCCCCGAGAAGATCAGGAGCGCGTTCGACGACGCGGAGGGGGCGAGGCCTGGCAGGGAGCCGAGGGTGATCGGATGGCACCCGCTCCTGCTCTCGGGCCTGGCATTGAGTGACGCCAACCGCGAGCCGAAGGAGGGTGAGGAGGGCGGCATCCTCACCGCACTCGAAGTCTCCGAATGGGACCTATCGAAGTTGGAATTGGCCGTCCTCAGCGCCTGCGAGACCGGCCTGGGTGTGGTGGCGGGCGGGGAGGGGTTGCTGGGCATGCAACGCGCCTTCCAGGCCGCCGGCTGCCGCTCGGTCATCGCCAGCCTGTGGAAGGTGGATGACGATGCCACGCTCTGGCTGATGTCGCGCCTGTACACGGCCGCCTGGGACACCAGGGAGCCTGCCGGCATGGCCGAGGCTCTGCGGCGGGCGCAGCTGGCGATGCTGCGTGAGGCACGCGCGGGGCGCGAGCCGTACCGCGCCGCCCCCTACTTCTGGGCCGGCTTCGTCCTTTCCGGCGACTGGCGATGAGCCTGCCTTGGCCCCCGCGACGGGGCAGGCGTCCACGGCCGGGCCGCCTACCGCAGCTCGATGTCGAACGTCTGCTCTCCCGTCTTGACGTTCACCTTGACCGATGACGTGGCCTCGCCGGCATACTTCTCCGGGACACCCTTCCCCTCGACGGTCACCACCCAGCCGCCCTCCGGCACACGCCGGAGCGTGTACTTCCCGTCGGCGGCTATTTTCACGCCCACGAACTCGCCGCCGGGCAGGTGGAAGATGATCCGCCCGGCCTCGACGGGCTTGCCCTTGTAGGTGACCACGCCCGACACCTTGCCGTCACCGGCCAAGGCGGCCCCGCCCAGGGAGGCGAGCGTGACGAGCAGCAGGGCGGTTCTCTGTAACGACATCGTCTCCTCCTGTGACCGTGCGGTGCCGTCGATCCCGTGATACAATAGCCCGCAACCGAAGTGGGGGTGAGGAATGGACCGGATGACGGACGCCATCGAGCGGCTGCGCTTCGCCGTCGCCACCCTGCCGGGCGTCCTCGCCCGCATCCCCGAGGCCGAGAGCGAGCGGCGTCCCGCCCCCGAGCGCTGGACGAAGAAGGAGGTCGTCGGCCACCTCATCGACTCCGCGTCGAACAACCACCAGCGTTTCGTGCGCGGCCAGCTCGCATCCGGGCAGGCCTTCCCGCGCTACGAGCAGGAGGGCTGGGTACGTGTCCAGAACTACCAGGCCGCCGGGTGGCCCGCCCTCATCGACCTGTGGCGGGCGTACAACGCGCACCTCCTCCACGTCGCCGGGCAGATGGCCGACGAGGGGCGGCGGGCCACCTGCCGTGTCGGCGACGGGGGCGAGGTCACGCTCGAGTGGCTGTTCGTGGACTACGTCGATCACCTCGAGCATCACCTGCGGATCATGCTCGGCGGGTGGGGGAACGGGGCGCCCGCCGGCGCCTCCTAGCCCCACGTCGATGACGGCCTGTGGCAGGCTCACGCCTCCAACTTCTCCAACGGCCCCAACGCCAGCGAGGTCTGTCGCGTCAGCGGGTACTTCTCCGTCACGCGGCGCAGGTCCGCCAGCGTCACCGCCTCGTACAACCGCAGGTCGTCGTCCACCGAGCGGTACTCGCCCTGATACATCCAATTCATCCCCACCGGCACCAGCCGCCCACGCGGACGCTCGCCGCTGCGGACCAGCCGCGACAGGAGCTTGCTCTTCGCCGTCTCCAGCTCGTCCTCGGTGATCCCCTTCTCCTGCACCTCCGCCAGCACACGCTTCAGGATCGCCACGTTCGACGCCGCCTTCTCCGGCTCGCAGCTCATCGACGTGTAATACACCCCCGTCCCGTCGTACTCGTGGAACGAGCAGCCCGCCGAGTCCGTCAGGCCCGGGTCGATCAGCTCCCAGTACAGACGGCTCCCCGAGTCGTCGCCCACCGCCATGCTCAGCAGGTCCGCCGCGTAGCGCAGCGGCGACGCCGCCGCCGGCCCCGGCGACATCAGGATCACGTACTGCTGCGCCACCTTGGGCTTGTGGATCAGGTGTGACGTGGCCGTCCCGTCTGTCTCCGTGATGCCGGCGCGCACCGCCTCGCCCGTGGGCCATCCGGCGCAGTACTTCTCCGCCAGCCTCACCACCTCGTCGAACTCGAACTTGCCCGTGGCCACCATCGTGATGTTGGCCGCGACGTAGCGGCGGCGGTGGTACGCCTCCATCTCGTCGCGCTTCATATCCGTGATGCTCTGCGGCGTGCCGAGGATGCTCTTGGCCAGGTCGTGCGGCCCGAAGTACTTGACCTTGGCGTGGTCGTACGCCGACCAGTGCGGCATGTCCTCGTACCGCCCGATCTCGTTGATGATGACCTTCTTCTCCATGTCGAAGTCGTCCTGGCGGAGGACGGGCCGGAGGAGCCCCGAAACGATGTCGGCCGCGTCGGGCAGGTACTCCGGCAGCACCGCCGCGTGGTAGACGGTGGACTCCTCGCTGGTGAAGGCGTTGTAGTCGGCGCCGATGCGGTCGAAGTCGCGGTTGACCTCCTCGGCGGTGCGCTTGTCGGAGCCCTTGAACGCCATGTGTTCGAGGAAGTGCGACACGCCGCACACCTCCGGCGTCTCGTCGCGAGAGCCGGTGCGGACGAAGAAGCCGACGGCGACGCTGCGCGCCTGCGGCGCCGACTCGCCGATGACCGTCAGACCGTTGGACAGCTTGTGATGGTGAAACGGCATGTGGCTATCGCTCCGATGTCTTCCCAGGCGAGCGGCGGGGCGTGAGCCCGCCGTGTCAGCGCGTGTGCCGGACCGTCACGTCCACGTCCGGCGTAGGCACGGCGGGCTCACGCCCCGCCGCTCGCCCCGGACAGCGCCGCCGGGCCGAGCGTCACGATCCGGTACTCGCCCGGCGGGAACCGCTTCAGGTGCTCGGCGATGGCCGCCGGCGTCAGGCCCTCGATGGCCGCCTGGATCTCGTCGAACGAGCGCACCCTACCCAGATTGTACCAGTCCGACGCCAGCGACAGCGCCCGCGACGACGTGGACTCCTGCTGCATGATCAGCGAGGTCTTGAGCCCCACGCGCACGCGGGCCACCTCCTCGTCCGTCACGCCCTTCTTGATCCGCTCCAGCTCCTCGATCAGCTTGTCCAGCGCCCGCTGCGCCTGCACGTTCAGCGACGCCGCGTAGGCCACCACCGCGCCGCGGTCCTTCATCGGCTGGTAGGAGGCGCTCACCGAGTAGCACAGCCCCTCCTTCTCGCGCAGCTCCGTGAACAGCCGCGCCCCCATCCCGCCCGACAGCACGTTGACCGCCCCCAGGGCCGCGTAGTAATCCGGGTGCGGCACCGGCACGCTGGGGTACGCGATGGCGATCTGGGTCTGCTCGACCTCCTTCGTCAGGTGCGCGCCACGCCCCGGCTCCGGGCCGTACTCCAGCGCCGGCGCCGCCGCGCCGCCCCAGCCGCCGAACAGCCGCCCCACCTGGTCGCGGATCGCGTCCCAGTCGAAGCTCCCCGTCACCGACAGGATCGTCCCCGCCGGCACGAAGTAGCGTCCGTGGAACCCGCGCACCCTCTCCGCCGTGATCGCCTCGATGCCCTCCAGCGTCCCCCGGTGGTCGTTGCTCAAGGGCGCCGGGTACATGTGCTTCCGCAGCTCGACCATCAGCTTCGTGCTGGGCTCGTCCTCCAGACCCTTGATGTCCTGGATCGCCAGGTCCTGCACCGCCTCCAGCTCGTCCTCGGGCAGGTGCGGCCTGAGGAGGATGTCGGCGTAGATGTCCAGCGCCGCCGGCAGGTTGCGGCCCAGGGTCGTCCCCCAGAAACGCATGTGGTGGACGCCGACGCTCTCGCTGGAATCGACGCCGAGCCGGTCCAGGGCCATCATCAGCGCCCGGCTGTCGCGTTCGCCGGCCCCGCGCGTGATCATCTCCGCCAGCACGCCGGCCAGCCCCGCCTCCCCCGCCGGGTCGCGGGCGCAGCCGGCGGGCACGAGGAAGTAGAACGTCGCCGAACGCACGTGCTCCATCCGCTCGCCGAGCAGGACGAGGCCGTTGGGGAATGTGTGCTGCTGGATGCTTGGTTGCACTGAGGGTCCTCCCGTGGGCCCTCGGCCCACCCCTACATCATAGGGAGGCCGCCCCGCCTTCGCCCGGCGCCAGCAGCGGCACCGCCTTGTACACCACCCGCGAGCGGCGGAACCCGAGGGCCGCGTAAAGGCGGATCGCCGGCCCGTTCGACGCCGTCACCTCCAGCACCGCCCGGCCCATGCCGGCGTCGTACATGCCGTGCAGCGACTGCAAGAGGAGCGCCCGCCCCAGGCCCAGGCCGCGCCACCGCCCCAGCACGCCGACGTTCTGGATGCCGCCCAGGCCCGGACGCTCGCACATCGCCTGCACGGTGCCGCACGGCCCGTCCGGCCCCTCAAGGAGCCACGTCGCCTCGGGGATGAACGCCCGCCGCCGCGTGATCTCCGCCATCAGCCCCACCGCGCCCTCCACGCTCCCCAGGCTCGGGAACAGGAGGGCGTCCGGCGACCCCATGAAGCATGCCGCCAGCACCTCCCCGTGCGCCTGCAACAGGCTGGGGTGCCAGCGCCGGGGCACGAAGCCCGCCGGCCACCGCGGCCTGGGCAGGCCGGCCAGGGCGACCTCCATCTTGTAGCGCTTGTGGTATCCGGCCGCCAGCACCGACACCCCCTGAGAAGGGATGAGGGATGAGGGATGAGGGATGAAAGAAGAACGGGGTTGACTGTTCCTTTCATCCCTCATCCCTCACCCCTCATCCCTTCTCACTATCCCCCCGTCGCCACCGCCACCTGCTCGTAGATCCGCCCGTTGCTCGGCACGTTCCGCGCCCGCAGCGACAGTTGATACAGCTCGGTCCCCGTCGCCGTCGGGTACTCCCCCGTCAGGCAGCCGCGGCACAGGTGCGTGTCCGGCAGGCCGATGCTCCGCGCCACCGAGGACAGGGGCAGGTACGCCAGCGAGTCGGCGCCCAGCTCCAGCGCCATCGCCGCCTCCTCCTCGCGCGTGATCCCCATCTCCTTCATGAACCGCGGCGCGAACAATTCGCGCACCGTGCTCATGTCGATGCCGTAGAAGCAAGGCGCCACGATCGGCGGGCACGCCACCCGCACGTGGATCTCCTTCGCCCCGCCACGCAGCCGCAGGTCCGTCAGCAGCGTCTTCATCGTCGTGCTGCGGACGATGGTGTCCTCCACCAGCAGGACACGCTTGCCCTCCAGCACCTCGCGCAGCGGCGTGTACTTGAGCTGCACCCGCTCTGCCCGGTTCTGCCCCTCGATGAAGGTGCGCCCGATGTAGCGGTTGCGGATCAGGCCCTCCATGGAGGGCACGCCCAGCTCGAACGCCATCGCGTCCGCCGCCGCCTTGCCCGTGTCCGGCACGGGGACCACGATGGTGTCGCGGTCCAGCGGCACGCGGGCGAAGGCCTTCTCCTGCCGCGCCAATTCGCGCCCCAGGGCCGCCCGCGTGGTGTAGACGCCGCGGCCGTCCAGGGTGCTGGCCACGTTGGCGAAGAAGATCCACTCGAAGAAGCAGTGCGACGGGTCCTTCACCGCAGCGATCCGCTCGCGGCGGATCACGCCGTCCTGGATGAGGATCATCTCCCCCGGCTCCAGCGAGCGCACGTCGCGGAACCCCAGGTTCAACAGCGGCACGCTCTCGCTGGCGGCGGCGAAGAGCTGCCCGTCGGTGGCGTAGCACAGGGGGCGGAAGCCGTTGGGGTCGCGCATCACGACCATGTCCCCCATGCCGTTGAGGAACACGATGTTGTACGCGCCGTCGAACTTCTTCACCAGGCGGCGGAACACGGCGAAGAGGTCGGGCCTGTCCTCGCCCGCCTGGCTCAGCTCGTGGCTCAGGTAGTGCTGGATCACCTCGGTGTCGGTGTCGCGGGTGAGGTGGTAGTCGGTCTGGGTGAGGAGCTCGTTGCGGAGCTTGGCGTAGTTGGCGAGTTGGCCGTTGAACGCGAAGGCGAACCACTTCCACTTGCACCCGTGCTGCCGCTCGAACGGCTGGGCGTAACTCTTGTCGTTGGCGCCGCAGGTGGCGTAGCGGACGTGGCCGATGGCGGCCCGCCCGGCGTACTCGCGCATGATCTCGTCGTACTTCTCGGGGTGGTTGAGGCGGAACGCCTCGATGACCGTGCCGATCTGCTTGTAGGTGTCGAGGAGCTTGTCACGGGTGGGGTTGTAGGAGGCGAGGCCGGCGGCGAGCTGCCCGCGGTTCTGCTGGTCGAGGAGGAGCCGGGGCATGAGCCGCGACACCTGCTCCGGGCCTGCGAGGGGGGCCAGCCGCGACGGCGCGCCCCCCGGCAGATGGTACAAAGCGGCGATGCCGCACTCGTGGTGCAATTCGTCCATGCCGCTTTTCCCGATTGGGTGTCCCCGGCCGGCGGTCCCACCCGCCGTCCCCCTGCATGGGAAGTATAGGAGGGCCGCCCCCCTCCCACAAGGAAATCGGATGCCGCCGCGTGACCGGACGCGGGCGGCGCGGTAGGATAGCCGTCACCCCCCTTCCCCCCGCGCCAGGTGCCATCATGACGCGTGCCGCCGCCGCCCTCCTGATGCTCTCCCTCTCCGGGTTACTCGCCCAGAAGCCGGGCGACCCCAGCCCCGAGCCGCCGCCGCCCGAGCCGATCAGCCTCACCATCGTCGGCAAGCGCGAGGTCACCGTGGACCGCGGCGGACGCACCTGGGACGACTTCAAGAAGGCCGTCCTGGGCGGCGCCCCCCCCGCCTCGGCCCCGGCCTGCTCGCTCTCCCTCAAGATCACCAACAACACGAAAGAGACCGTCCGGGTCCGCGTGACCGGCACCGCCCCCGCCCTGACCCTCACCCTCGACGGCAAGGCCGGCGCCCACTCCTGGACCTCGGCCGCCGGCGCCGGCAAGATGGGCGTCACCTACGAGGAGCTGAAGCCCGGCGCCAGCCACACCATCCCCCTGGCCACGCTCACCGGCTTCCAGTCACGCACGCACACGCACCTCGTCCCCCTCGGCGAGGGCGAGTACACCTTGAAGGCGGCCTACCGCACCTACATCTACACCGGCGAGGCGAAGGCGAAGGCGAAGGGCAAGGGGATCGCCGTCGGGGCCGCGTTCAAGGGCACGAACCCGCACACGCTCACGTCCGCCCCGTTCAAGCTGGCCGTCATCGGGAAGTGAATGGCAAAGGCCCGCCGGACGCATGATCGCGCGTCCGGCGGGCCTGATGGCTTCCTGCGGATGGGTTTCAGGGCTTGCCGATGAAGCCCCCCCCTCCGCCCCCCGGCGTGGCGATCAGCGGGCAGTTGGGGTCGATCCCGCCGATCCCGAAGCCGCCCCCCACCCCGGCCTGGATGGCCTCCACGCGCGCCTTCGGCAGCTGCGCCTTCCACGCCGCCAGCCGCTTCTTCGCCGCCGCGTCCTGGGCGACGACGTTCACCTTCAAGGACTTCAGTGCCGGCAGGGCCTTCAGCGCCGCGGCCGAGGCCGTCGTCATGTCCGTGCCGCGGAGGTCGAGGTATTCGAGCCGCGTCAGCGCCTTGAGCGCCCCGACGCCCTTGTCGGTGACGGACGGCGCGAACACGGTCAGCCGGCGGAGGGGCCTGAGCTTCGCCAGCGCCGCCAGGTCGGCGTCCTTCAGCCCCGTGTTGGAGACGTGCAGCTCGGTCAGGCCCTCGAACGCGGCGAGTTTCTCCAGGGCCTTGCCGGTGAACTTCGGGGCCGCCGCGCCGCCGCCGCCGCGCGCCAGGTCGGGGATCGTCCAGCGCGTCTTGCCGGCCTCGGACGACACCATCGGCTGGATGCCGTGCAGCCCCCAGTGGCCGTCGAGCGTCAGCGTGCGCAGCCCCTTGTTGCCCTTCAGGTCGTCGAGGAAGGCGTCACTCACCGCCGTCTGGTACAGGCGCACCACCTCCAGGGTGGTCATCCCCTTGACGGCCTTGAGGTCGTCGTCGGTGTAGCCGCCGGACAGCTCGATCTTCTTGAGCCTGGGCAGGCTCTTCAGCCAGTCGAGCTTCTCGTCCCCGGCCTGGCCCCTCTCCCGACGTAGCGCCTCCAGCCGCTTCAGGTCGCCCAGGCTGGCGAGCGCCTTGCCGTCGAGGCCGTCCCCGTGCAGGTGCAGCTCGGTCAGGCCGGGCGTGGCCGCCAGGTGCTTCAGGCCGGCCTCCTTGAGGGGGACGCCGAGCAGCGCGAGCGTGCGCAGAGCCCTGGCGTCCGCCAGCTTGGCGAGGTGCTCGTCGGTGAAGCCGCCGGGCAGGAGGACGAGTGTGCGGAGCTGTGTCAGGCCGGCGATCTGGCCGAAGTCTTCGACGGAGACCTCCTGCCCGCCCAGGACAAGGCCCGGGATTGATTGCTTCTTCACCTCCGTGAGGAGCTTCCTCAGCCCCTCGCCGGACAGCTTCGCGAAGGCGCCGGCGGGCCCCTTGCCCCCAGGCGGCATCGCGCCGCCGCCGAAGCCGAACTGGCCGCCGAGGTTGCCAAGGTTCCCGAACTGCCCGAGCGCCCCGCCGAAGCCGCCCCCGGCCCCGAGGGCACCGCCGCCGAAGCCGAGCTGGCCGCCGCCGTTGCCGAGGTTGCCGAAGGCCCCGGCGAAGCCTCCCGCGATACCGCCACCGCCGCCGGCCGCCACGCCGGCCACCGGCTGGACGGCCCACCGCGCGGCGGCGGGTATCTGAACGGCCTTGGCGATCCCCGGCCCGGTCTGGCCGATCACCTTGATCGGCTCGCCGTCGGCGATCTGGTAGACGAGGAACGGCAGGGCGGACTTGAACGCCCGCGCCTTGGCCGGCGGCTCGACGGCGGCGGCCGCCGTCTTGGTGGGGGGCTTGTCGGCGGCCAGCAGGCTCAGGCCGGCGAGGCCGCCGCTCACGCAGAGGGCGGCCAAGGAGAGGGCGAGCAGCAGGGCGGCCTTTACGTTGCTCCGTGTCATCTCGGTGATCACTCCCCGGGCGAGGGCGGCGACGGCGGCGGTGGTGGCGGCGGTGAGCGGGGCCCCGGCGGACAGCAGCCCGGCGGCGGCGAGGGTCGTTTGGCGGAGCGCCGCGGGCACGGCGGCGGCGAGCAGCGGGAGGGCGGCGGGGGAGGCCAGGCCGCGCGCCTCCAGCCGGCGGCGCAGGGCGTCGCGGGCCTGGGCCAGGCGTTTGGACATCGACCCCTCGGGGATGCCGAGGACGCGGGCGGCCTGGGCGTTGGTCATCCCCTCCAGGTGGATGAGGACGAGCGGGGCGCGGTGCCTCTCGGGGAGGCGGTCCAGCTCGGCCAGCATGTCGGCGTCGGCGGTGGCGGCTTCGGGCGCGGGCACGGCTTCCAACCCTCCGGACTGTGGCGCCCGGGGCCGGGAGCGCAACCGGATGGCCACCTTTCGGGCGACGGCGTGGAGCCAGCCGCCCACGCCTTCGGACCAGTTGACGGCGCCGGCGCGGCGGGCCAGCACCAGCCAGGTCGCCTGGAAGGCGTCCTCCGCCTCGTGGGCGTCGCCGAGGATGCGGCGGCACACGGCCAGCACCATGCCGCCGTGCCGGTCCATGAGGAGCGCGAAGGCCTGTTGGTCGCCGTCCCGCGCGTAACGCAGGATGAGGTCGCGGTCCGTCTCGGTGCCGTCGGCCGCCATCCGCCGCGCGTAGTGTACCGCCTGGTCGAGCCGGCCCTGTGCCATGCGGGCCTCCGGGTCTCCGTCTGCCTCCCCACCGGAGATATACCGGCGGCGGGGCCGGCAGATACGGAATCTCGGCCACGTAGTCCCACAACTCGCAGAGCCTCGCCGTGGGCAACGAGGCCAACAGCCGTCGCCGCGGCGGCTCCGACAGCCAACAGTCGGGATTGCGGGTCGGGGTGTTGTCTGCCGCATCTGCTCCTGGCCTGGGGGCCTTCACGGGAGGGGCGGGAGGAGGGGCCGGGAGCAGATGCCCGGCTCGTCAACACCCCCGAATGCTGACGGGGGACCGTTCGAGAAGGTACTCGGAAAGGAGATTGCGAGCCGGGAGCGGGGCGGCTACGATTGCGGAGAAGGAGCAGGTCACAACGGGTGTGGGGAGAAGGCCGACCACCACTGACCAGATCACTTGCACAGGACGCCCAAGAAGCCCCCTCCCCGGTGATGGGACAACCAGGTAACAGGAGGCGCTCAATGCCGCGCATGCTGATGGCCGCGTTCGCCGGTCTGGTCTTCCTGCACCTGAGCCTCGACTTCGTGTGGTGCCGGGCACGGGGAGAGCGTGTCGAGACCCCATCAATCGCCGACCTCCTTGATCGCTCGGAAGTTGTCCTGATCGGGGCCGTGATCAAGAGTGCGCCAACAGGCCGATCCGTCAAGGATGTGGATATATCATTTTCCGAAGTGAAAACGGTGTTCGCAGTGCGGGCGGTGCTGAAAGGGAAGGCCACGGTGAAGGAGGTCGCCGTCCTGCACTATCGGCCCGAGGCCGGCCAGGAGACGCTGGCCCGCTTGAGGGTTGCCAGCTTCCAAACCGTGGAAGAACGGCGGAAGCAGTCCGAGGGCGAGATCAAGAAGCCGAAGCCAACGGAGAGGGCGGTTCACTGGGATGGCGCCTACACGTTGTTCCTGAAAAAGAAGAATGACGCTGAGTACGTCCTTCTCACGGGGATGCGCGATTCCGCGCTGTCGGCACGGCGGCTAGAATGCTCCGAGGAGTGACCGACCCGATCGATCCCATCCCGCTCTCAGGGCGCGGCGCATTCCCGCCCTGAGTGGAAAAACCCACGATGGAGCCGGCGGCGTGGCCAACTTCCGCGACGAGGGCCAGTCACGAATGAGGGCCGGAAGCATCGCAGCCTCGCGCGTCCTGTCGTCGGCCTGTCTCCTCTCGGTGTTCGTTGGCCTGGCCCAGGCCGCCGGGCCGCCGACGAGGGGGGCTTCCACGCGGCGGGGCTCGTGGCCTTGCCCCGCGACGCCTCCTTCCGCTGGGGGGGCTCCGAATACTCCACCGTCGGGGGCGTCGTGTCCCTGCACTCCGCCAGGAAGGGGTCGGTCCTCGCGGCGGGGAGCGCTGACGGGATGGTGCGCGTCTGGGACCATGCGTCCCAGGCGCTCCTCTGGGAGTGCGCCACGGGCGCCACCGATCCGGGGCTGCCACGGCACGTCGTCCTCTCCCCTGATGGGCGCCTCCTCGCCGCCTGTACGCTGGACACCTTGCTCGTCTGGCGGCTGTCGCCCCACGAGCGGCGCCTCGGGCCTGCTGACGCCATCTTCCTTGCCACGGGGTGGTTCCCGGACGCCTGCTTCGCGTCGGATGGGAAGGCCGTCTGGTGGCTGGATTCCTCTGGCGGTGTGCGCCGGGCCGGCCTCGTGCCGTGGGCCAAGGCAGAGGACGTGAACTTCCCCGGCGTGGCGGCGGCCCGCACCCTCGCGCTCTCACCCGACGGGACGCGCCTCGCGCTCGGGGGGCGCTCCGGGGAAGTACTGCTATTCGATCCGGCCGGGAAGAAACTCCTTCGCCGTTTCGGCCCGGGGCACGATGGGGCCGTCCACAGCATCGGATTCACGCCCGAGGGCCATGTCTTCACGGGGTCCGCGGACGGGACCGCCCGAACTTGGTCGACCGCCACGGGGCGCGAGCTGCTGCGCCTGGGCGGGCATGTCAGGGGGTGCCAGTCGATCACCGTATCCCCGTCAGGGCGCCTGATCGTGACCGGGGATCGGCGGGGGGAAGTGAGGGCGTGGGACGCCCGGACGGGGAAACTGCTGGCTACGACCACCCCGTGTCCAAGCGGGGTGACCGGCTTGGCGTTCGTCCTCGGCTCCGACGAGGTCGCCGTCGGGGGGGAGTGTGAGGCCGTCCGGTTCTACTCGGCCCCGAAACTACGGGAGCGGCACGTCGTCGGGGCGCACCGAGGGGCGCTCCGGAGGGTGTCATTCTCCCCCGACGGGAGGTCCATCGCCTTCGCCGGGGCCGACGGCTTCGTCTCGACCTGGTCGCTTCCGGGCCACACGTTGCAGCGGGCGATGCCCACGACGGGGTGGCCCCTCAACGCCTTGGCCTGGTCATCCGACGGGCTGATCGCGGCCGGCGGGTTCGACGGCGCCCTGCACGCCTGGGACGCCCGGTCGGGCAAGCAGGTGGCCTCCTGGAAGGCGGCGAGGCGCCTCCATGAGGCGCTGTTCCTCCCCGTGGCCGGTCAGATGGCGTGTACCAGCGGGCCGCCGGTGGTCTCCGTCCGGGAAGTCAAGACCGGCGTGGCCGTCCGCGAGGTCAAGATGCACCACGATGTCGTCGCGGCAGCGCTCGTTCCGGGGAAGTCTGTCTTGCTGCTGAAGACGGTGGGTCGCCTGACGGCCTGGGATGCGGCGTCCGGGAAGACGTTGTGGCAGGTGGAGGATCGGGGCGAGCTGCCGGCCGTCCTGTCGATGCCGTCGCTGGCCGCGTCGGGCGACGGTGCGTGGTGCGCGTACACGCAGAACGCGGCAGAAGGACAGACGGTGTGGCTGCACGATACGGCGTCGGGGAAGAACCTCCAGGTCGCCCGGTTCAAGGACCTGGACAAGGAGTCCCCGTTGGCGTTCGTCGGGGCCTCGCGCTTGCTGGCGATGGCCCTGTCCGACGGGAGGGTACAGCTCTACGATTGGAAGCGGGGTGTGGTGGTCAAGACCTACACCGCAGGGGCGGGCCGCGTTCTGGACATCGCGGCAGCCCCTGACGGCAAGTCAATCATCTCGACCCACGCCGACTCGACGGCCTACCACTGGCGCATCCCGTGACGACGCTCCTTGAGCGTGTTGACGTTCGCGGAAACAGCGAGAGGCAATACGCCCCGCAGAAGTGGCAAACCCGAAAGGAGAAGGGCGCTGGCCGAATGACACGACGGGGACGACGATGGCCAGCGAAAGACGGATGTTGCCCGCCGTCGGCGATCATCCCCAAACGCGCCCTGCGGACGCGGCGGGAGTCCCATGCGTTCGTCCCGGCGAGTCCTCGCCTCACCGCTGCTGGTGAGACCAGGGTTGACGACCCCGACGAGCCAGCCCCCTGTGCTATCGCACAGCGGGGTGGGATCTGAGGTCGTTGCCCGGTCGCTGGGGTGTTTGTGGTGGTGGGAGGTCTGGGTATTGGGGATCGGGTAGGTGGGGAGGGTTCCCAGGCGAGGGTTCTCCCTACCTCCATTGTTGAAGCCCTGCACACCGAATGTCAAGGGGCGGCGCGCCGTGCCGCACGCCTCCCGCAGGGTGGCGTGCGCGAAGTGGCCAAGTGGCCAGGTGACTCGCGCACCCGGCGCCGGTCCGTGACACCCCGCGTCAGTGGACGCCGAGTCACATGCCCCCTCGTTGGAGAAGTGGCCATGTGCCTCCCCCGAAGTGGCCAGGTGGCTCCTGGCACCGCGAGGCAGGCCCCGTCGGGCACCGGCACGCGGGGGCCCTCACACGGCTCAACTGTCTTCATTTCAAGTTCGTGTGTGGGGGTCTGCAATGCAATGCAAGTTGCCCGCCCTGGTCACGCCTGCCGTCTACTTCCACCCGAGACCGGCGGCCGGGCCGACGCCTCCCGCCACGGGGTCAGATGCAGTGAGCGTGTGAGCGGGTGAGCGGGTGACTCGCGCACTCGCCGCCGATCCGTGACACCATGCGTCAGTCGGCGCCGAGTCACATGCTCAACGGGGGACGCGGGTGAGCGGGTGACTCGGCCGCCGGAGGCCCCGCCGGCGGCACCCGAAACCTTGACCGGTTGCCCCGACATCCCACGACTCTCAAGATTTTTCTCCCCGCCCCTGTCACGCCTCCCCATCCTCCGCGTATCACCCCGCGGACGCCCCTCCCGCGGAGGCCCGCATGTGTTCTTTACTTGATGCCCCCCGCCGCCGGCGCAATAAAATGCGCGGCATGGACGAGACACGCCTCTCCCTCATCGACCGCATCCGCGACCCCCAGGACAAGGAGGCGTGGGCACGCTTCGTCTCCTTCTACGAGCCCATGCTCAAGAGCTACGTGCGCTCGTTGAACGTCCCGGCACACGACGCCGACGAGGTCGTCCAGACACTCATCGTGTCCGTCTGGAAGGCCATGCCGACGTTCACCCTCGACCACGCGAAGGGCCGCTTCCGGACGTACCTCTACCGCCTGACCATCAACGCCGTGCGCGACCGCTGGCGCCGCCTCAAGACGCGCGGCGAGCGTGAGGCCGCCTGGAATCCCGACATCCCCGAGCCGGGCGTCACCGACCCCGAGCCCGGCGCCGAGTGGGACAAGGCGTTCCAGAAACGCCAGATGGAGCTGGCCCTCCGCGACATCCAGGCGGAGACCGAGCCCAAGACCTGGGCCTGCTTCCAGGAGCACAAGCTCGAGAACCGCGATAGCAACGAGGTCGCCGCCGAATTGGGCCTCACCCCCGAGGCCGTCCGCAAGAACGCCTCCCGGGTCTTCAAGAAGGTCGCCGACCGCGCCCGCGAGTTGGCCGGAGAGCTGGACCCATGACGCACACCTGCCCCGACGAGGACACCCTCTCCTCCATCGCCGCCGGCGAGAGCCTGCCCCCGGAGGTCATGGACCACACGTCCTCCTGCGCCGACTGCAAGTCCCGCCTCGCGTCCTACGAGGCCGGCCTCAGCACCCTCCAGAACCTCTGGGCCGCCCAGCGCACCGTCACCACCTCCCCCGCCGCCACCGCCCGGCCGATGGAGATCGGCAAGTACCTCATCATCGGCACCCTCGGCGAGGGCGCCCAGGCCGTCGTCTACCGCGGCCTGCACCCCGCGCTGGGCCGCGAGGTCGTCCTCAAGATCGGCAAGCACGTCGCCGCCCCCTCCGCCGACGCCAAGGCCGGCCTCGTCAACGAGGGCAAGGTCCTGTCGCTGCTCGACCACCCCGGCATCGCCCGCGTCCTCGACCTCGACTTCCACGACGGCAAGCCTTGCCTCGTCATGGAGCACGTCGCCGGCATCGACCTGGAGAAGTACGCCAGGGACGGCATCACGCCCGAACGCGCCGCCGAGGTCGTCGCCCATGTGGCCCGCGCCGCCGCCTCGGCGCACGCCCAGGGCGTCGTCCACCACGACATCAAGCCCACCAACATCCTCGTCCGCGACGACGACGGCACGCCCGTCCTCATCGACTTCGGCCTCGCCTGGCTCAAGAAGGCAGGCGGCGACCCGCACGCCCCCGGCGGCACCCTCGCCTACATGGCCCCCGAGCAGGCCCGCGGCGAGGCCGACAAGGTCGGCCCGGCCAGCGACGTCTTCGCCCTCGGCGCCGTCCTCTTCCACCTCCTCACCGGGGAGCCGCCCTTCCGCGGCTCCTCCCCCGGCGAGGTGATGCGCAAGGCGATGGCCTGCGACATCTCCCGCGACCTGCTCGACCGGTCCGCCGCCCCCGCCCGCCTCAAGAAGCTCTGCCTGTGGGCCATGTCCCCCCGCCCCCAGGACCGCCCCGCCTCCGCCGCCGCCTTTGCCGACGAGCTGGAGCGGCGGCCGGTGTCGTACCGCCGCTGGCTCCTCGCCGCCGGCGTCGCTCTGGCCGCCTGCTTCGCCGTCCTCGCCGCCGCCTGGCTCTGGCCGCGCCCCCTGCCGCAGGCACGCGGCACGCAGGTCATGGTGCGCCTCATGGAGCCGGCCGACGGCGACCTCAAACGCCCCTCGCTGAAGAACGGCGACAAGGTCCAGGTGCAATTCGAGATCCCCGCCGGCAGCGAGGTGGCGCTGTACTGGCTCGACACCGAGGGCAAGCTGCAGTCCGTCCCGACGGCCCCCAGCCCCGCCGCACCGGCGCAGGTCCGCGCCCCCGCCAACGGCACGCACGCGGCCATCGAGGGGCCCCCCGGCACCGAGCTGGTCCTGGCCGTGTGTAGCCGCAAGGGCCGCGCCCTGCCCGACACGGCGACGGTGCGCAAGATCCTCGACGAGGCCAACGGCGGCCCCGGCGCCTGGCCCGCGCTCCCCGCGGAGGCTCTGCGCCAGCAGATGTCCCCGGCCGGCGTGGACTCCGAGGGGGCGCCGCGGGGCATGGGCCGCTCCGCAGCGACCGCCTTCACCGAGGTCCGCACCCGCCTGGAGAGGCTCCGCGAGCTGCTCAGGCCGCACTGCGACTGGGCCTGGGCCGCCGCCGTCCCGCACGGCTGACCGATGCGAGCGGCGCGGCAGGAGCCCGTCGTGTGATGCACGCACGGCCCGCTCACGCCGGGCCGCTCGCCCTTCCACCGGAGGCAACCATGCACGCCCTCGTCCTCCTCTCCCTCGCTGCTGGCCCCCCAGGCCCCGAAGGCGACGTGGGCTTCGACCTCGCCGTCCTCCGCCGCGCCACGGGCCGTGTCCGCTGGGGCCCCCCCGGCGCACTCCCCGACGCCGAGATCGCCCTCCTCGCCGTCCGCAAGGAGGTGGGCGAGAGGCACGCCCGCTTCGCCGAGGCCCTCGGCCTCCTCGCCGACTTCCACGAGGCCTCGGGGGACGACGCCCGCGCCCTGCCCCTCCGCGAGCGGCAGGAGGCAGTCCTCCGCGACCTCGGCGGCCAGCGCTGGCGGCCTCGCATCGAAGCCGTCCACCGCCTTGCCGCCGTCTGCCGCCACCTCGGCCGCGCCCGCGAGGCCGAGGCACACCTCCGCGAGATCATCGCCGCCGCCCCCCCCGCCGGGGCCTGGGACCCGGACCACGCCGGACGCCTCAACCAGCTCGGCCTCGCCGTCCTCGACCAGGGCCGCACCGTCGAGGCCGCCGCCCTCTTCGAGCGGGCCATCGACCTCGGCAGCGTCATCGACGGCGGCAACAACGCCGGCATCGCCTACGACACGCTCGGCGATTACCGCCGCGCCCTCCGCCGCTACACGCTCGCCGGCCTGGGCTACAAGGCGATGTCGCACCTCTCGTTCATGAAGCACCGCTGGGGCCTGTATCTCGCCAACTACGGCGGCCTGCTCCACCGCATGGGCGACCACGACGAGGCCGGGCGTGAATTCACCCGCGGGGCGGGGGTCTTCACCGGCGCCCTCGCCACGCACCCCTTCCACGCCACCCTCCTCAACAACCACGCCCACCTGATGCTCACCCTCGGCAAGCCGCGCGAGGCCCTCCCGCTGCTCGAGAAGGCCCTCGCCATCGTCCCGCCCGAGTCCCCCGCCGCCGCCGTCTTCCGCCACAACCACGGCCGCGCCCACCTCCTCCTCGGCAAGCACGACGAGGCCGCCCGCTCCCTGGCCGCCGCCCAGTCCCTCCGCCGCCGCCACGGCATGCAGGCCCACCCGCAGTACGGCCACGGCCTCCTCCTCCAGTCCGCCCTCGCGTCGCGCCGCGGCGACGTGGCCGTGGCACTCGCCCTGGCCGAAGAGGCCACCGCCATCTACCGCCTCTCGGCGCCGACCAACCTCGGCGTCAGCCTCCGCGTCGAGGCCGAGCTGTACCTCCGCCGCGGCGACACAGCCCAGGCCGCCCGCCGCGCCCGCGTCGCCCTCCGCACCGCCCTGCTCGACCTCCAGAAGGCGTCCGCCAACCTCCCCGAGCGCCAGCAGCTCGCCCGCCTCGACGCATTCCGCGCCCACCTCGGCCTCTACCTCTCCCTCGGCGAGGCCGACGCCTACGCCCACGTCCTCGCCGCCAAGGGCCTCATCCTCGACCGCCAACGCCGCGCCCGCGAGGCCGCCCGCGCCAGCCGCGACCCCCGCATCCGCACCCTGGCCCAGCGCCTCGACGAGGCCGCCCGCCGCCTCGCCGCCGCCCGCGACCCCGCCGCCCTCCGCGCCGCACAGCGCCTCGTCGAGGACCTCGAACGCGAGCTTGCCGCCTGGATCCCCGAGGGCAAGGAGGAGGCGGCCTCCCCCGAGGCCCTGTCCGCCCGCCTCCCCACCGACGCCGCCCTGGTGGACGTCGTCGCCTACACCCGCCCCGTCCCCCACCCCACCCCCTCCCTGGCCGCCTTCGTGTCGCGGCCCGGCCGCCCCTCCGCCCGCCGGGGGGGGCGGGGGGAAGGGCCGAAGGCCCCCCCCGCCACGATACGGGTAGACCTCGGCCCCGCCGCCCCCGTCGAGGCCGCCGTCAACGCCTGGCGCCTGGCCGTCCGACGCGGCGCCGACCACGACAAGGCCGGCGCCGACCTCGCCGCCCTCCTCCTCCGCCCCCTCCGCCCGCATCTCGCCGGCGTCAAGTCCCTCCTCGTCTCGCCCGACGGCCCGACGGCCCGCATCCCCTGGGGCGCCCTGCCGGGCGCGAAGCCGGGGACGTACCTGATCGAGGAGATGGCAGTCGCCGTCGTCCCCGTGCCCCGCCTCCTCCCCGCCCGCGCCGCGGACGCCCCGGCGTCGCCCAGCCTCCTCGTCGTCGGCGCCGTGGACTTCGACGCCGACCCGCGCGCCGCCTCCCCAGGTGGGGCGTCGGCCCTCCGCTCCGGCGCCGAGACCTGGGGCCTCCTCCCCGCCACCCGCGGCGAGGCCGACGACACCTCCGCCAGCTTCCGCGCCGCCTTCACGGGCCGCGCCTCCGACCTGCGCGGCGGCGACGCCACCGAGGCCGCTGTCCGCCAGCGCCTCCCCGGACGCACCCACGTCCACTTCGCCACGCACGGCTTCTTCGCCCCCCCCGCCGACGGCAAGGGCCACGCCCCGCCCGGCCTGCTCTCCGGCCTGGTCCTCGCCGGCGCCAACCGCCCCACGCCCGGCGGCGACGACGGCATCCTCACCGCCAGCGAGGTCGCCGAGATGGACCTGTCCGCCTGCCGCCTCGCCGTCCTGTCGGCCTGCGAGACCGGCCTGGGGCCCTCCGCCGGCGGCGAGGGCCTGCTCGGGCTGCAACGCGCCTTCCAGATCGCCGGGGCGCACAGCGTCGTCGCCTCCCAGTGGATGGTCCCGGACGCCTCCACGTCCGTCCTCATGTCGCGCTTCTACTCGAACCTCTGGCGTAAGGGCATGACCAGGGTGGAGGCCCTCCGCGAGGCCCAGCTCTTCCTCCTCAACCACGGCGTCAGGCACCCCGACGTGGTGCGTGGCTTGACGTTGCCCAGCGGGACGTCCACCATGAAGGCCAGGGATGGCCGCCTGCCGCCCCTGTACTGGGCCGCCTGGTCCCTCTCCGGCGACTGGAGATGACATGAACGCCCTCGTCCCCGCCCTGGCCGCCCTGGCCGCCCTCGCCGTCGCCCCCAGGCCCACCCTGGACGCGGTGCAGGCCGCCCTCGTCCGCCAGCGCGACGCCCTCTGGGCCGAGGCCAACGCCCACGCCGCCGCCGGACGCGACGGCCAGGCCCACGCCGCCGCCCTCCGCGTCCTCGACCTGGAGAAGCGCGTCTTCGGCCCGCGCCACCCCGAGTGCGACGGCACCCAGTACTTCCTCGCGGGCATCGACGAGCGTGCGGGCCGCTGGGACGACGCCGTCGCCCGCCACCGCGAGGTCGTGGCGGGCTGGGCCGTCCTCGGCCTGGAGGGGAACGGCAGCCTCGCCGAGGCCCGCGTCCGCCTCGCCGACGCCGTCGCCCGCCCCGGGCTCTCGCCGGCACAACGCCGCGACGCCGCCGAGTCCGAACGCCTCTCCGCCGAGGTCAAGGCCCTCCGCACGGGCAAGGAGCCCGCGAAGGCCGTGCCCCTCGCCCGCCGTGGCCTGGAGCTGGCCGAGCGCTCCCTCGGCCCCGGCCACTGGGCCACCGCGCGGGCCAGGGGCCAGCTCGCCCTCCTCCTCACCATGACGGGCAAGTACGCCGAGGCCCAGGCCCTGTTCGAGAATGCCATCGCCGTCCTGGGGGAGCAGCTCGGGGACGGCCACGACGAGACGGTCAACGCCCTGAACGGGCTGTCCTCCCTGTACCAGCTCATGGGCGACGGCCGCAAGGCGCTCCCGCTCACGCGCCGCGTCCTCGCCGGGTGCCGGCGCATCCTCTCGCCGGCCGACCCGCGCATCTACGACGTCGCCGCCAGGCTCGCCGTCCTGCTCCGCGACACGGGCCTCCTGGCCGAGGCCCTCCCCCTGTTCGGGCGTGTCCTCGCCTACCGCCGCGAGGTCTTCGGGCCCAGGTCCGCCGGCGTCGGGGAGGCCCTCGTGGACATCGCCCATGTCCACTTCGTGGCCGGACGCTTCGCCCGCGCCGAGGCCGTCTGCCGCGAGGGCCTCGCCGTGCAGCGCGCCGCCCTCGGCCCGCGCCACCCGCTCACCGCCACGGCGATGAGCAACCTCGCCGGCACCCTCCTCGCCCTCGGGCGGCACGAGGAGGCGATGGCCGTGGCCCGCCAGGCCCTCAAGGCCCACCGCGACGGCGAGGGCGTCCGCACCTCCCACTACGCCTTCGCCCTCAACACCCTCGGCCTGATCCACAAGGACACCGGGGCGTACGACGAGGCCGCCCGCCTGTTCCGCCAGGCCCTCGACGCCCACAAGGCCGCCAGGGGCGAGGGCCACCCGGAGTCGGTCGTCTTCCTCAACAACCTCGGCGTCGCCCTCAGCGAAGCCGCCGCCAGGGACGACACCCGCCGCGACGACCTGCTCCACGAGGCCCTCGCCCTCGCCGGGCGCGTCTCACGCATCATCCGCGCCTCCGTCGGCCCCGAACACCACCTCTACGCCACCAGCCTCAACAACCTGGCCACCCAGCTCAACGAGATGGGGGACGCCCACCGCGCCGACGTCCTCCTCGGCCAGGCCGTGCGGCTGACGGCGGCGGCCTTCGGGGAGCGTCACCCCGCCTACGCCACCTACCTGAAGAACGCCGCCGCCGTCCGGGGCGACGTGGGGATGGCACGCCGCGCCCTCGCCCTGCACCGCGACCTGCTCGGCGAACGCCACCCCCAGTACGCGGCCGCGCTGCACACCCTCGCCGCCGTCCTCGCCCGCCGCGGGGACCTCGTCGCCGCCCGCGAGGCCGCCGGGCGGGCGCTCGCCGCCACCTTCACCAATCTCCGCGACGACGCCGCCGTCCAGTCCGACCGCCAGCTCCTCGCCGCCGCCGCGACGCGCCGCCACCACCTGCACCTCCGGCTGTCCCTCCGCGACGCGGGCGGTTACGGCGACGTGGTCGCGTGGAAGGGCGCCGCGCTCCTCGGGCAGCAGGAGCGCCGCCTCTTCGCGCGCCTCGCCGCCGACCCCGCCGCCAAGGAGGCGGCCGCACGCCTCGGCGACGCCACACGCCGCCTCGCCATGCTCGCCGCCTCGCCGTCGGCCACGCGCGCCGCCCTCGACGCCCTCACCCTCGAACAGTCGGAGGCGCAGGCCGAGCTGTCACGCCTCTCCGCCGGCTTCCGCAAGGAGCGCGCCGAGCAGTTGCCCACCCCCGAGGCCGTCGCCAGGGCCCTGCCGGACGGCGCGGCCCTGGTCGATTACTTCGCCTACACCCGGTTCCACGCCAGGGGCGAGGTGCGGGGCGAGGAGCACCTCGCCGCCTTCGTCAGCCGCAAGGGCCGCGGCGTGGTACGCATCGACCTCGGCCCGTCGATGCCGGGCCGCCGGGCCGCCGACGCCTGGCGCGAGGCCATCACCCGCGGCGGCGGCGGCGAGGACGAGGCCGCCCGCCTGCACGCGATCGTCTGGAAGCCCCTGCTGAAGCACCTCGAAGGCGTGAAGTCCGTCCTCGTCTGCCCCGACGGCGCGCTGGCGCGTGTCCCGTTCGCCGCCCTGCCGGGGTCGAAGGCGGGGACGTATCTGCTGGAGGAGATGCCGGTCTCGGTCGTCCCGTCGCCGCGGACGCTCTTCCGCGCCGCCGAGGCGGCCCCGGCGAACGCCTCGCTCCTCACCGTGGGCGGCGTCGAGTTCGGCAAGGGGTGGGCCGCCCTGCCGGCCACCGCGTCGGAGGCGCGTGGCGTCGAGGGCAGCTTCCGCGCCTTCTTCCCGCGCGGGTCGGTGACGGCCCTGACCGGGCGCGGCGCCGCCCGCGAGCCCGCCGCCCGTGCGATGGAGAAACACCCCTATGTCCATCTCGCCACCCACGGCTACTTCGCCGAGAAGGAGGGCCGCGACCCCCTCCTGTCCGGGGGCATCGTCCTGGCCGGCGACGCCGTGTTGACGGCGTTGGAGGTGGCGGAGCTGGACCTGTCGCGCTGCCGCCTCGCCGTGCTGAGCGCGTGCGAGACGGGGCTGGGCAAGGACGCCGCCGGCGAGGGCCTGCTGGGGCTGCAACGCGCCTTCCAGGTGGCGGGCGCCGGCAGCGTCGTCGCGTCGCTGTGGAAGGTGCCCGATGGGGCGACGGCGGCGCTGATGGAGCGCTTCTACGCCAACCTGTGGCGGCGGGGCATGACGCGCGCCGAGGCGCTGCGCGAGGCCCAGCTCTTCGTCCTCAACCACGGCCGCAGGCACCCCGAGGTCGTGCGCGGCCTGACGCTCCCAAGCGGCACGACCACCATGAAGCCGAAGGACGGGCGGACGCCGCCCTTCCACTGGGCCGCCTGGGCCCTCTCGGGGGACTGGAGATGAACGCGCTGATCCTCCTCCTGGGGCTTCACATGGCGCCGCCGGCGGTGTTGACGCCGGCGCAGTCGGCCCGTCAGGCCGAGGCCGAGAAGCTGATCGCCAGGGCCGACGCCGAGTGGACCGCCGGGCGTCACGCCGAGGGTTGCGTGCTGGGCGAGCGCGCCCTCACCCTGGAGCGGGATCTCTTCGGGGAGGTCCGCGCCTCGCGACACCCCTGGCTCGACGGCCTGGCCCGTGCCCGGCAGATGCTCGGCCAGCACGAGCGTGCCGTGAAGGCCCGGCAGGAGATCTTCGACGGGTTCGAGCGCTGGCGCGGCGCCTCGCACTGGCTGGCCGCCTGGCCCCGCCTCGACCTCGAGGACGCGCGGGAGGCCGCACGCCGCACGTCCGCCCAGGCCGACGCCCTGGCCCGCGCCGATGTCCTGGTGAGCGAGGCCGAGCGGCACCGCAAGGCGCGGGTGTATGAGGCGGCCATCAAGGCGGCCCGGCAGGCGGCGGGCCTGACCCGCGAGGCGGTGGGTGAGAAGCACACCCGCCACGCGTCCGCCCTGTCGGAGCTGGGCCTGACCCTGTACGAGGCCGGCGACTGGAAGGCGGCCCTGACGCCGCTCCGCCAGGCCCACGCGGTGCGCGTCGCGACGCTCGGCGCCGGCCACCCCGACACCCTGGGCACGCTGTTCCATCTGGCGCTGGCCCTGGCGGCGAAGGGCGACACCGAGTCGGCCCTGCCCCTGATGCGCCGCGTGCTGGCCGGCATGCACGCCGCCCACGGCGCGTCCTCTCCTGAGTACGGCGATGGCCTGACCGGCGTCGCCTCGGTGCTCCGGGCGGCGGGCGAGCACCGCCGCTGCCTGCCCCTGCTGGCGCGGGCGGCCTCGGCCGCCCGCGCCGCCCACGGCGAGCGCGCCGCCGAATTCGCCGTCGCCCTGAACAACCTCGCCGTCATGCACGTCGAGGTGGGCGACCCGCGCGCGGCGCTGCCGCTGTATCTCCGCGCCCTCGGCGTGATGCGGGCCACCGTCGGCGAGCGGCACCCCCACTTCGCGGCCGCCCTGTTCAACATCGCCGCGCTGATGGCCAAGACGGGCGACGAATTGCAGGCGCTGGGCCTCTACGAGAGGGCCCTCCGCATCCGCCGCGAGTCCCTCGGACGCAGGCACCCCCTCGTGGCCGAGACGCTCTGCGGCCTGGCGCGGCTGCACATGAACCTCGGCCAGAGCCCGGAGGCCCTCGCGCTGTACCGCGAGGCCCTCGCCCTGACGCCGGAGGGGGCGCCGCAGCACACGGACACGCTCATCCAGCTCGCCGAGGTCCACATGCGGATGAGGGACAACGCGGCGGCCCTGGAGGCCGGCCGCCGCGCCCTCACCGCCGCCGGGCGCCATCCGCGGCGGGGCGAGGCGCTGGTCGCCCTCGCGAAGGTCCACAGGGCGATGGGCGAGCCTGACAGGGCCCTCACGCTGGTCCGCGAGGCGCTGGGGATCTACTACGGGGCCCTGGGCGCACGCCACCCGAAACGCCCCGAGAGCCTCCTCCTGGCGGCGACATTGTGGTCGGCACTGGGCCGGCCGGAGGAGGCCGCCCGTCTCGCCGACCAGGCCCTGGACGTGCTGGAGGCCCGCGGCCGCGACCACGCCACGTTCCAGTCCGAGCGGCAGCAGCTCGACGCCACGAAGACCTTCCACGCCGGTCTCGACATCCGCCTGTCGCTCGACGTGCCCGGCGCCTACCGGCACGTCCTGGCGGCGCGCGGGGCCGTGCTGCTCGGCCAGCAGCGCCGCCGGCTGTTCGCCCGCCTCGCGGGCGCCGAACGCCCCGAGGTCCGCGAGCTGACCTTCGAGCTGCGGTCGGCCACGCGCCGGCTGGTGTCGGCCCCCGCCGACGCCGACCTCATCGGGCGCAAGGAGGCGCTGGAGGGCCGCCTCGCGACGCTCGCCGCCGACTTCCGCCGCGGCCAGGAGCGGCCCACGCCGGAGGGCGTGGCCGCGGCCCTGCCGGAGGGGGCGGTCCTGGTGGACTACTTCTTCCACCGGCGGATCGACAACGCCGGACGCCACTCGGCGGAATATCGGCTGACCGCCTTCGTCCTCTCGAAGGGCGCGGCGGCGGCCCGGTTCGACCTCGGCCCGGCGCCGCCGGTGGAGGCCGCCGTGGCGGCCTGGAGGAAGGCCGCCGCACGCGGGGAGGACGCCGCCGCCGAGGGGGCCGCCCTCCGCAAGCTGCTGCTGGCCCCGCTGGCGAAACGTCTCGCGGGGGCGAAGACGCTCCTCGTCTGCCCCGACAGGGCCATCGCCGCCGTCCCCCTGGGCGCGCTGCCCGGCGAGAAGCCCGGCTCGTACCTGCTGGAGGAGATGGCCGTCGCCGTCCTGCCGTCGCCGGGCGCCCTGGTCGGCGGGGCAGGGGCCGAGGGCGGCGCGCCTTCCCTGCTGGCGGTCGGCGGCGTGGACTTCGGCAAGCGGAAGTGGACGCCCCTGCCGGGGACCGGGCGCGAGGCCGACACCGTCGCGGCCGCCTTCCGTGTCGCCGGCGGCACGGCGGCGTCCCTCTCTGGCAAGCGGGCCACGAAGGCCGCCGTGGCCGGCGCGATGGAGGCCGCCGGGTACTGCCACCTGGCGACCCACGGGTACTTCTCGCCGGGCGGACGCGGGGTCGAGGGCCTCAGCCCGCTCCTGGCCTCCGGGCTCGTCCTGGCGGAAGGGGCCGACGACGCCGAGGGGGCCCTGACGGCGCTGGAGGTGGCGGAGCTGGACCTGTCGCGGTGCCGGCTCGCGGTGCTGTCGGCGTGCGAGACGGGGCTGGGTGTGGAGGCGTCCGGCGAGGGCCTGTTGGGCATGCAGCGTGCCTTCCAGATCGCCGGGGCACGCTCCGTCGTCGCCAGCCTGTGGAAGGTGCCGGACGGGGCGACGGCCACACTGATGGAGCGCTTCTACGCCAACCTGTGGCGGAAGGGGATGACGAAGTTGGAGGCGCTGCGCGAGGCCCAGCTCTTCGTCCTCAACCACGGCCGCAGGCACCCCGAGGTCGTGCGCGGCCTGACGCTCCCAAGCGGCACGACCACCATGAAGCCGAAGGACGGGCGGACGCCGCCCTTCCACTGGGCCGCCTGGGCCCTCTCGGGGGACTGGAGATGAACGCCCTCGCCATCCTCCTCTGTCTCGCTGCCGGGCCGATCCTGCTCCCGGCGGGGACGGCCGCCCGCCTGCGTGACGCCGAGCGTCATTTCGCCGAGGCCATCAAGGCGGGGGCCGCCAAGGACGTGGCGCGGGTCATCGGCCTCATCGAGCGCGGGCTGGCCGCGGAGCGCGAGGCGTGGGGCGGCGAGGTCCGGGCGTCACGCCTGGACTGGCTCCTCGGCCTGGCGTCGCTGCGCGGCCAGGCCGGCGATCACGACGCAGCCGCCGCGATCGTCGGCGAGGCCATCCGCACGCTGACGCGCCTGCACGGCCCCGCGCACTGGCGCGTCACCGACGCCCGCTGGAGGCTCGCCGAGGTACGCCGCACTCCCGAGGAGCGACAGAAGATCGCCCGCCTCGCGTCCGCGCCGCCGGCCGAGGCGGTGCGGGCGTCCGCCGCCCTCCTCGGCGAGAGGCACCCAGCCCACGCCGACGCCCTGCACCGCCTGGGCAAGGCGCACTGGGAGGCCGGGGAGTACGCCCAGGCTGTCGTCGCGATTCGGCGCGGCCTCGCCGTCCGCGTCGCCGCCCTCGGCGAGGACCACCCCGACACCTTCCGCTCGCTCCACTCCCTCGCCGCCGCCCTCCAGTCCGACGGACGCCACGAGGAGTCCCTCGCCCCCGCCCGCCGCTCCGAGGCCGCCGCCCGGGCCATTTTCGGCCCCGGGTCGGGCCGCCATGCGGAGGCCCTCATGATCCTCAGCGGCGCCCACCGCGGTCTGGGCGAGCACCGCCGCGCCCTGCCCCTCCTGCGTCGCGCCCTGGCGGCGCACGAGGCCGAGGGGGACCGCGAGAGCGTGGCCCTCGCCCTGAACAACCTCGGCACCCTCCTGCACGAGATGGGCGACACGCCCGCCGCCCTTTCGCTTACGCGCCGGGCGGTGGAGGCGGTCCGCGCCGCCTTCGGCGAACGCGGCGTCGAATTCTCCACCGCACTCAACAACATGGCCGGCCTGTGCCGCGAGATGGGCGACCACGAGGAGTCCGTCGCCCTGTCCCGAAAGGTATTTGAGTCGCGGCTCGCCTCCCCCGGCCGCCGCCACCCGTTGACCGCCCAGGCCGCCAACAACCTCGCGCTCGCGCTCCAGAAGGCCGGCAAGCCCGACGAGGCCCTCCCCCTCTTCAAGGAGGCACTGGCCCTCTACAAGGGCTCGGCGGGGGTGCGCCACCCCGAGTACGGCGCGTGCCTCCAGAACCTCGCCGGCCTGCACCTGGCCCGCCGCTCCCTCGACGAGGCCCTGTCCACCGCCAAGGAGGCGGCGGCCCTCACGCGCGTCTCCGCCGGCGGCGGCCACCCGTCGCACGCCCTCGCCCTCAACCTCCTCGGCGAGGTGCTTCGCGTGCGCGGCGATCACGATGCCGCCCTCCCCCTGTACCGCCAGGCGCTCGGCATCCAGCGGGCCGCCCTCGGGGAACGCCACCACGCCTCCGCCAATACGCTGGGCAACGCCGCCGCCGCGTGGGCCGCCCTCGGCCACGCGCGCGAGGCCGGGCGCCTCGCCGAACGCTCCCTGGCCCTCTCCGAGGCCCACCTCCGCCGTGCCGCCGACGCCCAGCCCGAACGCGAGCAGTTGGCCGCCGCCGACGCCTTCCGCCACCACCTCGACGTCCTCCTGTCCATCGACAGAGGCCCCGCCGTCTACCGCCATGTCCTGGCCGCACGGGGCGCCGTCCTCCTCGCCCAGCGCTCGCGGCGGGTGTTCGCCGGCCTGCGCGCCGACACCGACCCGGAGGTGCGGACGCTGGCCGCCGCGTCGCGCTCCGCCGGCAGGGCGCTCGCCACGCTGCCGGCGTCACGCGGCGGCGAGGCCGGCGCCCTCGCACGCCGCAAGGAGGAGATCGACCGCCGCCTCGCCTCCCTCGCCGCCGGCTTCCGCCAGGAGGGGCAGGCCGTCACCCCGGACGCCGTCGCCGCCGCCCTGCCGGAGGGCGCCGCCCTCATCGACTACTTCTTCTACCGGCGGCGGGACTTCAAGGCCGGGAGTTACACACATCACCTGGCGGCGTTCGTCCTGCGCCGCGGCCGCCCCGTGGTGCGCCTCGATCTCGGCGACGCCTCCCCCATCGAGCGGGCCGTCAACGCCTGGGTGCGGGCCGCGTCGCGCGGCCTGAACGCCGACGGCTCCGCCCTGCGCCGCATGGTCTGGCTGCCCGTGGAGGCCCACCTGGGCGGGGCGCGATCCGTCTTCATCGGCCCCGACGGGGCCCTGGCCTGGCTGCCCTTCGCGGCCCTGCCGGGCGCGAAGGGCGGGGCCTACCTACTCGAAGAGGTGACGTTCACGACGCTGCCGACGGCACGCCTCCTCTTCGCCGCGCCGGCGGCGCCCGCCGCCCCCTCGCTCTTCACGCTGGGGGGCCTCGACTACGCGCCGCGGCCGTGGGCCCCCCTGCCGGCCACGGCCGCGGAGGCGTCCGCCGTCGCCGCCCGGTTCCGCACGCGCTTCCCGGAGGGGAGGGCCGCCACGCTCGCGGGCAAGGCCGGCGGACGTGACGCCGTGTGCCGCGCCCTGGAGGCCGCCCGCTTCATCCACCTGGCCACGCACGGGTATTCCTTCGCGCCCGCCGCCGGCCGCCACCCCTTGCTCGCGTCCGGCGTCGCCGTCTCGGGCGAGGATCTGACGGCGCTGGAGGTCGCCGAGCTGGACCTCACCCGCGCCGACCTGGCGGTCCTGTCGGCGTGCCAGACCGGCGTCGGCAAGGAGGCGTCCGGCGAGGGCCTCCTCGGCCTCCAGCGCGCCTTCCAGGTCGCCGGGTGCCGCAGCGTCGTCGCGTCCCTCTGGAGCGTGCCGGACCGCGCCACGGCGGTCCTGATGGAGCGTTTCTACGCCAACCTGTGGGGCCGGGGCATGACGCGCGCCGAGGCGCTGCGCGAGGCCCAGCTCTTCGTCCTCAACCACGGGATGCGCCACCCCGAGGTCGTCCGCGGCTTGACACTCCCCAGCGGGACGACGACGATGAAGGCGAAGGACGGACGCACGCCCCCCTTCCACTGGGCCGCCTGGGTGTTATCCGGCGACTGGAGGTGACCATGCACGCCTTGATCGTCCTCGCCGCGCTGTCGGCGGCCCCGCCCGCCATGCTATCCGATGAGCAACGCCGGCTCGCCGGGCAGGCGGCCACGCTCGCCCTCGACGCCCTCAAGGCCGCCGACGCCGGCGAGGTGGGCAAGGCCCTGCCGCTGGCCACCAAGGCGCTGGAGATCCGCCGGCAGCTCCTCGGGGAGAGGCACCCCGGCGTCGCCGACGCGCTCGAGCTGCTGGCCCATGTGCGTCAGGCGATGGCCGACCACGCCGCCGCCCGCCCGCTGCTGGAACGCGCCCTGGTGCTGCGCCGTGAGCTTCAGGGCGAGCGCCACCACAAGTACGGCAAGAGCCTGCATCTCCTGGGTCGACTGCACATCCAGACGGGCGACTACAAGACGGCCCTCCCGCTCCTGCGCCGCTCGCTGGAGGTGTGGCGGGCGACGACCTGGCACCGTCACCCCGACTACAGCGCCTCCTGCCTGAGCGACCTCGCCTGGGTGTACCGCGCGATGGGCGACTTCAAGACCGCCTTGCCGCTCTACGCCGAGGTCGTCGCCATCCGCAAGGCTGCCCTGGGCCCGCGGCACCCCGCGTACGCATCGAGCCTCTACGGCCTGGCCTCGCTGCACGCCGACATGGGGGACCACGCGAAGGCGCTGCCCTTGTTGGAGGAGGCGGCCAACATCTACAAGGCCCAGATCGGCGGCAGGCACCCGGAGTACGCCGACGTGCTGATGGCCATGGCGCGGGTGTGCCGCGACAAGGGCGAGCACAAGGCCGCCCTCCCCTTGATCCGGCAGGCGCTGGAGATCCGCAAGAAGGCGTTCGGCGTCCGCCACCCCGCCTACGTCGAGGCGCTGCACGCCCTGGCGACGCTACACGTGGACATGGGCGACCTCAAGGCGGCCCTGCCGCTCCTCCGCGAGGTGGCGGTGACGCGGCGGATGATCTTCGGCCAGAGGCACCCGTCCACCGCGGAGGCGTACATGTCCCTCGGCGGGGCGCTGGTGGCGACGGGCGACGCCAAGGCCGCCGTCGCGGTGCTGGAGTCGGCGGCGGGGATCTACAAGGCCGTCCTCGGCGAGAAGCACCCGACCTACGCCCGCGCGTTGAAGAACCTCGCGGCGGCGAAGAAGGCCGCCGGCGTCGCCGCCGACGCCCTGCCGCTGTTCCGGCAGGCGCTGCTGATCCACAAGGAGGTTCTCGGCGAGCGGCACCCGGAGACCCTCCGCGGCCTGCGCGACCTGGCGCGGCTGCACGCGGAGATGGGCGATATTGAGAAGGCCCTGCCACTCTACCGGCAGGCGCTCGCCCTCTCTCGGGAGACGCTCGGCGAGCGGCACCCGAGCCACGCGGCGGCGATGCACAACCTCGCCGCCCTGCTCCTCAAATCGGATAAGTTAGCCGAGGCCCGCCCCCTCGCCGACAAGGCCCTTGAGGCCACACTTACCCAGCTCCGCCTCGACGCCTCCATTCAGTCCGAGCGTCAGCAAGTTGCCGCCTACGCCGCCTCGCGCCACGCCCTCGCACTGCGTCTGTCGATGGGGGACGACGCACACGGGCACGTCCTCTCGTGGAAGGGGGCGGCCTTCGCTGCCCAGCAAGCGCGGCGACACTTCGTCCGGTCGCAGGGCGACGCCGCGACGAGGGCGCTTGCCGACGAGTTACTGAAGTCATCACGCGGCCTCGCCAAACTCACCGATCGATCCAAGATCGAGGAGCTGACACGCGGCAAGGAGGAGCTCGAGGCCCGATTGGCGCAGCTCTCCGCCGATTTCCGGCTCTCGGTCAAGCCTCCGTCGAGTAAGGAGATGAGCGCCGCGATCCCCAAGGACGCCGTCCTGATCGACTTCCTCGCCTACTCTGGCTACGATCTGGCGAAGCCGATGAAGGGCCAGACACTGTCCCACCGTCTGGTCGCATGGGTCGTGCGGCGTGACGCCCCCAGCGTGCGCATCGACCTCGGGGCGATGTCGCCCATCGCGGAGGCCATCACGGCCTGGAGGGCCGTACCCGATGACCGCGACGCCGCCCGGCGTGTCCGCCTCCTCCTGTGGGCGCCGCTGGAGAAGCACCTCGGCGGCGCGAAGCACCTCCTCGTCAGCCCGGACGGCCCGCTGTGCGCCCTGCCGTTCGCCGCGCTGCCGGGGGCGAAGGCCGGCTCGTACCTCATTGAGGAATCCGCTGTCACGCTGCTCGTCACGCCGCGTACCATCCTGGAGGCCCGCGCGCGGGTCAAGGGCGCGTCGCTGCTCACCGTCGCCGGCCCGTGGCCGGCGGCACGAGGCGAGGCAAAGGCGGCCGCGGATAGTTACCTGCCCGACAGGGCCGTCACGTCGCTCGACGGCAAGGCGGCGACGTGCGACGAAGTGCGGGCCGCCCTCCTGAAGGCGACGCACGCCCACTTCGCCACGGGCGGGCAGTACACCCCCGACCCGCCGCGCTCGGCGCTGGATCGTGGCGAGGTCGCGGAGGGGATCATGGGCTGGCATCCGGGCCTGCAATCGTGCATCAACCTGGCGGACGGCGACTTGACGGCGTTGGAGGTGGCGGAGATGGACCTGTCGAACCTCGACCTCGCCGTCCTCACCGGCTGCGGCACGGCGCTGGGCAAGGAGGCGGCGGGCGAGGGGGTGCTCGGCCTGCCGCGCGCCTTCCACGTCGCCGGCTGCCGCACGGTGGTGGCGTCGCTGTGGGCGGTGCCTGACGACGACACCGCCACGCTGATGGCCCGCTTCCACCGCGGGATGTGGGGGAAGAAGCTGCCGCGCGCCGAGGCGCTGCGTCAGGCGCAGCTCTCGCTCCTGCGCGAGGGCAAGACGCCGCGCTCGTGGGCCGGGTGGGCGCTCTCGGGCGAATGGAGATGAAAGACAGGAAGAGAGCATACCACGAAATACACGAAAGGCACGAAAAGAAGAAAAAGAAGCAAAAGTAGATAAAGAAAGAAGGCTGGGACGAGATCCGCCCTCTTCTGCCTGCCTTGTCTTGTTTGTCTTCCTTTTCGTGTCTTCCGTGTATTTCGTGGTATGCTTCTTAGCTCACGTGGGGGATGACGATGCTCTGCCGACGGCATTTCCTCCTCGCCGGGCTCGCCGCCGTCGCCGGCTGCGGCGGCGGACGGCAGGCCCCCGCCGAGCCGCCCGCGCGCCTCGCCCTCCTCGTCGGCGTCACCGACTACGCCCCCGGCCTGCCCTGGCAGCCGCTCGCCGGCCCCGCCAACGACGTCGGCCTGTGGGCCGGGCTGCTCACCTCGCGCTTCGGCTTCACCGACGACGGCATCACCTGCCTCACCGCCGCCACGACGCCGCCGACACGCGCCAACATCAAGCAGGGCTTCGAGCGACTCGCCGCCGACGCACGCCCCGGCGGGCACGTCTTCATCCTCCTCTCCGGCCACGGCACCGAGCAGCTTGACCAGGTCCCACCCGACCCCGATGACCCCGAGCCGAATGGCATGGATCAGGTCTTCCTGCCGTCCGACGCCGGGCCGCCCGACCTGCGGACGGGGACCATCCCCAACGGCATCATCGACGACGAGCTGCGTGTCTGGCTCCGCGCCATCGCCGCCACGGGCGCCCGCGTCTGGCTGGTCTGCGACTGCTGCCACGCCGGCACCATGCTCCGCTCCGGGGACGAGGAGGGCGTCCGCGGCGTCCCCGCCGCCCGCGTCTGGCCCGCCTCCCTCATCGAGAAGGCCCGCGACAACGCGGCCCCCGCCCTCCGCGGCGTCGCCCGTACCTCCCCCCTGAAGGTCGCCGCCGACAGGAACATCGTCGCCCTGTACGCCTGCGGCCCGGACGAGTCCACCACCGAGGCGTACTTCCCCGACATCGAGGACCCCGGCCGGCGCAAGCTCGGCGTCTTCTCGCACGCCCTCTGCTCCGCCCTGTCCCGCGCCGACGGCCCGCTGACGTGTCGCCAGCTCATCCACAAGCTGCCCGCCATCTACGAGGGCGGCCCTGCCGCCCGTGTCCGCCCCACGCCCGACGCCGAGGGCGACGGCCTCGACTCCCCCCTGTTCCGCGAGGCCGCCCCGGCGACGCCCTTCGTGCTGACCCGAGACGGCGGCTCCTGGGCCGTGGACGCCGGCCGGCTCCACGGCCTGCACGCCGGCGCCGTCCTCGCCGTCGAGGGCGGCGGCAAGGCCCGCATCACGTCGGCGGGGCTCGAGACGGCGGGGGCCGAGGCCGTTGAGGGCGCCTGGCAGACGGGGGCGAAGGCGCGGCTGTCGGAGTGCAGCGCCCCGCCGCGCCCGGTGGTGCTGTCGGTCGGCGAGGTGCCGTTCCGCCCGGCGCTGCTCAAACGCCTCGCGGCGCTGAAGAACGTCCGCGTGGTCCCGCCGAGCCCCGACGTCTGGCGGCTGTCCGCCGAGAAGGGGGGGCTGATGCTCCTCGGCCCCGGCGATCCGGGGCCGCGCGTCCCCCTCACCGGCGGCGCGGACGGCCTGGAGGCGGCCATCGCCCGCGTGTCCCGGATCACGAACCTCCTGTGGCTGGCCTCCGACCAGCCCGGCGCCGGCCTCGGCCTGGAGATCGAGCTGCGCAAGGTGGCCGGCAAGGGCGTCCTCACCGGGCCGGCCCTCAAGGTCGGCGAGAAGGCGAAGTTCGGCGGCTGGATCCGCGCCGTCGTGCTGAACAAGGGCAAGAAGCCGGCCGACGTGACGCTCCTGGCCATCGACCAGCAGTACAACATGGTGCCCTTCCTGCCGGACCCGAAGGCGCCCGGCTCCGTCCGCGTCGCCCCCGGGGCCGAGATCGGTACCGAGGCGTTCGAGCTGACGCCCGACGAGCCGGGCCGGCCCGAGCTGGTCCGGGTGGCGATGGCCGCCGTCGAGGCCGGCGGCGACAAGGAGACGGATTTCGCCTGGCTGGCTGGCGACCTCCGCGCCGGGCTCACCCTGCCCCCGCTCGGCGACTTCCTGGCCGGCGCGATGTTCGGTCAGGCCCCGCGTGGCCTGTCGGCCTCGGCCCGCTACCAGCTCGCGGCGCGCTCGTGGGTCATCGTGCCCCCGGGGTGAGGGAGCGCTCCGCTTCGCGTCGCGGCTACCTCGGGGCGTGTGGGGCGAGTTTGGGGGTGAACGCCGGCAGGGCCATCCGCTGGCCGTCGCGCAGCACCCGCACCCCCGGCGTGCCCCTGGCCGTCGGCGTCACGACGATGACGAACGACTCGCCGAGGACGCGGGCCTCGCCGCCGCGGATCACCGCCGCCGTCGCTTCGTCGATGCCCAGGCCGATGAGGCCGTGCCGCGCCGCCGCGCCCATCAGGCGGCCGAGGCGGTCGCGGCGCAGGAGGTGCTGATCGACGATCACGCCGTCGAGGAGGCCCCACCCCGTGCCGGTCCGCGCCTCCTCCGTGCCGCCGGTGATCATCACGCGGCTGGCGATGGCCGCCCCCGCCGACGTGCCGCCCACGACGCCGCCCCGCGCCAGCAGACGTCTGATGGCACGCTCGGTGGCCGTCCCGCCGTAGGCCGCCGACAGGCGCGACTGGTCGCCGCCGGAGACCCACACGCCGGTGGCGATGTCCACCTTCGCGGCGAACGCCGCGGAGTCGGCCTCGGCCCGCTTCCGCGTGTGCAGGATCTGCACGGACGCCGGGCCGAGCTTCTTCCAGGGCGCGAGGAAGCCGTCGGGGTCTGTCTCGGCGGAGGCGCTCGCGGTGGGGATGACGAGCAGACGCGCGTCCTTGCCGCCGGCGAGCGCGAGGAAGTGCCGGCGCACCGCGTCGGGCATTCGTCCCCCGCCGACGAGGACGAGCGTCCCCGTCGGGGTCGGCGGGCCGGCGCACAGGGCGAGGAGGACGGCGAGCATGGGTCAGCCCGTGACGTGGACGCGCCCGGCGAGTTTTTCGCGCAGGGCGGCTTGCCCGGCGGTGCCGATCGGGTTCCGCGCCAGGTCGATCCACCCCAGGGACGCCGAGTAGGAGCTGGACGCGAGCGCCATCGCCCCCGGATCGCCGATCTGGTTGGCGGACAGGTCGACGAGGCGGAACTTGCCGAGCGAGGGCGAGAAGGACAGCGACTCGGCGCCGGCGTCGCCGATGATGTTGGAGGAGAGGTCGAGACGCTCAAGGCCCGTCAGCCCGCCGAGGACCGAACGCAGGCCGGAGTCGCCCACGCGGTTCGACCACAGCAGGAGGCCGCGGAGCTTCGCCAGATGGGGGGAGCTGGCGAGGGCGTCGAGGTCGGCGTCGCCGAGGTCGTTCTTCTCGAGATCGAGGACGCGGACGCGGGAGAGCATGGGGCAGGCGGCCACGTCGGAGAGGAGGCCGGACGCCTCGTAGAGTTTGACCTCGTCGATGGGGGCGGCGCGGAACAGGGCCGCCGCCTGTGAAACCAGGGCGGAAGCCGGCAGGCCGACGCCTTCGACGAAGCCGCGGCGGTATTCCCAGCAGCGGCACCCGAGGCGGAAGAAGGGTGTGCCCCATTCGCGGCCATGGGTCGCGAGCAATTCGCGTTCCCGCTGAACGATCTGGGCCGGCCGCGGCTCGCCCTGGGCCAGGCGGGCCAGGTCACATTGCAGGTGGATGAACTCACCCCTGGCGTTCGCCACGGGGTCGGGCCTGTCCATCAGGTAGTCGGCGTAAACCCGTCTGGGAAGGTCGTCGGCCGGGGATTCGAGGATCTCCAGCAGGAAGGCATCCTCATGCGTCATGCCGTGGCCCCTCCTTAGGGAGCGCCCGCGGGGCACTCCGCCCCGCTCGGGTCAGTGTACAGGGCGGGGCGCCGGTTGGGCAGGGGGGAATCCCGCGTCACGCGCGGGCAGCGCCCGCGTACATGATCCGGGGAAGAAAAGGCGAGGCGGGGGGCACCATGAGCCGGTTCACCCATTTGCGAGACCAGGGGTACGCGAGGCTGACCGAGAGCCCGTCCGCCTTCCGCGACGTGGGCGGGGACGCGAAGGCCGACGGGGCACCGCGCCCCCGCCGTGCCCCGGCCGGGGACGGGTCGGGCTGGGCGGGGACGTTGTCCTACGTCGGGGCGATCGTGGGGGCCGTCGTCGTCGGCCTCGCCGCGCCGGGGGGCCGGGCGGAGAAGAAGTTCTTCGCGCTCGTCGGCGGGCTCGCCGGGATGATCGTGGGCGGCCTGATGGGGCTCGTCCTGGATAGCTGCGAGTGAGCCCCCGCTTTGTACAATGACCTCCGTCCCGCACGGAGGCCCGCGCCATGCAGCTCGTCCCGAACCGCTTCCTGTTCCGTGTCGCCCACCCCTGCCAGCACGTCCCCGGCATCCCCGATGACGACGAGGGCCTGTTCACCCTGCCGGAATCGTGCCGGATCGATAACTTCGCGGGCCTGGACGGCACGCGGAACTTCGCCGACGTGCGCCTCGCCTGGAACGCCGAGGGCATCGCGGTCCAGGTCGAGGTGCGCGGCAAGTCGCAGCCGGCGGCGGGGGACGCCACGCGGCCCAGGCTGTCCGACGGCCTGTCTCTCTGGATCGACACGCGCGACAGCCGCACCAGCCACCGGGCCAGCCGCTTCTGCCATCAGCTCCACTTCCTGCCGGCGGGGGGGGGCCCGGAGCGCGACGAACCGGTCTTCACGCAGGTGAAGATCCACCGCGCGCTCGGCGATGCGCCGCTGACGGAGAGTGTCCCCATGCGGGTGAAAAGGCGGGCCAACGGGTACCGTCTGACGGCGTGGCTGCCGGCGGCGGCGCTGGCGGGGTACGACCCCGAGCAGAGCCGTAAGCTGGGGGTGTTCTACGTGGTGCGTGACGCGGAGCTGGGCGAGCAGAGCCTGGGCGCGGCGACGGACCTCCCGTACGCGGAGGACCCGACGCTGTGGGGCGTGCTTGAATTGGCGCGCGAGGCCGGGGCGTGAGTCACTCGGCGGGGGCGGCGTCGGGCCGCTGGCGCAGGGGGCCGCGGTAGGTGATGCGGCCCTTGGACAGGTCGTAGGGCGAGATTGAGACGGTGACGATGTCGCCGGGCAGGATGCGGATGAAGTTCTTGCGGATCTTGCCCGCGATGTGGGCGACGATCTCGTGCCCGCTGTCCAGGCGGACGCGGAACTGCGTGTTCGCCAGGGCGGCGACCACCTTGCCCTGGACCTGGATGGATTCCTCTTTCGCCATACACTCCTCTTGCTCGGGACGGGGTCGGGGAAACAACACCACGCCGGCCCACGGGACGACCCCGCCCGTCTGCCGGCCTACCACTCAATACCATTCCGTGCATTATACGCGCCCGCCGCGGGCCGCGATAGGGCGGAAAAATCGACAGGGGCCGCGGAAGCGAAGCCCCAGGGCTCGCGAGGCCTCGCCGCTGGGGCCAGGTCCGAAGCCTTGGGTACGGCAGGAGGGGCGGGCGCGGTGTCGGAAGAGCTGGGCCGCCGGGGGGCCGGGGCTGACGCGGCTGACGCCCCCGGCGCGCGGCGTCACCACCCGCGGGATCATGCGGATGGGCACGCCCGATCGCCGGGGCGATTCGTTTCCGTCGCGCGGGTGGGGTGTGAGGGGGTCAGGGAAATGAACTTCCTCAAGTCGTTCTGCCGCCTGTAGTTGCTGCGGGAAAGTTCGTTTCCCTGGTTCGTTTCCTTCACTGAAGGGCGTCCACTCACCTCCATCCGTTTCCCTGGTCCGTTTCGCTCACTGACTGGCGTCCATCCGCCCCCATCCGGGGCGGGTGTGGCTTCAACGAGGGGTGTCCAAATCAATGGCGGACGGGCTCGCGACACCGGGACGCGGCGTTGTGCGCCCCGTCACTTGCCCTCGTCGGGGTCGGGCGGGGTGCGGCGGCGGAGGAGGCTGGCGACGCCCCAGCCGATGAGGTAGGCGGCGGCGGCGGCGCCGGCGCCGGCGAAGAAGAAGGCGAGGTCGCGGCGGGTCAGGCCGCCGGGCAGGACGGCGGGCTCGGGCGGGGGCAGCAGCTCCACGTCGAACGCCTCCGGGCCGGCGGGGGGGGAGGGCGGCGGGGGCGAGGGCGGGGCCTTCTCCTTACGCGGGCGGCGTTCGGGCTTGCCGGGCTTCGGCGGCGGGGGCGCGGCGGGGGCCGGCTTCGGTGGCGCGGCGGTGGGGATCGTATGGCCTGAGGCCGGCTTCACGGGCGCGGCCGTGGGGATGGTATGGCCTGAGGCCGGCTTCACGGGCGCGGCCGTGGGGATGGCGTGGCCGGAGGCCGGCTTCGCGGGGGGCGCGGGCGGAGCCGTGGGGATGGTATGGCCGGAGGATGGCTTCACGGGCGCGGCGGTGGGGATCGCGTGGCCGGAGGGAGGGGCCTTCTTCTTCTCCTGCGCCAGCCATTCGAGGAACGGCTTCATGCCGGGGCCGTCGTCGTGGGAGGAGTCGGCGGCGCCAGCGGCGAGGAAGACGCTGAGGGCGTCGGCGGCGCGGGCGGGTGTGGGGTAGCGGCCCTCGGGGGCCTTGGCCATCATCCAGTTGAGGATCTGCTGCAGGCCGTCGGGCACGCCGGGGCTCAAGGAGGCGACGGGGCGGGGGGGCTCGCTGGCGTGGCGGATCATCTGGCTGATGATGTTGGTGTCGGGGAAGGGGGGCTGGCCGGCGAGGAGGTGATAGAGGACGCAGCCGAGGGAGTAGATGTCGGCGCGGATGTCGATGGCGCGGGCGTCGCGTGCCTGCTCGGGGGCCATGTAGTCGGGGGTGCCGAGGAGGACGCCCTCGCCGGTCAGGCCGGGGTCGGCGGGATCGAGCCCCTCGTCCATCATGCGTCCGAGGCCGATGTCGAGGATCTTGACGGCCGGCCCGTCCGGGGTCGGGATGAGCATCAGGTTGCTGGGCTTGAGGTCGCGGTGGACGAGGCCCTGCTCGTGGATGTGTTGCAGGCCCTGGAGGGCCTGGTGGACGAGGCGGACGGCCTCGTCGGGGGGCAGCTTGCCGCGGCGCGTGAGGGCGTCCTCGAGGGTCTCGCCGTCGAGGTACTCCATGACGAGGAAGTGGAGGTCGCCCTCGTGGCCGACCTGGAAGCCGCGGACGATGTTGGGGTGGTCGAGGCGGAGGGCGAGTTTGGCCTCGCGCTGGAAGCGTCCGAGGAGCATGGGGTCGCGGGCCTTGGAAGGTGGGAGGACCTTGATGGCGACGACCTGGCCGGTGGGGTGGCGGGCCTTGTAGACCCCGGCCATGCGGCCCTTGCCGAGGCGGTCGAGGACCATGTAGCCGCCGAGGAAGAAGCCCTCGGCGTGCCCGCCGGCGAGGAGGCGGGCCTGGTACTCGGTGACGTATTTGTTGGCCACCATCCAGGCGGCGAAGCGGGCGAGGTCGGCGGCGGCGCCCTTCATCGGGGGGGGGCCTTCGGCTTTCTCCCCCCCCGCCCCCTTTTTCATCGGGGGGGGGCCTTCGGTTTTCTCCCCCCCCTGGCACTCGTCGTTCCAGCGGGCGAACATGGCCTTCGCCTCGTCGATGGAGAGGAGCTTGCTGCGGAGGAGCAGCCCGTAGACGTTCTGGACGGTCAGCTCCATGTGGCGGCCCTTCGGGTGAGGGGGACTGGCGTGCCCCCACCCTATAACATAGCCGGCGTGTCCACTGTGCCTCTCCCACAGGGGTCCGGGGGCGTCTCGCCCCCGGCACGACTGGCGCGCGGCGGGTTGCCGGCGTCCCCATCGGTTCAGGCGCGGCGGGCGGATCAACCATTCCATTTGTGGGGGGCGTCCGATGCTTGCCGGCCAGTGTGAGACGGCACCGAGCCTTGCGGCCCTGATTTTGCGGCTGGGGTTGGCGGCGATCTTCATCGTCCACGGGAACATCAAGATCTCGGTGGACTTCGACGTGGCCAAGGAGATGTCGCGGCAGACGCAGCACCTCGTGGGCTGGGTGGAATTGGCGTGCGGGGTGATGCTGCTCCTGGGGCTGCTGTCGCGCCTGGCGGCGCTGGCCGTGGCGTCGGTGCAGGCGGGGGCGATCTACCTGATCTCGGGCCGGCACGCGATGGAGGGCCTGCGTTTCGGGACGATGGGGGCCGACTACCTGAAGGTCGGGCCGGAGTACAACCTCGTGCTGATCTGCATGTCCCTGGCGGTGATCGTGCTGGGAAGCGGGGTGTTCTCCATGGATGCCTGCCTGGAGTGGATGTTCGGGGGCAAGCCAAAGGAGGCGGCGCCGGGTGCGCCGGCGCCGGTCACTTCATCGCCTTGAGCCAGGCGAGGTGGACGCGGGCCACCTCGCCCATGTACGAGCCGTTGTGGTAGTCGCCGGCCGCCTTCTCCAGATGGGCGATGGCCTTCTTGCGGCCGCCCGTCACGTCGAAGTACAGGCCGAGGTAGAGGTTGGCGTAGAAGAGCTGGGGCTTGCGCTGCACGTCGGGCAGGTCGCCGGCGTTGGCGGCCTTCATCACGTCGTCGGGCTTGATCTTGCCCTGGAGGAGCTGGAGCACCTCGTTCATCGGCGTGCGCCTGTCCTTGCCGGTCTTCAGCAGCGCGGCCGTGGCGGCCTTCTCGCCGTCCTTCTTGTAGACGCACATCCAGTGCCAGAAGGTGTTCTCCACGTCGGAGGCGTCCACCTTCTCGTACCCCTCGAACTGCTTGCGCCCGTCGGCGTACCGCCCGAGGTAGTACAGGGTGATGCCGCGCTCCCAGTGCCCGTTGAAGTCCTTCGGCCGCAGGGCGATCTGCCTGTCGAAGTCGGCGGCGGAGCCCTTGAAGTCGCCCTTCATGTACCGCGCCCTGCCGCGCCAGTAATAGGCGGGGGCGAAGTCGCCGTCCTTCTTGATGGCCGCGTCGAGCTTCGCGATGGCCTCGTCGTACTTGCGCATCTTGAAGAGCGTGTCGGCCTCGGCGACGAGCGCCCTGGGCGTCGCGTCCTCCTCGGCGCGGGCGGCGGTGAGCAGCAGGAATACAACGCAGAGGGAGAGGGTACGCACGGCGGGGGCCTCCAGTGTGGATGCGGACAAGCTAGAGACGGGCGGGCCGGTCGTCCTGTTCGACGGGGTGTGCCGCTTCTGCGACGCCAGCGTCAACTGGATCATCGACCACGACCCGGCGGGCCGGGTGAGGTTCGCCGCCCTGCAAGGCGCGACGGGCCAACGCCTGTTGGCGCACTTCGGCCTGCCGAGGGACGGATTCGACACGATGGTGCTGGTGGAGGGGGGGCGGTGCTGGACGCGGTCCACGGCGGCGGTGCGGATCGCCCGGCATCTGGCCTGGCCGTGGCGTCTGCTGGCGGGCTTCGAGATGATGCCGGCGTTCCTGCGCGACCCGCTGTACGGTCTGATGGCGGCGAACCGGTACCGTTGGTTCGGGACACTGGAGGCGTGCCGGGTGCCGACGCCGGGGCTGCGGGCGCGGTTCCTGGAGTGAGGAGGGGGCGTCCGGCGCCCCCGTCACTCGCGGATCAGGAGATGAACATACGGTACTCGGTATTGGCGCCGTTGAATTGTGGTGCGAGGAAGGAGTGCAAGGCGCCGCCGGCGAGCCACTGGTTGGGGCCGGGGAAGTTGTACAGGAGGGGACCGAAGTTGGAGTTGGCGGTGCGGGTGACGTACTTCAGGAACGCGACGCCCCCCGCGGGCGTCGCCAGCGGCAGGCTGGCGGGATCGACGTTGAAGTGCAGCTTGCCCCCGAGGTTGACGTTTCCGCCGGCGCCGTTGAGCTGCTGGACATCGAGTGCGGAGTTGGCCCCCAGTTTCGCCAGCACGTACATCGTGGCGTTGCCCATCTGGACGTAGTTGCCCTTGATGACGAACGTGGCCGTGCCGCCGTTGGCGGCCTGTAGATAGAGCGTCCCGCCCTCCATATTCAGGGTGCCGCGGAATTCGGCCCCGCCGCCGTAGAGTGCTCCGGCGAGGACGCGGTACGTCCCGCCGTTCATGTCCAGCGTCGTCCCCGGCATCAGGATCGTGGTGGCGTTGTTCTGGATGGCCTGCCCGGCCACGCCGGTGAACTTCATCGTGCCGGACTCGATCTTGAACATGAGGACGTTGACGAACTCGGGGGCGATGGTGGTGACGCCGACGCCGGCCGACTTCTTGACCGTCCCGGCGTTGTTGATGGTGAAACCGCCGGCGCCGGCCTTGAGGTGCTTGTCGGCCTGGATGTCGAAGGTGCCGCCGTTGCTGACCGACTTGTAAAGGGAGATGTCGCCGTCGTACCAGGTCATCGTGCCCTGGTTCTCCACGGTGCCGCGCAGATGCTTCTCGAAGTTGTCGCTGAACGAGGCCGCCACGTTCTGGGCGAAGACGAGGTCGGCCTTGATGTCGGCGTTGCCGCCGATGATGACATTGCCGTTGCCGAGCAAGGGATCGACCTTGATGTCAAACCAGTCGTTGGGACCAGGGCCCGCGGCCGACTCGATCTTGCCCTGGGTGGGCATATACCAGAAATTCGAGCGGGCCGTGAGGTTGCTGACGAGATTGATGTCCTCGGTGTAGGAGGGATCGACGAAGACGTTGTCCACCACGACGGCGAGGTCGGCCTTGGACTTGTTATTCGTCGGCGTGGCCATCCCCTTCGGGCCGGCGCTCGGGTTCAGGTAGAGCGTATCGCCGGTCTCCGGAGCATGGGTCGCTCCGCCGGAATCGACCCAGCTCATCTGGTCGCTCCAACTCGCATCCACCGCGCCGACGAACCACAAATCCCGCGCCGGGGCGTAACGCGCCTCCAGCGCTTCGAGCGTCGGGGCGCTCCGCGAGATCGGGCGCGGCTCGCTCCTCGTCGCGACCGAGTACTGCTCGGAGAGCAGTGACAGGAGCCAGCGGAGGGCCAGGAGGACGGACATCGACGTGTCCAAGATCAGCTTCTGCATAGCATCTCCAGCGGCGGCTGAAGCCACCAGTGAAATCCTCCCGAGGAACGCCCTCAGGCGAATCGGTCTAACGTGCCGCGGCGCGCAGCTCGCGGATGGCCTTCCTGGCCCGCTCGCGCATCTCCGGGTGCTCCTTGGGGTCGTCGGCGACCCGCTGCAAGCGGGGGGTGACGGTGTCCGCGTCGAACCGCAGCGCGACGATGGCGTCGATGGCCTGACCCCGGAAAGAGGCCCAACTTTGGGAATGCCCTTCGGGCCATTGCCGGGGGTACGGCAGCACCATGACGGCAAGGATCTCGGGGAGGGCCGCGTGGGCTGGCGGGCCAATCGCCTTCAGGGTGCTCATCGCGTTTCCAAGCACACTCTGGGCTTTCGATGTTGCCAGGCTGGCGGCCGACCTCATCCCCTCACGGAGGGCAGAGACCGCCGGGGCCGCGTCCCTGCCGATTACTTTGATCGCCCCCGATGCCGTCAACTTTAAGTCGTCTTCAATTCCCTCAGCGCGGTATCGGCGGATAAGGCAGCCAAGGAGAAGGGGACGCCACGAGGGGTCGTTCAGGCCCATCTGTGCGATCGCTCGGAGGGCATTGCCCCTTTCGAGTTTGGTGCCCGTCTCCGCGAGTTTGATGGCCTTGGCGTAATAGGGGCGTGCGTCCTTCCCGAGACTTATTAGCGCGCCCACGGCTCGGTTTGCGGGCGTGTTGTAATTGCCCACGCCTTGCCCGCCGGGTGTGTGGTCGTCGAGGGCAGCCACGATGTACGGCGTGAGGGCGGTGCTGTGTCTCGCGGAGTAATAACAGAACCCTGCGGCGAGGCCACGCACTCCAGACGACTCATCCTTCATCCGGCGAATGAGGTAGTCCACCGGGACGGGGTGAGGCTCCGTCCTGGGCCGGTCGCCGAACTTGTAGAAGGCGCGCAGGATGCCCTGGCGTACCATCTCGCGGCGGTCCTCACCCATCTCCACCAGCGCCCGGACGTCCTTCTCCGTGATCGCCTCGCGCAACTTCTTGACCGCCGCGTCGTGCTTGTCCCAGCCCGCCGAGGCGATGTCCTCGATCAGCGCCTTCAGGCGCGGGTCCACCAACAAGGGCGCCGTCGGCGGTCCGGCCAGTGCCGCGGCCAGGACGGCGGCGATGCAAATCTTCATGGCGTTCTCCTCCAACAGGCCGGGCGGCTCTGCCGTCAGGGTAGGCTGCGTGCCTTCTCGCAGCTAGGATACGACGGGGGGGGGGGGCTTACAGGGCTACGTTTCGTGACACGAGAAATCCTCTTCGTTCAAAGTGG